>JBCDBK010000199.1:0-1517 GCA_039184115.1 Planctomycetota bacterium | reverse complement strand
GTTTCGAAACCAGTTCGTCGACAGAGCCAACAATCTCGCCCGCTTTGCGTGCTTCAGGCTCTTCGGTCTTCACAATCTCAAGACGTGGAGAAACGTCAACGCCGTAATCTGCCGCAGTCTTCTCATCCAGCGGCTTCTTCTTCGCCTTCATGATGTTGGGCAGAGAGGCATAGCGCGGCTCGTTGAGGCGCAGGTCAACCGTCACGATGGTCGGCATATTCACCTTGATCGTCTGCAGGCCGCCATCGACTTCGCGGGTCACAACAGCGCTGTCACCTTCGACGTCCAATCCGCTCGCAAACGTGCCCTGGCTCCAGCCGAGCAGTGCCGACAGCATCTGGCCCGTGGCGTTCATGTCATTGTCAATCGCCTGTTTGCCCGCCAGCACAAGGCCAGGCTGCTCTTCGTCAACGATGGCTTTGAGGATTTTGGCAACCGCCAGCGGCTCGATGTCCGTATGCACGTCATCTGCGGCAACAACCAGGATTGCGCGGTCTGCACCCATGGCAAGGGCCGTGCGCAGGGTTTCCTGATTTTGCTTCACACCGATGGAAACCGCGATCACTTCCTCGGCTTTCCCGGCTTCCTTGAGGCGGATCGCTTCTTCGACAGCAATCTCGTCAAAGGGGTTCATCGACATTTTCACGTTCGCAAGATCGACCCCGGACCCGTCCGCCTTGACGCGAACCTTCACGTTGTAGTCGATCACACGTTTGACAGGTACCAAGACCTTCATGGGCATAATCTCCAGTTGGAATAAATGAGGAGCCGCAAGCGACTCCCATAGCGTTTGGCTGCACCGTTCCTACCGACTCGCAAAGCCCGAGGACAGCGCAAAATCGTCACGTTTTGCCCCGACGACGTCGCGTTTTTACTCTCAGACGCCGAGGTTGGCGCTAACGGTTGGCGCCGGGCACCCAAAGCACGTCGTTTTTGCCGTTGTCATTGGCAATACGAGAGGCCACGAAAAACCAATCGCTGAGCCGGTTGAGGTACTTGACGGCCTCCGGATTCACGGCCTCCATCGTGGCCAATTCGACCGACATGCGCTCGGCCCGACGGGCAACCGTGCGGCACAAATGCATGTAGGCGGCAAGCTCTGAGCCACCCGGCAGAACGAAGCTGCGCAAGGGCTCAAGCTTTTTGTTCATCACGTCGATTTCGGCCTCCAGCCGCTCGACTTGGGCCTTGCTCATGCGCAACGGCGGATACTCGGCCTCGGCGTCTTGCTCCATATCGGGCCGGCACATATCCGCGCCCAGATCAAAGAGATCGTTTTGTATCCGAGAGAGGGCCGTGTCTGTGTCGCCTGCTGCCTTGAGCCGTGCGAGCCCTACGGTGGCGTTCAATTCATCCACGGTGCCATACGCGGACACGCGCATCGAATGCTTGGCCACGCGGGCCCCGTTGCCCAGAGCGGTTTCTCCCGCATCGCCGGTCTTGGTGTAGATCTTGCTGAGAACGACCATGGTTATCCCCCATCTCCTCGGATCAGAACAAAGAGCAAGATCGCAGCG
>JBCDBK010000198.1:0-1518 GCA_039184115.1 Planctomycetota bacterium | reverse complement strand
TCGCCGGAAGAAAGAAAGACGGCACCGCCTGTTTTTGTTCCAAGCACAACGCGACTGCCGCGGCATCCTGCGCCGCCGACATCTCGAGGGCGAATCTTGTACAGGAGGTTTCATCGTTATTGCGGTCTTCCCCTCTCACGTGTCGCGCTCCCCCTCGGGCAACTACAACCAGACCAACGCCAAACTTGGAGTGGAGCGACGACGAGAGCGAGATCGCCGCTGGCCCTCAAACAACAACCCTGGACATTGGCCTGCTCGTGGCAACGGCTACCATTATCATATAGGAGAAAGATCGACGCGACGGCGGCCGCGGGCCCGACCGTTCGCGGAAGCGCCTCTGTCCAAACGCGGGCACGATTCGACGACCGCGCGCATTTCGTTCACACGACCGCTCTCCTGAAGGCGCATAGCACGACCCTCGTGCAATGACAAAGCTCGGGACGAAAGGCGGACCGTCGCGGCGCGGGCGGCGCCCGCGGATGGTGTCTTGGCGCAAGAACGACGCTCGGGCCATATCGTCGATGCACGAACTGCATCGTAGCGGCGCCCCCATCCACCGATCGTCGCGGACCCGTCGTGTCGCAGCCGAGCAGAGCCACAGTCCGAGCTGCCGCAGGGCGCACAACTGTGCGAGTCCGGCGCTTCAGGCGTCACGGGCTGACCTTGCGTTGAAGCTCCGTTCCGGCTTTTGCTGGGCGAGAGCAAGTCATTTCAAGTTGCTTTGAGACAGGTGCAATGGCCAGAGTGTGGAAGAGCTTGGGCAGCGTTGGAATTGTCGTCCCAAATTCTCAAATTCATTCGTGCACCAACAGGTCTCCACTTGGCAGAGAGTCGATTCATCATAGTATTGGAGTGGTTTCGGTGATTGTTCTTGTGGGCGGTAGTTAAATTCAGTTGATGTTTAACTATATACCAGTCACCGGAACTCTGGTATACTCGGCTCCTCTACTCGGCTCAAAGAGGAACAGAAAATTGTTGGTGGAAGTCGATGAAATCTGCAACGTCCTTGAAAGTACACTCCCAAATAAAGCAAACCCCCCAAACGAAGAAAAGCACCGACCGGGCAGCGACCAGAGCATCATCATGCGCGACGAAGCGACTCCGCTCTTGGCGACGGCTCAAAAAGGAGAACGATACTATTCCGGGATCTTGGGTCTGGTCGTGATCGGAAGCTTGTTGTTGGCTGCTGCTGTGGTGGTCTCGCCGCAGCAGCAGCAGCAACAACACCGAGGGTCTTCCGAGAAGAACCACGTGGCCATGTTGGTGGACCTCGACAACAATCCGCCGGACTACGTCTTCGAATTGGAACTTGTCTACGCGGCGCTCCAGCTCGACGGCAAAGAAAAAATGGTACTCTCCTTCAACGGACACGGCGTTCAAGGCCCGACGATGAGGGTGCCGACCAACGCGACGGTGCGAGTCGACGTCATCAATTCGTTGCCGGACCAAGGATTGACGGTGCATTTTCACGGCATTCATCAACGCGGCACGCCCTACTACGACGGCGCCCTCGGACTT
>JBCDBK010000197.1:0-1588 GCA_039184115.1 Planctomycetota bacterium | reverse complement strand
CTGCGTGAACGACATTTGCGAAACGCCAGCCGAGCACGTCATGCACATAGCCAGATCGGGGTTGCGAGAAGCAGCGCCATCTTCATAGCACACGTTGCTGATGAAGCAAAAGCCATCGGCAATCGTCGTCGCGTCGGTCTTACACGATGGCAGTTTCTCATCCGTGGTCTTGAGCTTGGCGATAAACATGTCGTAGCCGTCCGATCCTCCACTCATGTCGGAGTGCGTATCCACCATGATTGGGTCGAAGTATACCGGGTGGGACCATGTCACGCCAATCGCATAAACATCGCCGTTCGCGTCTGCATCTAGGTTACCCAGAATCAGTTCGTTTCCTGGACCGCCACTTTGTAACACCCACTTGCCAGCTCCGCTTTCGGCATCGATCTTGGCCATCAAGTAATCGCAGGTTCCTTCCCGTCCAGCGAAACAGCCACCCCAAGGCGAATAGGTGACGTCACCGTAGGTCTGCGAAGTTGGTGTCGAGTAGAAAGCAACGTAAGCGGCGTCGTCGGTGACCGCCAAGCCAATATCATCGAAGCCAGCAACATCGGCAGTCCAAGCAGGCGTGCCGTCAAGGCCAATCTTGGCGATGCCCCCATTATAGGTGCCTTCAAACGAGGCAATCACATCCGAAGCCGAAGTGCGCACTTCGAGGCAGCCGCCAGTGCACGTCAGGTAAATCGAATCTCCTTTGATCTTCACATGCGAGCTCGAAGCACGCTGCCCACCTGATATTGTCGCAGCCCATGATCCGTCTCCGCTGTCAGCCTCGAGCACGAGCAGCATCGCATCCGCATGCTCATGAGAACTCGATGCAACTACCAAGCTGTTGACAGTGGTTTCTCCGACAAATGCACTCGATAGAAACAATTTGCTGTCAGCGAAGTCGATACTTGTGAACGGTTCGAATCCAGTTCCAGCGAAATTGCGGTCCCAGAGCTCAGAACCGTCATCAGCGGCCAAGAGCTTCACGAAGCCGTCGCAGAGACTAATATCCCATACATTGAATTCGCACCGCGTTCCGGTCACAGCGACGTTTCCTTCAGAATCAAACACGGCATCAAGTACATTAGTATTCTTTATTTCGTCGGTAAAATGCTGTGCCCATGCAACATCTCCAGTCGCCGCCGAGACGACTGCGATGAAACCGCCGAACTTTGTTTCATCCCCGCCGATTCTTGCGTCGATTGTTTTGTCTCCAAAGGTGAGGTTGCCTCGGAAACCACCTGCCATTGCGAGAGACGAACCGTCCATGCTCGGTGCAAGCTTCGAGACTGAGACAGATCCGGCGCCTCTGTACGTCCATATTGCATCGGGGGAGCCGTCGAGCGAAACTTTGACGAGGAATAAATCGCCGCTAACATCGGATACAGGTGAAGTCTGGGATTCGCCAGTCACCGGGTTCGTCACGACGATCGCTGCATCCCAGCTTACCTCCATCATAAAGACAGCGTCGGCGGTCACAGCGTGGCCTCTCGGATAAGAGAAACCGTCGCCGTGGTCGATAACGACCCAGTCGAACTCGGGGATTTTCGAGCTTTGCGTCGTCCATGTCGTGTTATGGCACACATTCTGGGCAACGTAG
>JBCDBK010000196.1:0-1610 GCA_039184115.1 Planctomycetota bacterium | reverse complement strand
TGACGTTCGGCTCGAGGTCGCGAACGGCCGTCTGATTCATGGGCACCAGGTCAGTCACACCGTTTTCGGCGGCCTTGATGCGGATTTTTTCCAGGGTGCTTTCCTCTGCCGCCTGCGTCGCGACGATGAGCTTGCCAATGCGCTTGTGCGGCACCGCTTTTTTGTCGCAGTACTCGTACAGGGCGTGCTTGCCGGCGACGCACAGTTTGGCCTTGAGGGAATTCGTCGCGTAGTAGATGCCCGCGTGAATCACCTCGGAATTTCGGCTGCTCGTGTGCGAACCGATGCGGTCTTCCTTGTCGAGCACGGCCACTTCGAGCCCCGCGAGTGCCAATCGTCGCCCGATGGCAAGACCGACGACGCCGGCGCCGGCCACGATGCAGTCGATGGTGTCGCTCACCGGTCCAGAGACTTCGATCGCCTACTCATTGACCAGTGACCGTTTGGAATAGGCTTCGGCCGAAAGACCGTATTTGTTCAACATGTCGTAGAGCGTTGGCCGCGTCACGCCAAGTTCTTCCGCGGTCTTGGACACGTTGCCGTAATTGCGCATCAGAGCCGTGCGGATAGCTTTGGACTCGGCCTGCGCCCTGACCTCCCGCAAATTGAGGGAGTTTGGCCCCTCTCCGTCGGCAGCAATGCCAAGATCGTCGGCGGTGAGCTGCTTGCCGTCCGCCATAATCACGGCACCCTTGATCTTATTTTCCAGCTCGCGGACGTTGCCTGGCCAGCTGTAGGACTCGATCGCATCGCAGGCATCCTTGCTGAAGCCGTTGATGGCGCGTTTTTGCTGCTTGGCGAGCCTTGCCAACAACGTGCGTGCCAGGATCAGTCGGCCTTCCTCGCGCTCTCGCAACGGCGGAATGTCAATCGTGATCTCACTGACACGGTAATACAGATCCTCGCGGAACAATTGCTGGTTGATCAGCTCGACCGGATTCTGATTGGTGGCACAAACAACCCGAACGTCGACCGGGATTTCCTCACGGCCACCGACACGCTCGACGACACGTTCTTGCAGGAAACGAAGCAGCTTGGCCTGCAGGCCAATCGGCATATCGCCGATTTCATCCAGAAACAGCGTGCCTGCATCTGCGACCTCCACTTTGCCGGGTGTGGTTTTTGCGGCGCCCGTGAACGCGCCCTTTTCATACCCGAAAAGTTCCGATTCCAGGAGATTCTCCGGAATTGCCGCACAGTTGATGGCAACAAATCTGTTTTCGGAGCGTGGACTGAGCCGGTGCAGGGCGCGGGCCAACAGCTCTTTGCCGGTGCCGCTTTCGCCGAGCAGCAACGTCGTAACGTTCGTCGGAGCAACTTTCTCGATCATCTGACAGACGTTGCGCATACCCTCGCTGGCAGCGACGATGCCATCGAGCGGTGAATCCGTTGCTGCGCCCTGCAGCCGCCGGTTTTCGGCTTCGAGCTCGAACATGTTGAACGCTCGGTCGACCAGCAGCCGAAGCGTGTTTACGTCGATGGGTTTTTGATAGAAATCGTAGGCACCGAGCTCCACAGACTTCAGCGCATTGGTTTGATCACCGTTGCCGGTAACTACGATAACTTTGGTGTGTGGAGACAGCCGCAGAATCTCTCGCAGTGTCTCCAGC
>JBCDBK010000195.1:0-1635 GCA_039184115.1 Planctomycetota bacterium | reverse complement strand
GTAGAGCGCATCTGGGACGGCACGTCCGAAATCCAGCGTCACATCATCAGTCGGGACCTGCTTCGGCCACTGGGGGCGTAAAGCTTAACGTTCTTCCGGTATGCATCCATGCTGTCTCGTATGTTTGTGTTGGAGCGTACCCATGTTTTGCCGTCTTGTCCTGTCCGTTGCCGGATCATTGATCCTTTCCCTTTCCGCCTGTGGAAATTCGTTGGAGACGAGATCGCTGTCGAAAAGCGGCGAGCCGCGGATTTACCAAGCTGCGGTCTTCAGCAGCAGTCACTTCAAGGACTTTGAGACAAAGCAGAACCAAAGCTGGTTGGACCACGTTCTCGCCTACGCCGAGCGATGTGCCCTGCCGAGCTTTGCCGAAGGCACGCGAATCATGACCATCAGAACTGGAAGCGGCATGGACTACCTTTACCTGAGGCCGGAAGCTGCTGAGCACAACACCCAGCTTACCGATGACGACGTGGTCTTTCGCATGATCCTGGGCGTCAACCGCGAATCGAAGTTCGTGGCAGACCAAGGCGTGAAGGGAGCAGAAGGCGTGAACGAGGCGATCGCCGTCGGCAAGGTAATCTCCGGCCAGTTCGCAGGTAACCGTCCGCTTCGGCCTCTTGGGGCGTGTCCCAACACTATTTAGGTGATGCGAATTCGCTGGCCTGTCAGCTTGTGGTGGGTTGTGCCAAGGGCCAAGGGGTGACCCTCCGTCGAAACGTCGTTCCGATCCTCTCTGACGCCATGGGCTCTACCGATATTGCCTGCTTCGGATTGGAGATCCTGGTGCCAAAGATCGAGCGCACCGCGAAAGGAAGCGCTGCGCTCGACGCACTCTATAACTGTTCCTGGTGCTCCCCGATCCAGGCCGACTTGCTGAACGGCCTCAGGCGACAATAAGCGGGGATTGGAATCGGGCAAACAGAGGGCGATCTCAGCACGCAAGGCTCTTAGGGTGAACTGAATGACGACACCGTCACGATCGCCACGACGTAGAAGGGTACCAGCCACGTGTCACTTATGTCGGGCAAGTGGGGTATCCACGGTAGCATTAGACCGCATGAGGCACTACTGAGTTGTGAGCGATGTCGGCCATCCGACGCCACGGCTTCGATGATTTCTATGACAGTTTGGGTGGGTCGTGCTCGTTCTATACTCCCGGCTGCATGCTAAAGACCAATGGCCGCGCCGAGATGACTTCTGACAGCTTTTCCTTCGCCGCTGTATTCTCGGAAGCCGATATCGAGATGGTCGAGCGCGAACTGGCAACGAAAGCAAACGATCTTTTGAGAGTACGACGGCAAAGCGGCGATCCGGCATAACGAATGGCAACTTGCAATTCGGCAAGGCGGGCGAGGGAACTTCACCACATTGAAGCGGCACCGAATTGACCGATCTTGCAGCGGGCGCGACGGATCTTGTCGCAGACATGCCAGCCGAATGGCAGGGCTGGGCCGATAAGGTGGGTGTATGCGACCGGGGTACTCTCGGCGCGGAACCGATACTCAAATGGTGCATGAATGGCGACAGGTAATTCTGCTGGGGCAGCGTACGGCTGGCGACGCGTCCAGCGATGACAGATCTATCGCGACTCTTGCGCCCCAAAACGATAGCCGTCATCGGCGGTGGTTGGGG
>JBCDBK010000194.1:0-1718 GCA_039184115.1 Planctomycetota bacterium | reverse complement strand
GAGCGCACGAGGAACGGTCTCGCTGCGAGGAAACGGGTGCGGTGGCTGATTGATAATCGCCGCCATCACATCGCTCGGCGTTTCGCCAGCAAACGGGTGTCTCCCAGAGAACATGGCGTAGAGCACGATCCCCAGGCTGAAGATGTCGCTGCTCGTCGTGACCGGCAGTCCCCGTGCTTGCTCGGGAGACATATAGTGCACCGTCCCCAGGACAATACCTGGTGAGGTTGTCGTCTCGTGCTGGGCGACATCAAGTGTGCTTGGCGTGGTCTCGACCTTCGCGAGGCCAAAGTCGAGTACCTTCACCAGTCCATCTTGTCGGACCATGATGTTTTCGGGTTTGAGGTCCCGATGGACAATTCCCGCTCTGTGAGCCGCAGCAACGGCACTTAGCAACTGAGTCGCGTAGTGAGTCATCTGGTTCGTCGTCGATGATTCTCTTTGAAGAGCCTCAAAGAGCGTGGTACCGTCAACGAACTCAGTTGCAATAAAGTGTCGATCGGCGTCACGGCCAATTTCATGCACCGTAAGAATATTGGGGTGATTAAGTGAACTCGTCAGCTTCGCTTCCCGTTCGAAACGCACCAACCACTCCTGATCGCGTACGGCGTCACCGAACAGCAGCTTGATCGCAACTTTGCGCCCGAGGCGGACATCCTCTGCGACGTAGACGACACCCATCCCGCCACGTCCAAGTTCGCTTATGATCTGGAAACGCCCAATTTGCTCTCCGGCCAGCAGCTTGGGCTTGCTGACCTGGTCATCGCGGACCTGGCGAACCAACCGCATGGCGTCGATAAAATTACGGAGCGTAATCTCATGGTCCGGGAAGTTCGCGGCGAACTCAGCGGGAGTGAGTTGCTCTCCGTCTCGAATCCGCGTGAAGTAACGTTCCGCGAGCTGTTCGACGATGTGCAGAGCCCCATCTTCTGCCATGCGGCTAGTCCTCCTGCTAGTCGTCGAAACCCGGGATCTTGCTAAGCTCGGTCTTTAACCTCGCCATCGCACGTACGAATCGACTACTGGCGCCGTTTTCAGAGATACCAAGCGACTGTGCCGCTTCGGCGTTGGAAAGCTCCTCGAAGCACCGCATGGTGATGATCTCGTAGTCAATTTCCTGCATCTGTTTCAGGGTCTCTTGAACCGTTTCCGCAATTTCCGCGCGGATTGCCTTTCGACCGACCGAAGTGAATCGGCCACAGAGCTGGTCCGCCAGCGCCATGCTGGAGTGTGGTTGAAGCACAGCCGGATCTGCCTCGCGGCGAATATCCCGACGCGCTGCATGCAGGTGTCGCCGATAAGAGTGGATGACCTTCTCAACCGCGGTGAGCCGCATCCACACAAAAGCGCTCAATCCACGATCATCGACAACAAAAGACGGCAGCCTGGATGAAAGGTCCAGAAACGTCTCTTGAAGTAGGTCGCTGGGATCGACCCGTCCTCGTAGGCGCTTGTCCATGCGGGCCGCGACGATGTGGATCAATCGCGGACGATAGAGCTCAAACAAATCGGCGAGCGCTCGTTCGCTGCCGGACCGCAGCTCTTCGACAAGTTGGTGATGGCCATCGTGGGCCATTGAATCCTGCGGCTCCAAGATCTTCATCCGTTGTTTGCTGGATGTCGCTGTGAACGATGCCCGTTATCGCAAGTTGCGATTCACCGCAGCGGTCGTGGCACTTGTCAATCAGCGGCAAACCGACGCAAAAGCGCCACACGAG
>JBCDBK010000193.1:0-1798 GCA_039184115.1 Planctomycetota bacterium | reverse complement strand
ATCATGAAGCGGGTCAATCGAAATCTGAATGGCGATGATCCAGCGTACTACGCGATCCCGGACGATCAGACTCTCGCGTCACAGTACCTTCTGGTCTACGAGCTGTCCCTGCCCTACGGGCTGGATCTCAATAATCGGGTGGATATTGATCGGCGCTCGACGCGAATCACCGCGAGCATGAAGGACATCAGCACGACGAACACAAAGGCCTTTATTCGCACAGCGGAAGACTGGTTTACCAAGAATGGCAATGGCTATGGTGTGGATATCACAGGCTCGAAGGTGCTGTTCTCGTTTGTCGCCCAACGCAACATCGAAGCGATGTTCGAAGGGGCGGCGTACCTCATTATCGCGATCTTTGTGATTCTGGCCATTTCGTTCCGCTCACTGCTGGTAGGGGCGATCAGCATTCTGCCCAACGCGTTGCCGATTCTCGTCACGTTCGGAATATGGGCTCTGCTCGTCGGTACGGTCGGTTTCTCGGTCGCGGCCGTTGGAGCGGTTGCTGTTGGCTTGGTCGTCGATTTCACGGTGCATTTCCTATCGAAATATCTGCGTGCACGACGCGGCGACGGCAAGTCGGCACTCGATTCGGTGCGCTACGCGTTCAGAACCGCCGGCACGGCCATCTTCGCGACCACTGTGATTCTCGCAGCGGGATTTGCGGTGCTTGTGACGTCGTCCTTCAAACTCAATGCCGATCTTGGACTGTTGACGGCCATAGCCGTTGTTCTGGCGATGCTGATTAATTTCCTGCTGCTGCCGAGCTTGTTCCTGACGTTTGCGAAAGACGTGCCTGGCGGCGACGTGCAAGAGCGACCATCAATAGCCTGAATTGAATTGCGATTTTCAAAACTTACAGGAGACCAGGACTTATGTTTAAGCCAGTGCTTTTCACTACCGTGTGCGCGGTCATGATTGCAGCGACGGCGATCTCGCCGGTCACTTCTGCCCAGACTGACAAAGAACGGGGCTATGCGATCGCAGAACGCAACGACAAGTCCGACGAGGGGTTCGGCTCAAGCACGGTCGATCTGGCCATGACCTTAAGCGATCCGAGTGGCCGAATGACGACCCGCGAAATGAGGATCGATACGCTGGAGAAGGCCGAAGAAGGCACCGGGGACAAGTCCCTGACGGTCTTTTTCTCACCACCCGACGTGGAGGGGACCGCGCTACTCTCTCACGCGAAGATCCTCGAGTCCGATAACCAGTGGCTTTATCTGCCGGCGCTTCGTCGGGTCAAGCGCATCTCTTCGTCGAATAAATCTGGCCCGTTTGTGGGCTCAGAGTTTGCCTTCGAGGACCTGACTGCGAATGAGCTTGGAAAATACGAATACACCTACTTAGAGACCAAGGACGTCGACGGCATGGAAATGGACGTCCTAGAGTGTCTGCCGCGGTATGAGCGATCAGGCTATTCAAAGCTCCACTGCTACTTTGACACCGACGTGTTCCAGTCCAGAAAGATCGAGTTCTTTGATCGCGGCGGGCAATTGCTCAAAACCCTCGAGCTTAAAGACTACCGTGAGTACAAAGGCGGGTACTGGCGCTCGCATCGCCAGGTGATGACCAATCACCTCACCGGCAAGGTGACCATCATTGAGGCTGATAAGTACGAGTTTGGCACGAGCTTTGAACGCGATGATTTCGAGCCTGCGGTGCTGGACCGACTGTAATGAACGAACGGTTCCTTCCCTGGATCGTGGCCGGCGCAGGCATGGCGAGTGCTGCCCTGCCGGCGCACGGTCGGGGGCTCGACTTTCGGCCGGAGGTGGCCATTGAGGCGCGAGGTTTT
>JBCDBK010000192.1:0-1826 GCA_039184115.1 Planctomycetota bacterium | reverse complement strand
GTCACGGGTATAGCTCGCGATGACAGGACCCATAGGCGCGTAGTAACTCTGCAGGCTCATCGCTTCGCCGGCTTCCTGCGATTGGATTCCATGAATGGTCGTGCCATGAATAAGGCGTCGAAAAAGCCGGCCTTCGACCACAATTTCGTCGACCGTTAGCGCACCGAAGAAACTTCGTTCAGCAAACAGACCATGAGTGGATTTGGTGACCATGCTCATCGAGAGAAATAGCGCGGCACTGAGGGTCGCAATTAATTGCCCCGCGCCCCGAACACCGACTATGTAAGCACAACCTATCGCCGAGCAGGCGACCATCGCCGTGACAAGAAGCGTCTTACTGGCGTCATTGAACTCCAGGCCTATAACGGCGAACGCGAAGGCTGCGAATATGATTAATCCGACATCTCTGAGTCCAAGTCCCCGCCAGTCAGCATTCCGGAATCGGCACACCGTTTCATTAATCAGATTCCAATTTACGACGAGCACGCCAATTCCGAGGACCAACTCGAACTCCAGCACACTATCGAAGAGTGTTGGCGCAACGATCGAGTTGAAAAGGCCTCCGAATAGACCGCCTATCGCAATGCAAATGTAAAAGCTGGTTAGCCTCTCGGCTTCGGGTCGAGCTTGAAACAGCTGATGATGAAGCAGCATGCTGACACAAGCGACGATGCCCAAGTCAATCGGGATCTGGACAAGTGTCTCGTTCCGTCCCTGAAGGAGCACGACCCACAATCCGAGTATCGACAAGGGCAGAGCCAATCGTGCAACGCTTGCGGCTGCTTTGCCGATTCCAGAGAAGGCAAGAATGTATGTTGAGAGGAAAATAGCAAGTGGAACAATCCATAGAAAAGACACAGCCGCTATGTCAGTTGTTATGTGTGTAGTCACACTCAGCATGAGACTAGACGGTACGAATGCGGTACCCACCCATGTCGCGGCTTGCCATCGGTCTTGCACTGCAAATGTTGCGCTAGGCTGTCCGGTCGTCTTTGCTACTGTCGTTGGAAGAATCAGTGAAAGGATCGCTACGGTGATCGAGAAACCGAGGACCATGTAGAACCAATACGCTATCTGATCCGTGAGGGGCAGAAACTGTTCGAGCAAGGTCGGGAAGATTAAAAGGGCCAATAGGCTACCCGCATTGCTGGCAGCGTAAAGAAAGAACGGATCTGCCGCTCTCTCTGTTCGGGATAAGCTATACCAGTGTTGCAGTAAGGGAGCGCTGCTGGAGAGAACTATGAAAGGGACGCCAATATAGCTGGTAAGTCCCAATAAGATATCTAGTGCTTCGGCTCCGTACCTATTCGATGTCCAGGCAGACTGGGTGTTCGGAGCGAGAATCAGCGCGACGGTAAGTGCTGCTCCGTGGAGTATTCGTTGCCTGGAGAACTTCAGCCGGGTGAGAAAATGGGCATAGAGATAACCAAGTAGCAGAGTGGTCTGGAAGAAAAAAACGCAAGTATTCCAGACGCCGGGGGAACCACCGAGAACCGGCAAGATCATCCGTGCAACCAGTGGTTGAACCCAGAATACCAAGAAGGCAGCAATAGCTAACAGGCTTCCGAACGTTAGCGTCATCTCTTATGTTTCTTGTTCGTTACTCGATGCTCTCAAATCTACGTATGGATTCGCGCGGGCACAACCGGGCAGGCGTTTCGTGGTTCGTGCCGCCTACGTGTGAACGAATCCTCGCTTCAAATAATAGGTCGAAGGCGAGTATGGAGACGGCTGACGACGGCGCATCCCTCGGCTGTCCGCTGCCGCCTTTCGTCCGTACTGCGATTGCGACAAGCGACTGCTCTCTTTGAATAATGAGACCCGAT
>JBCDBK010000191.1:0-1981 GCA_039184115.1 Planctomycetota bacterium | reverse complement strand
GCAACCGAGAGCAAGCCCCGTCCGTTGGAAGATGCTCTGCGCGAAGCGGTCGAACTGGTCGGCGAGCGCCAAGACTCGCGGCAGGAGGTAAATCTGAGCCTCGGGAGTACCTGAGAGCGTTTCGTTGAACGAATCCACCGTCGATTCGCTCCATACTGTGGCGTTGAGATCGGTGAACAGAAAAACCTCCTGCCGCGAGTCTTGGCGCTCGCCGACCAGTTCGACCGCTTCGCGCAGAGCATCTTCCAACGGACGGGGCTTGCTCTCGGTTGCCAGATTGCGTAGCCGTGACTCGGCAGTGCTGAGGTCGGCTGCAAACCCGTTGGTCGAGCGACTTCGATCGATGATCGCGACTTCCGTACCGTCAGGGAATTTATTGATCAGTTCCGTGGCCATCTCGGCCGCCTGTTCCTGCCGCGTGCGATTCTCATGCACGTACTGCATTCGCAGTGAATTATCGACGACGATGGCCACGGCCAGCGGTGCGCCTTCCTTGCCACGCAGGCCAGTGCCTTTGAGCGTGGGACGCGCGAGTGCGAACGCAAATCCAGCGATGAGCACGCAACGCAGTGCCAGAAGCAGAAGATGCCGAAAATTGAGTTTCCGACGATTGGCTTCTTGCCGATTGCGAACAAACTGCAACGCCGGAAACTTCAGCTGCCGTGGTTGCCGGCGCATCACCAGATGCAACAAGATGGGTACGGCAACCAAAGCCGCACCGGCAAGCAATGCTGGCGTTAGGAATCCCATGTTGATTTGTGTGTTCGGAAGAAATGAACCACCAAGGCACGGAGGGCACCAAGATGTTGTAAGAGGATTGAGGTTACAAGGCGATTCGTCTTATGCCATCTTTGATTAAGGGGACATTGAAGTTAATTAGGAAGCCTAGGCGTTTGCTGCTAAGTTTGAGGTAGGTGAGTAACTGTGCTTCGTGAATTGGAAGTAACGATTCGATTGCCTTTAGTTCGACGATGATGGAATCTGTCACAAGTAGATCCAATCGTAAGCCCGATTCAATTTTTAAGTCGTCGTAGGCGATAGGCAGGTTTTTCTGTGATTCGTATACGAGATTGCGTTTCGTAAGTTCATGGCATAGACACCGTTCGTAAACAGATTCCAACAAACCAGGGCCTAATTTCTTGTGAACCTGAAATGCGGAGTCAACGATCTGCCGAGCAACTTCGTCAACTTCTGGAGCAATCGAGTCCTTCATCTCAATGTTTCTTGGTGCCCTTCGTGTCTTGGTGTTTCAAATTTTCTAGGTTTATCCCCAGTTTCGCCGGTTAATCAGATACTCCATCAGCGCGCGGTCGAACTGCATGCTGGTATCCAGGGGTACGTAGTCGATGCCGCTTTGCCGGCACTCGCGGGCATACTGTGTACGAAAGCTGTCGATCTCTTCGAGGTACTCGCTGCGATAGGCGTCAGCGTCGACTTCGATCGTTTCGCCTGACTCGGGGTCTTCCAGTTCGACGAGTCCTTCAAACGGGAAGGCGACTTCCGCCTGATCGAGAATATGAAACAAAATCACATCGTGTCCACCGTGACGCAAACGGCGCAAGGCGGCGATCACTTCCTCGGGTTCGGCCAGCAGGTCGCTAAACACCATCACCAAGCTGCTATGTTTGAGCATCGCAGCAACCTGATTCAGACTGTTGCCGATGTTAGTTTTGTCGCTCGGTTCAAGGTTCGCTAGTAGTGAGAGGATGTTGCCGATCTGCGCTCGCTTTGATTTTGGTGCCAGGCTATCGACGATCTTCTCGCCAAACGTGATCAATCCGACAGGATCTTGCTGATGAATCATCAGATAGCACAAAGCTGCGGCCAGACAAATTGAATATTCGAACTTCGTCAGCTGTTGCTCGTGGCTATAGGCCATCGAGGCGCTGAGGTCCATTACCAGGTAGCCGGTGATATTGGTCTCGGCTTCGAACTTTTTGACGTAGTATTTGTCAGTTTTCGCATAAACCAGCCAGTCGAT
>JBCDBK010000190.1:0-2009 GCA_039184115.1 Planctomycetota bacterium | reverse complement strand
CTAGCAACCAGTCGCCAAAATCAACTTTGCATGCCAAACCACTTCATACCCCTTCTGTGCAGAACGACAGAATTAAGCTGACCTCCTAAGTAAGGTGTCGCCTTCTAACGTGCCTGGCTCGGTGTGGTGACGAATAATAACGCGTGGCTAGCGTGTTCCTGAAACGATTCGAGCCATTCACCTAAAAAAAGATCCGGGAGCCACTTCGCCCGCACACATGGAGGGACTTGGCGTACCGCCGCTTTCGATGTCGCCGGCTTCCGGCGGAAAACGTGACCCTGGTGTACTAGGTCGCGACCGACTGGACCCGGATGAAAATGACTGGCTTGGACTATATATCGAGGCATCTCGGGAGTCGTCGGCACTGACTATGTCAACGGGCCAGCATCGGGTGGACACATCAACGAGTTGGCGACAGGCGTCTTGGTGCAGAGAATTTACGCGCCCGACGCGGCTCTTTCGGGATTCATCGACGAACACGTCGCGTTGATGGTCCTATCTCGCGTCGTTGGCACGTCCCAAAACGACGAGAACGGTCTCGAGAAGGCCCTTCCGGCTTTTTCCTTACGGCACCTTGGTGACAACTGCACTTGCCGCCCGACAGCGAGTCCAACAATGCCATCGGCAAAGCAGTTTCCATTTTTGGCAGTTTCAACGTGGTAGGTGCGCAGTGGGACGAAGACCTCGGTTTCATCGTTGGGAATGTCTCATTAGTTCGCCGCCGCTGCAATTTATCCGAATGCTCAAGGCGCTCTACGGCAGCCTCACGCAGTTGTGTGCATCGCGGTGTCTGTGTCGGACGATTGCCTCACCGTGTTCGCGTCGGACGATCGCCCTGCCGAGAGGGCGATCCAGGAAGGCGGCCGTGAAGGAGCGGCCTACCTCTTTCTACTACGGGCGCAATATTTATATGCTCGAAAGCAAGAATATCGCTCTCGACCGCAACCTGGCCGTCGAGTCGACGACAATGTGCGAGGGAGCGACATTGTTTCGTGCGAGTATCGGCAATCTGCTACGGAAAATCAGCGCGCCCTTCGGGGAGAGAAATCAACGAGCAGTGCGCATTTGCTCTTCAACAGGACAAGTCACGCTGCTTGCCAAGTGTGGCTTCGCGGTCGACGCGTTCCTCGCCGTTGGCGGCTTTGCCACAAGATTGGATTTCTTCGGTTGTGGTACGTTCCCACTATGTTTAGCCCATACATTTTCGCGTGATCATTGGCAAGAATCTTTGCATAATACTGCAAGTCTGTTAGAAGTGGCCACAAGTGACTTGGTGGAGAGTTGGATGGCTTTGCACCACTCTCCCATTCGTACCTCGGCGCTGTCCGGATCACAGCAGCTTGTTGTCGCCGCCATCCTGGACGGCGACCGATTCCAAGATAGAAGGTCAGTCTGCATCCATAGCCTGCTGATATCGTTGGTCTCGGGCGTCCGTTCCGAGCGTCGACTTCCGCAGCTCTCTAGAATCCCCGTTCCCAAGCCAACACCGACGTGAGTTCTGAGCTGCCCCGATAGCTTCGCCATTTTGAACGCCCAGCCTGACTAGCGAAGCCCAGACTAGGCGCTCGACTATGACAATACTGACGCGACCGTCCTTCGCTTCGAACGCACTGCGGCGTCCGAGTTGACGAATTTTGAACGTGCGAGTATGATGGTGTGCCCGTCCGATCAGCAAGATTTCGGAGTTGCCCGGCTTCTGGTTTGAGGCCGACGTCCACGGAGGTTTCGTCCGCTACGCGACACAGACGATGCGACACAGTCGACACGAAAACGCTCCTGCACTCGGGTGCCTTGCCCAAAGAATGGTCTAGTTAAAATTCAGCCATCGAGAGTGACGAAAAAGGATCGGCCAATTCGTCGGCGGCGGCGCAAAGCGCGGCAGCTACTGCCAGGTCCCCAAGCAATTTCAGTCTCACGCCTCGCGTCGAGCAGCCCATGAAGATGTCGACCGACCGTAGCAGCAACTGTTCCACAGGGCGGGGTGAGACTACGCGTATCTATCGCCGCGG
>JBCDBK010000189.1:0-2233 GCA_039184115.1 Planctomycetota bacterium | reverse complement strand
CCGGCTGCAAACCGTATTCGTCGGTCTGGCCACCGTCGTCGATGCTGTTTTCGCCGACGCTGTAAAGTTGGTAGCTGTCAGCGGTCAGACGGTAGACGAATGGTTGATTGCTGAAGGGGTCGAGCAGACTCTGCGGCTGGCGAACCGTCGGCAAATCGTCGAGCGAAGTTGGCCAGGCGCCCTGTTCGAGGTGATACAGATGCAACGCTAGATGTAGCCACAGCAAGTTCTGCTGGGCGGCTAGTCGGCGTTCGGCGGCGAAGCCACCCTGTGCAGACGCGTCAAACATCGAGTCCAGGTTTCTTCGCATTTGCCAACAGACAAATCCAGAAGCATTCGCACGAATGTAGGCCTTTTCGCGTTCGATGACATCATAAGCGTGTTCTAAATCCTCGCGATGACTAGCGACGGTCTCAAGCGCAGCTTCCATAGCTTTGGAATCGGTGGGATCTAGCCGACGTAACTCGTCCAATCCTAAGCCCAGCACAGCGAGTCCTACGAGGTAGTCGTTCAGTAGACCACCTCGCGCACAATTCGCACCGAGTTGATAAATTTTGCCTGCGGAATCAAGTGCAGCTCGATGTTCTCCGTTGAGCCGTTGCCACCTTGCCTGGGCGGCCAATGCCCGAGCAATCGAACGCGTCGCCGTCCAGTCATTTAGCCGCAGCGAGCCTGCCGAGCCCGGCTTCGCCGACCAATCCACAGGGACCATAATCGGCTGTTTCAAAGCCGTATCAACGAGTTCGAGTACTTGTCGGTTTTGCTCCACGATCTTTGCTAGCTCTTGATCGTCCATCTCGTCGTAAAAGCCTGTGCGCGGCGCGAGGAGCTTGGCTGCTTCCAGCAGTTGATCGTAGCCGTTGTTCTGCGGCGGCACCGGCGGCGTGAAAGTTGGCCCCTCCTGCTGACTGGCGACAACCATCAACACAACAAGAAGGATCAGTACGCCGCCGAGTATCGGCATCAGCAGCTTCGATTTAGATGGCATGACGTCGATCTTTCGGTCGTCGTTACTCGATCCAGCCGCCGCCGAGCGTGCGGTCGCCGTCGTAGCAAACGACAGCCTGGCCGGGGGCGACGCCAAATTGTGGTTCGTCGAACGAAAGCATTAATCGTTTTTCGGGCATCAGCGTGACCAGCGCCGGCACAGCGGCGGCGTTGTAACGAATCTGTACGAGGCATTTTTGTGGCACGCTCGCCTCGTCAACCAGCCAATTGGTGCCCCCGGCGGTTAGGCCAGGTCGCGCTAGCTCGTCGCGATCGCCCAACACCACGCGGTTGGTGTCGGCTTCGATTCGCACCACGAATTTTGGTTCGCCGAGCGCGATGCCCAGGCCCTTTCGCTGTCCGACGGTGAAGCCCTCGATCCCCTGGTGAGTGCCAACGACGGTGCCGTCTGTGGTGACTAATTCGCCAGCCGTGTCGACATCTTGCCGATTGCTACGGACAAATTCATCATATCGCCCCTGCGTAACGAAACAGATCTCTTGGCTGTCTTTCTTTTCGGCAACATTGAGACCGAGCGTGCCAGCGATGCGGCGTATCTCGGGCTTCTCGTAGTCGCCCACGGGTAGCAGCATGCGACTCAGGTAGTCGCGTTGGATGCCGAACAAAACGTAGGACTGATCTTTCGAAGTATCACGACCACGCAGCAAGGCTGGCTCCGTCGAACTTTTGGCACTCGAGTGCTCGACTAACTGTGCGTAGTGGCCCGTGGCAACGAACTGGGCATCGACGCTATCGGCATAGTCAAACAGCTTGCCGAACTTAATCCAGTTATTGCACTGCACGCAGGGATTGGGCGTGCGGCCAGCGGTATACTCCTCGACAAAGTAGTCGATGATTTGAGCAAATTCCTGGTCGAGGTTTAACGCGTAGAACGGAATCGCCAACCGATCCGACACACGTCGGGCGTCTTCGGCATCTGCCGCCGTGCAGCATCCCTGCTTGTGATCTAGCCGGTTAACGACGGGCAGTTCTACGACACTTTCCGCCTGCTTTCCGCCTGCTTCCGCCGCTTCGCTTTCGCAGACCACCGGCGATTCGTGCCCGTGGCGCATAAATACTCCGATCACTTCGTGACCCTGCTGCAACAGCAGATGTGCGGCAACGCTCGAATCGACTCCACCCGACATTGCTAGGACCACGCGCGCCATAGGTGCGAGTCTAACTGCAAGAACGACCCAATGTCCAATGACGAACGACCAATATGGCAGTCGCAAGCGGACCGCAT
>JBCDBK010000188.1:0-2249 GCA_039184115.1 Planctomycetota bacterium | reverse complement strand
TTATATTTAATAACCCTGCTAGAGACCGGGGTGGTGTATTATTCATTAGCTACTTGCCTGTTACGCAAGTAGATATTTTTATCGTGAACACCACAAACACTGGAAACGACAGTAATGGACGTGGGGGTGGAGGTATCAAGAGTGAGGGTGATTTGCTACTGATCGTCGGGACGACAATTACCAACAACTCTGCGCGATTTGGTGGGGCAATGCTATCTCGCGGGCAAGCACCTACTATTCAGAATTCCATTCTATCGGGTAATTTCGGTACTGTGGCATCCGACAATCTCGATGGTGACTTCGCCAATCCGGAGAGTAACTACAATTTGCTTGGCTCGGGTGACGCTATTGGTGGCTCGAATGACATCACGGCGATCGACGACCCACTCCTCGGCCCGCTCGCCGACAATGGCGGACCAACGCTCACTCACGCTCTGCTTCCCGGCAGTCCCGCCATCGACGCGGGTGATCCGACGATTCAGTTTGATCCGAACGAATTCGACCAGCGCGGTGCGCCGTTCTTGAGAGTGGCTGACGGCAATTTCCCTAATGACATCGCGATCGACATTGGTGCGTACGAAGCCCAGTCAATTCCTTTGGCCGACTTCGATACCGACTTCGACGTGGACGGTGCCGACTTTCTCGCCTGGCAGCGCGGATTTGGCAACGCGAACGCCGTCCGCGCTGATGGCAATAGTGACGATGACTCAGACGTCGATGCCAGCGACTTGGCTGCGTGGTCGGTTAGCTACGGCGAGCCGTCGGTGGCAAGCAGTCAGTCGTCAGCTTTGAGCGCGAACGTGGCGGCGGCGTGGCAACGGCTGAGTTTCGACCCAGGCGACCAGAGCGATTTTGTCGAAGACGGGCAGGCATTCGTCGCAGCGGAGGCGTTAGTCAACGCCGACGGTGTTCGTCCATTGGCAGACTCGAAGCCACGATCGCTCGACTCGACCCGAGTGACGGCGCGTGATCTGGCCATGGAAAGCCTACTCCCGTTCGAGGACGAGTCGCTCGGCGATGCGTTTCGATAGCTTGCTGCTGGCATTAAGCGAACCACCAAGCAACGACGAGTGCTCGTATGCCGCGGCCTTGTTTGCTGCGTTGCTTAATGGTGCGCTTCTAAAATCTCGCCGGCCAAAAAACGCGACTGAATTGCCGCGCGATATCGACTACATTAGTTCTGGCGGTCCGTCAGGTTCGCGCGCAATGTGGTACAGTTGCGCGAAGGTAAGTTTCAGTGGATCCAAAATGGAGCTCCTTTACCTTGAGCCATCGGCGCTAGCCGCGGGTGAACTACGAGAGAACGTCGCTAGCAGGTCACCCGCGGCTAGCGCCGACGGCTCAATTTGGAACTACTGAGTTCTGTAATTTTGCAACGCGGTTTTTGATTGCGCGCACGGTTACCAAATTACACCTCTTGTTTTCTCGGTCGAAAACAGTGGCCAGGTAAGTTATGTAACACTCGGTGTTGCTATACTCAGCAGACCAGCTGCCCGCGAGTGGGAGCGAACTCGCATTTCGCAGGCGTGTCTAAGTCAGTGACGGTGGGTTTTTACTCGATGATGCAGACAGCTATTCAATCCAGGAGGACGCAGGATGGACGTTTCCCCGGTACACCTCGGTGCAGACGAACTCGAAATCGGTCTGACGGCAGTGCTGCAATCGCCTCGCGAGCAGGGACAACTGCAGGCGATCTTCGTTCGCCCGGCGGAGAACGAGCGACAGTCACTCGACGAGGCGGAACTCGCCCAATCGACAGGCATCGTAGGCGATCGGTGGGTCCACGCGCATTGGCAGCACCTGCCTGACGGTAGTTCCGATCCCGACACCCAGGTGTCGCTGATGAATGCGCGGATCTTGGAGCAGATCTCCGGCGGCGATGCCGCTGCCATGGGGCTTGCGGGCGACAACTTGATTGTCGACTTCGACCTGAGCGAAGAGAACTTGCCGGTGGGCAGCGAGCTGGCCATCGGCGACGAAGTGATCATCAAAATTAGCGAAACGCCGCACACGGGTTGTCGGAAGTTTGTCGAGCGATACGGCAAGCCTGCCCAGCAATTCGTCAACAGCGACGTCGGCAAGCAGCATCACCTGCGGGGAGTACTAGGCATGATTGTCAGTGACGGGACGATTCGCGTTGGCGATGCGGTACGGAAGAAGTGAACTGGTGAGTTCCTCTTCCGATCGCGGGAAAGCGACATCGAAGAATGGATACCTATGACGAAACAGGTGCTGATTATCGGCGGCGG
>JBCDBK010000187.1:0-2531 GCA_039184115.1 Planctomycetota bacterium | reverse complement strand
CGGATATGCACGACCTTAGTCTAACGTCGCATGTGACGACGCGCCAGACAAAAATTCTCCGCTTCATTACCCGGCTGGCAACTAGAACGCAGAATCGCAGTCGTGATACCTTGATGCTATCTAAGTTTGACCCAAGCAAGGTAAGTCCTCGCCGCTTTAACGCAAAGTGTTGTGGATTTTAGACTTAACCATGCTCTCACAAAGACTGTCCGGTTATTTTGTAGGCTGATGATTGTTGTCGATGCATCATGTTTTGCGACTGTTTTTATTGCTCGAATTGACGTTGCGCGACCGTCGTGGGCAAGTGTCAGATCCCTTGAGCCTTTTGTTGGAAGTCCACACCGAACATGATCCGCGATCCTGATGCCTTTCGAAACCTGCTCGATGCGACCCGATCTTTTGTGCGTGAGGTTGCTATCCCGAATGAAGATCTGGTCGAAGCCGAAGACCAGGTTCCCGAAAACGTCGTACAGGCAATGCGCGAGCTTGGCTCGTTTGGGTGGAGTATTCCTGAGGAGTTCGGAGGCAGCGGTCTGACGAGTGAAGAGCTCGCGTTAGCGTTTCTTGAACTGACGCAATGCTCGGTTGCTTATCGCGTGATCGGGGCGCAGAACGCTGGAATTGGTTCCGAGTGTATCATTCGTGACGGGACCGACGAGCAGAAGCGCAATTATCTGCCGCGGCTCGCGAGCGGAGAGCTCATTGGTTGCCTGGCTCTGACGGAACCTGAGGCCGGTTCTGATGCGACGGCACTCAAGACGCGTGCAGACAAGCAGTCCGACGGCAGTTACAAGATCAATGGCCATAAACACTATATTACACTGGCACCGATCGCAGATGTCTTCGCCGTATTTGCCCGGACAGACGGTCGCGAACGCGGTGGCACTGGTATCACGGCCTTTATCATCGAACGCGGAACGCCGGGACTGTCTACGAGCGGCTCAACACCCAAAATGGGTCAGGAAGGAGCGCCGATTGGGGAGGTCTTCCTGAAGGATTGTGTCGTGCCGGCGTCGGCGATTATCGGCGGCGAACCGGGCCTCGGCTTTCGGACCGTTATGAAAGCGCTCAACAAGCAACGGATCAATCTGTCTGCACTCTCTGCGGGCCCGGCCATTCGCATGCTCGATGATGCTGTTGCCTATACCAAAGAGCGAGAGCAGTTCGGCAAGCCGATTGCCGAGTACCAATTGGTTCAGGCGATGCTGGCAGAATGCAAGGTCGAGATAGCTGCTGCGCGCGCCTTGATCCTTGAGACGGCCCGTAAACGCGACAACGGCGAAGACGTCACCATGGACGTTTCGATGTGCAAGTATTACTCGACCGAAATGTGCGGTCGTGTGGCGGATCGCGTGGTGCAGATTTTTGGCGGCCAGGGGTACGTCAAGGGACGCGGCATCGAGCGGTTCTATCGCGATGTGCGTGCCTTCCGCATCTATGAAGGAACCAGCCAGATCCATTTGTTGAACATTGCCAAGCGGATGCTGGATTAAGGTTGATTGCTCAGAAATCTACCCGGGTGTCATCCCGGGCTGGGCCCAGGATCAATACGAGTAGCAGCATGCTCTGCGATGCCGGATTGAGTGGCTGGCTTCTTGACCGGTTCGTCCCACTTTCAATTGCCAGAGCGGATGGTCGTCTGGATCCCTGCCTTGGCAGGGATGACGATCGTGGGCGGGACGGAGATTGGATTTCAGCGTCTCCCTCTCCCCATTCTTTATGTATAAAGGGTTGTCGCGAGGGGCAGTTGCAAACATGGAATATTGCGATTGCGCCCGCTCCTTTTCTTGGTCGATAGAGCACAGCGAAAGTGTTCGCTTGCGAGAGTGGAGGTGGTCTAGCGGATACGCTCCTTCGTCATCCCCGGCTTGGCCGGGGACCCAAGCAAGTCGCGACTTGATCTGCGATGAAGTTTTGGGAGGTCATGCCGCCTCACCGTTTCTACCCACGCTAGTGATACGAGTGGATGGTCGTCTGGATCCCTGCCTTGGCAGGGATGACGAAACCTATTGAGGCCTAGAAGTGAGATGCATTTTATTATCGCTGCACGCGTCGTAAGGAGTGTGTCCCTATGACTTCACGCGAAGCTGATTTCCTCATAACCGCCTTCAGCGACGCGATCGCACCAGGCGCGGTATTCGGGTGCGGTTCCGCTGTAGCGCACCAGGCGGCGAACTTGTCTGCCTTCGACATTCATGTTGACGCCGGTCATCCAGGAATCAATGTCGTTGGCCAATAAGCCCTCGGATTTCTTTCGAACGAAGTCTGTCCACTCTTCCATGGCACGCGGTGTGGCGTCGGCAAACGTCAGGTCGTGCCTGCCCATGTGTTGAATGATATCGCGCACCCACTCAACGTTGTACTCCATGCTGCGTGGATTGTTGCCAAGCGCGGTGTGCGGTCCGAGGATCATGAACATGTTCGGGAACTGCTCGACCATCATGCCAACGAATGTCGTCGGACCTTCGGACCACGTGTCGATCAGGCGTTGGCCGTTGATGCCGCGAATGTCGATGCGATCAAAGCTGCCT
>JBCDBK010000186.1:0-2541 GCA_039184115.1 Planctomycetota bacterium | reverse complement strand
GCAGCTATTTCATTCCGGCATAAACGAATTGTGTCGGGCTTCGGCCAGTCCTAGCCTTGAAGACCTTGCTGAATTGCTCAGGTGTCGCAAAACCCACCGCATAGGCAACGTTGGCTATGTGGCCGCGATCAGTACGGCCAAGGCGCAGCATGCCTTTTGCTCGCGCAATGCGCTCAGACGAGATGAACTCTTTTACACCGCCAACACTCCGGAATGACCGGTAGAGCGAGGCACGCGATACGCGGACATTGGCGGCTACTTCTGCAATTGACAAGTCGGCACGATGTAGGTTGTCCCGGATGTATTCCATCGACTGATTTCGAGTATGGTCACACTCAAGCGCGGTCGGTTTCGTCAGGGCGCTGCGGATAACGTCTTGCAATACGACAGTTGCGAGATCGCTCATGAGTTGAATGTTTGACTGGTCATTGTCATCGGCCGCGTCCGCTAGGCTTTTGACCGCTGTCCAAATCACATCTGCGACGGGGTCGGAACGCCGAACCAACAATGCCTGATCATGGCCTTGATGACACTGAACAATGGCCGATCGGGGCAACATGATCCTTAGGTGTTCGCCCTCAGAGTAATCGAGTTGATATGTTCTTGAGAAATTGACGCAGATGTCGCCGGACGCAATATGTTCTTCTCGACGCGGCGTACGCAGATCAGCTTGTCCGGATACGTAAAGCGTGACGTAAACGAATTCCGGCGGGACACTTGCGGGTCCATCGCATTCGCTGACCGTAAACCCGGATGTCGTCAATCGCGTGCAGCGGACTGGACCTGCTAGCACTCGCTCAGCGCGGACGTAGTTCTCGTTCGAGGCGCTGAGGCAGGTCAACCGGGGTCCGCCTCTATTGCCAACTCTTTCGCCCCAGACAAAGTCTTCGTACGCTCCCAATCGCTCTTCGGGGGCGAACTTCTCTGGCACGAATAGACCGGGCGAAGGACTCTGAATCTGGGACTTGAAACTGTGGGGAGTTGGAGCACTCATGCTCGTGCCTCCTCTCGTGCGCTTGCATGGCAGTATAACTGCCCACCCATCGCACCTGAACGGTATTGGTGCCGTACTGACTTCGCGATTGCGCTACATGGAATATAATCCAACTCAGCGCCTAGCTGTCGTGCGCCACAGCGAGATGTGCCCACGAAGAATACCACTAGACTGTTCCGCCTTTCACGAACTGTGTCGGGCTTAAGCCGGTTCTGGTCTTGAAAACCCTACTGAACTGCTCGGGTGTTGTGAAGCCGGTACCATAGGCGACAGCCGCGACGAAGCCGCGATCGGTGCGTCCCGCGCCAAGAATCGTCTTTGCCGTCTGCACGCGTTCTGACACGACAAAGTTCTTGAGGCCGCCGACACTTTCAAAGGCCCGATAAAGTGTTGCGCGGGAGACGTGGATGTAATCGGCAATCTCGGCCACTGATAGGTCGGCGCGGTGCAGGTTGTCGCGGATATACTCAATAGCACGGTCTCGCAGGTGGTTATGGCCGCAGTCGTCCGGGCCAGCCAGAGCATGCTCGAGGACGCGTTGCGCAACTGAAATCATGAGTTCGGACACGAGTGCAGATTGGGTCTTGTCGCCGGATCCTATGCCAGCTTCCACACTCTCGGCAGCGCTGCGGAGGATCTCGGTTGCGGGATCGTCGCGACGCAAAATGAGGAACTTGTCCAGGGACGGATCCAGACCATGGATCAGCTTCTTGGGAAAAACGACCCTAGTGTACTCACCGGCGTCGAAGGAGAGACGATAGTTTCGTGAGAGGTTGATGTATAAATCACCACTGAAAATGCGTTCGGAATTATGCTCAGTTTGGAGCCGGCCCTCTCCCGATACGCAGCTGCTCAGGAAGAGGTTGTCGTGTGGATCACTATCCGGTCCGTCAAGCGCTCTGGCGGCATAACCAGAGGTCAGTAATCGAGACGCGTGGATCTGATCGCCAGGGAAGCGCTCGTATTTGTTGAAGTTCTCGTTGGAAGCCGATAATTCAACCAACCGCGATTGCCCGAGAAAGCCGCAGCTATCTCCGTAGATGAATTCCTCGAAGGCACCTAAGCGCTCTGGGCCATCAATTGTATCGCTGACGAATAGCTCCGCACCTGATTCTGATCCTTTTGTCGCCGAACTCATGGGCAAATGCGCAGTCATGCCAGTCACACCTCCGTGCGCCGAAGCGGCTTCGCCAACCGCAATTAGCTCGCCCGCACCTCTTTGCGCTAATCGGACGAAGTACCTTAGCATATGCAAACGCGTGAGCGGCACGTTATGCCAAAAGCGAAAAAATCCGGATCCCCCAAATTGCATCCCACCTTAGAATGCGCGATCCCGTGGCACTCTCTGCAGTGCGCGTGCAATGTGCACGTTTTGGTAATTTGATAGTCGGATCGGTGCCTGTTGAACAGCAGGTGACGGGAAGAGAGGCCTTGAAATCAGGCTCAGTGGACGCGGCCGTGATCGCCTGCTTCCAATACGGAATGTGTCGACAAATTACCCGCAACGCGCACAACTTGACACGTCTACAGCCTCAAGAGCTCGTTTG
>JBCDBK010000185.1:0-2648 GCA_039184115.1 Planctomycetota bacterium | reverse complement strand
TGTCATTTGGAATGTCCGCTATGACGCGAGTTGCGCCACGAAGACGGCGATTGATCGAATTTGGCTTGAAAGGCACGGCTGAACGCCTCTTTCGAGGCATAGCCAACTCTGTCTGCAATCGCCTCGATCGGGGTGCTTGAGTGCAACAGAGCCTCCGCTGCCTGATCTAGCCTCCAGGCCCGCACGTATGCTCCGGGTCCTTGCCCCATGACTTGCTTAAAGCGCTCGGCAAAGTTTGACACCGACATTCCTGCCAGCTCCGCCAGTTCGGAATTCGTTAGATAGCCGGATGGGTTGGAGTGGATCGCGGCGACGGCCCGGGCGATCCGTTCGTCCTTTGCTGCCGCCAGCCACCCCGGAAGGCTGTCATCGGATTGCGCCCATCTGCGCAGGATCACTACCAAAAGAAGGTCCAACAGCCGCGAAACCATCAGGCTGGCCCCCGGACGTGTCGCACCAAGCTCGCGCAGCACCAATTCGCACATCACATCGACCCACTCGATCGGGTTTTCGGCAAGACCGTCGAGCACGATCACCTTGGGCAGAGACTGCAACACACGCGTGGCCAGATCGCCGTCGACGGTAAAGCTGCCGCAAAAGCAATTGATCGCCGGTCGAAGACGCTCGCCCGTCTCTGGATCAATCAGACGCGCTTGAGTTGTTTTCCTTCTAGGATCGCTAAAAACCGCGTTGTGCGCTGTGCCTTGCAGCATGAGTGCAATCTGCTTTTCACGGAGCATGACCGGGTCTTCGCCGTCCGGCGTGATGCATAGAGCCCCTTGCTCAACGATGTAAACGCATGGAGTTTCGGCGGGGACATCGAACTCCAGTGGCCCATCCGGTGTGACCGTTCGAGCGGTTTCACCGCGCACATGAACGATATCCAGCACTTCGGAGAACGCATCCGTCGCGAACATTGGTGTTTCTGCTAACACCTCCGGAGTTTCCGTCATCGGCAAAAGCCACGCGCCTTCGTACCTCTTGGGTCAATGCTAACCGAAACCCGAGGTAATTCAAAATGTCGATTTTTCTCAATGTCTTCCGCAGTGGCGCGGCCGTTCTTGCACTCTCTCTGCCCATGGCTGCGACAGCCGACAGCGCCTCTGTCGTCCTTGTTCACGGCGCGTTTTCTGATGGCTCTGCCTGGAACAAAGTGATCCCGATCTTGCAAGATGCAGGTGTCTCTGTCAGCGCGGCTCAACTCAACTTGTCCTCACTCGATGGCGACGCCGCTACGGTGACGCGTCTTGTGGACTTGCAGGATGGTCCTGTCGTTCTCGTCGGCCACTCCTATGGCGGCAACGTCATCACAGAAGCCGGTACGCACGACAACGTAGAACACTTGGTCTATGTTGCGGGCTTCGCGCTTGAGGCCGGGCAATCGCTGTCTGATCTTACGGATGGTCAACCTGCAGCGCCGTGGCAGGCTGAAATCATCCCGGACGCTGACGGGTATCTGCGTTTGACCGCCACGGGAATTTCGCAATTCTTCGCACCCGATCTGTCGGCGGAAGAAACGGCGCTGATGGCGGTGACACAAGGGCCGATCAAATACGACACCAACTACGACGCACCAACTGTCGCAGCGTGGTCAACGAAGCCCTCCAGCTATGTGATCGCCGAAAACGACCAGATCATATCGCCGAAGGTTCAGGGGTACTTTGCCAAGAAGATGGGTGCGGAAGTGACGGCGGTGTCCTCTAGCCACGTTGCAATGCTTGCTCAGCCCGAGGCCGTCGCCGAAGTGATCCTGAAAGCAGTTGCCGCCGCCTCTGCCGACTGAAATTCATGGGCCAGGACGGATTTGCCCTGGCCACAACTCCTGGGAGCACCGAAATGCTTGCCGCGACCCAACTTCCTAACCATCCGATCCTTTCTCTCGTCGCGCGGTTCCTCTTCACCTCGCTCTTCTTCCTGTCGGGCGTCACCCACTTCACCAACATCCCGTACTACGTCTCGCTGATGCCGGAAGCCGTGCCGTTTCCGGTCTTCCTCATCCTGATATCGGGGGTCGTCGAACTGGTCGGCGCAGCCATGATCTTGTTCAATTGGCGACCGCATCTTGGCGGATGGCTTCTCGTCGCTTTCCTTGTGCCAGTAACGTTGGTCGTTCATGGCTACGAACTTATGACCCAAACGGACCCGGAACTCTGGGCATTGCAGCAGGCGCACTTCTTGAAAGGGTTTGCACTGATCGGGGCCGCACTACTTATCACGCAGATCGGTGTCACACACCGGTCCGCGGACGATTGAAAACGAAGCAAATGCCTGATTTTTTCTTCCCTCAGCTCTGTTCTGCCTTTGTCCTCATTAGCAAGCTCTCATTCGCAAAAGCAGACATTGGTCCTCAACGCGGTACTGGAAGCCATGGGCTCTTCGCGGACATCAGCCGCATCGCGGCAACGGCATGTGTCTTTGTCAAGTTGACCGTCGCTGACGACGCATTACGGGCATTAGGGGTGTTTCGCGAACACTCGCCCCAAGTCTTGGCTACGCTTCACTTTCATCCGCAGTATCGACTTTTGCTGAAGCAGCCTCTGAAGTGGCATCTTCGGCCATGCCCTCCAGATACTTCGCGTAGGTTTTTTTGAGGTACTTCAGGGCCGCGTCGTCGTCGACATTGGACTTGAGTTTGTCTTGGACGAAGC
>JBCDBK010000184.1:0-2782 GCA_039184115.1 Planctomycetota bacterium | reverse complement strand
TCGGATTTGGGCTCCATCCTGGACCCCGCTGCAATATCGCGGGATCGAAATGACATCGGCAGTCTCCTTTCTGACCACCAATACGAAATCAACAAAACAATCGTTTAGCTAGCAATCAAGTATTTTTGAAACTGCTTCTAGACATTCGCGTTCATTCGCGTCATTCGCGGGCGAAAACATCTATGAAAGTCGCCATACTCATCTCTGGCTCTGGCCGTACGCTCAAGAATTTTATCGACCGATCCGCTGCTGGCGAATTGCCGCTGGATATTCGGTTGGTGATCAGCAGTTCGGCGAAGGTAGGCGGTCTGCAGCATGCTGAGAACGCAAAAATTGCGACGCAAGTTTGCAATCGTCGCGAAGCCGCAAACGATGCAGAATACGGAACCACTGTGTTTGATGCCTGCCGCAAAGCGGGTGTCGACTACGTGTTGATGGCCGGTTTTCTCAAGCTTGTGCCTGTGCCGGAAGACTTTGAAGGACGCGTGCTGAATGTCCACCCATCGTTGATCCCGTCCTTCTGTGGACACGGCATGTACGGCGATCGCGTCCATCAGGCGATACTCGACTACGGCGCGAAACTGACCGGCTGCACGATTCATTTTGTCGATAACGAGTACGACGCCGGGCCGATCATTTGGCAGCAGCCAGTGCCCGTGTTCGACGACGATAATGCCGACACACTAGCCAAACGCGTTTTTGAAGCTGAAAAAGAAGCCTATCCGCACGTGCTGAGGTTATTAGCTGCTGGAAAGATTCAGCTCGAGGGTCGACGCGTAAGAATCAAATAGTGTGCGTAATGCCACCGACGCGAAGCTCGCCGATTGGTAAACTTGGTCCATGTTGATCGTGTCTAAATCTCGCTCGTTGCCGTCGTGGCCCACCCTGTTGCTGTTTGCTGGATGGTCACTTGCACTTTTTGGCGCACTGCAAGTTCATCGCTTTGAAGCATCGTTTGGCTACTGGGTTTGCGGTCCATGGGGATGCGGACCGCCGGTGTCGGCATTGGTTGGCTACCATGCGTTCTGGACCTTGCTGATCGTTCCTCCGGCGGCGATACTAAGGCATCGACGTAACGTCGACCGAGTTCGCAACGTTGGTCTCGCGGCTTTACTAATCAGCGTTAGCGGCATCGTCGCTCTGCTGCTGATCGACGGCTGGAATAACTCGTCGGCTGAGCAGTATTTGCTGCGGTGGTGCCTATTTCGCGTGGCTACGTTTGTCGACATTCCGCTCGTGCAACTTGGATTGGTCGGTTTCTGGCTGTCTCGGAGCCCGCACGCGGGAGTCCAGCAAAAGAGCGAAAGTGAATACGCCCCAAATGGTGGACGTGACACAACTCAAACAGCAGATGTGTGATATCGGCCGTCGTATGTACGAGCGCGGACTGGTCGCGGGCCACGATGGTAACTTGAGCGTCCGACTCACAGAATCGGAGGTACTGTGCACACCGACCGGCGTCTGCAAAGGAAGAATGGCTCCCGATGACCTATGCGTCGTCGACTTGGACGGCAAGCAGATTGGTGGGTGCCGAAAGAGGACAAGCGAAATCCTTCTGCATGTCGAAATTCTCAAGGCACGAACCGATGTCCAAGCGGTCGTGCATTCCCATCCACCGCACGCGACTGCGTTCGCCGTGACAGGAAAGCCGGTTCCACGTGGCATCACCGCCGAGGCGGAGTACTTTTTGGGCGAGATCGCGATAGCGCCGTACGAAACGCCGGGAACAGAAACATTCGCGAAGACGATTCTTCCCTACGTCAGTCAATCGAATGTCTGCCTGCTGGCCAACCACGGCGCAGTGACATTCGCCGACTCGCTTGAACAAGCGTATGCGCTGACGGAAATGTTAGATGCCTACTGTCAAACCATCATGCTCGCACAGCAGATCGGCGTGCCCAAGACAATTGAAACCGAGAAGCTCGACGAGCTTCGAGCACTACGCGAATCGAACAGCACGCCGTCGTAGGCGGCTAAGAATAACAAGGAATAGCATATGCCGGCCGGAGAGGAAGCTACTCAACTCGACGTCATTGCCGTAGGTGCCCACCCGGACGACGTCGAAATCGCGTGCGGTGGCACGCTCGCGCGGTTGGTCGAGCAAGGTTATCAAGTTGGTATCATCGATCTGACCGACGGCGAGCCGACGCCGGGCTCGCCCAGTCCTGATGTTCGCCTGGCCGAGGCACAAGCTGCGGCAGAGGAACTCGGCGTGCAGCAACGCGTGACCCTTGACTTGCCAAATCGGCGACTCTTCGACTCGTTTGAAGCGCGGGTCAAACTGGCAATCGAGTTCCGCAGATTTCGCCCCAAGCTGGTTATCGGCTTTGGCGAGAAAACTCCCATGGCTTCGCCCGACCATTGGCAGGCGATGCAGATTACCGATGCAGCGATATTCTACTCGCGGCTCACCAAGTGGGACGAGCATTTCGAAGGGCTGCCTCCCCACACCATCGACGCACAGCTGTACTACACTTTGGCGTTTTACTCGAATAGACCGCTGGAAGGTGCCGGTCATCTCGTAGTTGACATCAGCCGCACACTGCAGCGAAAACTCGACGCGGTGCGCTGCTACGTCACACAATTTCCGCCTGAAAAACAACACATCTTCCCACGCGTCGAAGCGATTGCTCGGCAGACGGGGCAGTCAGCAGGTTATCCAGCAGGCGAAATGCTCGTTAGTCCGCGAACGTTGGGCACGAACGATCTGATGGGAACCTTGTTTGAAAAGTGAGCTAGAGCATTACCACACAGCCACGGAGAAAACAGATAAAACAATACT
>JBCDBK010000183.1:0-2806 GCA_039184115.1 Planctomycetota bacterium | reverse complement strand
GCGTCCACTTCCACAACTTCATGACAAAACCAAGACACGAAATGAAACTCGATATGATCAAACGAGTTAAAGAAACTTAAGTGCCATTCGTGTGAACATTCTCTTTTGGAATCTGACGGTTGTTGAAATGGGCGACTATCATCGCCATCAAGCGATTGGGGCACTCCTGCTCGCCTAGTCCGATGGTTTGCAATGGCTGAGCGTGGTGAGAACTGAGTTTGATTCTGCCGCGACTTCTCGAATCCTGCGTATCGCTAGACTGAAAGACCTGGCGACTTTGCTGTAGCGTTCACCGCCACTGGGTGTTGCCCGCGTCGTAAACGCTGGTCAGAGGGCGTGTGGACGCGGTTGCGGGTACCGCCTGATTGCTTCGCGGCACGCTTGCATTTGCACTGGCCAGCGATGGCTGCGCGACGGGCGGCTGGCTGTGTGGTGTCGGCGTAATGCCTGGGTCCTGGCCGCGGATCGACGCGACGGCGGGGCGGACTTGCGGACTGGTACTCGGTGCTGTGTGGGACGCCAACAGAACCACGTCGGTCTGCGCGTCGGCGGCTAACTGCAGCGGGGGACGACCTTGAACGATCCAGTTCTGCCACGAGTCTTGCAGTACCTGTAGATTCTGATAGCCATAACGATCGCGGACAGCGCGAATCCAATCGTCGTCGGCGAGGCCATCTTCGAGGAATTGCAAGAACTCACGCTTGCCACGCTGCTCAATCAGAAACTGAGCGAGTGCATGACCCTGGGAGTAAAGCGGCATCACATCTCGCGGATACTCTTTCATCGCAAACATGCGACTAAACGGAATGCTGCGTCTCGTCTGCAACTGGTCGATAAGCATGTGTTCCTGCTTGGCGATTTCGCTACGGTGCTCGACGGTTGTGCAAGCACCTTCATCGGCCCAGCGGGGAATGGGCTGACGGAAGTGGCTCGCGAAGATCGTATGCGTCACCTCGTGCGGAACGACGGAATCGAGAATCCGCTCGCGCGAGCCCTGAATTTCCATTCGCCAGCCAAACACTTCGCCTCGATCGAAGACAAAACTGGTTGCTCCGCCAGCTCCCAACCTTGGTGCCACCTTGGCCTTGATCGGACATGGCTTCGACCAGTTGGGCAGGGGACTGCCAAGCCATTCTTGGGCAAGTTGACTACGGTAGTGTTCGGCTGCATCCCCGATCTCTTTAGCAAGCCGAGGCGTGGGCGCATCGACGGTAAAATTAGTGGTGCGATAACCGGCTGCATGTGCTGCAGATGGGAAAGCGCCAAGCGAGAGAACAGCAGCGAATGCCGCCGCCACGGAGACCGCGCGTCGAATGATTTGAGCTTCCATGCTCGTACCTCTGGGTTGGTTGGACGAATCCTTGTCCACGCGTTGGCGGGAGCGGGACCCACTAACGCACTGTGCCACCAATCGAGCAAATGCCAGACCACTCGGCCAAACCGAGTTGCCCAACGCGGGAGTTTCGCCCATCGATGGCTGCTAAACGCCAGAGCAAGCGATTCATTCGCAAACCGTCTGACGCTTAAGCGATTGCAGAATCTACCAACTGAGGCGTGGATTTACCTAGGCCGATTTGGCAGCAATACGCAACGCCCGATAGCAATGCATGCACTGGCGCGCGTCGAAGATCCGCAACCGTGAGTCGTGGATCTGTTTGGCGTAATCAGCGACCGTATGCGGTCCTCACCTATCGTAGTGCAGGATTTTTGCAGAGCAGTGCGATTTGCGCAGATCCTGCGTGATCGGATACCTAGGCGGTCGTTGTAAGTTGACTGTTCAGATTGTAATCGATCTACAGATGGGATACGCTGCTAGCAGGAGATCGCAACGTGAATCGCGCATTTACTCTTGTCGAGCTGTTGGTCGTCATTGCAATCATGGCGGTGTTGATCTCGTTGTTGCTGCCAGCGGTTCAGGCGGCTCGCGAAGCTTCGCGTCGAGCATCTTGCCAGAACAATATGAAGCAGCTCGGACTGGCAATCCAGAATTATGAATCAGCGCGAGGTGAGCTACCTCAGTCGGGCATGGAGGCGCGGAGCTACGCGGCGCTAGCGAATCTTGACGGTGGCGTGCTCGTGGGCTGGTTGGTGCAACTGTTGCCGTATCTCGAGCAGCAAACCCTGTTCGATCAGTTCGACCTGCAGCGACCAGCAATCGACCAGCCCGACAATCCGCAAGCCCGACAGCCTTCGATGTTGCTATGTGCAAGTGATAGCACTACCGGACTAACGATGGGTAGCCAACAGCTTGGTCCGCTAAGCACGACACAGCGGAAAGAGTTTGGCAAAGGCAATTACGCCGCATTCGCCAGCGCATTCCATCTGGACTCGAGCTGGCAAGGACCGATCAGCCGCGAAGGCCGAAGACTGGCCGAGGTGACGGATGGTAGCTCAAATTCGCTTTTGCTCGGCGAAGTACGAACGCGTGATGTCGGTGGCGATCCGCGTGGCGTCTGGGCATTGCCGTGGCCAGGTTCCAGTTTACTGGCGGTCGACTTCCACAACGTAGGAGACGGCGATCTAGACTTCGCGCAGACCCCGAATTCCACTGCACCCGACGTGCTGTTTTCCTGCCCCGAGCCTGCCGACGCCCAGCTGCGGTTAATGCCCTGCCACGAGAACTGGCAGGAATACGTCGCTGGCGCCCCGCGAAGCCTACATCCGGGCGGTGTGAACGTGACATTCCTAGACGGTCGCGTGGAATTTTTGTCAGACGACATCGAACCAGAAATAATGGCTCGAATGGTCGCCGTTGACGACGGCGAGGTGGCGCGATGACGAAAGCTCGAGTGTTGCTTGTTCTCGG
>JBCDBK010000182.1:0-2830 GCA_039184115.1 Planctomycetota bacterium | reverse complement strand
TGCGGGCTGAATCGAAGCACCGTACGAAAAGACGTTATCGCTTTGTCCCATTCCTCCACGATGAAATAGGCATACCCCAAATTGTGGTGCCTTGATGCATTTATGGGATCGGCCGCGATTAAGTACTCGAGTAGTGAAATCGACTCGCTTACACGCCCCAAATCGCCTAGAAATCTGGCAACTCGGTGGATCACTTCCAAGTTTCTAGGTTGCAGAGACCACGCACGCTGTAGATGCTCTGCAGCACTTGGGAGGTCTCTATCATAGGAGACTGAGATGGTGCCAAGCGTGGCATGCGCAAGTGCGTTTTGCGGATCGAGCGCGAGAGCAGTCCGTGCCGCGTCCTTTCCGAGTTCGAAGATTTCCTTCCACGGCCCGAATCCCCGAATAGCTTGCGTAACGTAGCAGTTCGCCAGTGCGGACCAACCGCGTGCGTATTCTGGATCTATCCCCAGTGCGGCTTTGTAGAGTGACACAGCCTGATCGAGTCCGTCCCGTGACCCCTGCGCCTCAAAGTAACGAGCCTGCAGAAACGTGCCGTATGCCTCAGACGCCGGATCTCGTTGGTTGCCGACTTCTCCCAAAATCGTGACCTTCAACTTCTGCGCCACGACCAACGAGATTTCATCTTGGATGGCGAAAATGTCATCGAGGTTGCGATCGTAGGTTTCCGACCAGACATGTGTGTCGGAGCGCGCCTCAATTAGCTGCGCGGTTACTCTCACCTGATTGCCCGAAGTGCGAACAGAGCCCTCCAAAATGTAAGCAACATTGAGTTCCTCCGCGATTCGACGGAGCGTGTAATCCTTCCCCTTGTATGAAAAGGCCGAAGTTCGAGAGATCACCCTTAAATCGGGGGCATTCGCGAGCAGATTAAGCAGTTCTTCGGCAATTCCATCAGACAAATATTCCTGGTCTTCCGCTGGAGACATGTCGTCGAATGCGAGAACAGCGATAGAGTTGTCACCAAAAGACCCGACCAGTGCTTCGGTCCTACCTTCCTGTCGGGCTTGTTCTGCAATTGATGCTTCGCGCGACTCGGACAGTACGAACTTGTCGAAAGCGAAGTAGACTATCCCTATAACAAGCACGACGATGATTGCCCTATCGAATTTCCTGCCGGTCGCGATCGTGAACGATTTGGATCGGTCAATGTCTCTTTCTTTCTTTAGCCCCTCAGGCGTCAATTCGAACACCCAGGCGAACACCAACGCCGGAACAAATCCTATCGCCAATACGATTACTACGATGCGTGCCGGTGTGTCGTCAAACCCAAATAGGGGGAAGATTGTCTCGGCCACCTGAATCACCAGCCAAGCCGAAACTATGTAGGCGGCGCCTACACGGACGACGTTCCGGCGACTGAGTTCTGCGAATAAGGACATTACCTTGAGAATAGTCTCCGTGGTCGAATTGTGATTGGATGAAAAACCGTGTTCACTGTTTCACATGCTACAACATGCGACTGCCCGTTCTCGGTCGCTAGCAGGTCGCTAAGAAATCCGAAACTCAATAACTCGAGCTGCTGCAATTGCGAACGACAAGATCAGCCAAGTGTCGAGTCGTGCCTTGAAATCGCCGTGGGGCGACAGTCTGCCAAGGGTCAGGAGCTGTCAGTGTAGCGAAGACATGATGAACGGCAAGTTACGGCCAGTAGCCGTCAGTCTACTGCAAACCACCTGAGTGACCGGAAAACGCAGTTAACCGCCATTGCTCCGCTCGTTTGGGGACTGGCGCATCTCTCGATACTTCTTTCGAATCGATACAGGGTCGCTCTCATCGACACGGAGTGGCAAGAGTGCAACTGGAGAAATCACGGCAATAGCCGCGAGTATGCCGACGATCATCAACTGGTTCTGGATTGTGATCCAGACCGCAACAATTGGTGCGAATGCGAAAAAGAACCCGCTAACGCGAGAAATCTTCAATCCAACACCACATTGCGAGCAATGACTCAATGACCCAAACGCAGCAGCGACAATCGAGCCCAATCCGATTCCATTCTGATTGCAGGACGGGCATGTTCGAGCGATATTCACGGTTCAGGCGAATGTCAGCAATGGTTCAGTAGCTATCAGGCTATCGAATGACAGGTAAACGGCAAGTAACCGCTACAAGCTGCCGTCATTTCGATTCCTCCAGCGGGCAAGCAACGTCCCAACGATGATCGCGAGACCGATAATGAGCCCGATGAAAAGAAAAATTGCGGCACTTGTGCCCAGAGACCACATACGTATCCCCCGACTGGACCGTGGCGAAAGACCGTCAACCAACTAGCCGATCTCAGGCGGCTGCTTTGGGTCAGTAGTTGCCAGTCTATCTAATGTTACGTGAGCGACAAGTTACGGCTGGAGGCAGCCCTTGACATAAGTCCTCGTTTCTCGCCTGAGGACCAGATTCAATCAACTCGCCACTGACCATCCAGTTTGAGGCAGTACCACCGTAAACTCTTTCGAGCTCCTCAACGATCTGCGCCGATTCTTCTAAGGCAGCGACGCTGGCATGCTCCGTCTCTAACACGCAGTTCCAGCTTTGCCGTTTGGCTTCGTGGCCGGTGAATACACTCAACCCTTGCGCTTGCGCCCAGCTGCATGCGTTTTGCGCGAGTGCGATGTCTGAAAACTCGACAAAGACTCGGACTTCCAGGCTTTCCAGAGCGAATCTACGTTGAGCCTCTCTCACACTGTCGTACAAGTCGCTCGGTGATAACCGCCTGTCCATTTGCATAGCGCCGAATTGCTTCTCGACACCGGCTGCGGAGCTGATGAGCAAGGTCCCCATCAGCACGATGCAGAGGTATTTCACATGAAACTCCGGATTTCTTGCGCGT
>JBCDBK010000181.1:0-3048 GCA_039184115.1 Planctomycetota bacterium | reverse complement strand
TCAACGTCCGAATGCCGATAATTGCCACAGCGATGGCTCCAGAGATCAGCACTGCCGACTGCAAGTCCACGTACTCTTGAGCGAAATACATCAGCGGATACGCCCCCGCGAAAGTGCCAATCGTCAGCAACAGCATCCAGCGATCAAATTGGGGCACCGACGATGCTTGCACCACGAGTCCCACAACTAGTCCAAATACAACCACGCTCAGCGGCCCCAGCCACGTCAGCTCACCCAGACGGTCGATCGGGGCGATGCCGAGCACATCGACATGCACCGGACGTCCGAATAACAAACTCTGGTAGTCCCAACGGTAGGTACTGCTGCCGCCAGATCGCGCAAGGCCGGTCGGCTGCATCGAAAGCTCCAGCAACCGGACGTCGGAACCTTGCGCGGTCAGCGCCACTTCGTACTTGTCTAGCAGTCCGCCGGGATGCAGATTCAATTCGTACAACCCTTTGCCGACCGCAGAATACTCGACGTCGAGCGACGTGGGCTCATTCGGCAGCTCACCATGCCAGACTAGCTGGCCATGCCGCATGACGACCTGCTCGGACGACTCGCCGGACATGGAAATCTTCAGATCGGCTAATGAAATCACTTGAGGCGGCATTGGCAAGGCGATTTCGCAAGCGCCCTTCTGGCCTACAGGTCGACTGGCAACGATCTGTCCGTCGAAGTGCGCTTGATAGATCGACTCAGGCGTCGCGGTCCCGACACTCAGCTTAGGCGTCAACGTCACATCCGCGACAAAGGAGTTGATTCGCGCCCGTGGCAGGTGGGTAACGGCTGGTGCCGTCTCAGCCAACGGCTGATCTTCCAGATAGTCTTGCTACAGTTGATTCTTCAACGACGACCTTCTTGCCGCGTGACGAGCGGATTGAACGGCTGGCAGTAGCAAGCTCAACAGCGTGCCGATGATGGCAATCACGATGAGTAGTTCAACAAGTGTGAAGGCGCAGACAGAGCGAGAGCGCATTGATAGGTTCCTCCTAACAAGTTCCGCGAAATAGAAGAGAGACGTGCTTCTTACGTCGGAGCAATTGTTAGGTGATCGGCGGCGATGCGGAAAGCAAACAAACTTCAGTCGCAAGTCGTTGTGAAAAGCGCTTTCAATCGCCCAGCTGTCGGAATCAACTAGTTGCTCAACTCGCCGCGATGCACGCGAGCGTATGTCGTAAATCAGACTCGCCAAGTGGACACTTTGAATTGCGGAGCGCGACAGCTCCGATTATTCGACCGACCGGTCACTGAAGCGAGTACACGTGAGTCCGTCTTGATCGATCACGAACTCTACCGCGCCGACGGTTGCTGTGTGGAGCACCTTCGCGCCGACGTCGCGGTACGATTCCGCCGTGAACTGCTGTTCGTCGCCGACGGGCGGGCCGCTGACGACCACCCAGTCAGGCGTGCACCAACTGGCGAACCCGGGCGGATCGCTGTTGCGACTGCCGTGGTGCGGCGCGAGCAGGATGTCGAAGTGCTGCGGCAGCTCGGCCATCACGGCGTCAATGCCGGGCGACTCCAAATCGCCGGGCAACAGAAGCGAACACTGCCCGTATCGTATCGCCAGCAGCAGACTGTTCGCATTATCGCGTCCGGCCACGCCCGAGTGCGGCGGATGGAGCACTTCAATTTCGATCTGTTTGGACGAGGTTCGCAGGCGATCGTTCAGCCAAATCTGCTGCAGCGGCACTGCCGAAGACTCGAGCGTTTGCTTCAGATAGTTGGGCGCATCAAGCTGACCCTCGGTCATCCAAGGATCGAACATCAGCGGCGAAACGTAGACGTTGGCCACCTCGAACCGATCGATTAGCCCGGGCAGCGCGTTGTAGTGGTCGACGTCGGCGTGGGAGAGTACCACGCCGTCCAGGCGCGAGATACCGCGTGACCAAAGAAACGACGAAATCGTCTGTGCCGCCCGATCGGGCGAACCAAGGCTCCCCGCGTCGTACAACAACGTCTCGCCGCCGGGTAATTCGAGCACCACGCACGTGCCGTGGCCGACGGACAGGAACGTGCAACGCAAATCGTTGTCGGCAGTTCTCCACCCAGTCGCCGTTAGCCCAATCGCGATCCAGGTCACGACGGCAGCAAGCTGCCAAGTCCAGCGTAGGCGGCCCCACCAGAATATTGCTAGCAGCGCGAGACCGGCGTAAAACCCAATCACCCACCAGCCCGCTGGACCCGACAGATAGAAGTTACCGCCATGCCACCGATAGGCACTCGCAACGATCGACTCGGTCAGCTGCAGACACAGCGAACAGATTTCGCCCAGGACCCAAGCTATGGGCGGCAGAATCCAACCCACTAAGCAGATCGAGAGTCCAGTGATAAGCGCGATCGCCACCAAGGGCCAGATCAGCGGCGTCACCAAAATGCTAACCGGCGAGGTGATGTGAAAGTGATAGGCGATCAATGGTGCGGTGGCGAGCCAGATCGCCAGCGATGCGAGCGCCGTGTGCTTGAAGTTACCAGCAATCCAACGCAGTAGCTTGCGATAAGTCGGCTGCGTGTCGCGAATCAGTCGTGTGAGCGGATCGATCGTTCTTTGACGCTGGAAAATCATCCCGTATGCGGCCAGCGTCGCGACGCACAGAAAGCTCAGCTGCGTACCACTGCGAAATAGCTCTGTTGGATTGATGACCAGCACCGCCAAGATGGCTGCCGAAAGCAGATTGACCGGCGAGATGCGGCGCCCTAGTGCGTAAGACATTAGCGTTAACACGACGATGACACAGGCTCGTACGACTGGCGGACGCGCACCGGCGACAAAGGCGTAGCCGATGACCAGTACGGCTGTGACGATCAGGCCCGTTTGTCGCGGCAGCGCACCGCTGCACACGATCGCCCAAATCGCCAGCGCAAGCAAACCCACGTGCAGCCCCGAAACAACCAGCAAGTGAATCGTGCCGGTGCGGATGAAAGCGGTATAGGTGTTCGAGTCCAATCGCTCACGCGCGCCAAGCAAGATCGCTTGGGCCAGGTCGCGCTGGCCAGGCCGGACGTACGTCGCCAGGCGACGTTCAAACCGCTGACCGATTCCGT
>JBCDBK010000180.1:0-3130 GCA_039184115.1 Planctomycetota bacterium | reverse complement strand
CTTAGGTTTTCTCGTGATTCACCTGCGGCTAGCGCCGACGGCTCAAGGTAAAGAAGCTCCATTTTGGAACTACTGAAATTGGCGACAGCGGACATGCATAATGTAACAGTCAATCGGCCTGTTTTTTGCAAAACTCACTGCTAAGCAATCACTTCGAGAACAACAAGTTAGTGACTTGCAACAACTTACGGAAAACTAGTCACTTCGCGCTAGCTGAGATTTGTAATTTTGCAACGCGTTTTTCAAGTACTGACGCCCTTCAGAACTCGGGGAACCCCATTTTTTCGGTATCTGCTGCAATAATGCTCAGGGTTTTGTAACACCCGTTTTGCGAAACAAATGCGCAATATCGTGCACGTGCTTCGACACTGCTGTGGTCGAATTCGTCGGATAAAGCGCCAGGCTGACTAGCACGTCTGCCAGGTTGCCACAGCGCTGGCATTGCGGTTGGTTCAGTATGATTGCTACCCATAACTTGGGAGTGCATACTGCTAGGCGACTGCGCACTCCGTGATTGAGAACGATGCCTGATTGGACGTATCAAACCCTACTAAAGCCACCACTGACGCAACTCGGCTTCGATCGAGGAACCGCGATTGCGCTGGGTTCGATGGGGCGATTGGCTGCGCTACCAGGCGGCACATGGCTGATTCAGTTCATGGGGCATATGCATCCTGACGAGCGGTTGGCACACCAGCGGCACGACGTTCATTTCGACACGCGTGTTGGTCTCGGCTGCGGTATCGATCCGCAACTGCGCGCGACCCAGGCTATCGCAGAGTTTGGCTTCGGCTACCTTGAGGTTGGACCGATCGTAGACTGCGCAGACGAGCCAGCAACCGCGACCACCGTCGACGATGGTAACGAATCGATTTGCTACCAATCCAACGCCCGGTTTTTGACAGCCGACCAAGCCGTCGCGAAGCTGCAACAGATTGGTACGTTGAAAGCGCCGATTTTTGCTCGATTGCAACCCGATTCGGCAGAGTCGGCCGTCGACATGATCAATCAACTGACTGCCTCGGTCGCCGGCTTTGTCATCCCGGCGCAATGGTTGATTGAGGTGATGACACTGCGTCGCGAACCAGATGAGGAAGACGAGATTCTGTACATCGCAGCGGTTAACCACGACGACTGGCATAGCGCCGAGGTGAGAAATCCACTGCTTGACATACTTCAGTCAGGCGAAGTCGCAGGTGTCGCGGCAGTGGCGGATGATCGGCGGCTGGGTAAAGTGCACTTTGAGGAAGCGGTCGAGCTGGTCACAGCAGTGCGCGAAGAACTCGGCCCGGAACCATTGGTGATCGGCACTGTCGGCGTGCATGAGCCGGCGGATGCACTTGAATATTTGGACGCCGGTGCTGACTTGCTGCAAGTCGATTCGGGCTTGGTGTTCAGCGGACCCAGTCTGCCGAAACGCATTAACGAAGCGACGCTCTTTCGCCAGCTGGATGGCGATGGCTGGCGACCTACGACGCGATCGGTCGCGCAGCAGTCGTGGTTGTGGTCGTTTTTGATGGGACTCGGCATGTTCGTCGGTGGCTTGTTGGCCTTGGGAATCGCCGCCACTCGCGTCGTGATGCCCTACGACGAATCATCGATCGGCATGGTGCGAGGGGAGTTGATGCAGATCAACGAGCGATTGCTACCTTTCATGCAACACGATCGAGTGACATTGGCGGGAACGATGTTGGCAATCGGCGTGCTCTACATCGCGCTGGCGGTCTACGGCATTCGCCGTGGCGAGCATTGGGCGTACATCGCGATGGTTGTCTCGGCTGCGACGGGTTTCTTCAGCTTTTTCACGTTTCTTGGCTTTGGTTACTTTGATCCGTTTCACGCCTTCGTTTCCGCGGTACTGTTGCAGTTTCTGCTGCTGACAACCATTTTGCCGCAGGCGCAATCTCGTCTGGTGATTATTCCCGACCTCTGGAATGACAAGCGCTGGCGGCGACATCAATGGGGACAACTCTCCTTCGTCGTGCATGGAGCAGTGCTGATCGTTGCGGGCATAGTGATCTCGGTGATCGGTATGACGAGCGTGTTCGTGTCTGAAGATCTGGAGTTCTTGCGATGCTCTCAACGGGTGTTGACCGAAGCGAATCCGATGCTGGTGCCGCTTGTCGCTCATGATCGCGCCACCTTTGGTGGAATGCTGATCGCGACGGGTATCGTGACGATGCTGGCGGCGATGTGGGGCTTTCGACATGGCCAAGCCTGGCTGTGGTGGGCGCTGATGCTGGCGGGAAATCTCGCCTACTGGTCGGCGATAGGCGTGCATTGGGCGGTTGGCTACAACAGTCTGATCCATCTGATTCCTGCCTACGGAGGATTGGCGCTACTGTGGTTGGGCGGTTGGGCGAGCTACGCATACATGGTGCAATCCGACGGGAGATTGCATCGCGAATGGCAACGTCGCATTGACGCGACGGGCTAACCACCTCGACTTGCCAGATTGGCTGTCCAAGCAAAGAGGCGATCGACGCGAGAAATTTTCGAGAAAACTTGATTTTCGGTGACCGCTCTGCTTTCAGATCGGAATGCACTGGATATCGCCCGGTTACGTGGACTTGGCAATTCGATCATTCCTTTTTGAACGGCTGATGCCGCATGATGGAGGTGCGCAATGTCGAATCTAATGACAGCTTGGTGGCCGAGTGTATGTGCTCTGTCTGCAGTCGCGGTATCTGCCTATTCCTTCTATCGGCAATACCTAGAGGTCCGACGACTTGAGCTGCAGATCAAGGACCTGGAGCAGAAGCTCGCCAAAGAGAACAACCAGATCGAGCGCGTTCGCCTTGAGAACTATCGCGAGAAAGTCAGCGCGTATGAGTTGCTTAAGAACATGCAGACGACGTCGTTCTCGATCGTCCTGATCCTGACATTGGGACTGTTGGGCGTATCTGCGGCTATCACATCGACGGTCAACGCATCGGTAGCGCACCAGCTCTCTGAGCCTGGTGCGCTCGCCGATCGTGTTGCTAACGAATTTTTCAATGCAAATCGAAACGAAATTTTACACCTTATCCATCAAGAGCTAAGCAACGCACGCGACGAAAGCCATCGCAACCAATAATATGGTGAAGATCCTGACCACCCAGTGCCCGTCTTGCGGTGGCTCGAAGCCTCG
>JBCDBK010000179.1:0-3131 GCA_039184115.1 Planctomycetota bacterium | reverse complement strand
TGCCAGAAGACGCCGCGGTCGGTGACGAAGTTCTGGAAGTTGGTTGCGGAAATGACATCGACATCGCCATCACCGTCGAGGTCGGCGGCGATCGAGGCCGAAACGTTGGCGTCATAGGTGTCGATAATGATCTCTTCGGTGAAGAAGCCTCCTCCAAAGCCACGGTTCCAAACGATTTCGTTGCCGCGCGACGACAGGACATCCATATCGCGATCGCCGTTGATGTCGGCTGCGGATACGCTGCTGGCGCTCGATTCTGAATCGGAAATCGCTGGCTGGTCGGCGAAGAGCCCACCAGTCGGCGTCGGTCCCAGAATCGTCACAACGTAGTCTTCCACCTCACCGTCGGCGGCTGCGCCGGTCGGTCCCAGATCGCCTTCAGTGCTCAAGCGGAACCGCGCGATCTGCTCACCGGCGACCGCGAAACTCGGCACGTCGAATCTAAGCAACCGTCTACCATCTATCCCCCCCGCCAATTCGAGCGACGAAAAAATCTGCTCGCCGATGCCGCCGAACGAGCCGTCGCCATTGAAGTCGATCCACGCGTCAAGCTTGGTGGCCTGCCCTTGTGAATTGAACACATCGACGAACGCCGTAACACCGAGGGCGCCGACTTGAATCGGGTCCGAGAAAATGATGCCGTCTTCGTCGGCGCCGTCCGCGTCGGCGAGGTCCGACGGAACGCCATCGAAGTCGGCGTCGCGGGTCAAGCCGAGCGTGGGGCCAACCGGCAAGTGCCGCGCCCCGTCGTCCGCCAATGTGGTGCCGTATGACTCCGGCGCGTCACCGAAGTCGAAGTCGGCGCTCAGCTCGCGGCCGAAGTTTCGTTGCCATGCCAGAAAATCCTGGCCCTCGATCATGCCATTGCAGTTGGCGTCGGCGGCCAACTCGTCGGTCGAGCCGTAGTTAGCCGTCCAGACGGCCAAGTCATCGCCGTCAACGACCAGGTTGCCGTTGTAATCACCGCCAAACGCAAAGTTCGCTCCGCTGGCCGACAGCAACTGCCGATCCTCGAGACTCTCGACACGGAGTGCTGTCCCTACTCGCCGCTTGGTCTTGCTCCTCATCGATCGAATCTCCTAATCTCTCGTTCCGGTGGCTGCAGGCAACGACAACTGCCCGCCACATCTGCATATGTCGCCAACCCATCGACCGATTGCACCGTCGCCCGAATCTGAACGCTACCTTAAGAAAAGCAGACGCAACCGCCAAGCTCGGTGATGCCTACCGATCCACTGGCACTTGGTCTTTTTCAACGAGATCTTTTTGCACCGCATGTGAAATGGAGCGAGCGAAAATACCGTCGATTGATTTATCGCCCGGCGTTGAAAGCGACTAGTTTCCAGCGTAGAAGATTCCTATCGCTATCGCTTGTGGAAACTGCTTGAGTTCGGGCCCTAAGAGTCCGTCGACATCGTGTCCAAACCGCAGCGTCGAACGAAGCGGGCTAACATGCACGGAATCGACGGTCGATCCCTAATCGCATTCACAATCCAAACAGTTGCGATTTCCTATTCGAGAACCTATCATCTCCACCTATGGAACAAACGACAGACACTCCCGAAAGCCCCGTGCTCGAGGCTACTGGCGGGCTAGTCGTCGGCCTCTGGTCTTGTTCTTGGCCGTTTGCGTCGGTCGCACTCTATAGCGACCGCGTCGAGTTCAAGACAGTAACCCGTGTCCGTTACACGCTCACAAAGTCCGACATTGTCAGCTTCACCTCAATGGGCTGGCTTCCCACCCCAATCACGCGCGGCGTGCGGTTCCTGCACCGGCGCAGCGACTACGCGGAGAAGTTCGAATTCTGGACGTCATCTCGCGACGAATTTCTGGCAGCGTTGCAGGCACACAACTTCGGCCAATATCGGACGGATGGCCCCGAGCAGGCTACCTAGAGATTCTCACGGCCTAGCGATTCTCACGAACTAAAGGGGCTCACGAAAACCGCGAGCGCATCGCCATTCGCGACGGCACGCGACGACAGACGTCGAAGGACCAGCGCCGTCGCTGCCTTGACGCCTAGCGCAAATGACAAACGGGCTCCCAAACAGCCCGTACTGTCCATCGTTTCAGCGAGTTCTCATTTGGAGATACCAGCGTCGGTCGCACCTTCTATCTTGGAATCCGAGATGGCAGATTCCATCTTCGGTGAGTCAAACCGCTTGTGGAAACTGGATTCCGAAAAAGCTGCACAAGCCAATGAAGCCTATGAAGTTGCGTTTCCATCGAAATAGGATTTGGCAGCGGTTATACTCTATGGAGTGTCGCCAGAATTGTTGGTACTTGGGCAGAGTGAAATGACCAATCCAGAACTATTCAAAGTTTTCAGTGAGGTCGTGGATGATATTGGCAACCGCCTTTCCTTAAGGTTTGTCGAGGTCCCCCGGGCGAAACGATGGGAAATTCCAGGCGTGACTGTGCCAGACTATACAGGGTACGATTTCCATTCCCTAGTGTGGGATGCCAAACACGGTTCGGCATGGCAACGAAAAGCAACCATTACACAAGCTGAATTTGAGCAGAACGGCACGCAGCGTTGGGTAAGCGACCTACACAGTTTGGACGCTCGCTACGGCAGTGCCGTCATCAAGGTTGCTGAAGGCGAATGGCGTGTTACATACTCATGGCGACAATGGGACGTGCTAAGCAACAAGGAAATTAGATTAATCAGAGTGTGTGAGTGCCCTTTTGAATCGTTCGACGTTCTAGAAGATTCTCAGAATTAGGATGGTCTATTTGCAGGCAACTTCGCATTATTCAGCTCTTGCAGAACACAGCTATTGGCAATATCTCAGCACTATCTCCTGCCACTTGCTGACGGACAGAGTTGGCATCGACTTGGGCCGGATGGTTCCAGCTGATTCCACAGGCGGCGAGTCAAACCGCTTGTGGAATCTGTGTGAAATCGAAACCGGGATGGGAACTAGTCTCTTAGTACAAAAGGTTCGGCCCAAATACTGGTGTGTTCCCTGCCTTTACGTCCTTAGCCCATTGATCAAGGCGGCCATGGCCCATATCCCAGAATGTTCGGCAGAGTTCGAAGTACTCCAAGACGACCTCTTTCTCACCCTTTTCTAAGAGTTCTTTGGCCAGGGTCATATTCGGACCAAAGGAGTCCATCTGGGGTGAGC
>JBCDBK010000178.1:0-3184 GCA_039184115.1 Planctomycetota bacterium | reverse complement strand
ATTCCTCCGAGCTTCGGAACTGAGGACCTCGTTTTTGAATCTGGTTGGTGAGCAGTATCTGCCATGACCTTGGCTCCCTTATTAAGTCTCGCCTCTCGCCGCTCGTCGCCGTTTATGAGCGAGCGCTGTACAGCATAGACTGTAACATATTTATCGACGACCTGATCCGCTAGAATTTGTTTGAAGCTCAACTATTTCTTCCGTGAACCACACGAACAGACGAGACGTTAGTTCTTGTCATTTTGGACGCTAGGCCAAGTCGGACCTACCCTCAGTTTCGAGCTCTACCACTCTATCTAAGACGTATCGCGATATCTGTGACCACTGCTGAAAGGGCATCGACACGTTGGTTCTCAACTTCCATCGATGCTAGGTCAGCTGCCATCGCATCCAAAGTGTCCGCAAGAGTTTCACTTTTGCGTCGAAAGCGGCGGTTCAATCTCGCATCTGCTTCATCGAGCGCAGATCGCATCTCGGATACGGTCTCTCCTGAAAGCGTCTCGTTGCGTTCAATCTGATCGAGATATGCTTTAGCCACGACAGGCTCGGCGGGCCATGTCACGCGGAACTGTTGTTGAGGATTAAAGAGGTCGCCCTGTTCTGCCAGCGCGGCTGCAGCAATTTCGTTCTCCGAGAGATACTCACTGGGCTCCAAAGAGAATACGTCGATCCCTCGAGCAATTTCGGTCCCGTAGATTTTGCCATCGTACCAATAGGTCGACCAATATCCGCCAAGCACCAACTGCTCTTCATCTATGGGGCCGCGGTCAAAATATGCGATCTCAGTTGCCGATGCCGCATCGGTGAAGTCGAGAACCGATAGTCCGCCCTGATACCATGCCTGTGCAAAGATATCCCGACCCGGAACGGGTATGATTGAGCCGTTGTGTGCGACGCAGTTTTCTTCTTCCTTTTGAGGCGCGGCAATCTTGTAGTAGCCCTGAAAGACGAGCTGACCGTCCTCAATATCGTAGATTGCGTTAGCTCCCCAATCCAGCGGATCCTGAGCTCTGCAGCGAGGGCGAGAGCCTCCGCCCCACTCGTCAGTAAAGAGAACTTTAGTGCCGTCATTGTTAAAGGTCGCGGAGTGCCAGTATGCAAACCCCGAATCTGTCACATCGTCTATTCTCTGCGGGGCAAGTGGGTCGGAAATATCAAATATTATTCCGTTCCCCGAGCACGCTCCTGCGGCGAGGTTTAGCTCCGGGAAAACAGTAATGTCATGGCAATGATTGGTTGAATTCGTCGTTTGAGTGTCCTCGCCATGATCGCCGCCGGGCCACAAACCTGACAAACGGCCGGTCTCGAGATCGGCAAATACGGCGGGGCTGTCGACGATGCGTGACGCCGCCGGATTATCAACTGGAATTTCTATGATATCCACCCGGAACAGCGCGGTTCTATCGTCGCCCGGCAATTCACCGATACAACCGGAAAGCTCATCTTCATCCCTAACGACGGCGGTGCCTGAATTGTAAACAATGATCCGGGACTCGTCGCTCTGCACGACGGAATGCGTATGGGAGCCGCGGCACGTTTGTACTTGGCCGACTTGAACTGGGCGTCTTAAATCCGAGATGTCGAAAATTCGAAGACCGCGAAATCGTTCAGTACTTACATCCTCGCTTACACCCTGTAGTCCGCAATCCACTCTTCCGCGTAGTTGCTCAACCGACATAATTAAGAGGTCACCGACAACAGACACATCGCCCTGACCGCCGGGACAGACGACCGAGCTTAGAAGTTCGGGAATGCCAGCGTCATCCAGCTCGTAGATGTTGAAGCCGTGATAGTTGCCGGCGATCATCTTGTTGTCGAAGAACGCCATGTCGGTATTAGAGAAACTCAGGAAGGATGTTCGCTCACTCCACTCTGTTCCTTCGAGACTTTGTTCGTCGCGATCTGCTTCTTCATCTGTGTCTCTAGGCTCGGATACCTTGGCCAACCGCAAGCCTGCTGGATTTTCAGGATCGAAGAACCCTGCGGGCCTCGGTAGGCTTGCAACCTTGGTAAGGTTCGAAATCGCTTCACCGGCATTGATGTAACCGGATTTCAAGGACGAGCGTGGATCGGGTGACAGTTCAGCAAGTATCGCACCCATCTGATCAATTTCGCGCGTCTGGTCATTGGTAATATCTGTCGTGAAATCGAGAAGCACCGGGTCAAATGCGGACCCTGGTTTTTCAAGAAGCTCGGTCACCATATCTACCGCGCCTTCATGATGACGAATCATCAAGGTCAGGAACTGACGATCAAACTCGACGCCTTCAGCAGCCGCGAGTGCCTCCATTTGTGCACCTGTGGCCATGCCCATCGCGGCCATAAGTTCTTCCGAAAGTCCGCTATGGGCTCCATGATGCCCATGGCTGGAATGGTCGCCGCCTTCGGCAACGGTTTGATCGCGCTCTTCCAGCCAGCGTCGCATGAAGTCGATTTCGTCAGACTGAGTAGCTTTGATTTTACCAGCAATGGTCACGATATCTTCGGTCGCCGTGCGGCCCTCCACTAGATTTGCCATCTCCACTGCCTGGCCGTGGTGTGGGATCATGTTCTGCATGAAGCGAACATCGTCGGGAGAGAAACTCGAGGCCGTAATCGCGATTGCTTCTTCTGCACTGAGCGAGCGAACATCTTCGCCGGGCGCTCCAGGAAGAACGATCGGCGCGTCTTCAGCGGCGCTGCCAACAACCGATCCGAGCATAATAACGCTTGCCGATACGCCGCTCAGTAGGCGCGCGGATAAACCAATCAATCTCATCTGGATCGATACTCCTCTAAGTTTTCGGTCGGGTGTTCTATTAACAGCCCAATCAGCCTGTCTGATATTATCTTTACAGATCGAGTCGCAATCCACAATCGCTGTGAAAAAATTGAGTCATCTGCTCTGAGAGCTTCCAATTTTTGACGATTGATCTCCGCACACTAAATCCCGATAGCAGCTGGAGATAGTGAGATGGCCGACGGTCAGTTTGAAACACTTGAAGACGTGGACAAGTGGTGCGTCGGCCAACTTGTTCGCGCAGTGGTCGACAAGCGATCCCCGTTCCGTTGGCCGATCTTATGCACTGCTGGTCCGGGTCCGAAGGGGCGGGTCGTTGTTCTGCGGAATTTCGAGCAAGCGACGAGGTCGCTCATCTTCTTCACCGATAAGCGTAGTCATAAGTGTGAAGATCTTCGCGTTCAT
>JBCDBK010000177.1:0-3203 GCA_039184115.1 Planctomycetota bacterium | reverse complement strand
TGCCAGCTTCTGACGCGTGATATCCGAAGCGAACTTCACGACCATCACGACGTTGCCGTCGTTATCGAGTACGGGATTGTAGGTCGCTTGAATCCAGACTTCTTTGCCGCCTTTACCGTAGCGCTGAAACTCTGCTGACTGGAACTCGCCATTGCGGAGCTTCTCCCAAAACTGAGCGTAACGCGGGGAGTTTGCGTAGGCCGGATCGACGAACAGCCTATGGTGCTTTCCTTGAATCTCGTTGAGCGTGTACCCCAGTGTGGCCAAGAAGTTCTCGTTGGCATGGAGGATCGTGCCGTCCGGCTCGAACTCGATCACCGCTTGCGAGTTGTTGAGCGATTTCATGATCCTCGAATCTTTGCTCGACGAACCGCCGGCAACCGGATCGGACGGGTTGTCTACTTGTTGGTGCGCCTCAACGGCTGCTCCAGGCTGCTGATGAGCTTCGCTATCACTGGTGGACTTTTTGAAAAACACGATAATGCCTCTAAAAAACGGGATACGGTGGACAAGCTTGTTCCGCCAGAGCAGTGAGCTTGCTCTCGCCGCGAGATGAATTCGCGATGCGATCCATTTGACTGGCGTAGACGGTACAATTGCTGCATGCGGGACGTTAAATATGCAGTTATCAATAGCTACGTTTCCGTCCGCGGCCTGGCAAACTGGAATTGGCACAATGCGGGAACTACTGAACCATTTGGACCAATTGGCTGGCGACAATGGTGTTCGCCGCTGAGTCGTGCTGGATATTCATGTCGATCACGCCCAACCCCAAGAAAAGTCGTGTCCCGACGCAGTTGACGGCACCAGCTGATTTCGTTCTCCCGCAGACAATGACTAATTGATACAACCTCGATTCTCGCGCAGTCTTGTCGTGGGGTTTCCTGCTAGAATAAATCTACAAACTGCCAAGTTGCACGTTAGTTTTAGACTAGCCATGTCAGATTTGATTCGCCCCCGCATCCGACAGCTGGAACTCGTACCGCTCGACCAAGGTGACGAACCAACGTACGCGCTCCGTGATCCCTACGGATACGCCGGCACCGCCGCACTCCCCATGGGCGCGGCGATGCTTGTCACGTTGATGAACGGCCAGCGAACGGTCGATGAGTTGCAGTCGGCGTTCGTCGAAAAAGTTGGCCAACAGATTCCGTTGGCTGACGTCGAAAAAGTTGTCAAACAGCTTGACGAACGGATGTTCTTAGACAGCGACAAGTTCGCCGCCCACAAAGCGGCTATTACCGCTGCCTACGAAGAACTCGACGTTCGTCCAGCGGCTCATGCTGGCGGCGCCTATCACCGCGAACTCGAAGCATTGCAAGACCAACTCGGTCAGCTATTCACTTGCGAAGACGGCCCAGGCCTATTACCGACTGAAGGAAACACCAACGGCGACTTCTCCTCTCCTGACCAGCGACGATTGTGCGGCGTTATGAGTCCCCACATCGATTTGCATCGAGGCGGTCCGGCGTTCGCGTGGGCCTACGATCGCATCGTCTCGGAATCAGACGCCGAGGTGTTCGTTATTCTCGGCACCGCACACACACCGCTACGCGGTCTCTTTAGCGTGTCCGACAAGCATTTTAGTACGCCGCTGGGCACTGCCACGACCGATCGAGAGTTTATCGCAGCATTGCGTGGGCAGCTCGTGCAAAGTGCCCAAGGACTCAACGTCGAACAAATCTTTGCCGACGAAATGCCACACCGCCGGGAACACTCGATTGAGTTTCAGGCGCTAATGCTACAGTACATCCTTGGCGACCGACGGGACTACATGATCGTCCCAATCCTGGTCGGCTCGTTTCACCCTTTTGTCACTGAAAACCGATCGCCAAGTAGCTCGCAAGCTGTCAGCAGTTTCGCTGCGGCACTCCGCGCGACAATTGCTGCGTACGATAAAAAGGTCTGTTATGTCGCCGGTGTCGATATGGCACATATTGGACAGCACTTCGGCGACGAAGAACTCCTTGACGAGGACCGCCTCAAACGGCAATGGACAGAAGATCAAACGCTTCTTTCCGCCGCTTGCGAAGGCGATACCGAAGGTTGGTTCGTACACGTCGCGGCCGTGCAAGATCGCAACCGCATTTGCGGACTGGCACCGACCTACACCATGCTGAGCGCGATGCAGCCTAGTCAGGGTGAGATCCTGAAGTACGATCAGGCAGTATCCGACGACCGCACGTCGTGCGTGAGTTTCGCGAGTGTTGCCTTTTACGAGTAGGCTGACAGCGGCTTGCCAGGTGTGCTAAACTGACGGCTTCATACCCTTAATGGTTCTCGTCAAGCAGTCGGATATTCTCATGCTCCGTGCAAACTGTACACTCTTAGCGGCACTCATTCTATTTTCGCCTTCTCACGCCGATAATTGGCCACGATGGCGAGGCCCGACCGGCAACGGACTTGCCGCCGACGGTGTCTATCCCTCGAAGTTCTCCTCGACGGAAAGCGTCGCTTGGAAAGTCGAGCTGCCGGGTCGTGGTAGTTCGACCCCAGTCGTCTGGGGAGACAAGATCTTCGTCACGTGCCCGATCGACGGCAAAGATGGAGTTGTCTGCTACAGTTTTGACGGGCAGGAACTCTGGCGTCAGAGCTTTGGCGAAGCACGCCAAGGCAAACACCGCAACGGCAGTAGCAGCAATCCTTCGCCGGTTACTGACGGAAAAAGTGTTGTCGTCTACTATAAGAGTGGCACCGTGGCGTGCGTCGATTTCGCTGGCAATATCAAATGGGAAACCAACCTCCAAGACGCTTACGGCGAGGATACGCTGTGGTGGGATCTTGGTACTTCTCCGGTAATCGCAGCAGACAACGCCGTGATTGCGGTAATGCAAGATGGCGTCAAGAAGGATAGCGACTCGTTTCTTGTAGCGCTCAAGCTCGACAGCGGCGAAGTCGCTTGGAAACAGCCGCGGAGTTTTGAATGTGCCGAAGAGTCAGACCAGAGCTATACAACACCCAGCGTGCTACAGCGCGACGATCGCGAGGTCATCGTCACCTTTGGTGCTGACCACCTCACCGGTCATGACGCCGCAACCGGCAAACCACTGTGGCAGTGCGGCGGCTTCAACCCAGACGACGAGGGCTGGTGGCGTGTAATCGCCTCAGCTGCGGTCGACGATGAGCTTGCGATTGTACCCTACGGTCGCGGCGAATACCTGGCAGCTATCGACGTCAGCGATCCAACAGGCGACATTACCGCG
>JBCDBK010000176.1:0-3407 GCA_039184115.1 Planctomycetota bacterium | reverse complement strand
GTAGCAGCCCCATAGAGGCTAACGCTCGGTATTCTCGATTCGGCCAACTGACACAGGTGGCGTCGACCGGGGAGACTTGGCTAAGCTGCTCAGGCGGGTCACTCATTTGTACTTAGCGGCGGAGCAACAATCAGCGATGGACGTTGAAGCTCGTTCCGCGTTATGGCTAAGAATTCCGAGTGTGGAAGCTCCGCTATAGTGCCTTATGAATCGCAATGTGCGGACGGTAGTGGAAGCCGTCATGAGCGACGACATCATGGTCGATTCCGAGCTCGGGGGGAGGATCAACGACTCCGTCGAAAGCACCGTATTCATGGACGTAGTAGTCGAACTGCTCCCCCGGCTTTGGTTGCGTGATGCCACGGGCTGTGCTACTAAACACGAACACAGATGGTCTTGTTAAATCGACATCATTAACCGCTTCTACTCTGAGCAAAAGCTTGCCAGAGGATGCTTTACTTCCAGTGTCATCGCCATCAATCGCGACTCCTGTAACTCGTACTACTGTCCCTAAAGGGTGTCCGAGGTGGCCGATTACGTTGTCCTTACCAAAACGGCTGACAAAAATTGCATCTTCATCGCGGGCATGACTATCGTCGCTCTTCGACGTTCCATCGGGCTGTTGAGCGACAATAGTGGCCGCTAAAAGACCGAATCCCAACAAGGCTCCCAGGAAAACGCGTGGAGAAACGTGTGTCATGGCTTAACCTCACTTCTGTGGAAAGCTCTTTCGTACCTCACGAGCTTAGCCGATAGAGGTCTGCAAAGCCACTTTGGCGTGAAACCCTACACCAATTCTCGAGCTTCCTAACCTGCACAGGAGGCGTCGACCTTGGCAGGATAGCGAGTCCCGAAAACGGACGTTTTTGGGACTCGCCAGGCTCCGAATCCGCCAAACGACTTACGTCGATGGGCTTGCCCCAGAACTCATCCCAAAAGCAAAGTACCAATAGCGGCTGAAACCGTACAACGGTACAAAATCCGTCATAGGATTCTTGGCCGGATTCGACGAAAACCGCCCCGATGCGGATTCTCGATAAGGACTCTTGGCCGGATAGCCGTGCCTTCCATCGAAGGATGCTTATCGCAGAAACGGTCGTTTTCGCGATAAGAAGCAAGGTCACGAACTGACCAAGGTCGACGCCTCCTTTGTCACGAAAGCTCTCTGCCCAAACTGCACATGACTAGGTGTCATTTGCACTTCGAGTGCCGCCAAGCCAGTCAGCAGTTGGCGTGGAGAAGCGCCATCAGAGTGACTCAGAACCGCTGAGGTCTTGGTCACCGACGCCAATTCGAGCAGCTGCCAAGCTGCTGGTGATGGTCCAACCGAAGCAGCTGCTTGCCTCCCTGTATGACGTTTAGTCATCAAAAAAGTGAAGTTGGCAGTTGGCTTATCGGTCGGCAGGCGTTAAAGTCGGAGCTAATGAGATTGGGTCGCAACTAGTCGCGTGTGAGCGGCGTGACCCACAGCCTTCCGATCGTCGATTCGGCTGCATTAGCGCGCCACGAGGCTCTTGCCTCACGCCAGCCACTAGCTCACCTCTTCGTGGGCTGCTTCGAACGACTTTCGCGTGTAGCTCGCCGCCAGCGGTGCGTGGCCTCGGCGACGGCGGTGTTTTTGGCTATGCCAGATCGATCCGCGTTTGCTGCAGCTGTTCTCTGAACGCTTCTACGAAGTCAGTCGCGCCCCCCTGTGGAGGACCTAGTGGACAGTCATACGAAACCAGCCAGTAGAGTCATCGTTCTTTCGGTGACGGCATCCGCTGCGTGTCCCAATCGACGCCGGCGTCGCTACCTAGACGAGTTCATCCTGCGCTCACGACGTTCACGATCCAATCGTCAGCTGAGTCCGAGGCGGGCTAGAACCGATGCGCTCAAAGCGAGGGATGTTGATGAACGATAAGCCCACGCTTGAAGAGATCGCTGAGATTTGCGCTGGAATACGATCCCACTGGACGGACAAAGAAAAGCAGCGGCGGCGCGTTTCGCCGTATGCTGCAGAAGGAGAAACACATCCCAGGTGGACGCCACCAGTCATTGAAGATCGCGTTCTACGACCGGCCACTCGGATGACATTCGACATTTAAATCGAGACCCCATCGCTTTTAAGGAAACAGATCATGGCTTCCAAATCGACAATTGCCAAAATGAAGCACATCGAGGAGCTGGTGGAACGCTACGCCGAACGGCGGGCCCAGCTCAAGAAGGAAGGGAACTACGCAGCTCTGCAAGCGCTCCCGCGCAATTCAAGCCCTACTCGCTACCGAAACTACTGCAAAATCACGGGTCGTACTCGGGCGTACTACCGCAAGTTTGGCATCTCTCGGATCATGCTTCGCGAGCTAGCTGACAAGGGAGTGATCCCAGGGCTGCGAAAGGCAAGCTGGTAGGCCTGAGAGTCTCGATGTGACCGTCACGCAATATACATTCCGAGGATCAGAGCCGATTGACGAGCTTTGACATCAGGCAAGAAGGCTATTCTCCAGGCTCTTTCGTAGATCGTTAACTCACTCATCAGGAGAGAGAATGAAGGTTCGCGCTAGTGTGAAAAAAATCTGCCCGGATTGCCAAATCGTGCGTCGCAAAGGTCGCGTCTATGTGATTTGCAAGAAGAACCCACGTTGCAAACAACGGCAAGGCTGATGCTGCCGCATCGCCTGTCGCCAAATGCCTGCCCATCAACACGACGAACCGCTAGAGAGCTCAACAGCATGGCCGCGAATGGAAACGCACATGTGGCGTCACGAAAGACAAGAAGCAGCGAGCCCACTCAAGCCGATCTCGCAGACCGATTCGATTGTTACCAGCGGTCGGTGCAGACACCCGACCACGAGGTTGAGTTTTTCGAACAGGCGTTCCGCGACGCCTTCGGGCGTCGACCGTTTACGCTGCGCGAAGACTTTTGTGGGACGTTCGCCGTCTGCTGCGAATGGGTCAAGTCGCGCAAGAAGCGTTATGCGGTCGGCGTTGACCTCTGCGGCGAAACGCTTCAGTGGGGCCGCGAAAACAATCTGTCGAAGCTAACTGAAATGGAACAGGCCCGCGTTACGTTGTACGAGGACGATGTGCGATCGTACGCGGACGCGCCCGTCGACGTCCTTGCTGCGCAGAACTTCTCATTCTGGTTTTTCAAGCGACGAGAGGAAGTCATCAACTATTTCAAAATCGCACGCGACAATCTCAACCCCGAAGGGATCATGGTCCTCGACATGATGGGCGGCGGGGCCTGCTACGAGGAAGGTAATGTCGACAAACGCAAGATCGGCAAGGGCAAGCACGCTTTCCGCTACGAATGGGAACAGGCCCGCTTCGACCCGGTGACGCGCGACGCCGATATGTACATCCACTTCCGGTTCAAAGACGGCAGTAGGATCGACAAGGCGTTTGAATACAACTGGCGGTTCTGG
>JBCDBK010000175.1:0-3410 GCA_039184115.1 Planctomycetota bacterium | reverse complement strand
GGTTGGTCTCAAGCGTCATGGAACGTCGCGGGTGAGGACCCTCAACTACCGGCGGCAGGGCTTAGGGAAGCGCCTTGCGACGTCAGTTTCTGCGGCATGAGGCGCTTCTAACACAGAACATATTGTCCTTATGCGGCTAATGGCAGGGTTGACCAGGGCTGAGAGAAGAATCAACCATTGAAAAGAGACGCTTACTGGGCTTCCGTGTCAAACCCATTGTTTTTCGTTGACGGGTCAACGAACCGGGCGTGCTTTGTGACCGACTTCCCGACACCTAAAAAAATGGATTTGAGATAGAGGCCTTGATTTTGGAAATTTTGGAATTGAGAAATAGTGTTTGAATACCACAGGCCACCAATACAACAAGGCCGAACCACGGGGGCAAGTACCCAGGGGAAAAAATGTCAAGGTATTCAAGAGCAGTAGTTATTGCAACTATGGGCATCGCTATCAGTGTGTAGTTCCGGGCCTTGATCGTCTTTTCAAGCTTGCGATGGAGTTCCAACTCATCAGCGGATAACGATTGAGCTCCGAAAGTATACGAATGATAGATAACACTCGAGCCTAGACGAAATCGAAGGTAAAGAGCAATTAATGCAACAAACAGTGAAGCAACGAATCCGGCGATTCCATCAACCACTAAGACTTCTACAAACATATTGCCATCAATGAGGCTAGTCACGAAACCATAGAATACACCTGCTGCTGTGCCACCCAGTATGACCCACAGGAAATTGCCTGCTACAACGTCGACCAACTTGCGGAATGTCTCGTTCATTTATGGCCCCAGCGAATGGAATCGTATCGCTGCTATTTTAACTACATGACGAACAAGTTTGTAGGAAAGTACTTAGCAAAAGCTACGTGACATTCGAGGTTCACTCCTCCGCGCGCATCAATTGCATCATTTTTCGCTCAAGTGGGTTGCTTTTGGCCCTTGAAATGGGTGCGATTCGGTTGGAAGGCAAGTGAAACCGAAGGGTATTAGGTTGGATCCGATTCGCGTTGTGACTGATAATAAGGGCGGCCTCCATGAGTTGCCCAGTGACTCCACAGCTCTTCTAGTGACTGGCTCGTTACCTCTCGCACCCAATCGCCATCGTCTCGCCCATACCAGACACGACCGTCCGGAATTCTGCGACGGAGGAACTCCAACGCCGCAACTATCTCTGGCCAGTAGCCACGCTCGTAAGCGGGACCGTAATACGGTGTGCACAGACGCAAATGAAGAATCCAGCCGGTATGAGGGAGGCCTTCTGGAAGGAACTTGTAGTCTTCCTTTTTCTCTCGAAATAGTCCGCCTCGCCCGTCGTAATCCAATAGGCGGTCTTTCCCCAATGACTCTGAGATATCGGAAGTCAGAGAGCCTACGATCTCGTCGTCTAGTTGGCTGTCCAAGGTGACAAAGATATGTGATTCAACCGGCATGACGCATGGATTCAACTATCGAATATAGGGGTTACGGTTATTGACGCGCAGTCGACGCATTCTAACACGATACTACAGTTGGCCTACCTCGTTGCGCGCATCGAAGGGACTCGCCGCCGCTGGAAACTGCTGTATTGTCGCCTTCCTGGTTATCGGGTTTCGTCCAGGGAGCCTTAGTGTGTATCACGGCAGTATTTTGCTTAGCACCCTAACTTCCTACATTTACGCAAGTGCCGAGCTTGCTTCGGTGGATCAGGCTGGACAACGCTCGTTGCTAGGCTTATACGCCAGTCAACTCTCCGCGTAGGACTGTCACTGCTCTGCCGCTAAGTAGCACTCGGTCGTCCGCAACGGACACGCCCAAGGTTCCGCCTCGTTCCGAGGCCTGATATGCCACGAGAATGCGCTTGTTTAGTCTTTTCGCCCAGTAGGGGCCTAAGCAGCAGTGAGCAGAACCGGTTACCGGGTCTTCGTTAATGCCAACCGCAGGCGCGAAGAAACGAGAGATAAAGTCGACCTTGGGATCCTGAGAGGTTGACGAGACGATAACGCCTCTTGCCGGTAGTTTTGCCAGCGATGTGAAATCTGGCTTCAGCGAGCGGACCTCTCGCTCTGTAGTTACGACGACTAGCTTGTCGTACTTGGTGTCGCCAACGAACTCTGCTTTCGAAAGCCCTAATGCTTGCAGTAGTGAAGCAGGAGGAGTGATCTCAGTTGCTAATGTCGCGGGAAAATTGAGTTCGATATCAGTCTGTTGTCGCTTGCAGTACAGCGTCCCACTCTTGGTCGAAAAATTGATATCCAGGTCGCGATCAACTAGCCCCTCTTCCCATAGCACATGGGCTGATGCCAGTGTTGCATGGCCACATAATTCAACCTCAGCTTTGGGAGTGAACCAACGGAGCTTGTAGCCAATACTACGCGGCATCACGAATGCTGTTTCGGACAGGTTCATCTCAGCAGCGACCAGCTGCATCCAGTTTTCCTCTCGCTCCTCGTTGAGCAAGCACACTGCGGCCGGATTTCCTGCAAAAGGCTGTTCTGTGAATGCGTCGACTTGAAAAATGCGAATTGGCGTCATTTGAATTGATAAGTGAGCATGCGATTAAATGTGTCGTTAGCTGCTGTGCTGACACGCAAGCGAGCTAGGGGTTCGCGGCAGACGGCAACCGGTCTAATCTCTATAGATTGAAGCCACTGGCGAGCATAGCACATAGGCGCAAAGTGGAACCTTACCTGGCTGCCTACCGCGCCTGCGTGAACGAGCCTCGGCGGTGTCGTTGTTCAGTTGGCTACGCTCGGCAGGCTAAGCGCCGGATAGTACTATTGCGATAGCGACGATGGCAATCAGAACTGCCAGACCGACCAGCGCGGTCGTCGCCCGACTGAAGCCTTGGACGGCACTGGCGGTCGCTGCTCCTGGCGAGGTGGCTGTGGGCCGAGCATCTGCGCGTGCTGATGACCCGGGCGAAGAGCGGCTGGCTGTGTCGTCGGGCACTTGGCGGTTGGAAATCGTCTCGGCGATGGTCGCCTGATCGTAACTCGCATCAAGCGGTGCCTGGATGATGTCGTTGATTTCTTGCCAAGAGGTGGCCTCGATCGCCGGTGTCCAGGGCTTGAGCAGATAAACGACTTCGTCGGCGGTGGCGACGCGATCTTCGGGGCGCTTCTGCATCATCGCCGCGATCACGTCGACAAAGCTAGCGTCAAGCTGCGAGTTGAGACGCTGCGGCGCGATCGGCATTTCTTCCAACTGTCGTCGCAGTTTGTCGGCCGTGTCACCGCCTGGAAAGGGCACTTTACCGGTGACCGCATAGTACATCGTGCAACCGAGCGAGTAGATGTCGCTGATGGACCTGACTTCGCCGGGACTGACGATGATCTCCGGTGCCAAAAAGTCGGCAGTACCGACAATATGCTTGGGTTTCGATTGCGAGAAGTTATCTCGATCTTCAGCAAAAAAGGCGAGCCCCAAATCGGTG
>JBCDBK010000174.1:0-3609 GCA_039184115.1 Planctomycetota bacterium | reverse complement strand
CCTGTGCGTGTCGAAGGCAGTGGACGGATAAGCCGTTTGGTCGACGAAGCGTCTGCGGCGGTTGAAGGTGCTTCAGCGCACTGGGCCGACTTCTCGGGCATCGTCCGTGCTCGGCATCGCCCCGATCGACCGTCTGGGTGAGCTGACGTGGCTGGGGCCGCTGAGCGTGGTTGTATTTGGACTGGTTGTGGGACTCGTGGTGCAAGCATCGTCGGTGCCTCAGTTTGATCGTTGGATGCTGTTGCTGACGATTGGCACTTTTGCGGGGGCGTATCCGCTGATGTATTTCGCACAAGAGTACGTGGACTTGCAGTCGGCAGTGCTGATCTCTGGAGCCATTGCTGTGGCGACTATCGGCATTCGGACATTGACCATGATGAGTGTCCGGCAGTCAGTACTTGGCATCTTACTGCCAGCCATTGCGATCATGGTGCTAACATTGGCCGCGGTGGTGTGGCCTCATCTGCAAGGTCTGTTGCTGACGGCGCTCGCGTTAGGATTTTTCGTCGCTGCGATGACATTGATGCCAAAGATCGCTGCCAGTGGCAATGATTTTTGGGGGCTCTTCGGCACGTCGAAGATTCCGTCTGGGCAGAATCCTGCTTAGCGGGCGCGTGCCGTGTTCGGTCGTACAGCGATCATCTTTTTCTCTCGTTTGTGCAATAGAGCACACAACGCCCGACATCTGTTTGTGTTGACGTCAACGATTTGGGGGTTACTCACAGCAAGGCCTGTCGCTGTGGTTTCTCTTCCCGCTTGAAGATAGTTTTCTCAGTACAAGTCAACGCTCATGGAGAGATGAAGATGCTTCGATTACAAACTACTTTCGCCCTGTTGTCGGTAATTGTTGCCGGTCAGGTACACGCGTCGTCCACCACTTACAGCGCCGCGGGCGCCGATCCTGCAGCGATTCAATCGACCGTCGACGATTTTCGTGCCGCGTTGGGAGACTTCAACGCACCAGCGCCCGTGCAAAACGCCGATGGCCGACGGCAGATAGATTGGGACGCCGCGCCGGCCGCGGTTTCCTCGCCCAATCCGTTTCCCGGGGACTTTTTCAATTTCGGCTCGGCACCGCGTGCTCGTGGGATTGAGTTCTCTACGCCGGGCACCGGTTTCGCACTAAGTGGCGACGTCGATGATGGCACCGAGGTGCGATTCGCCGACCTTAACCCCACCTACGCAGACGAGTTCCAGGCTTTCAGCGAAGAGCGTCTATTCACGCCTCGCGGTAGCAACACCACCCGCGTCGACTTCTTCTCCCCCGTCGACCAAACGACCCCAGCCACGACCGATGGACTCGGAGTTGTGTTTGCGGATGTCGATCTGGCCGACACGACGACCATCGACTATTACGGTCTCGGCGGAAACCTACTGCTCAGCCAAGCCGTTGAAGTTGCAGATGAAGGCCTATCGTTTGCCGGAGCGAAGTTTGACGAAAACGTACTAGCTTATGCGATTATCACCACCGGCAATTTCGACGTCGGTCCCACCGATGGAGCCTTCGGCTACGACATCGTCGTGATGGACGACTTTATCTTTGGCGAGCCCATCGCCGTACCCGAGCCGACGACCATCGCGCTAGCAGGCCTCGGACTGGCTATGCTAGGCATGCGACGACACAGATAGCGTGAGTTTGTGACGCGATCCGACCACCGAAGCAAATGGCAATTGCCAGCCCGTCTCCAATCGAATTGGAGGCGGGTTTTTCGCTTGCAGGTCGCTGTCACGATCTCTTCGATCGACCTGAACGGCGGCCAGCAGATTTATTTCAATCGGCAAAGCCTATCAAGGTTGGTGCCTAGCCGCAGTCAACTGCTGGAAGCATCCTCGGGCCCGGCTTCGAGTCTGGTCCGTCGAAGTTCTCTCTTCGCTAGCAAAACCTTCAAAAAGCCCCCTGGAGCTAGTTGTGGAATCTGGTTTAAACTGGCGTCAGCCGCAATTGATACTGAGTTGCAACTCGGTGGAATTTGCGGCGCGCTATGGCCCGCTGTCGTCATGCGAAGCTAAAGCACGACGCGTAGGAAGCCGAGTTTGAAACTAAGATTGCGACGAGAGGAACCGCCACGGTGTCTAGCATTCACGACGATAAAACGACGAAACCGCATACCCATAAAGATCCAACAGCAATCATTCCCAGCGCATCAAAAGTTTCGCCAACCGAGTCCGGCATTTTAGCGATTAAGAATGCGTTGGCCGGTACCGTTGCGCTGAAAGAGCTGGGGATGAATTGGCCCATTGTGATTTGGATCGCGATCGTTCATGTGATGGCGATTGCAGCGCTGTTTTTCTTTAGCTGGCCAGCGCTGATCACTTGTGTGATTCTCGCCTTTGCCACGGGCAGCTTTGGCGTATGTATGGGCTATCACCGATTGCTCACGCATCAGAGCTTTAAGACCTATCGACCGATTCGCTGGCTGCTGGCGTTTTTGGGCGGCCTGTCGGGCGAAGGCTCCGCGTTGACGTGGGTGGCGCAGCACCGCAAACATCACGCCCACAGCGATCACGAGGGCGATCCTCACTCCCCGAAAGATGGCGGCTGGTGGAGTCACCTGTTGTGGTTTATGCCTGACTTTGGCAAGAAGTGGCACAAAGATCTGTTGTCGCGTTACGCCCCCGATATGGTCAAAGACAAAGTCATGGTCGTGTTGCACCACCTCTTTCTCCCCTCGCACTTTGCATTAGGCGCGGCGCTGTTCCTGCTCGGCTACTTTGGACCAGCCAGTTGGGGTCTCGGTTCTGCTTGGGCGGGCGCTTCGATGCTGTTTTGGGGCCTCGGTGTGCGGATGGTCTATGTGTTGCACATCACCTGGTTTGTCAACTCGGCTACGCACTTGTGGGGTTATCGCAACTACGAGACCTCCGACGACAGTCGCAACCTGTGGTGGGTCGGCATCTTGGCGTGGGGAGAAGGCTGGCATAACAACCATCACGCCTATCAGCGGGTCGCCAGTCAGGGGCATCGCTGGTGGGAAATCGACATGACCTATTGGGTGATTCTGCTGATGGAGAAAACCGGTCTCGCCTGGGACGTCGTCCGGTTGAAGGACGTCCGCAAGGCACTGCCGCAGTAGCGTCGATCAGCCTTCTAATCCACTTGGCGCCGGTAATGCGCGGATCACAAGGCCGCGCAATTCGCCGGTTTGGTGGCTAAGTGCGGAATTGGCACGCCTTATTCGTTCCTCGCCATCGCAGGTTATCTGATCAACCGACGAGATTGGCACTGATAGGCGAATATGCCTATCGGGTATCAGATCAATTCCTACGACGTCCTGACCGCACCCTGCTTGTCGGCGCCCGGCCCCGTGCTAATCCTTATGTAACTAGCGCCGAGCGTTACCTCAATAGAGCCGCAGGCTATTATCCACATCGTCGCCAACCGATACCTTGGAATTTCGACCGTTATGGCATTTTCACGCCATGTGTGGGTGTCCGATGCAGGTGCTCGCTTATGGTGGGAAAAAAGTGCGCGAATTCCCAGAATTTGCTTTACAGTGGTTGCCGCTACGGATAGCATGCCAATGCGTTGGGCGAAAACAATGCAGTAGGTATTGTCGCCTATCGCAGAATTCATACTGTGTTCTTACTTTGGGGTAGCTAATGATGAAT
>JBCDBK010000173.1:0-3857 GCA_039184115.1 Planctomycetota bacterium | reverse complement strand
GTTAACGCACTCTTGATCTCGAAACTCACATCGATCTTGAAAACGACAACCTGCAGGCAGATCAAACAGGCTCGGCACGATGCCTTCAATTGTGGGCAAACGCGTTTGGTGCTGTTCGCATCCGGTCTTGGGAATCGATTCGAGCAGCGCCTTGGTGTACGGATGCTGAGGTCGCTCAAACAGTGAATGCACGTCAGCCGTCTCGACAATTTGGCCCGCATACATGACGATGACCCGATCGCATATCTGTGCGATCACGCCTAAGTCATGCGTGATCAGCACGACTGCAGTCGACGTCTTCTTCCGCAAACTATCCATCAGGCGAAGTATCTGTGCCTGAATCGTCACGTCGAGCGCGGTGGTCGGCTCATCGGCGATCAACAGCTCCGGATCGCAGCACAAAGCCATCGCGATCACCACGCGTTGGCGCATTCCACCCGAGAGTTGATGAGGATACTCATGGTAGCGCTGCTCGGGATTAGGAATCTCAACTGCGCTTAACATTTCGACGGCTCGTTGCTGCCGCGCCGCCGCATCGAGCGAGGTGTGATACTTAAGCGCCTCATCCAATTGCCAGCCGATTGTAAACACCGGATTGAGCGCCGTCATCGGCTCCTGAAATATCATCGCGATTCGATCGCCGCGAATCTCTCGCATCGTCTTCTCGTCCGACTGAGCAAGATTCTTGCCGTCAAAATTGATCTCGCTGCCGGGATGAATGAAACTATTTCGCTTGGGCAATAGTCGCATAATGGAACGACTCGTGACCGACTTGCCGCAGCCCGATTCGCCAACGATGCCAAGGATCTCGCCTGCGCGGACCTCGAACGACACGTCCTCGATTGCCGTCACGTCACCGCGGTCGGTATGAAACCCGACGGAGAGGTTGCTTACTTTGAGTATCACTTCAGATTTACTCATCAACGATTTACCACGGAGTCACGGAGAGCCCGGAAAATGTCGCGAAATGGCCATTCTATCCGAGTCACTCTTTTCGCTGTGCTTCCTCTGTGTCCTCCGTGCCTCGTGATAAATACCTAAAGATGCTTGGGGTCGAACGCATCTTGCAACGCGTCGGACAAGATGTTGAACGCCAGAACGAGAACAAACATAAACGCCGTTGCAGTGCCAATCTGCCAGAAAAAACCCGTCATCACATCACCATTGTTCCCCGCATCGCGGATCATCACACCCCAACTCGGCTGAGACTGTACGCCCAAACCAAGAAAGCTAATTATCACCTCTGATTTGATGGCACCGATCAAGAGCAATGAAAAGTTAATCAACATCAAGTGACTTGTGTTCGGCAGAATGTGGCGAAGCAAGACTCGCGCGCTGCCGAATCCAGCCGTCTTGGCGGCTTGCACATATTCGAGCTGCTTCAGCTTGAGCGTTTCTCCTCGCACCACACGGCACGTACCAATCCAAAAGGTCGCACAGAACGCGATGTAGACGGGCAGTAGCGTGTCTTTCACCGACGATTCGCTTTCGGTGAACGCGTAAGCGATGATCACGAGTAGCACCAAGTTGGGAATCGATGAAAAGGTCGTATACAGCCAAACCACAACGTAGTCGACCCAGCCACCGAAGTAGCCGGCGGCAGATCCAAGCACAGCTCCGATCAACACCGAGACAAACGCGGTGACAACACCGATCTGGATCGCGACTTTGATGGAGAAGATCCCACGGAATAAGATCGATCGGCCCTGGGCATCGGTTCCAAGCAGCAACGACGCGTTCTGCACAAACTGATCCCAAGAAGACAGAGGCGCTTCGAGCCGCGCTGTTTCGTTTTCAAAAGACTCCAACAGAGTGAGCATCTTTGGATCGTCCAACGATTCAGCCTGCTTGAGTTGTGCCTGCAGCTCACTCGCATTATTGACGATCTCCTGCAGCTCGGCTGGCGATCTGTCAACGACCGTCTGGCGACCCTTGCGGATATCTGCCAGCGCTTCGGACGGATTGGAAAGTTCGAGTGCCCTTTTTACCGGCCCAAGAAAGTTCGTCCTCGCGACCTCGTAGCGGCGCTCTGGTTCTTCTTCCAAGAAGAAACCCGGCATGTTTGTCGGTCCTACCACCTCAGTGCAGTCTTTTAGCGACAGCAAATTGCACATCGTGGCCAACGCGATCAGCAGATAGCCACCGATCACGAACATTGCAATGATGGCAATCTTGTCGCGGAAAAGCTTGCGTGCTTCGCGCGACTCTAGAAATTTCCTCAACGTGCTCATCAGTTTCTGGTTACCTATTGGAGTCGCACTCGAGGATCAAAGACTGCATACAGCACGTCCGTCAGAATAACGCTGCAAATAAACAGTCCTGCGAAAATGGCTGAGAAGACCTCAATCACCGGAAAATCGTTGTTGCTGATCGCACTGAGCAGCGTATCGCCCATGCCTGGGATACCGAAGAATCGCTCCAACAGAATCGAACCAGTCACGAGCAATGGCAGAGTAATCATGATCCGAGTGATGATTGGGATCATCGCGTTGCGCAGCATATGCACGAACATGATCTTCGACGTGGTCGCACCCTTTGACCAGGCCGTAGTAATGTAGTCCTGGTTCGTTTCCTCAACCATCACGGCTCGGTAGAATCGCGTGTTGTAGCCCATCGACACGATCACACTGATCGTTACCGGCAGCAGCATGAAATATGCCCAGTTCTGAATGCCAGGCTCGTATCCATGAATCGCAAAAACCGGACGCCCGGCTGCTCGACCGAGTTGATAGGAACCGAAGTACTGGCCAAAGATGATGTAAACCAAGAAGCTAACGCTCATGCCGAGCACGGCGAAGAACACTAGCACTTTGTCTAACCACTGGCCGCGTGCATAAGCCGACAACATGCCGATACAAACTGAGATCACCGTCGTCAGCGCCAGCGCGGGCAAGGTCAGCCAAAGCGAAATCGGCACCGCTCTGCGCAACTGCTCGCCCACCGTCATCCCCGGCTGTGTCCACATCTCTTGCGAAAAGTCGAAGCGGACCATCTCGCCAACGAGTTTTGAGTAGCGCTCGAAGAACGGCTTGTCGAGCCCTAGTTCGTGTCGCTTCGCTTCGATCTCCTCCTCCTCTGCGTTTTTACCCATCATACCGGGCACAGGATCGCGAACACTCAGAATCGCCATGACCAGCAGCACGATGCCCAGAAATACTGGGATGTTGTAAACAATGCGGCGGATAATGAAGGCCCACATGACGATTCGCTACTCTTGAACGTTGAGGTACTTCTTCCAATTGTGGAAGGTTTCGATTGGCTTACAGTTGCGTAGGCGCGCGTGAATAAGATAGTTGCGCGTACGTGCCATCGAGCCAATCATCGGGCTATCCTCGACCACCATATCACGCATCTGCTCGTACAACTCAAGCCGTTCTGGCGACGGTCCCATCACGCGTGCTTGCTCATACAGCTTGTTGTACTCGGGTCGATCGTAGTTAAAGTTATTTGAACTGGGCGATTTAAACGGTCCGTAAAATAACTGCAGGTTGTTTTCGGCATCAGGATAATCACTACCCCAAGCCAGCCCAAAGAAGGGCGCACGCCGATTGCGCAGGGCATCACTAAGCGTCGAAAAATCGACCAGACGGATATCCAGACGCACGCCGACCTTGGCAAGCTGTCGCTTCGTCATCTCTGCCATCTCGGGAAACTTCGCGCCTCGGCTGGTAAAGTAGACCAACTTTGGCAGACCCTCGCCGTTGGGAAAACCAGCCTTTTTCAACAACTTTCTTGACTTCGGAAGGTTAGGACCACGATAAGCGTCAGCCAGTGCATGTCCGTCGGGATGCCCCAACCAACCTGGCGGAATAGGACCGTCGTAGATGACGTTCAAGCCGCTATAGAAAACTTCGTTT
>JBCDBK010000172.1:0-4531 GCA_039184115.1 Planctomycetota bacterium | reverse complement strand
CGCATGACGAAGCCAGAGGTACTGGCGCTCGCCGAGCAAATACCTGCGGCTGCAATAACGGCAACTGTGTTCCATCTTGCAGGACTCAAGCCTGTGGAACAATCGATGGGCAATCCGCACGCTGGCCTCGGCATACCGCCGCCGGCTACGGCACAGCAAGCAGCCTCTGCTCCGCCGCGCGGTGGACTTAAGTATGATAAACCCGCTGAGTGGCTGCCGGGCAAAATGTCGATGATGCGAAAGGCGGCGTTTTTGCTCCCTGGCGGTGGACCAGCAGATTCGGTAACGGTAACGAGTTTTCCGGCTGGCAGCGGACAGATGAGCGAAGTGCAGGCAAACGTCCAACGCTGGGCTGGGCAGGTAGGCATGCAGCCGCCTGTGGGCGAAGCGATCGATGACCTTACCGAAAAGATTCAGGTCGACGGCATCGAAGGGACCTATGTTGAGCTTACTAGCCCAGACAACTCGGCGCGGCCCGTGGCCCTGTATGTCACCATGCTGGAACGAGAAGGGCAGGTCTGGTTCTTCAAGATGATGGGGCAGCGGGAGATTGTCGCGGGGCAAAAGGCGGCATTTCGCGAATTCCTGGGTTCCGTCGAGTTCGAGTAGCAGTCAGCCGACGTTACTTTTCAGGGTGATTCTCGGTAGAATGTGAGGGTTCTGGGCAGTTGTCGCGACATTGCAATGAGAAGCAGCGCGATCGCCGCCCTGCCCTGCTCCGTCCGCCAGCGAGTGACGGTCCCTTTCAAATCCCACCTCAAGAGATATGTCTACCACCGACGCAGGTCGCTACGCTGCTCCGGCCACTGCCTCCGAGCACTCCTCCATCGACATCAGCGTACGCACGCTGCTGATGCCACTAGCGTCGTTGAAGCTGACGGTGGTGCTGTTTGGGCTATCGATCGCCTTGGTATTTGCAGGCACAATGGCGCAGATCGATCACGACATCTGGTTCGTGGTCCACAACTACTTCCGCACTTCATTCGCTTGGATTGATTTTCAGGTGTTTTTGCCGCGCGCATGGAACGTGCCAGGTGGAATTTGGTTTCCGGGCGGTTGGTTGATCGGAGCCGCGCTTGGCGTCAATTTGCTGGCTGCACATGCATTGCGTTTCAAAGTTGCCGCGCGTGGCAAAGCGTTGGGGATCGGGCTTGCGATCTTGACGGCCGGCATTGCCATGACTTGGCTGGTGATCCAAAGCGGTTTGGACGACACGGTCGAAAGCGAGCTCTCACCCAGGTTCTGCAACGGTCTTTGGCATGCAATGCGGTTCGCTCTGGGAGCGGGTACGCTCGGCATGGGCTACACGCTGGCCCTGAACTATCGTCGTATGGCGCAGTCCGGCGCTCACTGGTTATGGTGGCTTGGCACCATTTCCTGTGTTTTACTCGCTGCTCTATCGATTTGGCTATTCGCTAATCCCGAAGCGCAGCTCGATCCGTCGGGACTGCGTATTATGTGGCAATTGATCAAGAGTACGGGCGCAGGCGTAGTGCTACTTGTTGGCTGCTACTGGGTGTTTGGCCGGCGGGCAGGAATCGTCCTGCTCCACGGTGGCATCGCCCTGTTGATGTTCAGCGAGTTGTGGACGGGGCTGAGTGCGAAGGAGTCGCAGATGCGGCTCGTCGAAGGACAAACGCTGAGCTACGCCGAAGACATCCGCACCGTCGAACTCGCCGTGGTCGACAAGTCGGACGGCGATTCTGACCGCGTAACCGTTGTTCCGCTCCCAGTCTTGGTGGACGCCTTTGAAAACGACCGAGCTATCGATGACGACAATCTGCCTTTCTCGATTCGCGTCAAACGCTATCTGCCCAACGCCCAGACACGCTTTGCGCAGCCGAGCGAGGACAATCCAGCCAACAAGGGCCTCGGCTTGCTAAAGTTGGCGAAGGAACTGCCAATCAACACGGGCGTGGGGGCCGACCAAGGTGTTGACACGCCTGCCGCTTATGTCGAGCTGCTGTCGAAAGACAATCAGCAGACGCTCGGCGTCTATCTGTTGTGGGTTGCCCAAAACGCCGACACGTTGATGGTCGACGGCAAGCCGTTTGAGATGGCATTGCGGTTTGAGCAGATCCCTAAGCCCTACTCGGTGAAGTTGATTGACTTCAGCCATGATCAATACGCCGGGACAACGAAGGCGAAGAACTTTGCATCGCTGGTGCAACTGGAGGAGCCCGAAAAGAACGTCGACCGCGAGTTTAAGATCTGGATGAACAATCCGCTCCGGTACGGCGGCGACACGCTCTACCAGTCGGGTTTTGATCCGAGGAATCCGCGGGCGACCACGTTGCAAGTGATGACGAACTCAGGATGGATGATTCCGTATGTGTCTTGCATGATTGTCTTGATTGGCATGCTCGCACAGTTCGGATCGACATTCTGGCGCTTTGCTCGACGCGACGCAGCGCCCAAGCGAGCAGTTTCCAATCAGTCGATCGGGCAACTACTCACGAATTGGAAGTCTCCCTCCGTCTGGGTGCCATTCGGTCTGCTGTTTGCCTGTGCTGGTCTGGCGCTCTATTCCGCACGCGTGCCCAAGCTGCCGGCAACGGAGATGCAAATCCACGAATTTGGTGCCTTGCCAGTTGCTTACAATGGTCGCGTGAAGCCATTTGATACGCTGGCTCGTAACACGCTCACGGTGTTATCTGACAAGGCGAGCTTCCGCGTCGACGACCCGCAGCGTCCTGGGAAGACAATCAAGCAGCCGGCCATTTTCTGGTTGCTCGAGTTCCTAGCTGATACACCCGAGTCTTATCAATTCAAGATTCTTCGCATTGATAACCTCGACGTCCTGCAGACGCTTGGTTTGGAACCGCGCGAAGGATTTCGTTACAGTATCGCCGAAGTCGTCGAGAAAAAGTTTGCACTGACGCTGCCAAATGGCGCGGTCGAGCGGATTCCGCTCGCGCTGCACCAGGCACAGCTCGCGTCCGACACGCCGGAGAACCAGCGCGATCTCTCACAGGCGAAGTTCTTGGAACTCGGCAACAAATTGAACATCTACGGACGGATGCGAGAGGCGTTTTCTTCGCCCAGAATTCGTCTCGATTCCCTAGACAACGTGAAAGCCGATATGCGTGCCTTGGAAGTGCAGATTGCCAAGCTCCGAACCGGCATTCCGCGTCCTGTACCGCCTCTGGAGCCTGATCAGCCTTGGCAGACAATGTTGGAGGCGGAACGCGAAGTGTTTTTGCAGCGACTCACCAGCAAAGAAGCCGACGCGGCGGCGGTGGCGCTGCGGTCCATCTTCGATGCGTACACCGCTGACAAGGTGACAGACTTCAACACCGCCGTGGCCGAGTATCGCGGAATCGTCGAAGAACGCGCCGCAGGCGATGTGCAGTATGAGGCGAAGCTGACTGCTGCGGGTCAGCTGGACGGTCGAAAGACTGCCGAAAAGCTGCGCATGGATCGCATCGAGTTCGAGTCGTTCTTCAACCACTTCAACCCCTTCGTCTGGTCGATGGCACTCTACCTATTCGCCTTTGTGCTGGCGGCCAGTTCCTGGCTGGGTTGGAATGTGACGCTGAATCGTTCGGCCAACTGGATTCTGTGGTTCACGTTCGCGCTGCACACTTACGCGCTGGTCTGCCGCATCTACATCTCAGGCCGTCCGCCGGTTACGAATCTGTACTCATCGGCCGTGTTCATCGGCTGGGCTGCCGTGGCGTTCGCGCTGGTGTTTGAAAAGATCTATCGTTTTGGCGTCGGCAATCTGCTGGCGGCGATGATTGGTTTTCCGACGCTCTTTATCGCCTACGGCCTGGCGGGCGATGGCGATACGTTTGAAGTACTGCAAGCAGTGCTCGACACCCAGTTTTGGCTCGCTACCCATGTGGTTTGCATCACACTGGGGTACTCGACGACCTTGCTGGCAGGCTTCTTGGGTTTGGTCTACGTACTGATGGCACACGTGGGTGGGCAGTTCAACGACGAGCAGCGCAAGCAGCTCATTCGCATGACCTACGGCACGTTGTGCTTTGCCACGTTCTTCAGCTTCGTGGGCACCGTGCTCGGTGGTCTTTGGGCTGACGACTCTTGGGGTCGCTTTTGGGGTTGGGACCCCAAAGAGAATGGTGCGCTCATGATCGTGATTTGGAATGCACTCGTGCTTCACGCACGCTGGGGCGCCATGATTCGTCAGCGCGGCTTGGCGGTGCTAGCCGTGTTTGGCAATGTCGTCACGGCATGGTCATGGTTTGGCGTGAACCAAATGGGCCGGGGGCTTCACAATTATGGTGAAACGGAGGGAATCACGGAGGCACTGCTAATTTTCGCCCTAAGTCAACTTCTCATTATGGGACTTGGGAGTGTGCCAGAACAATGGTGGCGTGCAAAGTCCACCGAGAAGCCACTGCCGTCGGAAGCTTAGCTGAACAGGCGTTGCTGTAGCGACTGATAAGCTTCTTCTTGGTCGCGGAGATCGACCGGTAGTTGAGCGGCGAAGATGCCAGGCCTGAGAAACACTTCAGCCGGCTGCTGCAACTGCGCCGAATCGGCGAGCTGGCGAAGTAGCTTCTGG
>JBCDBK010000171.1:0-4582 GCA_039184115.1 Planctomycetota bacterium | reverse complement strand
CGGGTTCGAACTCGATGAATGCCAGCGAGCTGCGTAGTGTGCGGATCTCGGTCTGTAATTGTTCCATCTCCGCGAGTGGAGCAGTTGGAGTTTCAGTGTTTGCTGTAGCCGCGTGTTGCGAAGACAGGGCGCTGATCAGCTGAGTGGCAAGATTGCTCATGTGTTTCCTCGTAGTCTGCTTTGTTGGCACGGCAGGCAAGTGTCACGGACAACGCGCGAAATTCATCGACATTGCGGCTTATGACAGTGCTAACGATCATTTCTGTGCTGAAGCATCTGTTGGGCTCGATCGCACAGGTGAGAGTTTTAGGCAGAAGCAAAACCCGCCAAAACTCTCACTACAGAAAGCTAGGCTAGGGTTAAGAACAGTCAAATTCAGCAATCAAAAAAAACCAGATTTCCGCGAATTGGCAGTTTTACCCGCATTTCGTGCAATTGAGTTCGATCTCATGCCGCGATCGTACGATGAATGAAGATGGAGGTTTTGGGAGATTTACATACCATCTGATAGTTGCGTGTGTTTCATGGATCGAGGTCGTGACAGTTTTTGAAGCGACACCTATGGCGTGCCTCTCGGTGGAGAAGTAGTCCGGATAATTGATCCAGACGCCCGTCGCATCTCAGGCACCCGTAAACGAGCAGCCCCACAAACAGCGAAATGTCAACCGAACTTCTAAGTACACGAGCCGCTGCCAAGGTACTCGCGATTAGCGAGTCGACGGTCAGGCGCTGGTGCGACGAGGGCAAACTGCCGTCAGTCCGCACCGCTGGCGGTCATCGTAAAATCGCTTCGGCTGACCTAATCACCCTCATGCGCGAGACGGGCCAAGCGCCGGACAAAGCCACTTTATTAAGCGCCGGTGCTGCACGACCGAAGCGGCCACTGCACGAGACAGCTAGCGTGCTTGCCGGCTACTTGTGTGCAGGCCGCGAGCAAATTAGCGTCGCGACGATTGCGGCTGCCTGGTCAGAAGGCCATTCGATCGCCACCATCGGCGACGAATTGGTCGGTCCGGCGATGATGGAGGTCGGACGACGTTGGGAGGCAGGCGAGATTAACGTGGCTACTGAGCGGCGTGCCTGCCATCTGGCCATGCAAGGTCTCTTCGAGATTGAGCGATTATTGCCAATTGCGGCGGAATCGAGTCCGCTCGCTTTGGGCGGGACACCGGGCACCGACCACAGTCAGGTCGGCACGAAACTTGTGGAGCTGCTGCTGAGATCGATTGGCTGGCGGACGCGTCAACTGGGGGCGGGCGTCCCGCTTCGCGACATCATCGAAACTTCCCGTACAGCCCAACCCGATCTACTGTGGCTCAGCATCGTTCACATGGACGACTCGGACGCGTTCGTCGAAGACTATCGACACCACGTCGAGCCGTTATTGCATCAGATGACCCGAATCACGATCGGCGGCCGAGCCGTCAACTTGAAGATTCGTCGGCGCATTCAGTTCAGCTTTTATGGCGAGACGCTTGCAGCCCTACAAACCTATGCAGAAGGCCTGTCGGGTGTCGCTGCAGCGACACCGAGTGCTTCGCTACTCGCGCCGTTTACCACAAACTCATCGACGGCCCAGCACTCGTAGCTGACGTGCTGTTTCCTGCCCAGATGCTACGCAGCGCCGCAACTTGCTGCGCGGGTTGCGCCGATTTCTCGCGAATCGACGGACTGGCTATCGAGTCCCATGCTGCTCATCGCGACTAAGGTTGCGCGACTTTGCCGCCGCCAATCAACCAGCACTTACGCCGTCAGAAACGCAGGTGGGCGGCCTGATGGTCAACAAGACAATTTTCCAAGGACATGCCCACCAAGAATTAGCAGCAAAATGTCAAATGGTGCCTGGTACTACGCAAAATGTGAGAAACTGCCGATTTTGCGAGCTAAACTACCCTAGCGACGAGGGGATTTAGGTATGCTAACGCTCGGACAGGCGAACATAGACCAATGAATGAAATTGCCGCATCAAGCAGCCCAACCGCATCGGTACCACGCCGGATGCGTCGATCCGCCGAGGCCCTGACGGCCCGCTCAGCCACCGATTCGCCGGCGGAGCATCATATCGAGCCCGCTTACGTGAGCGGCACGCTGCGTCTGGTATATATCGGCCTAGGCGGGTTTTTCTTTGTGCTTGCGATGATCGGCGTTGTCTTGCCGGGACTGCCAACGACGCCGTTCTTGCTGCTCACCAGCTACTTTCTCGCGCGCTCTTGGCCACGGATGCACCGTGCCTTGCTCGCCAATCGCTATGTCGGCCCTATTTTGCGTCAGTGGAACGAGCATCGTGCCATCGAACTCCGCACCAAAGTACGAGCCGCCGCGACGATTGTGCTGTGCATCGCACTGATGGCGGTGTTTTCCGGCTGGCCCGCGTATCGGATTGCCTGCGTCGGCGCGTTCTCTTGTATCGGCTTGGTCGTGATTTATCGGCTACCCACGCTGCGGCCAACGCAGTGAGCTGACCCAGCGATCAGTTGTTTGCTCGGCGACATCTCTTGCGCTGACAGCAATTCTGCGCTGTCACGAAAATCGTCGCACTGATGCACAGTAGCAACGCGCTTGCCGGCTCGGGAACAGAAACCACGCTTAGCGCTTGCGAGCTGCCAGTTGCACCGCGTCCGTACTGCTCGTTCCAGTAGGTGAGATCGGCTGCGTCGCTGGTGCCATTGCTGTCGGCATCGCCTTGACCACGTTGCCAGCGCAGCAAGTCGTCGCCGTCGACATCGCTGTCGCCGTCGAAATCGGCGTCGGGCACCGTCAGCTCTTCCGACAACGCGTACACCGGCAGGCTCGCTAGTGTCGATGGTTCAAAGAAGGTAATCCACTGACCACCAAGCTGCGTTGGTCGGCCACACCAAGCCGTCCCACTCGGATGTCCCAAGGTCGAGCCCGTCGCTCGCAGTCCCGCCGGCGTGGACCCAGTCCAAGGATCGACGGTGTTGACGTTGCCGGTTTCGGTGTAGGCCGGAAATTGATCGAGCGCGCCGTCCCACAGGTCGCTAAACCCGTCAGCGAGACGTTGTGATCCACCGCCTCGGGTGTTGTAGACCGGCGTGTTTACACCCACGATGGCATTGTTGCGCGCATCGATCGACGCTGTCGAAACAATTGCTTTCCACGTGACACCGGCGCTGTCGCCAATGCCCGCCGCGTCAGCCGCCGCCTGCACAAAGTTGTTGTAAAAGTCGATGCTGCTGGAGAGCGCATTGGTAAACGTGCTGGAGTTGAACAGCAGATGATACGTATCGCCCGGTTGCAGCCCAGCGGGAACAGGCAGGTCTGCGAACGCTGTACGCCCGAGCGAAAGTGTTGCCAGCAGTACGACGGCGGCGAGACGAAGTGGGCGAGCATTCATGAGATTTGAGCCACTTGGTGCAGGTTCCAGATACTTTCCAGCATAGTCGGCGCGATTTGCCGGCGGTAGAATTTTGCCACAACGAACCGTCGCTGGCGAGCAAAATCCACTGATTAATCGCGCCAAAGCGACTTTGCAGACCTCCACTGCCCGCGAGCGCGAGCACCGCGCAGCTGGCCCAAGGCTACGCCGGCGTCGAGACATACTCGGCGAAATCTCGCTATTCACCAATTCCTTACGCAACTACCCATGACAGGTAATCGACCACTCTCGCGTTCGCGTGCAGATAGAGCTAGTGCGTCGATTTATTCACCGCTCGGCGCGGCCAGTCGTTGAGAGATTATGCCTATCGATGCCAGCCGGGACGATAACGGACCTCTCCGGAAAACGATGGTTGGCATGGTCGTCGCACCAACAGAAAAACGTCGAGGGCTGTAGCCCTCAACGTTTGAATCTTTCCGGAAAAGGGTCAGAAGCGGGAAACTTCAGCGACGGCGAATACTTAGCCCAATAATACTTATTGCAGCCAGCAACAACGACGTAGGCTCAGGAATCGCACTCAAGATAACATTGTCCAATCCCGTGTTATCACCTGAGTTGCCATCGTTGTTCGATATGGTTTCCGTGGGAAAACGCAATTCCTGTACGTCAGCTAACAGTGCACCCCAAGTACCTGATTGAACTGTCCACGAAGATTCTGCAATCGGCACTTGGAAACTTACCCAGTCAGTGGGTGCCATGAATACTTCGTCGGCTACCCAGATAGCAGAACCTCCAGGGCCGGAAATTGTGGCAGAGAAAGGAGCAAAGCTAGAGATAGCATTGCCGATAGTGAACAGCCGATGGTCAAAACTAAGCTGGCCGCTTTCGTCAAGTGATGACCAATCACCTAGAAATTTTGCGGGTGCGATTGCTTCGCCTTGGAACCCTACCAAGTCGATGGACTGTAGGTATCCACCGGGATTACCACCGATAGATTCCCAGAAAAAATCGCCACTGCCAATGGTTCCATCGAACGTCCAGCCATCCAAGTCCGTATCAAATGTGCTCGAAGCAATTGTGTTCGCCACAGCCTGTTGAGAGATTACGGACAGAAGGATGATTGCGGCGAAGCGTGTCATTACCGGGGACCCAGGTGTTTTGGCTGTGAAGAAGAAACCGAACGTAATCGCCAGTTATCGGACGGTGCGAACGCCCCCCTGGCGAATGAAGCCCGAATTTTAGGGT
>JBCDBK010000170.1:0-4669 GCA_039184115.1 Planctomycetota bacterium | reverse complement strand
GCTCAGGAAGCACTCTTTCTTCTTGCAGCAGCACGAGGAGCAACCGCAGCTTGCTTCGCAGCAGCCGTCGTCGCATCCGCAAGAGGCTTCGCAGCAGCAGTCGTCACCGCAGCAGCCATCGCCACAGCAGTCGTCGGCACATCCGCAGGACTCTTCGCAGCAACCGCCACAGCAGTCGTCGCCACAGCAACCGTCATCACAGCCGCAAGATTTTTCACAACAGCAACATGGCTCAACGCAGTCGCATCCGCAACCACTTCCAAGCATTGTGTCCAGCAAACCAAAACCAAAACTCTGGCCTGTCAGACAAACGCTTACGATGAGCGCTCCTAACAATTTCGACTTCATCGAATAACGTCTCCTATTCCTTGGGGACGACACGGAAAAACGTTTTGACAGCGCCCGATTGCTCGAATCACCGTTACCCTCCCTGGGTTGGTCGAGATGACTTTCTAGTGGGCGGTTTGCCCGGCGGGGTAGGCGGCAGGTGGGAGTGCGGGGTGACCCATGCGGGTCGGGGGTCAAGGTGGGGTCGTTTCTCTTAGTCCCCACAGTTAGGCGTCAACACCAGTCGAGCCAATCCATGACTCGAAATGTACAGGCCGGTTGGTCGACGCACCAAACAGTGGTGAATCGCCGCCAGACATGCGAATGCCTGACTGCGACATCTCCACGTATCGGCCCGCTGCGAAGTCACCCTTGAGCTATCAGAAGTGATTTTCAGCAAGTGGTTTAGGAAGATTGTTAGGTAAGATTTACCGTCCACGAAAGCTGCTCGGCTGGTGCCGATTGTAGTCCCAGTATTCGCGCCGGCAGCGTGGCTGGGAGGGTCAAACTGTGGTATCTTAGCGGTTCCCCGAAGCTCACAGGCAAGATCAACGGGCAATCCTGCCGCGACAACGCAGCAGGCATCGGCTGCCTAATCGGCAAGCTTTGACACGGCCCCATTGTCGGAGTGCCTGCCAGTTTGCCATACTTGCCTCCATCTCGCCCGCCGAAAACCTTCCGTTCTTCAATGGTTCCATGAATCGATCCGACGTCCGTTGTTTCGTCTGCTGGCTGTGTGTTGGTTTGCTGAGCTTCGCCGCGCGCAGCTGTTTCGCAGCGGACTCTGACTGGCCCAACTGGCGAGGTCCAGATCAAGATCGGGTTTCTTCGGCTACCGATCTGATTACCGAGTGGGACCCCGACGGCGGACCCAAAAGTAATCTTTTGTGGAAGAGCGAGGAGTTGGGTGGTCGGTCAACACCGATCGTCATGGACGGACGACTTTATACGATTGCTCGCGATCAGTCGGGTACGCCAACCGAAGGCGCTAAGGTCGTCTGTGTCGATGCGGCCACCGGCGAGAAGATCTGGGAGCACCGCTTCAATGTGTATCTGACCGACGTGCCCGATACGCGGGTTGGTTGGTCAAGCGTATGTGGAGATCGCAGAACGGGACATGTCTACGCGTTGAGTGTCTCCGGCTATTTCTGCTGCCTCGAAGGGGCGACAGGCGAAGTTGTTTGGGAGCGTAGCTTGCACGAAGAGTTCGGTCTGCTGAGCACTTACGGCGGTCGCACGCACAGCCCAGTGATTTACGAAGACACGGTGCTGATCAGCGCGGTGATCATTGGTTGGGGCGACGCACCGCAGTGGGGCTTTTTGGCGAAGCCCGCGCATCGGTTTCTTTGCTTCGACAAGCAAACCGGCGAACTTCGCTGGCTTAAAGGTACGGGCATTTCGCCATACGACACCACCTACAGCACTCCGACGATCACAACGCTTCGCGGCCAAGCTGCCATGGTCTTTGGTTCGGGCGACGGCGCGATTTGGGCTATGCAGCCGCGCACTGGCGAACGCCTGTGGCATTTTCCTTTCTCGCGCCGTGGAGTAAATGTGTCGCCGCTCGTCGTTGGTGACATGGTCTATGCCTCGCACAGCGAAGAGAACATTCAAGGCAATACCATGGGTTCGGTCGTCGCCCTCGATGGCACGATGGCAGGTGATCTCACCGGCAAAGAAAAATGGCAAGCCTACGAAGTCATGGCAGGCAAAGCGTCGCCCGTGATGGTCGATGGCAAACTGTGGTGTGTTGACGACCGCTCTAAACTTTGGGTTTTCGATCCAGAGACCGGCAAGACCCTCGTCAAACGCAAGGCCGTCGGCAAAGACAAGGTCATGCGCAGCACCCCGCTGGTGGCTGACGGCAAAGTTTACATGCCTACTGCCAACGGCCATTGGCAAGTTGTTGAGCCGGCTAATACGTCCAAGGGCTTCAAGGTACTTAATCGGCTGCGTCTACCCCAGCACGGGTGCGACGGCTCGCCAATCGCCGTGGAAGGGCGAATCTACTTTCCGACCTCAGCAGCCCTTTATTGTCTAGGCACGGCAGAAGTCGCAGAGCCTGAAGAGAACACCTTACCACCACGACCAAGTTCCGAAGAGCCAAGCTTTGCCGATCCAAATCCCGCCTTGTTGCAGGTAGTGCCTTACGACACGTTGCTCGCACCGGGTGAATCTGTCGAATACAAGGTGCGCGTCTATAACTCGCGCGGACAGCTACTGAAGACACTCTATGGCGCGAACGCCGAGATGTCAGTTCAAGGTGCCGGCAGCGTGACCGACGCCGTCTATACCGCGCCCGCAGATGCGAAGCACGAGGCGGCACTAGTTGTTTGCAAAGTTGGCGATCTTGAGGGGACAGCGCGTGTGCGTATCGTGCCGCCGCTACCTTGGCAGTTCGATTTTGATACCCAGCCCAAAGTGCCGCTTACCTGGGTTGGTGGACGGGTGCGATGGGTTGTTCGCGAAGTCGATGGTGAGAAGATCGCCGTCAAACGCAGCGTCTTGCCGACGCCGCGCGATCCGAAGAACAAGCTCGGTACCCGCAGCCGCATGTGGATGGGACCCATCGGCATGGCAGGCTACACGATGCAAGCCGACTTCGCGTTGCAGCGAGACGCCGACACGCAGAAGATGCCCGACTTCGGCTTGATCAACAGCCGCTACACGATGACAGCGCGCTCTTCGAACAAAGAGCTGCGTATCTACAGTTGGAGTCCGCATGACTACCGCACCTACGCGTCGGTTCCCTTCGAACCTGAGCCAGGGAAATGGTACACCATGAAAATGCGCGTCGAGCCACTCGGCTCGTCGGCCGACGTACGTGGCAAACTGTGGGTGCGGGGCGAACCGGAGCCCAGCGAATGGACCGTGGAGATGCTTGACGAATCGCCGAACTTGAGCGGCAGTCCAGGACTTTACGGCAATGCCCAAGAAGCAGAAATCTACGTCGACAACGTCAGCGTCGTCGCCAACGAGTAAGAAAGTAACATGCGGGTGCGTGCAGCGAAGCGAAACGCACCTGAAACCGAAAGAGAATCGGTGCGTTCCGCTATCGCTTCACGCACCCTACGAGGATGACCATGATCCGATTCGGAAGATACGGTGCCCTGTTTCTCGCGATGGGGCTTGGCTGGTGGGCCGGAGCTGGTTTAGACCATGTCGTCAATGGTGCTGCGCAGGGCGAGTTGCCCGCAGAGCGAACCATGAATTGGCCTCAGTGGGGTGGCGATGCGGCACACAACAACACACCCGTCGGACAGAATATTCCAGTCGAATGGGAAGTCGGCGACTTCGACTACAAGACAGGCGAGTGGGATTCGACCGACGCAAAGAACATCAAATGGGTCTCGCGACTCGGTTCGCAGACTTATGGCAACGCGGTGGTTGCGGACGGCAAGATTTACGTTGGCACCAATAACAGCGGCGGTTGGCTCGAGCGCTATCCGTCGAAGGTTGATCTCGGCTGCCTGATTTGCTTCGATCTCGAAACGGGTGAGTTTCTCTGGCAGCACAGCAGCGAAAAACTGCCTTCCGGCCGCGTGCATGATTGGCCTTTGCAAGGCATTTGCTGTGCTCCACTGGTCGAAGGCGACCGTCTGTGGTTTGTCACCAGCCGCGGCGAAGTACGCTGTGTCGATACCGAAGGTTTCTATGATGGCGAGAATGACGGCCCGGTGACCGACGAAGAGGAGTACACCAAATCACAGAGCGAGTCCGTCGGCGCGGCCTACGATATGAAGCAAGAAGCCGATGTGGTGTGGATTTATAACATGATGGAAGAACTCGGCATCTCGCAACACAACATGTGCAGTTGCTCGGTGACCGCTGCCGGCGACATCTTGTTCGTCAACACGTCCAACGGCGTCGACGTCGAGCACAACTATATTCCTGCGCCCGACGCCCCCAGCTTCTTCGCGATGAATAAGAACACGGGCGAAGTTCTGTGGACCGACGGGTCGCCGGAAAAGAACATTTTGCACGGCCAGTGGTCCTCGCCGACGTACGGTGTCTTCGGCGATCAGCCACAAGTAATTTTTGCCGGCGGTGATGGTTGGGTCTACAGCTTCGATCCGCAAGGCGATGGTGCCGGCAACGCGAAGTTGCTGTGGAAGTTCGACGCCAATCCAAAGACCTCCGTCTGGGAACTCGGTGGTCGTGGCACGCGCAACAACATTATCGCGACACCGGTCATCTACAAAGGCAACGTCTACGTTGCCGTTGGCCAAGATCCCGAGCACGGTGAAGGCATCGGACACTTGTGGTGCATCGATCCCAACAAACGTGGCGATGTGAGCCCCGAATTGGCGTTTAACGCCGAAGATCCCAACAAGGTCATTGC
>JBCDBK010000169.1:0-4675 GCA_039184115.1 Planctomycetota bacterium | reverse complement strand
ACCGCCGCGTGCGGCGGCAAGCATGTCGGCGACCGACATCTTCGAGCGGTCCATCTTCTTGGGACCATCGTCGGCGGGGGCGGCAGGCTCAGCTTTGGGCTCGGGCGCGGCCTTGGCCTCGGCGGGTTTCGCTTCGGTTTTGGCTCCGCCTTTCTCGCCGCGCAACGCTGCGAGGACGTCGGCGGTCGATTTCTTTTCGCCTCCGCCAGACTTCTTGCCACTGTCGGCGGCCCTAGCCATTTCGAGCGGTGAGAGTTTTTTCTCGGCGGCTGGCTCGGCTTTTTTGGCCGATGCTTTCTTCGCTGCGGGCTTCTTCTCTTCCTTCGGTTTTGGCGCAGGCTTGTCGACGACTTTCAGGTAGTCGAGATCGATGTCGAACCAGCCGATGTTCAAGTGGTAGTCCATGAACTCGACCAACGCGCGACCGCTCATGTTGACGGTCTTCACCTGACCGACAAGATCTTTGAAGCGTGCCAGCTCGGCACGATTAGCGTCGACCTGGACGTACTTGTCGGTGTATTCCTGTTTGACCTTTTCGATCTGATCGAACATCGTTGCAATCGCCCAATGTCTGTATTATTTCCCGTAGCAGTCGAGAGCTGCCTGTTGAGCTGCCCCTAGCGAATCTACAATTTTGGCCTAAATCCCGTCGATTGGCAATGACTGTCCGCGGTGACCCGCTGGCATAACGACTTGCTTGCAGACCAGTCCGCCGCAGTCGATAATCGGGCTCCTCGTGCCAATTCGGTCGAGTCACTTCCGGGGGATCGATTCGTCGGATCGCCCAACTTACAAAATCCAGGAGTGCTTGTATCGTGAGTTTTTCCTTCCGGCTTACCAACGCGATCGCCGCGGCGAGCATTGTCCTGACCTCCATCGAGTCGATTATGGCAAATGAAGAGTATCTGCCCGGCATCAAATGGCCGGAACCTCAGATAGTGACTCCTGGCGAGCAGAATTCGCAGCCACCATCCGACGCGGTGGTGCTATTTGACGGCAAAGATCTTTCGCAATGGGAGAATGGCGACGCCTGGCCGATCAAAGACGGCATCGCCTACGCGGGCAAGGGCTTCATCATTAGCAAACCTAAGTTCGGCGATTGTCAGGTCCACCTCGAATGGTCGGCTCCGACGCCTGCCGAAGGCAAGGGCCAGCAGCGTGGCAACAGCGGACTATTTTTGATGGGCAAGTACGAGATTCAGATTCTCGACTCGTACGACAACAAGACTTACTTCGACGGCCAAGCCGGCGCGATCTACAAGCAAACGCCGCCGATGGTCAATGTGACGCGTCCGCCAGGCGAGTGGAACACCTACGATGTATTTTGGACGCGACCGAGATTCGGTGACGATGGCAAATTGACGTCGCCCGCCTACATCACGGCCATTCACAACGGCGTGTTGATTCTCAATCACTTCGAACTGCAAGGCGATACTCCCTATTCAAGGCCGCCCGCGTACGAGGCTCACGAAGATCGCAGACCAATCTCCATTCAGGACCATGGCAATCCGGTTCGATTCCGCAATATCTGGGTACGCGAGATCCAGCCTCTCGTCGGCGAGCGCGCAAGCGAACCCATGCTCAAGGACCACTCCAACGGAACAACGAGGCCCGCCAGTGAAAAGTATGGGGAAATCAATGCCGTCTCGAAGTAACAACGTTGGATTGATGTGTGGGTTCGTTCTGCTTGCCATCGGCATACGAGCTCAGCCGTTAGATGCCGTCGAGTATCTGCCGGGCATCGCTTGGCCAGAGCCTGCCGTCATTACGCCCGGCGAGAACAATGCCGATGCGCCCTCAGACGCGATTGTATTATTCGATGGAAAAGACCTTTCCGCATGGAATGACGATGGCAGCTGGCAAGTTGAAAATGGCGTGATGATCGTCGGCACAACCAGCCTGTTGACCAAGCGGAAGTTCGGAGATTGCCAAGTTCACGTGGAATGGTCCATGCCTAACCCGCCAAGAGGCAACGGCCAAGATCGCGGGAACAGCGGTATTTTTTTTATGCCGCACTACGAGGAGGCGCGACAACTTTATTGGAAGTACGAAATTCAAATTCTCGACTCCTATGACAACAGGACCTATTTTGATGGCCAAGCTGCGGCCGTCTACAAGCAATCGCCACCTTTGGTCAACGCGATGCGTCGGCCGGGCCAGTGGAACACGTACGACATCGTCTTTATTGCTCCGCGGTTCGCTGAAGATGGCACGCTAAATTCTCCTGCCTACGTCACGCTCGTCCACAATGGCGTGCTCGTACACAACCACTACGAAATGTCAGGGCCGACGTCGTGGACCGCGCCTCCGGCGTACTCCAAACATGCGGAAAGGCTTCCTCTCGGTTTGCAGAATCACGGGCACAAAGTCCGGTTTCGCAACATCTGGGTTCGCGAGATTACCCCGATCGTCGGCGAACCTGCTAGCGCGCCAATGCTTCGCAAAGGCAACAAACGGTGGCCCGTAGGAGCGAAAGAACCGGCAGGAGCAGGGGAGTAACCTGCTGACCGCGCACCTACGAGATGACGCGCATAATTGCTGCGCTGAGTGGTCGCTGGACATCTATTTCGATGGACCCACAAAGCGATAACTCCACTGCACCGTCGCTGGGTAGTTTGGAACCTTGCGGCCAAGCGGCGCTAGGCGCAAGGCCTCGGCATCGACAGCCAAAGTCGTAGTATCGCTCTCCAGCAACGAATAGGTCTGGCTCGCGATTTCATAGCGACTTCCCAACCAGTCGACTTCGTGCTTTACCCGACACGCGACGTCAAAGACAACGGTGCCATCGTGCAGCTCGACGCTCATCGACCAATGCCCAGCCGTTGTCGCACCGGACAAGAACACCGTCTCGCATTGCTGATGGACTTCGGCGAATGGCGGGCTCGGCGGGGCTTCGTCCGAATCCGAGCCCTCGATGGACCGCAGTAGAAGCGTTTTCTCACCGTCTCCCATGCCATAAAGACTGTGTCCAAAGCGATCGCCTTGCTTTGTGAACTCCACCCGCAAACCGTCGCCGCTCTCGTCCAAACTCTCGAGTGCTGCAGCCACCTCGTTCGCCACTACTCACCATCCTCTTCAATTGGTTGTCCCGCGCGCCAACGCAACACTGAATCCAGAAAGCCCTGGATATCGCCATCGAGGACGGCATGGAAATTACCCATCTGAAACTTGGTGCGGGCATCTTTCACCCGTTGATCTGGGTGCAGAAAGTAATTGCGAATCTGCGAGCCGAAACCAGTTTTCGCTTGTTGGTTGTATTTGGCGGCTTCCTCCGCTTCACGCTTTTCTTCTTCCGCCCGCGCGAGCGCCGCCAGCATCATCTTTCGTGCGCTAGCCCGGTTCTTGTGCTGTGAGCGTTCGTTCTGACACTGCACGACGGTGTTGGTCGCGAGGTGAGTGAGCCGAATGGCCGAGTCGGTCTTGTTGACGTGTTGGCCACCCGCCCCGGACGCGCGATAGGTGTCTTCGCGTATGTCAGTAGACCAATTGACGTCGATTGTCGAGTCGTCGTTGATTTCTGGCGAAACATCGACCGCTGCGAAACTGGTTTGACGTTTACCTTCGCTGTTGAACGGACTAATCCGCACGAGTCGGTGAATGCCCGTTTCGCCACGCAAGTAACCATAGGCCATCGGACCACGTATCGCGATCGTCGCGCTGTTGATGCCCGCCTCTTCGTTGGCATCGCGATCCATCAGCTCGGTCGAGTAATCATTCTTGTTGGACCACTGCAGGTACATCCGTAGTAGCATCTCAGCCCAGTCGTTGGCGTCGGTGCCACCATCGCGGGCATTGATCGTCATGATTGCGCCGCTGGCATCGTGCGTTCCGTTGAGCAATGCCTTGAGTTTGAGGTCTTCGATGTTGGCTTCTAGCGTCTCGACCTGCTGCGGCACTTCGGCAGCCAACTCTTCGTCTTCGGCGGCCATTTCGATCGTCAGATCGAGCTCTTCGCTGGCAGACTGTGCTTCGTCGAGCGGGGCCAGAACGCTCATCAGCGTCTTTTTTTCAACGACTTTCGCCTGCGCCGCTTCTTGGTCGTTCCAAAAGTCGGGAGCCGCCATCTCGTCGTCGATTGCCTTTACCTGAGCGGCTTTGCCGTCGCAGTCAAAGAGAGTCTCGCAGCTGGAGAATTGCGGTACTAATCGTCGCGGCGCGATCGATCCATTCTTTTTCGACGGGCATCTAGGGAACTCCAGACGAGACTTGCGGTAAAGCCACAAATATAGCGAAACTTGGGCGTCGATTGAATGGCCGAGATCCCGACGAACAATGCGGTCCGCTTGCGACTGCCATATTGGTCGTTCGTCATTGGACATTGGGTCGTTCTTGCAGTTAGACTCGCACCTATGGCGCGCGTGGTCCTAGCAATGTCGGGTGGAGTCGATTCGAGCGTCGCCGCACATCTGCTGTTGGAGCAGGGTCACGAAGTGATCGGAGTATTTATGCGCCACGGGCACGAATCGCCGGTGGTTTGCGAAAGCGAAACGGCGGAAGGGGGCGGAAAGCAGGCGGAAAGTATCGTAGAACTGCCCGTCGTTAACCGGCTAGATCACAAACAGGGATGCTGCACGGCGGCAGATGCCGAAGACGCCCGACGTGTGTCGGATCGGTTGGCGATTCCGTTCTACGCGTTAAACCTCGACCAGGAATTTGCTCAAATCATCGACTACTT
>JBCDBK010000168.1:0-4678 GCA_039184115.1 Planctomycetota bacterium | reverse complement strand
TTTGACGATATGAGTCGTCCTGTGATGACCGCCACCGACAAGACCTTTCGCTGGGGCCGAGTAGGGATTGGCACATTCGACGATCACGGCAACTTTGCTGAATTGAAGCTGCGAGGCAACCGAATTCACCCGATTCCTGCTGACGCGCAGCTGCCGTAATTTCCCTCGACTTGCCGATGATCCAAATCAACCACACGCTCAGTCCGTCCGACCTGCGGCCCAAGTTGGAGCGATTTTGGCAGCGATCGGCCGAGTGCCTGGACGCGATCGAAGCGAAGTTCCCCGTGGGATCTGAAACGCCGGTGCTGACGGTCGACGGTCAGTATCAGGCGCGCGGTTGGACGGAGTGGACGCAGGGCTTTCAGTACGGGGCCCACTTCTTGCAGTTCGACGCGACCGGAGAACTCCGGTTTTTCGATCAAGCCTGCCAACGTACGGTCGATTCGATGGCGTCGCATCTGACCCACGTTGGCGTGCATGATCACGGCTTTAACAACGTGAGCACCTATGGCAACTGGTGGCGGCTGATGAACGAAGGCCGCGTCGCGGAAAGTACTTGGCAGCGAAATTTCTGCGAACTGGCACTCAAAGTTACCGGAGCGGTGCAAGCATCGCGCTGGGCCGTGACACGCGAGGGCAGCGGCTACATTTATTCGTTTAATGGCCCGCAGTCGCTGTTTGTGGACACGATACGCTCTTGCCGTGCTCTGGCCTTGTCGCACCAACTTGGCCACGTGCTGATGGGCGAGCAAGACGTGAAGATCAATTTGCTTGAGTGCTTAGTAGAGCATGCCTGCAACACTGCTCGATACAACATTTGGTACGGCGAGAGTCGCGATAGCTACGACATTCGCGGACGGACGGCGCACGAGTCGATTTTCAACGCGGCCGCGTCGGGCGAGTATCGCTGTCCGTCCACGCAGCAGGGCTACTCGCCTTTCAGCACTTGGACGCGGGGGCTCGCCTGGGCCATGCTTGGCTACCCAGAGCAGCTTGAATGGTTGCAGACGGTCGCGGACGAAGAACTGGAAGCGGCCGGCGGCCGAGCAAACATCGAAGCAACGTTCCTAGAAGCGGCACGTGCCACCTGCGATTTTTACCTCGAGCACACTCCGACGTGTGGCGTCCCTTACTGGGACACGGGGGCGCCGGGACTCAGCCAGTTGGGTGACTATCTGAGCCGTGCGGCTGATCCCTACAACGAACATGAACCGGTCGACAGTTCCGCGGCTGCCATCGCCGCGCAGGGTTTGCTGCGACTAGGGCAATACCTGGAAGCTCGCGGTGAGGTTGACGATGCGGCGCGATATCGACAGGCAGGGCTAACGGTGCTTGATACGCTGCTCGGCGATCCGTATCTGTCGAGTGACCCAAACCACCAAGGACTTCTCTTGCATTCGATTTACCATCGTCCGAACGGGTGGGACTATGTTCCTGAAGGTCAGCGGGTGCCTTGCGGCGAGTCGAGTATGTGGGGCGACTACCACGCCCGCGAATTGGCCGTGTACGTCGGGCGTCTCGCTCAGGGTGAAACTTACCATACATTCTTCGGACCAACGGCAGCCTCGTCGCAATCGGTAACTTCGTGACGGAACTCAGCATCATGGCACAGCAAAGCAGTCGCATCGCGTTGGTGACTGGTGGATCGCGCGGACTTGGTTTGGGTATCGCCAAACAGCTGGCGTCCGACGGGTTTAAGTTAGCGATCAACGGGCGAAAGCCAGCGTCGGAGGTCACTGGCGTCGTCGAAGAATTGCAGGCGTTGGGCACCGAGGCAATCTACGTGTCGGCGGACGTTTCTGATGCTGACAGCCGCATGGCGATGTTGGCGGAGATTCGTCGCGTGTATGGTCGGCTCGACGTGTTGATCAACAACGCCGGTATCGCTCCGCTCGACCGTGCCGACATCCTCGACGCGTCGGAGGAAAGCTTCGAGCGATTGATGGAGGTCAATCTCCAGGGACCGTATTTTCTGACGCAGGCGGTCGCCAAGTGGATGATCGATCAGCGCGTGGCTACGGACGGATTCGCTGGCGTCATCGTCAATATCTCTTCCGTCAGCGCCGAACTCGCGTCGGTCAACCGTGGCGAGTATTGCATTAGCAAAGCCGGCGTTGCCATGGCGACCAAGTTGTGGGCCATGCGCCTAGCCGAGTACGGCATTCAAGTTTACGAAGTGCGTCCGGGTATTTTCCGGACGGACATGACCGATGCGGTCAGAGACAAGTACGACGCGTTGCTGCAGAACGGACTGACGCTTGACCCGCGCTGGGGCGAGCCTGCCGAATTGGGCCAAGCTGTCAGCTTGCTTGTGAGCGGCAAACTCTCTTATGCAACCGGCAACGTTTTGACGGTCGACGGTGGCCTGACCTTGCCACGTCTGTAGCGACCGCTCCCGCATTTCACGCGAGCTGATTAACACGCTGAGATCGGCGTATCGCATTGAACAAGCAGTCGTTCAAGGTTACGATAGGAGTAGAGGTTCAAGGAACGTCGGAGGCGTGGCATGGAGTACGGTTCTGATGATTAAACGCATCCTAGTTGGATTGGGCAGCCTTGTTTACGCGCATTCTGCGACTGCTAAAGCCCTGCAACTCGCGAAGTCGCATGATGCTGAGTTGACCGGCGTCACTCTGTTCGATACCGAGTCACTGAAGCAGGTTGGTGCCGTTCCGATCGGTGCCGGTCATCTTGCGAAGGAACTCAAGGAGAGCCGCCTCGACGATGTTAGCGGTGTGATTGCCGCTGCCGAAGTCCATTTCGCAATGGCCTGTGAAAAAGCAGAGGTGCCCTATCGGCTGCGTCGCGAGACCGGCAATCCGTTGGAGTCTTTGGTCGCGCTGATGCGCTATCACGATCTGATGGTCTGCGGGCTCGAAAGCCTGATCCAGCACGGCGTCGTTGACGACCCACCCGACGAATTGGCGATGCTTGTCCGCGGGGGCGTGTATCCGCTGCTCGCCCTCGGCGATACCAATCCTCCTATCGAACGCATTTTGGTCTGCTATAGCGGCTCGATGGAATCGGCCAAGACGATGCGTCGCTTTGTTCAGCTGCGCCTATGGCCCGACGCGCAGATCAAGATCGCCACCTTCGGTACGAGAAAGCCTGAACCCGAAAGACTACTTGCCGACGCTGCCGATTATTTTCGCGCTCACGGCTATCACACCGATATCGCCCACATCGTTGACATACCGAAGACCTCCATCTTGCCCTATGCCGAAACTTGGGGAGCCGATCTGATCGTCTTGGGCAATAGCACCAAAAAAATGCTCTTCCGCCGCCTGCTCGGTGAGACTGCGCTCTATGTGATGCGCAACGCCGAGATACCACTATTCCTGGCGCAGTAGACTGATTATCATCGAGTCTGCTTTTCTGAATTCAGCTTCTCACTTTTCTCAACTCTGGCGGAGAATAAATGTCTGCGAATAGCAACGAGCAAAAGATATTCTGGGGATGCTTTCTGGCATTGATCACCACTGCGTTCGGCTTCATTGCGCGGTTATTTTTGCTGGGGGAATGGGCTGAGCAGTTTGGACTCGATCCGGCGCAGACCGGCGAGCTTGCTGGGATGGGGATATGGCCGTTTGCGATTAGTATCATCGGTTTCAGCTTGTTTATCGATCGCATCGGCTACAAGACCGCGATGATCGCATCATTCCTCGGCTACATGATCTGGTCGATTATGGGTGTGAGCGCGTTTTTCGTGTCGCGCGGAGGTGATCTCGATACCGGCTATAGCTTGCTCTACTGGGGAAGTTTGATCCTCGGGCTCTCCAACGGTTCGGTCGAAGCCTACATCAATCCGGTTGTCGCCACGATGTTCAGCAAGGATAAGACCAAGTGGTTGAATATTCTTCACGCTGGGTGGCCAGGTGGATTAGTCATTGCTGGGCTGATTACTATCGCCCTGGATGGGGCGGAAGTCGATTGGTGGATTCGAATTGCAATTATCGCTCCACCGGCCGTAATTTTCTTTTTGATGCTCGTCGGACAGACTTTTCCTGAGCAAGAACGCGTCGCGTCAGGCGTGAGTTATCGAGAGATGCTTGCCGAGTTCGGTGTACTGGGAACAGCGATAGCAAGTTTTTTGATCGTGATGCAGCTCAATCAGACTTTCCAACCAGAAAACACCTGGGTATTTCCGGGCTTGGGAATTGCCGCGGTGGTTGCGATGGGTATTTACACCCGATCCCTGGGTAATCCACTGCTGTTCTTTTTAGCACTTATCATGATACCGCTCGCCACGACCGAACTGGGCACGGACGGATGGATCGAAGAGATCATGAAAGGCGCGGCAGCCGACAAGTTCAATCCAGGTTTGGTCTTGGTGTACACCTCGGCAATAATGATGGTGTTACGATTTTTTGCAGGTCCAATTGTGCACAACTTGAGCCCGATTGGATTACTAATCCTGAGTTCGGTTCTGGCAATCGTTGGTCTTTACTGGCTGTCGTTTGCAGCCGGGATGAAGATTTTTGCCGCTGCGACTGTATATGCGTTTGGCAAGACTTTCTTCTGGCCGACGATGCTCGGCGTGGCGGCTGAACAGACCCCTAAGGGCGGTGCCTTAACGCTCAACGCTTTGGGTGGAATTGGAATGTTAGCTGTTGGAACTCTAGGTACTGCATACATCGGTGCCCTACAGGCCAACAAGCAGGTGGAAGCTGTTGTCGGG
>JBCDBK010000167.1:0-4955 GCA_039184115.1 Planctomycetota bacterium | reverse complement strand
CGCCGCCGGCTACGGCACAGCAACCAGCCTCTGCTGCGCCGCGCGGCGGACTTAAGTATGACAAACCCGCTGAGTGGCTGCCGGGCAAAATGTCGATGATGCGAAAGGCGGCGTTCTTGCTCCCGGGCGGTGGACCAGCAGATTCCGTAACGGTAACGAGTTTTCCGGCTGGCAGCGGACAGATGAGCGAAGTGCAGGCAAACGTACAGCGCTGGGCCGGGCAGGTAGGCATGCAGCCGCCTTTCGCATCATCGACATTTTGCCCGGCAGCCACTCAGCGGGTTTGTCATACTTAAGTCCGCCGCGCGGCGCAGCAGAGGCTGGTTGCTGTGCCGTAGCCGGCGGCGGTATGCCGAGGCCAGCGTGCGGATTGCCAATCGTTTGTTCCACGGGCTTGAGTCCTGCAAGATGGAACACAGTTGCCGTTGCTTCTGCCGCAGGTATTTGCTCGGCGAGTTCCAGCACTTCTGGCTTCGTCATGCGACTGCACTGCAATTGATTGAGCCAGCGATTGACGTTGGGGACTAGGAAGTCTTCCCAGTCGCCGGTCAACGGCAACGATGACACAGCCAAATCCAGGTCGCCGTCTACATCGGGAACCTTTAGCGTGGCGACTCGCATCTCGGTCGCGGCTTTCTCGGTCCAGCCGTCGGGCAAATCCCAGCGAGGCTTTTCAGCGGAATTCGCCGCGAGTTGGACAGTGGACACAAAGGCGTCGAACGCCTGCCTCTGACGCTCGACGGCTGGTTTCTTGCCATTGAGTTTGAAGAACCAAGCTTTGTCAGCCTGCGGCACGACGGCAACCAGAATCTGATCTACCTGCGAAATCGGAAACGGAGGGCTAGGAGGGGCCGTCCGCGCAACCGTGTAAGTTGCGATTGTCTGTGGCTGCTCGCAACCGCTGACGAACGCTGCGCAGGGAGAAAGCAACAGTAATAGAATTATCGCGTGATTTGAGAATTGCATGGCGCCGATACGGTTCGCTCTGAGGAGTGGAAACCGCAAGCGTGACCGAAAATCCACGCGCCCGCAATCGTAAATCTCAATTAACGATGCGGCTTTCGTTAAAACCAGCCTAGAATCGCGTCCATCAGCGAGCTGTTGAGCGTAAACGTCTCGTCCCAGCTCCAGATGTTGCGCATCATGTCGAGCATCATTGTCCCTGCGATGAGGAGCAACAGCGCCGAGGAACCAAGGCCCAAGATGTTTGCCACGGAGTAAGGAGCTTCCGGCGAGGTTGCTACTGCCACAGGCGCTGCCGCGTAGCCAACGTCGACACCCGCATCGGCCGGAGCTTCGCCAAAGTCTTCTGAGAATGCGACCGCGTCGTCCTCTTCGGCGAAATCGTCGTCATCGAGCACGGCAGCATCTTCGCTGAAGTCGTCGATCTCGGCGTCCAGTGCGATGACTTGCGAGCTGCTGTCTCCCTCTTCGCCTGAACCTTCGCTGAGCGGCGTCAGCTGAAAATCGTCATCGGTTTGCAGTTCGGCGACCGGCTCGTCGCCTGAGCCAGCATCGTCGCCAATCAGTGAGATTTCTGGGTCTGAGCCCTCAAGCGAGAGTGAACTCAAGATCGCGGAGCCACCCATCTCCAGCGGAATATCGTCCAGCGCCAAGCCGCTGTCGGATGGCGAAATCAGATTGATTCCGCTATCGCCACTGTCGAGCGTCAGGTCGCTACCACCTGCATCAGATAGAATCAGATCGTCGTCGCCCGCTGCCAATTCGATGTCGCCTGAGTCTCCCAAATCCAGCTCGAGCTCGCTGCCGGCAGCCTCTTCGGAACTTTCACCCGAATTGTCCAGCGCTGGACTCGACTCTTCAGCCAGATCGAGTTCCAGCTCTTCGAGATCTTTGAAGGCACTCGTACCACCACTGGCACCGGTAAGATCGTCAAGCACGCCCGAGCCAGCAACTCCCGAGGACAATACGTCGGACGCGCCGGCTGCCGGTGGTGCGAGTTTCACGTCGCTGGCATCATCGTCATCGAGTGCCAGCTCGAGATCGTCGTCGTCGGAACCGATTTTGTCTTTGCCAATGATCGTACTAGGAGAGCCAGTGACCGACTCACCTAGGGTCTCTTCACTTAGCAGAATCGAGTCGGATGGGCCGGCTTCGGGCAGTTCCGCATCCAAGGCGATATCGCTGCCAGTCGTCACCGTATCATCAAGCCCATCGAGTTCCAGCTCTTTCTCGCCTGGAACAGCGTCCGTATCATCGAGTCCGAGTTCGAGATCGAGGTCCGAGCCATCACTTGCAGCGGCTTCTGGCGTTGGGGCTTTGCCTAAGTCGTCCTCGTCGACCAAAGACAGCTCCAGGTCGTCTTCGTCCGTGTCGATCGGAGCAGCGTCAACGAGTTCGTCCATCGGAACCAGACCGATATCACTCGGCGGAGGCGCGTCAGGCACGCCACTATCGACCATTTTTTGGATCTCGTCAGTGCGAAACTTCCAACTCTTGCCGTCGCGGTAGGCGCGAAGTTGGCCCTCCTCTCGCAACGCGTGCAAACGCTCAGCTGAGATACCTAGTTTCTCTACCGCATCTTCGAAACTGACGAACTTTTGTTCCATCGAAATCTCTTCCGTTCCCGAGCCATCACGGCTGCAGTCTGGCCTGCGGATTTGACCTCCCAGCGGTCCGCAAGCAAAGTCCTCTCGTTTTACTGCCTAATTCCGTTGCAGTGTTTTCTGCATGTCAATCGGCGAGGGATCGCCGCTATTGAATTCCTGAACCTGTAAATCCAGGGTCAGATTTCGAACGCTCTTCAGTTGTATCGCGCCACTATCAGTCGGCACGTGGTAAACGGCCATCCGCTTCAGGTTTGGATCGACGACGATCACCCGCGTCGGCCCACCAGCAGCATCCTCATGAAAATGAGTGATCAGCCTCGCTGCCCCAAAACCTCCCGCTTGCAACTCCGCCTGCGCTGGGACCTTTTCGGCTCGTCCCCACAGCAGACCCATCATCAGAGCGGCGAATGCCAAAACCAACCAAGAGCGTCGATATACTATATTATCCATCACTTGCACTCCTTTGCCTGACTTTTAACACCATCTCCGGAACGCCAAATGCGCGGCACGGAGATTCCTAGCTACTATTCTAAGAGCGACGCTTACCGGTTCAAGGAAATTTCATCGGTCACCACATTCCCAGCCCTTGTTTTCTAGGCCGTAAAACCGTCATTACAGGCTCAGCGAGGATTTTCCGACCAGATTCGGACCCAGAAATGGGCGTCATAGAGGGGGATCTGATGGCAGCGAAACAACTGAAATCCCTTGAGTTGGCGTTGGGAGCCCGCCTAGAGAGACACCGAACTAACCCGTTGTCAGACGTGTCACGGCTGATGGTAGAATTTTCACAGCGAAATCATACGAAGGGAATCCCAGCATGTTCTCACCGCAATCCATCGTTTACGCCTGGGACAACGGCCTGCGCTACGCGCTCGCACTGCTCGAAGACCTAACCGACGACCAAATGCTGCTTCGTCCTGGTGACAATATGAATCACCCGGCGTGGATTCTGGGGCACATGTCACTTTACTACCCCATCGTTCCCGCCTTGCTCGCCGGCGACTCATTTCCCGATCCGGCCGATGACGATCTGTTTGGCTTTCGCGGTCGCGGCCCACAAGACGATCTCCACCTGTACGGTAGCAAAGCATCTCAGATAGAGCGGATGACCGACGGCCACGAGCGAGTTGCCCGAGCGCTGCTCGATGCATCGCCCGAAGACTTCCATCGCCCGCCGAGCCTGCCACGCTGGTCAGCCATGTACCCAACCGTCCAGTTCATGCTCCCCGACTTGCTGCTGCTTCACGAAAACATCCACATCGGCCAACTCAGCATCTGGCGCAGAGCCGCAGGACTGTCAGCTGTCGAGTTTCCCGATCGCACACCTCGCGAGGGGCTAATCTAACTGCGAGTCGGGAGGCGTCGGTTTGCGCGATTGCTACAGTCTGATAACATAGTGACGGTAATGACCGCCGAAGAATCGCAAGTCGCTGACCGTCTGATCTTTGCTGTAGAAATCGCTAGCGAAGCCGGCGCTCAAACGCTGGAACTCTTCCGCTCCGACCAACTCGATCTTGACCGCAAGGCGGACGGCTCGCCGGTAACGGCCGCGGATCGCGCAGCTGAGCAACTCCTGCGTCAGCGAATCAATAAGCGATTTCCGAATGACGCGATCCTTGGCGAAGAGTTCGGCGAGTCCAAGGGCACAAGCGGATATCGCTGGGTCCTCGATCCGATTGACGGAACAAAGGCATTCATCAGCGGTGTGCCGCTGTATACGACACTGGTCGCGGTAATGCACGACGACCAACCGCAAATCGGCGTGATCAACGCCCCAGCCGCTGGCGAAATGGTCTACGCCGCAAGAGGCGGCGGCTGCTGGCACGTGATCGGCGACCAGCCGCCAAAACGTTGCCACGTATCAAACGTCGATACGCTCGCCGAATCCGTCTTTCTGACGACATCAGTCCGATCGTACACCAAGGACCGAGCGCCTGATGCGCGACCTACTTACGACCGAGTAGAAAACGCCTGCCGCATCACACGAACATGGGCGGATGCGTTCGGGTACTTGCTTGTTGCAACTGGTCGCGCAGAGATCATGATCGACGCGATTATGAATCTGTGGGACACTGCCGCGGTGCAACCGGTGATTGAAGAAGCCGGCGGGAAGTTTTTCGATTGGAAAGGAAAAGCGACCGTTCATAGCGGTGAGGCAATTGCGACTAATGGTAAACTTGCTGACTTGGTGCTGAATCAGGTTCGAGGCTGACCTCGTTAGAACCCAATCCGATCAATCGCTGGCCGTCATTCCCGCCAAAACACACCTTCCCAACCCCCACTCCAATTGTTAACATTGAGGCCCTGACGCGGGGTGGAGCAGCCCGGTAGCTCGCGAGGCTCATAACCTCGAGGTCGTCGGTTCGAATCCGGCTCCCGCAACTT
>JBCDBK010000166.1:0-5015 GCA_039184115.1 Planctomycetota bacterium | reverse complement strand
TATGGAAAAAGTTCAGATAGAAAACGGCGTGGAGATGAAAGTGACCATTTATCCGGAAGCTGGGCATGATTCTTGGACGCGTGCTTACGAAGACAATGACGACCTGTTTGAATGGTTGTTCTCGCATCGGCGGGACTAAGCCGAAGCACCACTTGCTACTGACCTAGCAAGGTCTGTGTGATCTTGGCGGATTGCAGGCTACCGTCTGCCGCGCGGATTCGCTTTGCTTCTGCGTTTGTCGCCATGCGGGCCTTTCAAACTACGTGCGTTTTCGGCCTGCCCCGTCATTTCATACAAGAATCGGCTTGGGACAGTTTTTCGCGATTTCCCCCATTTACGGCGAGTTAGCGGAAACGACAGCGTAAGTTGTTCTTGCGCGCGCGTAACGCCGACATAGGCAAGTCGCCTTTCTTCGTCGATTGCACTTCCGTCCGCCTCGACGGCACGTCTGTGCGGTAAGATTCCCTCCTCCATGCCCACCATATAGACATAAGGAAACTCGAGCCCCTTCGCGGAGTGCATCGTCATCAGTGCGATCGCGTTGTTTTTGAGTTGGTTCTCCTTGTCGCTGGCACTGTCGCGGTCGCCGAGGGCGATTTCGTCCAGGAACTCAAGCAGTGACGGCCGCGCGCTGCTTGCCTGATAGCTTGCGGCGGCGTTAACGATTTCTTCAAGCGAGTTGATGCGTGCTTCGCGTTCATTCGGATCGGGAAAGGCACGCGTCAATTCCCGCTCATACTCTGAGAGATCAATCGTGCGGGAAATCAATTCGGCCAGCGGAGACTGCTTCGCCTCGATCTGCAATTGGGCAATCAGTTTGTGAAACTTGCGCACCGCTTCGATTGCGGCTGACGGTAGCGTCGTTTCGCTGGCGATTGCTGGCAGGAGATCCCAAATATGGCCGCCTTTCGCGGTGGCAACTTCGAGTAACTTCTTGACGGTTGAGTGGCCGATTCCGCGTGCTGGCGTATTGATGATTCGGAGCAGTGAAACCTCGTCCTTTGGATTGTCAATCAGCTTCAAATAGGCGAGGAGGTCGCGAATTTCCTTGCGGTCGAAGAAACTCGTGCCGCCTACCAAGGTGTACGGCAAGTTAGCTCTTCGCAACTCGGTTTCGAAGGCACGTGGTTGTTCGTTCGTGCGGCACAGAATGGCGAAGTCGCGCGCGCGGCAACCAGGTTGACTGAGCACCTGATAAATATCTGCGACGATCTTCTGTGCTTCGGTCGCCTCATCTTTAAATTGCAGTACGCGAGGACGCTCTCCGCCCGCGCGCGCCGGACGCAACACTTTGTCGTGCCGTATGCTGTTGAAGGCAATGAGTGTATTGGCATATCCCAAGATGGCAGCTGTGGATCGGTAGTTTTCCTCTAGCCGAATCACTTTCGCATCGGGCCAGTCCTTTTGAAAGCTGAGGATGTGCTGAACTTCGGCTCCCCGCCAACCATAGATGGACTGATCGTCATCGCCGACGACGCAGAGGTTGCGGTGCCCCATGGCGAGGCCTTTGACAATTTGATATTGGCTTTGATTCGTGTCTTGGTACTCGTCGATCAGCACGTGGTCGAATAGTGCCGCTTCTTCTCGGCGAAGTTTCGGGAACTGCTGAAAAAGTTTCTGCGTCAAAAACAGAAGATCGTCGAAGTCGACAATACCTTTGGCCTTTAAGTTCTTTTGGTAACGTCGGTAGGCGGCTGCCGCCAGATGTTCTTTATCGGTCTCGGCGACCGAGGCTGCTCGAGCCGGGTCGTACGACCGAGTTTTCCATTGGCCGACAATTGCGAGCATATCGCCAGGCCGCAATGATTCGCTTGGACAGCGAATCTCACGAAGTGCGGCCCGCGCCTCGCTCTCCTGATCACCCCGGTCGCATATGGTGAATCGCTTGGGATAGCCCAATTCCGCGATGTGCCTGCGCAGAACTTTGACACAGAGGGAATGAAACGTCGAAATCAAAGGACGTGGCCGCTGCCGCTGCTTGCCCCGGCCTTTCGGCAGCAGTTGGGCAGACCGCTCTAACATCTCACCTGCGGCCTTGCGGGTAAACGTGACAGCGAGGATGCGTTCGGGTGCGATTCCGCTGCGAATGAGCTCGGCAATTCGATGCGTGACGACGCGCGTCTTGCCCGTGCCTGCTCCCGCCAAAACCAGTAGTGGGCCGCGCAGTGTGTGTACCGCGTCACGCTGCGCTGGGTTTAGTTTGCTGGACATGGAAGGTTGTGGAGATCATTGCGGACCGGGGCGCCTAATCGCAGACCGGATCGTAGCCTCGCGTATGAGCTGGGAATAGGACTTGACTTCAGTCGCTAACAGGCGCTTTGCAAGTAGACTTCGCTCGAATTTAAGCCTGCCTTGACGCTAACCCTAGGCTAGCCCTACACTTCGGGGATAGGCGGCCCTGGCGGCAGCCTTCTCACGCATCTCTTTAGACACATTGCCGTCATCATGAAATCCGAACATCGTCACGAGCTTGAAACCAACGAACTCTCTGCCGGACTTGCCAAGTCGATCGAGCGTCTGAAGCCAGTTGCCGGTCAGATACTGACGGGAGTTGGCCTGTTGCTCGCGCTGTACGCCGGGCTTTCGATTTGGAACGCCCAGACTGCCCAGACAGAACGCGATGCATGGGAGGCCTACGCGCTTGCGACCGACTCCGCAGATCCTGAAATGAAGAGTCTGCAACTCGTGGCAGCCGACGAAAAGTACGCCGGTACACGCATGTCGGAATGGGCGTACGTGGGTTGGGCAGACCGGCAGGTGCTGAATGCGATGAGGTACTACTTCGCGGACCGCGAAAAGACCAAGGACTTGCTGCGCGGCGTGGAGGGCATCTATGAGCAGTTTAGCAAGGACGCCTCGGATCCGCAGGTCCTCAATCGGGCGAGGTTCGGACTCGCACGGGTCTACGAATTGCAGAACAAACTTGACGAGGCGAAGTCGCAATATCTAACCGTCCGTGGCAATCTTCAGTCGCAAGCCTCCGCGCGTGCCGAGCAGCTCGGTTCCGACTCGATCAAGGACACCTATGATTGGCTCGCGACCGCGGAGTTGCCGAAGCGCGATCGAACTGGTGGCTCCGGCGCAACGGGACAGCGTCCCGAATTCAACGCGGCAACGCCGGCGGCAAAACCATCTGGTGACAGCATCACGGAGAAAAGTCTGGAAGATCTACTCGGCGAGCTTGAGAGTTCGACGGACGAAAATCGCTACGGCGAAAAGGATGAGCCCTTCACAACGGAGGGCAGCGGTACGTCCTCTGAAGATGCTGGCGCAACGGATGTTGAGCCAGGCGTTGCCGACGAATCGGTGGAATGAATGCGGACCGTTCCAACTCTGGGACAGAAGAGTCGCGGCCAAGACGACTAGTCGTTGGCGAAGCGGACGTTGGTCGGCGGCTCGATGCCTTCCTGTCTGATCAGTATCCCTCGGACAGCCGCGCTCGCATCCAACGTGGGATTTCCGACGGTCTGGCAACCGTCGACGGACAGCAGTGCAAACCCTCCTATAAGCTTAGGCTGCAGCAGGCGGTCGAATTCTCTCTACCCGCTCCCGCAGCCGACGGTCCGCAGCCTGAGCCAATTCCGATCGACGTTCTGTACGAAGACGACGACATTGCTGTTGTGAACAAGCCACCCGGCATGGTTGTGCATCCGTCGAAAGGCCATTGGTCTGGCACGCTGGCCAGCGCTCTGGTGCATCACTTCGAGCACCTCAGTCAGTTTGGTGGTGCCTCGCGTCCGGGGATTGTCCATCGGCTCGATCGTGATACAAGTGGCGTGATGGTCGTTGCGAAAAATGACGCGGCCCACGCTAACTTGGCAGACCAGTTTCAGGCACGCACGGTCCGCAAAGAGTACCTCGCGATCGTTAGCGGCTGCCCCGATCGCGACCGAGATCAGATCGACTTTCCGATCGGCGATCATCCGAGCCATCGTGAGCGCAAGGCACTTCGTGCCGACCATAGCTCCAGTCGCGAAGCGCAGACGTTCTACGAAGTGGAACAGCGATTTCCAGGGTTAGCCCTGCTCCGGGCCTTTCCGAAAACCGGCCGCACTCATCAGATTCGACTACACTTCACGCACATTCGGTGTCCGGTACTTTGCGACAAGCTCTACGGCGGTCGTTCGCGGCTTACCGCTGGTGAGTTGCGACAGTTGGTGCGTGTGAAGCTAACAGCTGAGGAGCACGCAGATGAGCACGTGCTCTTGGATCGGCAGGCATTACATGCCGAGAAACTGAGCTTTGCTCACCCCGTATCCGGCACTGACATGCAGTTTACCGCACCGCTGACTGCCGACCTCGATCGGCTATTGTTGATCTTGCAGCAAACTCGCCACTCGATATAGAACTTTCTGCGCGAAGCCATCAGACATTTTGTGCTGATCAAGAAGATATCGCATGTCTGGCTGTTTCATAAGACTTCCCAGCAGCATCGACTTGCTTGTAACGACGCAGGACTACTTCTCAACCCTTTGGAGAGACTAACGATGGGTCTGATTTCCGAGTTCAAAGAGTTCGCGATGAAGGGCAATGTTGTCGACATGGCCGTTGGCGTGGTGATCGGCGGCGCATTCGGCAAGATCGTTGGCTCGATGGTCAACGATGTGATTATGCCAGTAGTGGGAGCAATGACTGGCGGAGTGGATTTTAGTCAGAGGTTTCTCTGGCTCGGCGAAGGGGACACACCAGCCACGCTCGACATGGCGCGCGAAGCAGGGGGGGCATATTTGGGCTGGGGTCCGTTCTTGCAGAACACCATCGACTTTCTGATCGTGGCCGCGGCGATTTTTGTTGCAATCAAGGCAATGAACTCGATGCAGAAAAAAGAAGAAGAGGCCCCCAAAGAACCGCCAGAAGATATCGTGCTGCTGCGCGAAATACGTGATGGGCTGGCAAAGTAATTGATTCACCACGGAGAGCACAGAGGTAACATCAAAATAGTATCAGTAGTTCCAAATTTGATAGTTCAGATGTGAGCCGTCGGCGCTAGCCGCGGGTGAAACCTCGAGAAACAT
>JBCDBK010000165.1:0-5026 GCA_039184115.1 Planctomycetota bacterium | reverse complement strand
CGAACCAGATGGAACAATCATCGATGCTAACGACAGCTTTTTGGCGGCCATGGGATACAGCCGAGATGAGGTGGTAGGGCGTCATCATCGCATGTTCGCCGACCCGAAATTTGCTGAATCGAACGAGTATGCTGACTTTTGGAAACAGCTCGGTGGCGGCCGATCGTTTACCGGTGAGTTCCAACGTTTCGCCAAAGGCGGCATGGAAGTTTGGATCAACGCGACTTACTCGCCGGTCCAAGACGAAAGCGGTCAGACTGTACGGATTGTTAAGTATCTTTTCGACATCACAGGTCTGAAGAAACGCGAGGCTGAAGCCAGTCGACTGCTGGCCATGATCGAGTGCATGCCGATCGCTGTCATGTATGTCGATCGCGATCTCGTCGTACGATACGCGAACCCTGCCTCGATCGATCTGCTGAAAAAAGTTCAACATGCGATTCCAATCCAACCCGATCAATTGATCGGAACCTGCATCGACCGTTTCCACAAAGATCCCAGCCATCAACGAAGATTATTGGACGATCCTTCGAATCTGCCGATCACCACTCAGATTGAACTTGGTGGCGAGACCCTATCGTTCTCTGTTAGCGCCATCTTCGACGACGATCGAAATTACATTGGTGCGATGGCCTCAGGCCGTGTGATGTCTGCGGAAGTGCAAACCAAGGCCAAAGCAACCGATGTCAGCACGCGAGTTGCGACCAGTGTTGAGCAAATGGGTGCCTCGATTGAGGAAATCAGCGACAGTGTATCGCGGACGGCAAACTTGGCTCGCGACGTCGAAGGAATGGCGAACCAGACCGAATCGCACGCGACAGAATTGAGTCAGTCGAGTACGGAAATTGGCGAGGTGGTGAACGTCATTCAAGACTTCGCCGATCAGACGAACCTGTTGGCACTGAACGCCACGATCGAGGCAGCTCGAGCGGGCGAAAACGGACGCAGCTTTGCCGTCGTGGCCAACGAAGTCAAGCAACTGGCGAGCGAGACCGCTAAAGCGGCAAATAGTATTGATGAGTCGGTACGCCAGATCCAAGGCAGTATCGTGCAGGTGGTGGACTCGACGAAAAACATCACCCAAGGAATTAGTGAAGTGAGCACCAACACGACAACCGTCGCTTCGGCGATCGAGGAGCAATCGGTGACCATGGCCGAATTGGGCAAGACGGCCAACGAACTACGTCAGGTCACAACCGACGCGTAGTACTGAGTCGATTGCTTCGACGAAGGAAGTCGTGTGTAGGTAGCGTGATACGCCGATGGTCAGTGCGGGCTGACCATCGGCGTTGTTTTTTGCGCGGATCGCCGCAGCAGACCGCCGACGGGCCACCTCGGTTTGACGCGTGCCTCGCATGCGCCGTAAAATAAGGGCGTGCGATCGTTGTCGAAGACCCACACCTGCTGCGGGAACGGAACCAGCGGCAACACGCCGATCTCATTTCGTCTTTTCATTCACCCGCTTTGCCTCGTCTTTCGCGAGCGTTTATTGCTATGATCTCGTCCCCCGGTCTGAAGTTCTTCCAGTTAAGTATCGCGCTAGTAGTGGCCGTTTGCATATTGTCGCCATTTGCAAACGGCCAACAGTGGTTAGTCGAAGCAAACCAGCGCATCGATCAGCACCGCAAGGCTGATCTGACGGTGAATATCGTTGATAGCCAGGGGACGCCGATCGTCGGAGCCGACGTACACGTTGGCATGAAGGGCCACACGTTCGGGTTTGGTACGGCGGTGACGGCAAGTTTGATCAACGACAATTCCTTCAACGGCCAGACCTATCGCGCAAAGCTGCTGGAAAACTTCAATCATGTCGTATTTGAAAACGACTTGAAGTTTCCACCGTGGCTTGGCTTATGGGGCAACAGCTTCAACTGGCCCAACACCCAGCAAGCGCTCAACTGGCTCGACGCTAACGAGCTGCCCGCGCGCGGACACTATCTGTCTTGGGCAACCTGGAGCGGCCAGGACGCTTGGGGGAATTCGCAGAATGTGAACACGCTGCCCCAACGATTGTTCGATCACATTTCCGACATTGCCGGCACCGTTGGCGATCGAGTGTTCGAGTGGGACGTCATCAATCACCCAGTCGGTTGGCTGAACGACACTTACGAAAATCGCGTCAGCCTCGACTTCTACGGCGATATTGTCGATCACGCGCGGGCTTCGGCACCGGCCGGAATGCCGATGTGGATCAACGAAGACGACGTAATTGCCGGTGACTCACGCGCTGACGACTACGAGCGAATCATCGAAGATCTGATCAACGATGGTTCGGCCCCGGACGGAATTGGCTTTCAGGGACACTTCATCGAAGAGTGGGGGCGAGTAAGCAACAGCACGCCGCAACAAGTTTATGATCGAATCGAGCGTTTTGACGATCTGTTGCCGCGTATGCGAGTCACCGAGTTCGATATCGATGTCGGCAACAACGAAGCGTGGCAGGGCCAACTGATGCACGACTACCTCACGGCGATGTTCAGCCACGAAGGCATCGAAGCGATCACGATGTGGGGCTTCTGGGGTGGCGCGCATTGGCGGGGCGCCAACGGCGCCCTCTACCGCAACAACTGGACCGAGAAGCCGTCGCTGACGGCGTATCAAGATCTCGTCTTCGACGAGTGGTGGACCGATGAGATGGGCACGTCCGACAGCCTCGGACAGAACGCACTGCGTGCCTTCAAAGGCGAGTACGACATCACCGTCACCTTCGACGGCCAAGAATACACGCTCGCCGACTACGTGCTAGAAGGCGATGATGCCGTCACCGTGCAACTTGCCGACATCACGCTGCCCTCGGCCGACTTCGACAACGACGGTGATGTCGATGGTGACGACCTCGTCGTGCTGCGCAACAACTTCGGCACCTATAATGGCACCGACTTTCTGAACTGGCAGCGTGAGTATAGCGGCGGCACTTCGCTAACCGCCTCGCAAGTAGTGCCCGAGCCGAGTGGCATCGTCATACTGCTGCTGGGATGCTGCGCCACTGGGGTTGGCGCGAGAGCGCATCGATTTTAACGGTGGTCGATGTCGCTGCATTCTAGGCCATGCGGTCACACCACCTGCTGCGGCAAATTCAGTCCCGGGGCTGGCAGTAGTGTGGTTTCCATCAGGTACTCGTCGATCGCCCGGGCGGCACCGCGGCCTTCGTTGATCGCCCAGACCACGAGGCTTTGACCACGACGACAGTCGCCGGCGGCAAACACACCCTCGATGTTGGTGGTGAACTCGCCGTGCTCGGCGGCAAAGGTCTTCCAGTTGCCGCGCGGGTTTTGCGTCTCCAGTTTCAACATGTCGCCGATGGCCAGTTCGGGCCCGACGAAGCCGGTCGCCAGGAAGACCAGGTCAGCCGGCCAGACTTTTTCGCTACCTTCGACTTCGCTGAACGGCGCACCCCCTTCGACCGGCTTCGACCAATCGACGGTAACCGTCTTCACGCCACCGAGCTTGCCATTGCCATCGTCGATAAACTCTTTGGTCAGCACATTGTACTGCCGCGGATCGTCGCCCAAGCGAGCGGCAGTCTCGGCATGCGAATAGTCTACGCGAAACACACGCGGCCATTGTGGCCAAGGATTGTTCGCCGCGCGCTGTTCCGGCGGCGTGTCGAGCAATTCGAAGTTGACGATGCTGGTCGCGCCATGACGCAGCGAAGTACCAATACAGTCAGCACCGGTGTCGCCACCACCAATGACGATAACATTCTTGCCCTTGGCCGAAATATACTCTCCGTCGGCCTGTTGGGCCGCGTACATATCGCCGTCCATTAGGCTCTTGGTGTTGCGAGTGAGAAAGTCCATCGCGAGGTGGATGCCCTCGAGCTCACGCCCGGGACAACGACCGGTCGGGTCGAACGGCTTGGTCGCACCGGTGGCCATCAGTAGCGCGTCGTTGTCGGCTCGCAATTCATCGGGATCGATAAACTGCATTTTGAGACCGCGTTCTTGCATGATCTGCGTCATGTGACCCGCCTCGAAGTCTTCCTCGAGACCCACATGAGCACAGGTGACGAACTCAATGCCTTCTTCGCGCAAGAGATTAATCCGCCGCTCGACGACCTGTTTATCGAGTTTCATGTTGGGTATGCCGTACATCAGCAAACCGCCAATTCGGTCGGCGCGCTCATAAACGGTCACCAAGTGGCCCGCTTTGTTCAGCTGCGCGGCAGCGGCTAATCCCGCAGGTCCGCTACCGACGACGGCGACTTTCTTGCCCGTCCGATGAAGCGGTGGCTCCGCGACGACCCAGCCTTCTTCGAAACCGCGGTCGATGATCGCGTTCTCGATATTCTTGATCGTCACCGGCGGATTGGTGATGCCCAACACGCACGCGCCTTCGCAAGGCGCAGGACACGCGCGCCCGGTGAACTCGGGAAAGTTGTTCGTCTTGTGCAACCGATCCAACGCGTCGCGCCAGCGACCTTGGTAGACGAGGTCGTTCCACTCAGGAATCAGATTGTCGATCGGACAGCCCGTGTTCGATTGGCAAAAGGGGACTCCGCAGTCCATGCATCGCGCGCCCTGCGTCTGCAGGTGCTGCTCGACCGGTGCGGTGTAGATTTCCAGGAAATCGTCCGCCCGCTTCGCCGCATCGCGATAAGGGACCACTTGACGTTCAAATTCTTTAAAGCCTGTAGGTTTGCCCATGATTGTTGTCGTGCTTGTTTTGGTTAGGTGAAAGTTTCACGCAAAGTCGCTAAGTCGCAAAAGTCGTCAGACCAGTTTTCCTCCAGGCCGTTAACCACGCGCGAAATACCATTGTGAATTAGCTCTTCGTTGAAGTTTATCAATAGTCCGAGTTGCTTATCCATAAGTCGAAGATAGGCAGGTAGCTGCTTCTTATGTACGCCCGTAATCCGTTCGATCGACTTGATTTCGACGATGACCTTGTTCTCTACGAGCAAATCTACGCGATAGCCTTCATCGAATCGAATACCTTCGTATTCGATGGAAACATCCACTTCAGTAGTTCCAAATTGAGCCGTCGGCGCTAGCCGCGGGTAACCTACTAGCCAAATTTTCTCATG
>JBCDBK010000164.1:0-5155 GCA_039184115.1 Planctomycetota bacterium | reverse complement strand
GTCTGCAGTGGCTGATCGATTACTCGGCAACCGAAGTTACCCTTAGCGTCATCTTCGGTGCCGACTTCGATGGCAGCGGACTGGTCGACGGTGCCGACTATCTGATCTGGCAGCGTGGGATTGGACAGTCGGGGCAACTAGACAACTCTGCCGGCGACGCCGATGGCAATGGGGTAGTAGATGCCGACGATTTGGCGATTTGGCGGTCGCAGCTCGGCACAAATCCAAACGCCCCGACCAGTGCGGCGGTTGCCGTGCCTGAGCCAAACGCTTTATTCTCCGCCTGCATGCTTTGCGCGATGATGCTCATGCATGGTAGGAGAGCCGTTTAGACTTAGACCAGCCCCCTAGGCATTTCGTTTGGCACATTGGGCGTCTAGTTCTGCAAGATTTCTTCGCCAGCGACGGTACTCAAGGCACCGAGCCACAGCCACTGGTCGTCGATATTGATATCTTCGACATTGCTGGGGTTAACACCACTCGCCGTGCCCGCACCCTCGCTGGAGAGTGCTTCGGCATGGCCATCAAGAAATACAAATAGGGTAACTCCCGGATGAGGGCCGCCGAACTTCTCGTTGTCATCGTCATACTCATCCGTGGCGAGTCCGTCTTCGGTACCGCGCATCACTGTCTTCAAATTGTCGCCGGCGAGGAAACAGGTGTCACCTTGACGAGCATGAATTCGACCGGCTTCCCAATTAGACTGTTCGGGCGGCAGATGGCGCTCACCAATTGCTAGAGTATTGGAAAGACCGTCGGTGACGCGACGGGCGGAGATCTTCGATCCGCTGAAAATCGGCCCAGCGAGCGTGAGGTCGATAGCTCCGTTCGCGAAATCGTTGTCTTCCATTCCCATATCTTCTTCAAACCCAGCATTCGCTGCATAATCACCAAGTGTCGCTACGCCTTGCACCAACGAAGCCTGATCGTCGTTGTCGAAGTCGCGATCAGCTGCTGGCGAGCGACGGCTAGGGCACGCATAGACGGACACCGGATTACGCATGGCAAGGGCGTTAGCAGGGGAGTCGACCCTTTCCGATGGTACATACGCGTCGAACATCGGCTGTTGTTCGAGCTGCGGCAAGATATAGTGGGCCCATGACACTCCAAATTGATCGGATCGGTTCCGACCAGTGGGGAAATGGCCATTCGCATCGTGGTAGTTTTGCACGGCCAACCCAATCTCACGCAAGTGGGACAAGCACTGCGTCCGACGCGACGCCTCTCGGGCTGCCTGCACGGCTGGCAATAGCAAGGCCACCAGCACACCGATGATGGCTATCACCACCAACAACTCGACAAGTGTGAACCCCCGAGAGCACTTCCGATTAATCGTCGAATTATTCCGGTTTGTGAACATGGCAGGTAGTACTCCGGTTCGGAGGCTAGGGGCGGGCAGTGTCTATCCACGCAGAGTCGTAACCTGTTGAACGACGCGAAGTGGATGGCGGGTAAAGCAGAAAACTGCGTTTCTCTCAGAATTGTAACAGCTGGGCTCCGGCCATGCCAAGTAATCCGGGGTGCGCTGCGACCAAGCGAACGGTCGCCAAACACGGTGAGACCTAGTCTGTCAAATACTCCATGAATTGATACGGCCATGGATGCGTCCAAGGATTCCACGTTGGAAAGCTCGCAGAGAAGACGGATACCGCCAAGAGCACGAACGCCAGCGTTTGCCAACCACGTGAACGGGCAACACGATCGGCAGCTGGGATCATCGCAACAATCCATAGCGGAGCGAACCAAATCATCCATCGCAGTCCACAGCTTACGCCACCGTAGTTGCGATCCACCTGGGGCCTCAGTGCGATGTAAAACGTCAGCACGACGATCGTCAACAGACCTATCCCTGACGCAATCCAGCGTAATCGTGCATCGTCGGCTCGCAGCCACTTCGTCATGCCTACGAAACTCAGCAGCCAGATGGGAGTCAGTGAGAAAATACCATGATGTCCAACGAGACAGTGCATCGCGTACACGGCCTTTGAAGGTTCGCCAATATCGACACCCTGGCGATTCTGCCAATAACTTTGCCGCGTCACACCTTCGATGGTGTACTCGTACATGTACCAGTTTTCTTCTGGATCATCCGAACCTTTGTGCATGTAGGGAGGTGTCAGACAATTGTGCGCCGCGTAGTTCGTTGCGAAGAACCCAATCACCACAAGTGCCGCCGCCGGCAGAAAGCCCTTGAGCCAAGCTTGCGAATTGACCGTGAGCAGCGCAATTGCGATCAGTGTCAGAAAGGCGAGCGCGGGCAACTCGTTGGCTGCAGTAAACGCCGCAAAAAAACCCGTTAGGATGTAGTAGCGAAGGTGTGATTCACCGTCACACCAGATTCTGACGAATCCATAAAGCGCCAAAGTGGCGCTGACAGCGGCAATCAAGTGATTGTTGAGCGCGACCGCAAACGCATTGAGTAGCGTCCCGAAACAGGCGGACGCCACAACGAAAATTCGACCCCAGTCCGTCGTGCCAAATCGCTCCGCCAGTTTGGCGAGATAAAAAAACATGACCGCCAATGGAACAATGTTGAACATCACCAACATCATTCGCCCCATCAAGTAGGGATGCGTGCCAAGCGTCATGCCCGTCAGTTTGCTCAGCAGCCAATAGTCGGCGGCAAGCAGCGTATATAGCAGCGGTGGCTTACTCGAGTAGAGATGCAACTCGCCATCGCGACCGCGATGTTGCACCATGTCGATCGTGTTCCACCGATTGCGATCAAGTACGGCGTCGATCTCGTAGGTGCCGTGCTCGACAAGGGCTCGCATGGCCAGCCAGCGGCTGCGATCGTTGGCGCTGAGAAAAGGGCGTTCGAGCTGGCGGTTTTCGCGAATTCGAAGTTCCGCCGCGGCGAGCCGCCGCTCGTATTCCTCCGCAGGCAATTGCTGATTCTGTAAACGCTGCCTCGCTCGAGCGATGTCTTGCCGGATTAAATGCTTTTGAAGTTCGATCCGATTGACGGAATTGACTGCCATCAACCGTCCAGTCATGCTGCCAACGGCTAAAGCAATTAGTAGACTGTAGGTGCCCCATCGCAGCGACGCAGATTGGTCGAGTCCATTGGGACTGCTCATTGCGACTCGCTTCCAGGGGGTTCGGCGGCTGGCTCTCGCGACGGCTGCCCGCTTCGTGCTTCTGTCGCTGGCAGCGTAGTTACGGTTCGATTTGGAGTGGTGTGCTCTTTAACCGAGTAGTGATCCGAGTCTCGCGAGACAAGCGAAGCGATCATCTCAGCAACGAAACCAATCGCCAGTAGCTGCGCACCGATTAGTAATGCAACGAGCGAGTAGTAAAGGGCGGCAGTTTCGTGGAGATGGATGGGCTCGTAGCCCGGCAATCGAGTTACACACCAAGCCACTGCCAGATAGAACATGCCGAACATGCCCAGCGTGAGTGAGATCATCCCCGCGGTGCCTAGCCAGTGTTGTGGACGTTGACCAAAGCGGGTAATGAATTGGACGGTGAGAAGATCAAGAAAGCCCTTGGGAATGCGCGACCAGCCGTATTTCGATTCTCCATGCTCCCGCGGACGGTGCTCGATCACGACTTCGCCAACGCTAAAGCCGCGTGAGGCAGCCAATACGGGGACAAACCGATGTAGCTCGCCGTAGAGGCGCACCTCGTGGATCACGTCGCGACGGTAGCATTTCAAGCCACAGTTGTGATCGTGCAGTTTGACGCCTGTGAGTTTACCGACCAACGCGTTGAATACTCGCGATGGCCAGACTTTGTGCCAGGGATCGTAGCGGCGCTGTTTCCAGCCGCTGACGACATCAAAGCCTTGCTCGAGTTTTGCCAACAGCAACGGGAACTCGCCCGGGTCGTCCTGCAGATCGGCGTCCATCGTTACGATGACTTCGCCTTCTGCCGCGTCGAATCCTGCGCTGAGCGCCGCCGCCTTTCCGAAGTTTCGTCGGAATCGAATACCCAGCACTCGTGGATCGGCGCTGGCAAGCTGTTCAATGATCTGCCAAGTGCCATCCGTCGATCCATCGTCGACTAAGATGATCTGCAGCTGGTAGCCATGCTTCGTCGCAACAGCATCGAGCTCGCGATGCAGTTGCGCAAGGCTTTCGGATTCGTTGAGAGTGGGAATAACAACGCTGATCATGCGCTCTCCTTCGGTCGCTGGCACTAACGACTGCGATTCGGCGGACATCATTTCCATAATAGCAGAACCGCGGCAGCTCACCAAAAGGGATTCGCTGCCTGAGAGTCTTCCGATTGTTGCGCATTTGACGGTTGCGGGCTCAGAACCCGGGTTTGTTTGCGGGTGCGCTGGCCCTACAATTGGCGAAAAGAAGATGTCGATGTCGCGTTCACTATTCACTTGTCCCCGACGGAGTTGCGCCCCTTGCCACGAGTTGTTTCGTTTATCGTGCTGCTTGCGGTCATCGTCCTCATCGGATCGATGTTCTTCCAGGTAATGGTGCAATTCATTGTGCCACTCTTTCTAGCGGCAGTGCTTGTAGTCATCTTCAAGCCGTTGCACTTGTGGGTGCTTAGCAAGCTTGGAGATCGGGTCAGAATCGCGGCGGCCGTTACGACATTTCTCATTGTAATGATTGTGTTACTGCCACTCAGTGCGATGTTGATTCGCGCGATTTCCGAAGCTACGGAGCAGTATGTGGCATTCCGAGACTCACGAGCTATCGTCACGCAGACGGACGAGAACGCGATCGAGAATTCGCAAACAGATCGCACCTCGGCGACGGAAGGGAATGTCGACGCGGAATCGCCAAAGGCAGAAATCGAAAGTGCCGAAGCTGAAAACACCGCTGAGGCTCCTCAGAAGGATACCGCACCAACTGACGGGTCGGCGGATGAACAGGTCGCCGGCGCGGAAGACACGGAATCGTCGCCAACTTTGCCGCTGGGAGCTTCGCAAGACGAAACGGTCGTCGACGAAGACACTGCCATTGCGAACATCATCCCCAACGTCACGGTCGATACCAATGCACTGATGGCGGTTGTCGAAGAGATCGTTCCTAAGATCAATGAGTTCCTCAAGCGATTTCACCTGCCGCTGCTCGTCACCGAGGCCGTCGTGCAGTATGTGGGTGACTTCGTCGAACGCGTCGCGGCACCGCTGGCATTAGACGGAGTGAAAATACTATTCAGCACTCTGTTTAGTCTCGCGATCATGGTC
>JBCDBK010000163.1:0-5685 GCA_039184115.1 Planctomycetota bacterium | reverse complement strand
GTGACCACCTTTTCGCTACCACCGGCGGTCGCGGTGATGCTGCCATTGTTGGCGGTGACCGTGTTATGGCTGTCGCTGCCGCGAGTGATGGTCGTGGTGCGGACACCGTTGTTGAAGGTATCGGTGGTGACGTTGTTGTACTTGTCGAAGTCTTTGGACTTGGTCTTGAGATTGTCTTGGCCACCACCGTCGCCATCAGAGCCGTCGCCGTCAGAACCTCTGCCGTCAGAGCCTCCGCCGTTGCCGCTGCGATTGGTGTTGGCGCTGAAGCTGGGATTGCTCTGGTTCTGATCTTCGGTGTTGTCGTAACTGCCGGTCCCGCTGATCGAACTGCTGCTGCCCGATTCGTAGGTATTGGTAACCCGCCGTCCGGTGGAAGAGCCTCCTTTCTCGACGACTCGGCCCCGCTGCTGGCTGGTGCCGCCGAGGGTGTAGGGATAATGTCTTGAATATTGCGCACATTACTTTGGGCAGTCCCTGCTTGGTAGGAATTGTTTGTTCAATTCCTACCCCACCAAGCTTAGGAGACTGCCACGATGGCGAGTGTATCAGGAAGCGTCGTTTCGGTCGATGAGGAGAAGATTCGTGGTCACGTAGATGAGGTTGTCCGGTCAAGCGTCGAAGCGACTTTGAACGGCCTACTCGATACGGAAGCGGATTCGCTCTGTAACGCGAAGCGTTACGAGCGGACAGCCGACCGCATCGATACGCGAGCAGGCTCGTACGACCGCAAACTGCAGATGAGAAAGCTGGCGAAGTAAACCTGAAGGTACCTCGCTTGCGGAGCCTGCCGTTTGAGACGCAGATTATCGAGCGGTATCGGCGTCGTGAATCGAGTGTGGAAGAGGCTTTGATGGAGATGTATTTGGCTGGTGTAAGTGTTCGCCGCGTGGAAGACATCACCGAAGCTTTGTGGGGCACGCGCGTGTCGCCTAGCGCGGTCAGTGAGCTGAACCAGCAGCTCTATGAGCGTATTGAATCCTGGCGAAAACAGCCGATCGGAGACAACTTTGCGTATGTATCCATGGATGGCATCTGGCTCAAGCGCTCGTGGGGTGGCGAAGTGAAGAACGTGGCTGTGCTGGTGGCCATTGGTGTTGGCCAGGACGGCTATCGCCAAGTGCTCGGTGTCTGTGAAGGCACCAAAGAAGACAAAGAGAGTTGGCGAGCGTTCTTACGTCACCTCAAAGAGCGCGGTTTGAGAGGTGTTCAGCTAGTGACCAGCGACAAGTGTTTGGGGCTGGTCGAGGTGTTGGCCGAGTTTTATCCCAACGCCGATTGGCAGCGGTGCATGGTCCATTGGTATCGCAACGTTGCCGCTCAGGTGTCGAAAGCCAAAGTCAAGGAGGTGATGGCGATGCTCAAAGCGATCCACGCTCAGGAAGATCGCGAGGCTGCCGAGAAAAAGGCGGCTGACGTCGTAGCGAAGCTTCACGAGATGAAGCTGACCAAGGCAGCGAAGATCGTTGAGGAAGGCGTGAGCGAGACGCTCAGTTACATGGCGTTCCCGCGCGAGCATTGGACGCGGATTCGCACGAACAATCCGTTGGAGCGAATCATGCGTGAGATCCGCAGGCGCACGCGTGTCGTAGGAGCCTTCCCGGATGGCAACAGTGCGCTGATTCTCGTGGCCGCTAGGTTGCGTCACATCGCCGGCACCAAGTGGGGCACGCGGAAGTACCTCGACATGGCGCGGCTCAAAGAACGATTAAACACAAACTGTTCTGCGAATAATCGGACTGAATTCAGAAAGTCAAACGGTACTCAAGAGAATGATGTCACGGACGCTACCCACCTACCAAGCAAAGAATTAACCAAAACCAAAGTGCGCAACTTGACGGACACTACCCCCTGCCAAGCAGGCTGCGATAGCCCAGTACTTTCGGACAGCTTCGGTAGCCGGAATAATGGTTCCCGAAGGAGGTCCGAACGATGGACGAGACAGCGAAATGATCACGGCCGACGTACAGCGATGAGTTCAAGCAAGATGCGGTGCGACTGGTTGTCGAGGAAGGTTATTCCTTCAAGACAGCCTGCGAAGCGGTTGGCGTTTGTCAGCAGTCACTGAGGGCTTGGCATGCGAAGCTTGCCCCTCAGCCCGAACCGTGTGGTGACGATGCCACAGTCGAGGAGCTTCAATCTGAGTTGAAGCGTCTTCGCAAGCAGCTTAAGCGTACCGAGTTGGAGCGTGAAATCCTAAAAAAAGCCACGGCGTACTTCGCGAAGGAGTCGACATGAAGTATGCCTGGATTACGAAGCACCGAGACTCCTTTCCTATTGCTTTGATGTGTCGACTTTTGAAGGTCAGCCGCTCAGGCTACTACGACTCGGTTGATCGTCCCATGAGCAAGCGAGCCCGGCGTACGGAGAAGATTCGTCAGTCGGTTCGCCAAGTGTTCAACGAGAACTACGCCATCTATGGCCCAGCGAAGGTGACCAAGGCATTGGCCGGGCATGAGGAATTCGAATCGGCCTGTCGCAATACGGTCGCCCGAGCAATGCGGGATTTAGGCTTAAAAAGCAGAGTCTCCAAGGCGTTCACGCCGACCACCACGAAGAGCAACCCGACGCATCGGCCGGCTCCCAATGTCCTCGATCGAGACTTCTCAGCCGAGCGTCCCAACCAGAAGTGGGTGACCGACATCACTTATCTTCCGACTGCCCAAGGCTGGGACTACTTGGCAATCGTGCTCGACTTGTTCAGTCGCAAGATCGTTGGTTGGGCAATGAGCGATTCCTTGGCAACGCCTTTCGTGAGCGAGGCGTTGCGAAATGCCATCGAGAATCGAAGTCCCAAACGAGGCGAGTTGTTGCATCACAGTGACCGAGGCTGCCAGTACACGAGTGACTCCTATCAAAGAACTTTGAAAACCCTCGGCATCGAGTGCTCGATGAGCCGTCGTGGCGAATGCTACGACAACGCCGTGGCCGAACGGTTCTTCTGGTCGCTCAAACACGAGTGGACAAGGCACGAGACCTACGCCGACTTAGAAGAAGCGAGACAGAGCGTGTTCAAGTACATTGATGTGTTCTACAATCGCCAGCGACTTCACCAATCGCTAGGCTACAAGACACCAGAAGCGTTTGAAGCTGAATACGCCCCAGCATTAGCGGCGTAATAGAAATTCTAGCCCGAAGCTGTCCGAAAGTACTGGGCTATCGCACTTGGTTGTATTTCGGATGCCCATTTGGATGATCGAACCATGGGAGCGGGCGCCCGTTTCCTGCACCATCAATACCGAATCCACCTTTCGCTCCTCGCCGGAATAAGTCTGGTAAAGCTCGTGCCGCTTCCAAGGGCAGGATATGATGGGCACGCTCACCGGGCTTCGCGCCCGAAACGGCTCATGTTTTATTTTGCCAAGTTTTCTTCTGCAATTCCAACTAGTCTTCCGCCTGAAAGACCAAACATAACGGCTGCTTGCCCCTCACCGACTTCTAAGACGAAAATCGGAGGTAGAATAGCATTCTTGTTTCGAAGTTGTGCAGTAAACTCAACAATGCTCCCTGTTTCAATTTCGCGCCATAGCTGAATTGCATCATCCGCAACAAAGACCGTCAGGAAATCGAGAACAGCTGAACTTTCGCCGACAGTAATGTTTTTTTCTTGCATAGCTATCGTGACTGAAGGTGCGGGCTCTGCATCTAGGTGTTTCTCTTCAAGTCGACCTTCCCATTTGATGGACTTTCCTGCAAATTGAATTGCAAGCTGCTCTTCGTCTACAGCAGCATTCAGGCACTGCTGGATTAAATCGATGAAAAGACTCCAGTCTTTCTGCCATCTTTCATTTGCCATATTTACTTTTCCAATAAATTCAGAGTCTATTCTCGCGGAACCCACCCGTTATCAATCGCATTGCCGATTGAGTCAGCTATGCCTTGTAAACCTTGAGCAATTTGCGCGTCGGAAAAACTCTTCCTGCGCGCAAAACGCCCAAACTCTGTTAGTGCCCCAATCACATCTTGATTGTATTTCGGATGTCCATTTGGATGATCGAACCATGGGAGCGGGCGCCCGTTTCCTGCACCATTAATATCGAATCCACCTTTCGCTCCGCGCCGGAATAAGTCTGGTAAAGCTCGTGCCGCTTCCAAGGGCAGGATGTGATGGGCACGCTCACCTGGTTTCGCACCCAGTACTGCTCGGAAGTGTTCGGAAACTGCCTTGGCGTTCTTGGAATCAAGCGTAAACTCTAGTTGGTTGACGAGGTCGGCAATCTTTGGCTTCGCGAAAACCCCTTTCGCTGCCGCCTTGGTTGCATTATCCGCATTTTCGACGACTTCGTCACCCGCTCCTCCTAGCCACTTGCCACTTAAAACCCCAGCAATCGCACCGAATAACGTCCAGCCCGTTGCTTTTTTGCCAGTTGCGTCTTCACCGTGCAGCAACTGGCCGACTTCGTAGAATGTTCCTCCAGGCAGAGACAACAGGCCAGTTTCTACTAGACCAGCCGTATCTCTGCTTATGTCCTTCGCGACCTGATTAAGATTCGAACCCGGTTGCGAACGCTGCGCAGCTCGCATCGATTCCGCTAGCGTGCCGGCGCTGTTTGGGTTTTCGTGTCCCGTACCAAACGATTTACCCAGCCCTTCAGCCGCTCCCAATCCAATCGCCCCGAGGGACTGTCCCAAGCCCGCCACGGTAGCAAAGACCGTGAAGAATCCCGGGCTCACTGGTCCGCTGTTTCCAGTTTGCGATGTGGTTGCTGGGCCGGTCTGTGAATCGGAGGACAGTCCGTGATACGTCGGGCCGATACCTGGAGGTGGTGAACCGCCAATGACGCCCCAGCCGCGATTGCTGGTGTTTTCACTGCTGCCGTCGGGGCCGAAGTCTGACTCGGTGACGTTGCGAAAGTTGTGCTCGGTCATTTCGCCGAACGAGTCGATGGACTGGGTTCCCGATTCGGTCACAGTACTGTTGGAACCACGCTTCACCGTGGCAGAACTGCCGTTGGCCTGAAATTCATGAGAGATCGTGTGATAGTTTGAATTGTCGGATGTTTCCTGATAGGTCCGCTCTTCTTGGTAGTCAGGAATCTGGTCCGTATATCTCGTTTCGGCGTTGCTGCGGTGCCAGTGGTCGGAAGTCGAGTTCGCACGTCCCCCATACGTCTGCCCGCTGCCGTAGCTGCCGGTTTCGGTCTGTGTATGCGTATAGCCAGAAGTTGCCGTATTGGCGATCAGTTCGTAGGTCTGACCTGCGCCGTTGTCGAACGTGGTGCCTCCATAATCGAGTTCGACGCTGATTTCCGATTTGTTAGAAGCGGTCAGCTCGCCACCGACTGAGGAGACGCCGTCAGCGCCGAGGCTGTGAGAACCGGTGTAAGTCGTGCCCGTGCTACGGGTGGTCGTGAGCGTTTCCGATTCGTAGGGCCAAACGACTTCCGTACCACCGACTGCCAGGAACCGCGGCGTCTCATACTCTTCCTTCAGTTCCTCGCTGACAGTCGTGTTGGACTTGATCTCTAGCGACTGCTGATCGCCGGGGTCGCTGCCGTCGGAGGAGAAAGTGCGACCGCGCGACGCTTCGTAGGTGGTGGTGTCGGTCCGTTTGACGCCGCCGGCGAACCCGTTGTCGCGGACCTTGGTGACCACCTTTTCGCTACCACCGGCGGTCGCGGTGATGCTGCCATTGTTGGCGGTGACCGTGTTATGGCTGTCGCTGCCGCGAGTGATGGTCGTGGT
>JBCDBK010000162.1:0-5784 GCA_039184115.1 Planctomycetota bacterium | reverse complement strand
TTACCAACTCATGAGGGCGATTGCGCGGGTGATTGTTGGCCGGGTGAAAAGCCTCTCGCAGAGGCGCGGAGACGCAGAGAGGTGGTGGGATTGTGCCCGCGAATCACGCGAATGGGCGCGAATCGATCAGAAGAGATTTCACCTCCCTCACAGGGAGGCCAGCTCTAACGTTTTTTGGGGGAGGGTTTTGATTCCCGCACTTGATTCCCGCAATTCAGCCGACGGCGCTAGCCGCGGGTTTTTACAAGTTCGCCCCCAACGCGCCGATTACCCGCGGCTAGCGCCGACGGCTCAGATTTTGAAGCGGCTGCAGGAACACGCGACCTGGCTGCAGCCACTTGGTCACTCCCTCAGAGTCGTGGCTCGGTGAAGGGCGTGCGTTCTGCTGGCCACCCGGCGAAGGGCGATTCACGTTGGGTGGCCCCGGTTGGCGGCACGCCTACCTGGGCAGCGTAGCGGCAAGAGGCATTCGCGATCTCACGGCGTGGCGGCATTCCAATGCAACCTCTAGTGACTGCGTCACACCGGTAGAGCTGTCGCTCAACCGGTGGTACCCGGTCGGTACCCGGGCAGAAAATCAGCTTGGTGGCACGCCTACCTGGGCGGCGAAGTTGCAAGAGGTCTTTGGGCTTCACAACTCTTGCATAGCCACTTCTGGTGACTGCGTCACACCGGTATATGCTAATACGTTTACTCAATCATTAGCAATAATATACACTTGCAAATCTGCCTTCGAGCAGGCAGCCAAAAAGCCTACCGGTAACCTAGTTTCCATCTGGTCAGCATCAATCCAAAGATCGACTAAAATTTGTGCATTACAACCGCCGTCTCTAATCTTTAGAAGAGAAGAAGCTTGAGTATCGAGCCACGTGGCCATCTTGTTCATTGCAACAGTAATTTCATCTTCAATCTGTCCTGAAGAGGACGATTCGAAAAGTACAATCCGAACCGTTCTCCAACTACTTTCGTGCGATTCCAGAAGCGTCACATAGTCCAGAAACTCAATCCCTTTAATTTCATCGCGAGTTATCTCCACACCATGCGACTTCCAAATTTGAAGCAATATCTTGGCTGACTGAATAGCGATTTCTACAACCCTCCACCACGCAGCAAAGCTTCTCTATCAATAAGGTTACCTGGTGGCTGCACCGCTCGCGTGCCGCCAGGGTGTCCTAGACGCATGTGTTCTAGCCCAGCGCCCCTAGATAGGAAGTGTATGTTTCGCGGATCGCCAGCATAAGCAGGGAGGTCTTGTACACGATTGATGTGGTGACCAGTAAAGCCGTTAGGGGCGCGCGTAGATCTGATTTGTGTAGGTCCGACTCCATCGAGTATCTGCCTAATTTCACCAACAGTCCAGTCACGTGATCCACGTCCAGTTCTACGGATCAATTCGACTTCTAAAGCCCAAGCACGGTTGATGCCAGTTTGCCGGGAACCCTGAATTGGCATTCCCAAACTATCGGCGGCTGAAACAGAAACTTCAATGTTCCTATGACCACGTATCGATATGTCATCTACAGAGACAAAGTTATTGCAATTATTATGCGCCAGCAGCCCCAATTCGGACACATAATAAACGTGTTCGCCTTCGACGGTGAGGTTGTAGACGCGTTGGGTGCCGGGGAGTTTTTCGGCGGCCACGATCGTGAGCGGGCCCGCGCGGCCGCGGATGACCTCGCGGTCGTGGATGTCGTGGGTGGAGACCCAGTCGCGGCGGGTTTCGCTGTAGAATTTGTGGAACCCAGTCGGCTTGAGCTGCTCGCGCCGTCCGGCGGCGTTCTCGGCGGTCAGCTGCCAGACATCGTTGTTGAGATGGTTGACCGTGGTCAGCACCACGCGGCCCGGCTCGCCCCGACGGAGTGGTTTCGCCAGCTGCGGACAGGGCTCGATCTGCACGACGGTGGTCAGCAAATCTGCCGACAAACCCATCTCGACCAAATCGAGCGGCGGCGGCACCTGGCTGCCAACCTGGGCCTCGTAAAGTTCCAACCACAACGGCGGCTGTAGCGTTTCGATATGAATCGTATCGAGCGTGCCGTCAGGCCAAATCTCTTCGGCGTAGAGCGTGAGCTTCTTCCAAGTCGCCGGATCGACGGCTGTTTGTTTAGGCGTGTCGGAATCCGGATTGTCGGAGACGACGCGATCACCGACGCGGAGAGTTTCGATCGCTTTGTAAGTGCGAACGATCTTCGTGCGCGAAGTGCTGGGTGTTTGCCGATCGAAAGTGGCTTCAGTGAGCCGGGCCTTGGTGAATGGGACATCAGCCGCAGAAGCGGCACTCGCCGTTTGTTGGGCGGGTTCGCTCTTGGGGAACCAGATCGCTTTGCCAACGAGCAACGCGGCAATGCCCAGCCAAGTGATCAGCCACAGGCGGGCAAATTTGGATGAGGTTGGTGAAGTGTTCATGATATGGTTGATTGGTTATGGAGTAGTGTGATCGAAATTCGACAGACAGGCAAATCTTGCGTGCTTCTACGCGAAACCGCGCCGGGTGGGCCGTAGCCAGCTATCGAGTTCTTCGATGATTTCCTCAGCGATTTCATTCGCTAACGAGTCGACGGCTACTTCGAAGGCCGAGCGTTCGTCGTCGGTGGTTGTGTCGGTGAAAATTCGTCATCACGAACACTTAACACTCGGATTCTAGTATCATGGGTTCGATGTCGCGCTGGTGGAGACTACCGGATCGGTCTCGGCGGTACATCAGAGCGGTCGAGCAAGACGTTGGCGATCGCAAGAATTCCTCACAACCACGAAATGGCACCATGCGTATTCCGAGTACTTTCCGTCTGTTGGTCGCTACCAGCACTTTGTCGATGGTGATGTGCGTCGAGTTGGGTCTCGCTCGCGCTCAGGGGTCGACCACCGCAGGATCTGGCGTCGTTGTCACTCAGCATCCGCACTACCACTCGCATCCTCATCCAACGAAACACGACGCGGCGCGGTTCTCGACAACGAGGGCGAGCGACATCAATTTGCCACTGCCCACCGAAGCCGATGCGTTTACGTTCGCTGTATTCGGCGATCGCACAGGTGGGCCGCCGGAAGGCATCGAGATTCTCAAGCAAGCGGTCGCTGACACGAACCTCTTCGAGCCCGATCTGGTGATGACTGTCGGCGACCTTATCGAAGGTTACAACGACACTGCTGCTTGGAAGCCGCAAATGCAAGAGTACAAGTCGGTCATGGGCAAACTGCTTTGTCCGTGGTTTCCGGTGGCGGGTAACCATGACGTTTATTTTCGAGGCGAGAATCGACCCAAGCTGCATCATGAGGCCAACTACGAAATGCACTTTGGTCCGCTCTGGTACGCCTTCGAGCATAAGGGAAGCTGGTTTGTCGTGCTGTTCAGCGACGAGGGGAATGCCGAGACAGGTGAAAAATCGTTCAACGAACCGGAACTGCAACGGATGAGTCCCGAGCAATTCGAATGGCTCAAGTCGGTGCTGACGCGTGCGAAGTCTGCCGACCATGTGTTTGTGTTTTTGCATCACCCTCGATGGCTGGGGCGCAACTACGGCGACGATTGGCAGAAGGTGCATCAAGCGCTCGTTGAAGCCGGCAATGTGCGAGCAGTATTTGCCGGCCACATTCATCGCATGCGCTACGACGGACCTCGAGACGGGATTGAGTACGTCACTCTCGCGACGGTGGGCGGGGGTCAGAGCGGACTGTCTGAGGATGCAGGTTTCTTGCATCACTACAATTTGGTCACGGTGCGAAAGCAGCAGATCGCCATGGCGTGTATCCCCGTCGGCGAAGTGATGAACCTACGTGAAGTGACGGGCAAGGTGAGCGAAGATATTCAGCGCATTGCGGCAACCCCGCCAGATTTCCCGCGTCTGCCGACCGTGACCGCCGACGGCGCGACGAGTGCTCCGACCGTGGTCGAACTGTTCAACCCGAGTAGTCAGCCGGTCGAATACGAACTTCGCCTGGACCCCGAAGATGCACACTGGATCTCACGGCCCGACCACATCCATCGCACGCTTTACGCCGGTCAGAAGACTTCGGTGCCGCTCGAACTGAAGTCGATTCGAATCGATGAGGGTCTCACTTACGAAGCGCCGCAGTTGCAGCTCCGCGCCGACTACCTTGCCGACAACGCGAGGTTTTCTGTGAGAGAACGCAACTTTGCCATTCCCGTGCGTTTTGAAATCTCTAAGCCAGCGATTCCAGAACAAGACTTAGCACTTCGAGTGAGCGAAGGAGACTACGTAGCCGTGCAGGATCTGGCAATCGACATGCCAGACGGTCCGATGACTTTGGAGTGCTGGTGCAAACCAAGCTCGTTCGGTCAGCGTGTCGGACTGATTACCAAGACTCAGGGCTCCGACTACGGCCTCTTTGTCAGCGGTGGCATTCCCTACTTCACCATTCACTTGGGCGGCAACTACGTCCAGCCAACCGACTTGGATTGGACGTTGAAGATTGGTTCTTGGCAGCACGTCGCTGGGGTGTTCGATGGCAAAGAAGTGAGAACATACGTGGATGGAAAACTTGTCAGCCGTGGGCCTGGGCGCGGCGAGCGGCGCAAAAATCGGTTGCCGCTGATTGTGGGCGCCGACGTGGATGGCGCCGGCGGTACGAACAGCCCATTCGATGGATTGATCGACTCGGTGCGATTGTCGAAAGGTGCTAAATACGCTGGTGAGTCGTTCGTTCCCGAGCGCCGACTGCAATCCGACGACGAGACGGCGTTGTTGCTGAATTTCGATGCCTTTGTCGGCCCACTCGCCTACGACGAATCGGGCGGAATGGCCCATGCACGCCGTTTCGGCAACGCGGAGCTACTGCCAGCCGACTGATGCCAGTCGGCCGATGCTAGCCAACGGATGCCATCTAATGGATGCTTGTGTTGCTCGACCTATCTTCCTGCAGCATCAATACCTTGTGCGCGGACTGGTACGAGCAGTCGCGCGGGTTTCCGCCTTCTGGGCAGTTTGTCCCGGTTGGCTGCGACGCAGATTTTCATTGCTATAATGGTGATTAGCGCTTCCAATCCGCAATCTTGACTGACTTAGCCATCAGATCGCAGTGTTACCAGATTCAGAGCACATCACGCGTTACTTTGCCAAGCTGGCAGCCAACGATGCCGACGCGTTAGATAGCCTGTGTCAGGTGTACTACGAAAAGCTGGCGGCGATTGCTCGTCGGCGCTTTGGTCGATTTCCGCTACGGGTGATCGACGAGTATGCGATTGCCAACGACGTCTTGCAATCGTTTCACCTGCGTGCCCAGCGTGGCGAGTATTCCACAACCGATCCAGCGATACTGCTGCTGACGCTCTCCCAGCTGACGAGAGACCGAGTCGTTGACGAAATCCGACACCAGACGGCACAGAAACGAGGTGGCGGCAAAACACGCGGCAACTCCATCTTCGTGGCAAATGGTAGCCAGACCCTGGACGGCGACTTCGATCGATTTCAACACACTGAAGAGACGCCCTCGAAGAAAGAGATCGCTGCAGAACGCATCCAGCAGCTTCTCGACAAATTAAAGGACGCGACGCTACGTACAATTTTGGTGCTACGCTACGAAGGATTCACCAACGAAGAGATTTCCGAGCAGCTGAAGGTCTCGATCGCTACCGTCGAGCGCAAGCGCCGGCGCATTCGCGAGCTGTTGTCCGAGGACTATCCATCAGAGCTGACAGCCCCGTGACGGATGACTTGCACACTTCGAATGAGCAGTTGCTGACCGCTTCTCAGCGAGACCTGCTCGATGAGAAGTGCGATGCCTTTGAAGCACAGTGGCGTCAGCAGGACTGGCCGCGTCTGGAAT
>JBCDBK010000161.1:0-5885 GCA_039184115.1 Planctomycetota bacterium | reverse complement strand
TGAGCACCTTTTGCAAATTGGCTTTTGCCTCCGACAAGCGTGATTGCGCCGTCGTCACTTCGTGGCCTGCTTGTTTGCGCTGAGCTTCGACCGGCAGCACGTTTTCCAGCTCTGCTAGATGACGCTCGGCAGCTTGCAAGCGAATGAGGACCGATCCGTCGGTCATTGGCAAGCCGGCATCAAGCTTGTCCTTGTCACGCTCGGCTTCTTTGATCTGGCGAGCGACGGTTTCTAGCTGTCGCTGACACGAATCCAGTTTGTCGGCAGCGGCGTCTTCGGTAATGAACTTGAAGAAGAAGGCAAAGCCAACCATGAACAGCGAACAGATTATTGCAAGCCAGCCCGCAGTACCAAAAGGACTCGCAGGCAATAAGAAATGAGCGCCCAGTGCTAGGCCACTCAAGATGACGCCCGCCAGCATCCAGTTGAACGTTGTCATCGGAATTACTTGGTCGTCGAGCAGGTCGTGGCTTTGTTGCTCCAGATCCATCTCGTGATTGCGAGCCTGTTCGATGCGCTGTTCGACCTTCAGGCGGCTACGCAGGTTAGCGACCAAGTCGCTAGCCTCGCGTACGTCCATTGGCAAACCGTGACTCTCGCCGCCGATGATGGCTGACTCGACCTTGACCTTGAGCGAACGTTCGCTTTCGGCCAGTGCATCGACGTCTTGCTGGGCTTGTTCCACTTGTTTTTGAGCCCGCCGGAGGTCTTTGACATGTGGCTGCAAGCTTTCGATATCGGCCTTACTAATGACCTGGAGATGCTCGCTGTCGGCGACGCCTAGGGCCCGACCAAGACGTTCTTGTTCGTTTTCTAGCCGCTGTTCAAACTCGCCCGCCTCCGTTTCCAGTTCTTCGATCTGTCGCTCGAGCGATTGCAGCCAGTCACGCTGCTCGCCCAAGGCGTCGATACGGCAGGCATTTTTGACGAGTTGCTGATTAACTTTGAGACGATCAGACTCCTCTTTGAGCTGCTGACGCTGACCTTTGAGAATGTCGGCTTCGCGTTGATGTTCTTCGATTTTGCGATTCAGTTTATCGAGACGTTCGAGCCCATCGTCGGGAATCTGAATCGTGCCGTCATAGGCCTTGATTTGCGAAGCAAACTTCACTCGCTTTCGCCAGTTGGGCTTCAGTCCGACGGCGATTTCGATGGTGCGCGCTTGGTGCTGGCAGTCGCGGACGATGTTCTCTTGCTGAGCGATCTGTCCGTCGAGTTCCTGAATGCGTACCGACAGCTGTGCCCACTGTCGATTGCGTTGCGACAGTTGTTGGATCTCACCGCGCAGCACTTCGCGTCGCGCGACGAGCTTGCTGATCTTAGACTCGCGATCGTTGCTATTGAGCAAGTCGAGCCGCGTCTGCCGCAAATTCTGAATCACGTCGTACAGGCTAACGCGGTCGAGCCCCGATGTGAGGCGATAAAGCCACTCGGCTGCCTGGCTACCACTTAGGGTGCCAAGCGTCTGAATCTCGCTTAGTCCGATGGCGAAAATGTTGGTGTAAGTCGCTTCGTCGATATCGTTGAGCGACTCGCGGAGCAGACGATCACCGCTCACTTCGCCGCCTGCGGTGCTCACACGCACGAGTCCGACGTCGTCGGCACCCCGATCGGCAATCCGGCTGACGTCAAAGCGTTGCTGATCGTCGACCAGCCCAAGCGAACCGCCAGGCAGCCCGCCGTTGACCGGCGGCAAATACTTGTGCCTGCGCTCGGGCGACATGCCATACAGCACGCTGCGCGTAAATTGCATCAGCGTCGTCTTACCGGCTTCGTTCGCGCCGAAAAACGTCGTCACGCGTGGCGACAGCCCGCTGAGTTTCAGATCGTTCCAAACCCCAAAACCGTCAATGCGAATGTCTGTGATTTTCATGGTTAGCCTTTGGCTAAGGCTATGGGCGGTGGGCTTTGGGCGTCGAGATTCTTACTCATGACCCACGGCTCACCGCTCACAGCTCAACTTGTGATCTCTTCTTCTCCGTCGAGCAGATCGACGGCCATTTTTGATGCAGCCCAGAGTAGACTCGCCCGATCTTCGTCGGCGACCCCCGCTAACTCAGCACGCGGCGTGGCGAGCAGCTCTTCCGGCAGAAACTCTTCCAGACGCAGCGGAATATCAACATCGGCTTCAAGAGCGCGAAACTCACGCAACATGTCGCCCATGATTGTCTCCTCGTCTATCCACTCTTGCGGGACGTCCAGCGGCTCGTGACACTCGATCGACACGGTCCAGATCCCCGGCACTCCAACGCCATATTGTCCGCACAATAGATCAACCATGTGATCGCTCACGCCACCGCGACGTATGTGGTTCAGCACCGTGCCACTGCCCTCGATGACCCAACTGATCAACAACGGGCTGCCCGTGTGCTTGGTTTGCAGTTTGCTAATGCGATGCTGCATTTGCTTCATCAGCGCGTCTTCGTCGGTGCCGGCCGTCACTTCGATGGTCTCGGTGATCCAGCGAATCTGGTCGGTAGCGACGAAGTTGGTTTTGATATTGCCGCTATCGTCGACCGTCACCAGCGTACAGCCGTGCGATTCAGGCTCTTCAGGCGAGCGTCCCTGAGGCGAGCCGCAGTAGTGGGCTATCCCTGGCGATTGGTCGACCGTCTGACGATGGTGCTGGCCGCCGAGCGCCATATAGTGGACCCGATCGCCCTCGGCCCCCGGCGACGCGGACGTACCATAAGAAACGCCGACGGTAAAAATTCCATGCGCGTCGCGATGGAATCCGCTGTCGTTCAACTCGTCGCCCAGATTGCGGCTGACACCCTGAATCTTCGCGACAATCTCGTCGTCACGGACAAGCTCGTACTCCTGGGCACGTCCGACCGGGAAGATCGTCACGTTACCGGGCAGTGGGACGCTGGCAGGCCAAGACTCCGCCGGGTCGATGTTGCCACACGCCCAGTAAATCGGCACGCCATGCGATTCCAACCGCTCGAACTGTTCGAGTAAAAACACAACCGCGCGCGGACCGGCCAGGTCGAAGTCAACGATGTCGCCAGCCAGCAGCACGGCATCGACACGCTCAGAAAGGGCAGTTTCAAACACCTGCGCTGCCGCCAGAAACGGTGCATCGAGAAACAGATCGCGTAGGTGCTCGGGAACCTCGGCAATTCCTCCCAGCGGACGCTCCAGGTGCAAATCGCTGGCATGGACAAAGCGGAGCGGGGGCCTACTCATGGACGCCTCCTTGCGTGCGGGTCTTAAAGAAACAGCCGTCGGCGGGGGTGACAACTGCAGTCTTTTCTCGTGTACTAGGCCCGCAGTTTAGCCGGAACCGCAGATTCCACCAACTTCAGCTTGCCACAGGACCGTCTAAGGCCGCTCAGGTCTCGATAAACCTCGCACGGGAGATTCCGATTTGGTGTAAACTGCTTGACACCCCCGTTGTCTTGGGGCAGAATTCGCGCCTACAATATTCGACGTAAGTCGTTTGGCAGTCGGACTTCCGGGCTGCTAGCAGGTACGATTGAGACCAGCGAAATCGACGGCTTCGCGAAGCAAAGAACCAAGAAACACGACAGGGTGCAGATTGATGGCGATGGTAGCAACTCTTCAGGACGATCCGGCGGTAACCGACTTGTGGATTGGCGATCCCACCATGACGGGGCTGTGTCTGTCTGATGGCGACGATCCGTTCGATGACTTTGAAGACGACGATTTCGATGACGACTTCGACGACGACTTCGAAGAAGACTGGGAAGACGATCTGACCGAAGACGAAGAGTTCCCCGACACGTTCGGCGGCAGCGACGACGATGATGACGATGACGACGGCAAAGACTCGCCCTTCAGCGACGACCCCGACTTTGATGATGACTGACGGGGAAAAGCTGTCAGCATTCAGCGATATGCGATACGTTGGCAGCCATCAGCTTTTTTCACGCAGCTGACCGCTGAACGCTGACCGCTACTCACCCAAAGGGTCCAATGTTTCCTGCTGTCAAAAAGAACGAGAGCTTTGCCGATCGCGAGCTGGCCATCGGCGAGTTTTGGAAGCAGCAGGGCATCTACGAAAAAACGCTCGCCGCGCGCGAAGGTGCCGAGAACTTCGTGTTCTACGAAGGCCCGCCCACGGCCAACGGCATGCCTCACCCGGGCCACTGCCTGACGCGGGCGATCAAAGATTTGTTCCCGCGTTACAAAACGATGCGCGGTTACCGCTGCGAACGCAAAGCCGGCTGGGACACTCACGGACTGCCCGTCGAGGTCGAAGTCTGCAAAGAGCTGGGCATCCACAGCAAAGAAGAAATCGAAGCCTACGGCGTCGAGCCCTTCATCCAAAAGTGCCAACAGTCGGTCTGGCGCTACATGCAAGAGTGGGAACGACTCACGGAGCGACTCGGCTTTTGGGTCAACCTCGAAGACGCTTACGTCACCTACCACCAAAGCTACGTCGAGTCGGTCTGGTGGAGCCTCAAAACCCTCTTCGACCGCGACCAACTCTACCAAGGCCACAAAATCGTCTGGTGGTGGGCCCAAGGCGGAACGGCGTTGTCAGCCGGCGAAGTCGGCCAAGGCTATCGCCAGGTGGCTGATCCGAGTGTGTATGTGAAGATGCCAGCGCGTTCTCTGGCGGGGTCGCTTGGCCTTCCACCTGACTTGTCTTTCTTGGTGTGGACGACAACCCCCTGGACGCTACCAAGCAATCAGTTCATCGCGATCAATCCGTCGATCAAATACGCCATAATTGTAGATCCGATTACAGGTGAACGACTCTTTGTCGCGCATGACCTGGTCGAAACAATTTCGGAGAAGCTCAAGCGGGAGTTTGAAGTTGAAAAAACGCTCCCGGGCTCTGTCATGGTTGGGGGCGGCTACTACCCACCTTACGACTGCTTTGGGAACGCAGAAGACCAGGAGCCGATATCTGTGCCGAAAGGCGGCGTGTATCCACCGCCGGGGCACGCGTATCAAGCTGCTTGGCGATTAGTGGCTGCCGATTTCGTTTCGACCGATAGCGGGACGGGACTCGTCCATATCGCCCCCGCTTTTGGCGAAGACGACTACAACGTTCTCCAATGCGAACGCGAGCTGCTGGGCGATAAAGCTCCGCCACTCATCAACTGCGTCGGCCCCGACGGCAAATTCACCGACGAGGCGCCGGAATTCCTCCGGGGCCGCTGGGTGAAGGACTGCGACAAGGACATCAATCGCAACTTGAAAGAGCGCGGCCTGCTGTTCCACCAAGAACAGTACCTGCACGATTATCCGTTCTGCTGGCGGGCAGACGAAGATCCGCTGATTCAGTACCCGCGCGAAAGCTGGTTCATCAAGACGACCGCGTTCAAAGACGCGATGCTGGAGAACAATCAGGCCATCAACTGGCTGCCCGACCATATCAAGGGCGGACGGTTTGGCAAGTTCCTCGAATCGAACGTCGACTGGGCTCTTTCGCGCGAGCGTTACTGGGGCACGCCTCTGCCGGTTTGGCAATGCGAAGAAACGGGCAAACAAGAAGCGATTGGTGGCTATGACGAGTTGCTCGCCAAGCCTGGCGTCGCCGGCACCGAAGTATGGACCGATGCCAAGGCGGCCAACCCCGAGCTACCCGACGACCTCCGTGTGCACAAACCGTACATCGACGCGGTGACGTACGACTCGCCCTTCGCCGACGGTGCTCGAATGCGACGCGTTAGCGAAGTGATCGACTGCTGGTACGACAGCGGCGCCATGCCGTTTGCACAGTGGGGATACCGTGGGCAAGATTTAAATCCCCCTCCCCTTCAAAAAGGGGAGGGGTCTGAAGCGGGTACCCAGGTTGCCCCCTCCCCGGGATGAAGCCCGGTCTCGAAGCCTTAGACGTGGGCTGCGGCGTCGGTGGCCCCCAAAGGAACATGGCGGTGTTTTCGGGCGCGAAGATTGAAGGCGTGACG
>JBCDBK010000160.1:0-6075 GCA_039184115.1 Planctomycetota bacterium | reverse complement strand
CCCTTTTCGATCCATCAGAACGTCGATCATCCGCTGGCACTGTACGGTGCCAGCAAGAAGGCGAACGAGTTGATGGCGCATACGTATTCGAATCTGTACGAGTTACCGACTACCGGCCTACGATTTTTTACCGTTTACGGACCGTACGGCCGACCCGATATGGCTTTGTTTTTGTTCACAAAGAATATTCTCGAAGGCAAGCCAATCGACGTCTTCAATTTCGGTAATCATCGCCGGGACTTTACCTTTATTGAAGACATCGTCGAGGGCGTGATTCGGACGATGGATCGCACGGCTGAACCAAACCCCGAATGGAACCCGATGCAGCCGGACCCGGGCACCAGCCGCGCGCCTTACCGGATTTACAACATCGGTAATCAACAGCCGGTTGAGCTGATGCGTTACATTGAGGTGATCGAGGATTGCCTCGGTAAGTCGGCGGAAAAGAATCTGCTGCCCATGCAGCTCGGTGATGTGCCTGATACTTACGCGGACGTCGAGGACCTGGTTGCGGATGTCGACTATCGGCCCGATACGCCGATCGAGGAGGGTGTCCGGCGCTTCGTCGACTGGTATCTCGACTACTACGATATTCAACCGTGAGCGACGTCGAGCTTTCGAAGGACTATCCGATAGACCTGCCTTCTTGGGCATCACTATCCGATCATTATCTGACGCTACGTGAGCGCACGCTGGTCGAGATTGCGGGTGAGAACAACAATCGTTTCGAGGAGTTTTCCGTCTCCGCAGGCGATCTGCTTCTCGATTACTCAAAAAATTATTTGACAGCGGAGACGCTGGCACGTCTGCTGGCGCTCGCTGACGAAGCCCAATTGCGCAAGTCAATCGACGCGATGTTTGCCGGTGAGCATATCAACGTCACTGAAGATCGTGCTGTTTTGCACACGGCACTGCGTGCGGCGCCTGGGGATGCCGTGGGCGGTGATGAGCCCGGCGTCGATGAGGTCGGGGCGGTGCTTGATCGAGTTGCGAATTTCGTGGCGTCGGTACACGGCGGCGAGATTGTCGGCGCGACCGGCAAGCGGCTGCGACACATCGTCAATATCGGCATCGGCGGTTCGGACCTCGGTCCCGTCATGGCCAGTCGCGCATTGCGCTCCTTCTGGCAACCCGGCATGCATTTCCACAGTGCCTCTAACGTCGATGGCACCCAGCTTGTTGATCTCCGCGCATCGCTCAATGTCGAGGAAACGCTGTTTGTAGTTTGTTCCAAGACCTTCACGACCCAGGAAACGATGACCAATGCGCAGGCGGCACGTGCATGGGTCGTAGAAGCCCTGGGTGAAAATGCGGTCATCCGGCATTTCGCCGCTGCTTCGACCAATCATGCGGCGATGGACGAATTCGGAGTCGATCCAAGCTACCGCTTTGGCTTCTGGGATTGGGTTGGCGGCCGCTACTCGCTTTGGTCCGCCGTTGGGTTGTCGCTCGCGTTGGTGATCGGCATGGTCAATTTCCGCCGCTTGCTCTCGGGTGGCCGGACCATGGATCTGCATTTTAGAGGCGCTGATTTCGTTGAAAACCTGCCCGTGCTGCTCGGTTTGATTTCAGTTTGGTACAACAGTTTCTTTGGCGCCGATTCGCAAGTCATCCTGCCCTACGACAACCGGCTCGATCGGTTTCCAGCGTACTTGCAGCAGCTGCAGATGGAGTCGTCCGGAAAAAGCGTGCGGAAAGACGGTGAGCCGGTTGCAACTGATACAGGGATGGTGATCTGGGGTGAGGCGGGCAACAACGCACAGCATTCGTTTTATCAGCTCCTGCATCAAGGCACACGGTTTGTTTCGGCCGACTTCCTTCTGCCGGTTAGATCGTCCGGGGCAACACAGGCGCAGCAAGATTTGGCAATCGCAAACTGTCTAGCGCAAAGCGAGGCGCTAATGAATGGGTACGATGCGGACGACCGCTTCCGGTTCCATGCGGGCGGGCGCCCCAGCAACACGATTCTGTTCAACGCACTCACTCCGGAAGTCCTTGGCCAATTGATTGCCCTCTATGAACACAAGGTCTTTGTGGAAAATGCGATCTGGGGTGTCAACGCGTTTGATCAGTTTGGCGTGGAGTTGGGCAAGAAGCTGGCGAGGCGGCTGGAGGGTCCTGTCGGTGGGACCGATGGATACTCCGGCGACAGTACATCAACGCGGGGGCTGCTGGCGAGGATTAGGGAGCTGCGTTAGCGGCAAGCTGGCTGACGCCGTTGTAAACGCCGCAGCAAGCGAACATGGTTCACAGATTTCTTTTCCGCCCATTTGCCATAATGGGACCTTTGTCTGGGCAACCGGCTTCGCGTATGGCTCAATTCCTGCTTAGTTCGGTCACCAGCACGATCCGCTTGCTGCGGTTTGTGCCATTTGACACGTCGACCGAGGAAGGGCGGTCGCGGGAGCGCAACCGGCGGATTGCGTGGACGAGCGTGAGCGCCGTCACGGCTAAGGGCTCAGCTGCGCTCGCCATGCTATTCACAATCCCGATCACGCTGGACTATCTGGGGCCCGAGCGCTTCGGACTGTGGATGGCCGCGAGTGCTACCGTGGCTATGTTGAGCTTTGCCGATTTCGGGCTCAGCAACGGCCTGATGAACGCCATTGCCAAGGCCAAGGGCAACGACGACGTTTCGGGTATGCAGGCCGTCGTCGCCAATGGCTTCGTAATGCTCTTCTCAATTTCGACCGCGATCGCGCTGCTTTTCGCCGCAACCTACGCGTCCATCCCCTGGTCGTCTCTCTTCAACGTCAAATCGCCGCTGGCCATGGACGAGGCCGGGCCGTTGGTTGCTACGCTGATGGTATGTTTCGTCGCAAATTTGCCCGCTGTGGCGACGCAAAAGGTGCAGCTTGGTCTTCAAAGGGGCTATCTGGCGAATGCTTGGGAAACGATCGGTAGCGCTTGCGGGCTGGTGGGTGTAATCGTTGCCGTATCGCTAGGGGCTAGTCTTGCCGTCATCGCACTAGCAATGGCAGGCTTACCGGTACTTGCGAGAGTACTGAATTCGGTCGTCTTTTTCAGCGTCCAGATGCCCTCATTGCGTCCGCGACTCACCTTATTCGACTCAGCGGTGGTCAGCCGACTGTTCCGTATTGGAGGACTGTTCTTGATTCTGCAGCTCGCCGTCGTCGTCGGCTTTCAGTCAGATAATCTTATAATCGCTCGAATTCTCGGCGCGGAGGCCGTCGCCGCCTACGATGTCGCCCTCAAACTTGCGATGCTGCCGCCGATGCTCATCAGTTTCGTTGCCATCGCGCAGTGGCCCGCCTACGCCGAGGCTGCGGGGCGCGGTGATCTGCGCTGGATACGGAAGACCTTCGTCCGCACACTGCGCACCGGGTTGATCGTTAGTCTCGCATTCGCAGTCTTGCTCGTGATCTTCGGGCAACAGGTCATTTTGCTATGGGCGGGCGCCGACGTGGTTCCCGGGCGCGTCCTTCTCGCGTGTTTCGCAGTCTGGTCGGTTCTTTCTGTCGCGGGTGGCGCGATTGCGGCGCTGCTGAACGGGTTGCACGTCGTCGGTTTTCAGGCCATTAACTCATCCTTGATGGCGGTCGCCAATGTGCTCCTGTCCATCTATCTCGTCGGCCAGCTTGGCGTTCTGGGTGCCATCGCCGGATCCATCGGTGCATATGTTGTATTCACGCTCGTGCCCTGCGCAGTCTTCATTCACAGACTGTTCTCGCGCGATGGCGCGGCACCATACCTCGGGGCTGATGCATCGGCCGCAGCGGGGGTCGGCACGTCCCGCGTCGGTCTAAGGTAGCGCCTTAATGCGCACCCGTTGCAAGCTCTGTGCCGCCAGTCGCGAGCGCGTTTTTTCTGCGCAGGTCTTGAATCGTTATGAGGTCGACTACTTCTATTGCGATCAGTGTGGGTTGCTGCAGACCGAGGAGCCCTTTTGGCTTGACGAGGCGTACGCCTCCGCCATTGCGGACGCTGATACCGGTTTGGTGCGGCGAAATCTTAGTATCGCCCGACGCCTGTCGGCAGTGCTCTATTTCTGCTTCGATCGGAAAGGCCGTTATCTGGACGCAGCTGGGGGGCATGGATTGCTGGCGAGGCTGATGCGCGATGTCGGTTTTAACTTCTTCTGGCACGATCCGTACTGTGAGAATCTTTTCGCCCGTGGCTTTGAGCGAGGAAGGACGAGACCGCCCATGGATGCCATTACGGCCTTTGAAGTGCTAGAGCATCTTCCAGACCCGTTTCCGTTCGTCAAGGACCTTCTGGCTGAGAATGACTGTCGTACGCTGATTTTTTCAACAGAGCTGTTCACAGGAAGTCCGCCTGATCCTGAAGCGTGGTGGTATTACACGCCCACCACAGGGCAGCACGTCTCGTTCTACCAAAAGCGCACTCTCGAGCAGCTTGGACAGAAGTTGTCACTCCGCCTCTACTCGAATCGCGGCATACACATGCTGACGGATCGTCCAGTCAACGGAATGCTGTTCAATTTCCTGACAGCAATGGGCTCATGGATGGGTCATGGTTGGGCGCGAGTGCGCATGCGATCGCTTACGTTTTCGGATCATGAGCACATTGTTGGTGCCGGCAAGACAAGGGCCGACTGATGAACGTGCTCTATGACCATCAAGCCTTCGTGCGGCAGCGTCATGGCGGGGTATCGCGTTATTTCGCAGAATTGGTACGGCAACTAGGAGGCTACACCGATACAGAAGTGTTGATTGTCGCACCGCTCCATATCAACCTACATATCCATGACCTTGACGGTGCGCGAGTCTCGGGCCGTTTCGTTGGTTTCGCGCCGCCGGGCATCAGTAGAGTACTCGACATGATCGACCGAGGGTTGCACGACTGGCACACTCGACATTACCCGCCGGACATCATACACGAAACGTACTATTCGCATCGGCCTGTTGCGCGCAAATCGCATTCTCGGACCGTCCTGACGGTGTACGACATGATTCACGAGCGCTTTCCGCAGTTTTTCGTCAACGCCGGCAGCATGGCTAGCCGAAAACAGGCTGCGCTCGAACGGGCGGATCATATAATTTGCATTTCCGAGACGACCCGACAGGACCTGCTCGAACTCTGTGACCTCGATGTCGACTCGGTAACTACAGTGCATCTTGGAATTTCAGTTCCGGGAACGCCAATGCGCTGCACGTCGCCGATCGATCGACCTTTTCTCTTGTACGTTGGTGGGCGGGGCGGCTACAAGAATTTTGCGCGGCTGCTCGTCGCATATGGGGCTTGCACGGCCCTGAACTCTGAGTTTCGCCTAGTGTGCTTCGGAGGACGATCGCCCAGTTCTTCAGAGCTGAACGTCCTGAAATCGGCCGGATTATCGACCGACTCACTGATCTGGATGAACGGCGATGATGCTCAGCTCGCGGCGCTGTATCGGCACGCTAGCGCATTAGTCTATCCGTCGCTCTATGAGGGATTCGGAATGCCAACCTTGGAGGCTATGGCGCACGATTGCCCTGTCGTTTGCAGCCGCGGTGGATCCATTCCGGAGGTGGTTGGTGAAGCGGGAGAGTTTTTTGATGCGGATGATGCGGAAGCGATGGCGGCGGCGATCGAAGGCGTCGTACATTCCCCGTCTCGGGCAGCGGAGCTTCGCGAGGCCGGCAGACGACGGCTGAAGGGTTTTTCGTGGCAGCGCTGCGCCGATGCGACACTGGACGTCTACAAGTCCCTCATTCGATGACCACCAACCTATTCAAGTTGAGGATTGGTGGTTAGCGCAAAATCGGTGAGGCTTACATTAGATTTCGTGCGGCACAACGCCTGTGCTATCCGATTTCTAGCAATCTACGATAATTCGCTGCTTTGCTCGATCGTTGCTCAATTACGCCTTAGGGTTGCACTACTGATAGCATTAATACGCTTATGAGCAAGTCAGGCCGCACACACCGAACGCTCCAACGCCCCAGCGCTATCTGCAAGGTTTCGGCAGCTTCGATTGTTGGTGTCGTCTTGTCGGTGTTGTTGTTCTCAAAGGTAGGTTTGGCGAGCCCGTTCATCAGCGCTGGAGATTCCGCGCTTCGTCACGACATACAGCTACTTGCCGACTATGGCGTAATCACGGGCCCGACCAGT
>JBCDBK010000159.1:0-6123 GCA_039184115.1 Planctomycetota bacterium | reverse complement strand
CGAGAAACACGCATTCATGTCGAGCAACCAGGATATCGCAGCCAGAGCATCATCGTCGTGACGTCACTACTGAATCACGAAAGAACGACCAAAGAGGATCTGGCATTCTTGTATCTCCAGCGATGGCATAACGAATTGGATCTTCGCTCGATCAAGTCGACCATGCAGATGGATGACTTACGATGCAAGACACCCGAACTCGTTCGCAAAGAAGTGTGGACGCATGTTTTAGCGTACAATCTGATTCGCACGCTCATGGCTCAAGCGGCTAGCGAGCATGATATTCCGCCACGCACGATCAGCTTCAAGGGGACGATGCAAATGCTCGAAGCATTCCAGCCTCTGATTGAGTTGCAAGGGCATACGAATTCTAAACTCCGGCAGGACTTCTACAGACAACTGCTCGCGTGCGTTGCCAGTCACCGCGTCGGCAACCGACCAGGCCGGTTCGAACCCCGAAAAGTAAAACGACGCGTCCACTTCCACAACTTCATGACAAAACCAAGACACGAAATGAAACTCGATATGATCAAACGAGTTAAAGAAACTTAAGTGCCATTCGTGTGAACAACCGCTATTGGAAACTGCGTGTTGGGTTATCGTGAAAACGAACGTTTCTGCGATAAGAATTCTTCGATAGAAGACGCTGAAAAACGGCCAAGATTTGTAATCGAAATAATCCCGTGATTGGGTTTTCGTCGAATTTGACTGATAAGTGGGACAAAATCCTATGACGGGTTTGGTGCCTTTGTACACTTTCAGCCCATGTTTGGCCACAGAGCCAAACTGCCGGACGCCGAGCCAGCCTGTCGTCGCCTTATCCAGCCAGCAGACGGCGTAGTTTTCGTTGCACAAAGGCCGCGCGCGACGTGACGAGTACTTCAGACATGGGCACTTTACCAAACGGCGAAGACGGATCGCTGACGTAGTTGTTGGGCAGATGGTGCACCCAAGTTTCCTCAGGCACCCGTTGCTTATCGAGATCGACCAGCAGCAGATTACGCGACGAAAAGCCGGGCGGAACATTCGCAAACGTCAATCCTTGGGCCGCCTTCTCGCGTATCGCCAAGTAGCCAAAATCGGGCGAAAAAGCGGGACTGGTAGAAAACTCCTCCATCAATTCGCGATCCATCAAGTAAGTGCCCTGATACGGGTTTGATGGGCAAATGTAAGTCGATCCCTCAAGGTCGAGCCGCGCTTGCCGAAACAACTTGATCGTGCTTTTGCAGTCGGTGCTGTACCAATGACCATCCACCGGATGTTGTTCGACCCGAAAGAACGACGGGATAAAGCCGTAGGGACGCAGCCGCTCTCGAACTCGTAGCCAATAGGCCACGTTGTCGTAGGTGATCGCCAGGTCGTCCTCCGAATACAAAAAGTGCGAAGCGAGCTTTGCCCTTTCGATCTCGAGAAAAATCTCGCGATGCGTCCAAGTCAACAAGTAAGGATGACCGATCTGGGTGGGCGTTACGAAATGGAGCGTGGCCGAGTCCGGCATCGCTGGCAAGGCAGCACTGATCTCTTCTCGCGTATCTGCGTTGCCGACGTTGGTGATGATGTAGATGTCGGTCTTCGTCGCCAAGCCGAGGTAGTTGGAAACAACAGTCGTCAGATAGACCAACCGTTCGCGATTGAAGAAAAAAGTGACACATGCCGCCAAGTGAGGCAGCAACGGACGAGCGACGTCTAACAGAGCCATCAAACAATCCTCGACATCTGACCACGCATAACTGCCGACGCGTTGACGTCAGGCAGCGGGATGCATGGCAGCATTCGGTGAGAACTTTTTGTGAACAAAGACAAGATTCTGAAAAGCAAAAATCTCCGTCCGCAGCGGAGAGTCGCCAAGCGGCAGCACGCCGTTCGGCAGCAGTCGATAAGGCACATAGTCGGGCAGCGCTTGCATAATGTCTCGAAAGAACACCCGGCTAATGACGTTCATCTCATTAAACTCGATATGCAGCAGGTCGATCTTTCCAGAAGCTAGCAGCTGAGTTGCTCCCTTCAGCACTTCGAGTTCATGGCCTTCGGTGTCAATCTTGAGCAGTTGGATTTGGTCGATGCCGTTGGCGTGGGCGTAGCCGTCGAGCGTGGTGATCGAAACTTCTAGTTCCACGGATTCGGTTTCATGAATTTCTTCGATCACCTCTCGATACAACGAGCCGTGCTGAGACGACCCGCGACTGTCTTCCCGGTCAAAGAGCTTCAGAGTTGATTCGCAGGAGCCCAGCCCCTGGTTGATGGTGACGACCTTAGGCGAGTTGACCTCGGTAGCCAGGGTCGCGTAGGTGCGTGGATTCGGTTCGAAAGCCCAGATCGATGCGTCAGGTAGCGTCGACATCAACATCTGTGTGTAGCTGCCAACGTTCGCGCCCACATCGACAATGACTGGGTTCTCTGTCTTGATAAAGATAGGGAGCACCTGCTCGACGAAGTGCTTCTCTCCCGACAGGGCTTCATTCTGATAGTTGAGAATACCCAATCCATGCAGGGAACAGTCGAACATCAGTTCGTTGAGCTTGCGAAACGACGGTCGAGCCGCCAATCGTCGCCATAGCTTCTTAATGGTCTTGCCCATGACACCTCGCTTGGGACAACAGAGAAGAGCCCGCCGCAGCAAATAAGCATGCTAGGCGATGCAGGAACCCGCAAATTCGTCGCGGGACTGTAGCCGCTATCGCAAACTGAACCAAGACCAAAATGGGAACGGGCGACGCGTCGAGAACCACTGACAGGCAGCAACGGTCGGGCTAGAGGTTTGAACTGCTAGCACGCCCAATCGTCGGCTTGTTGGTGAGCACTTATTGCTTAGCCATCGCCTAGACGACGGGTCGTCCGTCGGGCAGAGCGCGCACTACTTCTCGATTGGCACGAAGAGAAACTGCTTGACCACTAGCTCAATCGGCTTTTCAGACGCGGGAGGAGCTCCGTTGTCCAACCACAAGTTGACGCGCACGTTTTCTTGCCCCGGTTCAGGAACGCCATCGCCGGAATAAGTCCAATCAATGATGACGGCTTCCGGCGGGATGTGCGGCGAATCAAAGCGACCACGCGCCGTTCGAAAGCGAACCTCGTCCTGCCGCCAGGTCATCACCTGGGTCAAATGCGAGTCGTTCTCGTCTGGCGCGACCCGGTAACGCACCATGTTGCCCGACGTCGTGAAGGGTTGAACCGCAAACTGAGCGTTGGTCGAATCCTTTGGATTACTCCAGCGGGCAAACTCAAAGTCTAGCTCGCGGTTCGGCCACGGCATCCCAGCTTCCCAAGTAAACATCCCCGCGATCACGTTTGCATCCATCGAGTCGGGCTCGGTGCTGGTCTGGAAAATGTAGTTTCCGTAGCCGAAACTCTCCTGCAGAATCACTTCGGTGCAGTACCAGTTCTCGTCGCGTTTGGAAATGGTCAGATGCAGCCCCTCGTCGTCCGCCCACACGTCTTCCGCTCGGTCGGAAAAGTAATTCGGCCCAGGACCACACAATTTATCTTGAGCCTTGACGCTCCATTTGCGGCCAGAGAAGTCGATCAAGCGTGCATACGACTTCGTGTCCTTAGGCCATTTCTTCTCTTCCTCCGCTTGCCTCTTTTCCTTCTCGACTTGCGTTAATTCCTGTGTCGACTCCTTCGCGCTACCCGTCACCATGACCGTTAACGTGACGAGGACAACAACCAACAGACGAAACTGTGTAGCACGCAGCAAGGCTCGCATATCGGCTCATTCCTATCCAATGCAGAATCACAACCAGAACGGGCTGCGGACTTTGCCGAAGCCTAAACCGTTCTATCAGCCAATTCCTGCTTGTGTAAGGCGTGAAACCGCGTGGCCTCCAGTATTACCCACCGGCTACTTAGGATTTGGCCTCGGCCGCTGGTGGCCCCACCGGTACCCCAAACAGCCGGAAGTCGGGCTGCTGATTGCCATTTTCCCACGTGACGCCGTCGTCGTCGGAGAAGTGTTGGTTTCCCCCGCCCGTTTGGTTGCCCCAGGCAAAGTCCGCCGGGTCGCCCGTCGTGTCGTTGAGCAGCGAGATCCAATACGTCACGCCAGCGTCCATCACGAAATCAATATCGGCGGTATACGAGAATCGGGAGTTCACCTGCGTGCGATTGACGTTGTTCCCGACGACGAACTCAGCAATGGGATCGCCGCTTGCGGGTTGGCCGTTATCATCGGCGTAAATCAAGATCGTGAAATCGTCGACCGCTGCGGGGGTTCCGCCGTTGTTTAGGTAGACGCCGGACCAAGCGATCGAACTAATCCGCGTCGTTTCCGCAAAGACCACATCGTCGGCGTTTAGCTGGCCTTGAGCGACATCCGCGAAGACCGCGCTAGCGAAGCCGATGATTCCGCCGGCCCCGTTGTCGAACACCTCACTGGGAGGAAGCACGCCGTCCGAACGAAAACTCAGGTTTTGAATCCGCTCGTCGAACTCGCGGCTGGTGTCGGCCGCGTCGAAGGCGGCGCCGCCGTTCTCCGGGTCAAAGTTGGCAAGCAGGTACTCGGCGAGCGCGTCCTGCTCGGTGCCGTCGGCGCTAAAGATCGCTCCACCGGAGAACACGTCGTCGTCAATGCCATCATCGTCCAGGTCTGCGAGGTCCACCCGGCTAGGATTCGTCAACGACACCAAGACAGGGCTGCCGGAGTTCGCAAGGAAATCGCTCGTGACAATGCGAAAGACTTCTTCCGGGTCGCCAGAGACCTCACCACCTTCCGCGAGTGTCGCAATAAGAGTGCCGTCGTCCCCAAAGATTCCTGCGCTGACGACTCGATCCCCCGCCGGCCGGCTATCGTCGAAGGAGAACTTCAGCCCCGAGATCTGCGGGAAGTCGCCGGAAACACCGGGAAGCGCGCTGATCCCTTCCTCCAGCAGGGCGACCAGTTCGGCCCGCGTGATATCGAGCAGCGTTAAGCCATTGTTGAACGCCAAGGTCGACTCGATATCCTCCTGCGTGATGAATCCGTCAGCGTTGGGAAGCCGCGTCTCTGAGTCATCCGGCAAATCGACCGTGGTTCCGATCGACGCGCGGATGCTGCCGCTGTTGCGAAACGAGGCAACCACCGTGGGATCGAATTCCTTTGCCGTGGCTAGGGAGGCGTCGGCGACCAGATTGCCGAGGTTGGTCTCCTGCGTCCGCAGACCGTCGAGATCGGCTGGGTCCGCCAAGTCACCGGAACGGTTGCCGTTGAGGAACACGTCGGAAACGCCAAACACGCCGCTCGGCAGTCCGAAGTTCTCGAACCACGCCAAGGTGGCGCTTTCGGTGGCCGAAGCCGCCAGTGCGTCGAGGTCGCCGTCGCCGTCGAGGTCGGCGGCAAAGATCTTACGAGGGTTAGTCAGGCCCGTCGCTACGACTCGCTTGGTGAAGTTCTCCTCGCCGTCATTCACATGCAGCACGAGCTCGCCATCCCCGGCTGCGGCGCTCAGCACGTCGATGTCGCCGTCGCCATCGTAATCGGCGGCGAACACGGCGAACGCGCCGCGGTCGTCTGTTGAAATCACTCGTTCGGTAAAGTTCTGGCCGCCGTCGTTCTCGTACCAGGCGACGGTGCTGTCTTGGTTCGACGCACTGAGCACGTCGGTGTCGCCGTCACCGTCCATGTCGACGGCGAAGACGCCGCGGGCGCTGTTGGCATTCGTGGTGATTACGTGTTCCTGAAAATTCAAGTTGCCCTGGTTCTCGAACCAGCCGATCTTGTCGTCGTTTCGCGACGCGCTGAGCACGTCGATGTCGCCGTCGGAGTCGACGTCGGCGGCGAAGACGCTTGTCCCGAAACTAGCGGCGCCAACGGCCCGCACCGAGAAGCCCTGCGAACCGTTGTTCACCAGCACCGACACGTTGTTGCCAGAGGTCGAGTTGGTGATCGCCAGGACGTCCTGGTCGCCATCGCCGTCGATGTCCGAAACAACGAGGCTCACCACCCGATTGACAACCCCTGCACTGGAGACCTGTCGCCGAGTGAAGTTGCCGCTGCCATCGTTTTCATGCCAGAAGACGCCGCGGTCGGTGACGAAGTTCTGGAAGTTGGTTGCGGAAATGACATCGACATCGCCATCACCGTCGAGGTCGGCGGCGATCGAGGCCGAAACGTTGGCGTCATAGGTGTCGATAATGATCTCTTCGGTG
>JBCDBK010000158.1:0-6250 GCA_039184115.1 Planctomycetota bacterium | reverse complement strand
TTTGCCGGTTTGCTGTCACAGAGTATTTCTTGAGATGGACTCATAACCGGTTCTCGACGTCAATAGTCTTGGCAAGCTGCGTGTTTCACGTGAAACGCACAAAGGTTGGCGGTTGTTCCACGTGAAACGACGCGACGACGCTCTGTTGGCCGATGTTCCATTCTAGCCGGTCTGCTCACAGCGGCAGAATTTTTACTCGACTTCTGATCTGTTACTTTTGGATCTCACATTCATGGGCCGAGTGATTTGCATCGCGAATCAGAAGGGTGGCGTGGGCAAAACGACCACGTCGCTCAATTTGGCGGTTCTGCTCGCGATTGCGGGACAGCGGACTCTGCTGGTCGATCTTGATCCTCAGTGCAACGCGACGACCGGTTTGGGCAAATCGCCAAGCAGCCGGCACGCGCTGGTAGATAGCCGTCCGCTGCGCGAGTCGTTTGTCGAGACGTATCAGACGGGATTGTCGTTGCTGCCGGGCTCGCGCAGTTTTCAAGATGTCGACGTGCTGGCCAACTCCTCGGACACCCATTCCACGATGCTAGCGACGCATCTGTCGGGCAGCCTCGGCTCGTTCGACACGGTGCTGATTGATTGCCCACCGTCGCTTGGTGCCCTGACGCGCACGGCGCTTTCGAGTGCTAGCGAAGTGTTGATGCCGATCCAGTGCGAGTATTTCGCGATGGAGGGCCTAACCCAAATGATTGATGTAATCCGACAGGTGATCGACCGACCGGATAGCCGATTAACATTTGGCGGCATCCTGCTGACGATGTACGATGCCACGCTGGAGCTGACGGTCGAAGTCGATCGTGAGGTCCGCGACTTTTTCGGAGAAGTGGTCTTTCAGAATGTAATTCCACGAGACGTAGCCGTGTCGGAAGCTCCCAGCCATGGAAGGTCGGTGGTTGACTACGCACCGCGTACGCGCGGGGCACGGGCTTACGTCGAGCTTTGCCAGGAGGTGCTGGAGCGTGTCTAAAGAACGAAGACTGGGACGTGGTTTGGAAGCATTGTTGGGACGCTCGATTGAGGCTCCCGTGCCAGATGCAGCGGCATCGCCCCAAGATGCGGTGCGTGAGGAAATTGCTAGCACGCAGCAGGCTGAAGTCAAACTCGGCCTCGTCACCGCAGAAGACGACAGCATCACGCAAGACGACGAGGGTCAGAAATGGCTCGAGCTAGCAGCTATCACGGCCAATCCGTATCAGCCGCGCCAGCACTTCGACGAAGCCGAAATCGCAGACCTCTGCGACAGTATTCGCGCCCATGGATTCCTGCAACCAATCGTCGTTCGTCACGAAGGCGATAAGTATCAGATCGTCGCTGGCGAGCGCCGTTTTCGCGCAGCCCAGCTGGCGAGTTGGGAACGCGTGCCGGTCCAGGTACGAGAGGTCGACGATCGTCAAATGGCCGAGTTGGCCATCGTCGAGAATGTGCAACGCAAGGATCTGAACGCGATCGAAAAAGCGACGTCGTTTCAGCGTTACTTGCAGGAGTACGGCTGTACGCAAGAAGAACTCGCCAGCCGCGTGAACGTCGATCGCTCGACGGTTGCCAATCTCGTCCGACTACTCGAGTTACCCGCCCAGGTAAAAAAGATGGTCGTCGACGGCGACATTTCGCAGGGTCACGCACGTTCGCTCTTGCCGCTGGGCGATGAGTACGAACAGTGCAAATTTGCCAAGCAGATAAAGAGCGAATCATTGTCGGTGCGGGCAACCGAGCAGCTCGTGCAAGAACACATCCGCCATTCTGATGGCGACGGGCTGTCAGTCGTCGGAGCCGACGGGACGACGATTCCGGCCAAACCGCAATCGGTGAGTGCTCATGTTTCACAGCTCGAAGATCAACTGCGCTTGCAGCTCGGCACCAAAGTCGATCTCAAGCAGAATGCCAAGGGCAAAGGCAAGATGACGATTCACTTCCAGAATTTGGAAGAGTTCGAGCGCATCCAGCAGATTCTCATGTCGGGTCGTACTGCTGCTTGATAGGAAATGAAACACGAAGCAAAAGAAGCAAAGTAAGGAAACAAGAATTTTTTCTTTGTTGCTTCGTTGCTTTGTGTTTCACTTTTTCCGATCACAGAATTGCTTCGCCTGTTGGGCGATGTCGATTCCGATCTGTTCTGACCAAGCTGCGAGTAGCTTCCGATAGATGGGACCTGGTTGGCCGTGACCGATAGGTGTGCCGTCGAGTTGCACAACGGGCAGCAGGCAGATCGAGGTGCTGACGAAGTAGATTTCGTCGGCGGCTGCGAATTCTTCAGGCGTCATATCGGCTTCTGTGGACTCAATTCCGAGGCTTTCTGCGACCTCGTAAAGCACCTCTTGCGTCACGCCTGGTAGGACTTTGGTACGTCGCGGCGTAACGAGACCGCGCTCGTCAAAGTAGGCGACCACGTTGGCTGTCGAGCCCTGACAGACCATGCCGTCTTGGTCGAGCAAGATCGCCCGCGCGCCCGGCTGCTTTTGGCGGGCCTGTTGATCGGCCAAATAGTAGTGCATTCGGCTGCGACATTTGAGCTCGGGTGGCCAAACGTTCGCAGGCAACTCGCGAATGCCAGCGATCACCGCGTCGAGTCCGACGTCAAACTGATCAGCCCAACTGTGAAATGGCAGCGGATTGCCATGAACGCAGACGGTCGGTTTTTCGGCTGTTGGCGAACTGCCAGGGGTGACGAACGCCGCGACCGACCAGTCGTCACCGCCGGCGATCAGAGGTTGGTTTCGCTCGACGAAGGCACTTAAGGCGGCAGCAAGTTCGTCGCACAGTGCGTCCGCATCCCAGCCCACGATTTCCAGTGAGCGGCGCATCCGCTGCAGGTGTTTGTCAGCACGAAACAGCTTGCCGCCGAAGGTGCGCAGCCGCTCGACAACGGTCACTCCCATCGCGAATCCGAAGTCGTCGATTGGAATCGAGATCTCGCAGGTAGGCACCCAATCTCCATTCCAATAGGCAGTAGTCTCACCCTTCACGCTTCGCCCTTTGCAGTTCTAGCTTTTTTCCATCGATTGCCGCGACATGCGCAGTACCATCTTGCGAGGCAAGAATGGCATCACCCAATTCAGCAGTACACTCAGCTTCCAATCGTCGATGACGAGCAGTTTTCCTTTCTGCATTGCGTTATAGCCGATTTCAGCGACCGTGCGGGCGGAGTTTGCTTGCTCGAACGTCTCGACGCCTTCCAGGTTTCCTGCTTTGACGAATCCTGTGTCGACCGGACCAGGACAGAGTGCGGTGACCGTCACGCCGGTTCCGTTTAGTTCTTCCGAGATCGCCTGGGAAAACGAAAGCACAAACGCTTTGGTCGCGTAATACACGGCTTGCAACGGGCCGGGCAAGAAACCGGCTGTTGATGCGACGTTGAGCACCTTGCCGTGTTTTCGCTCGACCATACCGGGCAAGAACAACCGCGTTAGTTCGGCCAAGGCCATAACGTTGAGTTGGATCATCGCTTCATCCTGCTCCCACTCACGCTCATAAAACAGGCCGTGCCCGCCGAACCCCGCATTGTTCACCAAACAGTCGACGGCCAAACCTAAATCGTTCACGGCGCGAAACACCTCCGCTGGTGCCGCCGGATCCGAGAGATCAGCGACAATCACAGTGATGCAGACGCCATACTGCGATTCAAGTTCGCTCTTTAATGTCTCCAGCGCGTCGCGGCGTCGAGCAACAATCACCAGGTCGTCGCCTGCTGCCGCATGAATTCGCGCAAACTCGAGCCCGATGCCGCTAGAAGCGCCGGTCACAAGCGCTATTCGTCTGACTGCCATGCAACGTCTCCTTCCCTGTAATCAACTCGTGATCGGCCGCTAGCAGTATACGTGCGTATATCATCTCAGCCAAAGGAGACGTTGTGCGGCTACCTCGGCACGGCAACGAAGTTGAATGCTTTGAACGGATAGAACATCGACTTTTTGAAGCTCTCGAGGTCGAGCGGCTGTCGGTTGCTGAGGTATTCGTGCAGGTACATTACCAAGTAGTCGTAATCGTTGGTCAACAGGTCGTAGACCTGATCGACCTCGAAGCCTAGCGCGTTGGTCGAACGGCGCGCACATTCGAACATCACGGTCGGACGGTCCTGCGTCATGATCCGTCGCCCGGAGCGTAGAGCAAGTAGTTCAGCGCCTTCGACGTCGACCTTCATGAATCCGATCGATCTGTCTGCCGGCACAATTTCATCGAGCGGCTGAGTTTGTACCGTCACGCGCTCAACTAGGTCGCCGTTGGGGCTCTCGGCAGCAAGACTACTAAACCCTGGCCGCGACTTGTTCCAAGTAAACTCCACTTGGCCTGCCGTCTCCGCGACGGCTGCTTCGACGACGTTTGTCTGCGGATACCGACTCCTCAGCCAGTCGGCCTTGTAAGGTAAAGGCTCGATCGCCGTATGCACACCCGACGGAGAGTGCCGCAGCATTTCGCTGAGCACCGAGCCCAGATGGCAACCCACGTCCACGCAGTTCATGCCGTCCGTGACTGCTTTCGCGATGACTTGCCGACTTCGTGGCGCTTCCAGCAAGATGTCGGTCAGTTCGGGATGCTTGAAGCGTTTGGGAATGGTCGCCCATTGGCGCACGATTTCGGCTGGTCGCTGTAGGGGCGAACCGATGACGCGATGTTTGATCCATTCAGAGAGCATCAGATACGGCAGTGCGCCCGTTGAAGTGACGTAAATGTCGATGAGTGCACGATTATCGTTGAAATCGCGGACAATCGCAACGCGTAGCGGATTTCAGCAAGATCGCTGCAGATCTACCGCGAGGACAGAAAAACCGGGCCTCCACGCCGGTGGACTGAGCCGCTAAGATAAAGGATTGAGGGTTTCGCTATGACGTCGCCAGGGGACATTTCCAGGAGGGAAAATCGCATGACTAAGCACATATTCATTACGGGCGGCGTTGTCAGCTCGTTGGGCAAGGGACTAACCAGCGCGTCGGTCGGGATGCTACTGGAAGAGCGCGGCCTGACAGTGCGGATGCAGAAGCTCGATCCGTACATCAATGTCGATCCGGGGACGATGAGCCCGTATCAGCATGGCGAAGTTTATGTGCTCGATGACGGCAGCGAGACCGATCTCGATCTGGGCCATTATGAGCGATTCACGAACTCCAAGCTTACCCGCGATTCCAACTACACGACTGGGCAGATCTATCAGTCGGTAATCAACAAGGAGCGGCGCGGGGAATTTCTTGGCAAGACGGTCCAGGTAATTCCGCATATCACCAACGAAATCAAATCGGTCATTCACAAGGTCGGTGAAGACTCCGAAGAAAATGTCGATGTCGTGCTGACCGAAATCGGAGGCACGATCGGCGACATCGAAAGCCTGCCTTTCTTGGAAGCGATACGCCAATTTGCGCTTGATGTTGGCAAAGAAAACTGCCTGTACTTGCACCTTACCCTGGTACCGTATCTCAAAGCGGCGCGGGAACTAAAGACGAAGCCGACGCAGCACTCCGTCGGACAGTTGCGCGCGATTGGTATCCAGCCTGACATTCTCGTCTGTAGGACCGAACAGCCGATTAGCCGCGAAGATCGCGAGAAAATTGCGTTGTTCTGTAACATCGAGCTCGACGCGGTTATCGAAGAACGAGATAAAGATTTTTCAATCTACGAAGTACCAATTAGTCTGTTCGACCATCGATTGGACGGCCTAATCTGCGAGAAACTTGGTCTGCAAACGCCCGAACCCGACCTATCGCCGTGGCACAGCTTGCTGCAAGGCTTGCGCAATCCACAGCACGAAGTCAGCATTGCTGTTGTGGGTAAGTACGCCGAGCACCGTGATGCATATAAGTCGATCTACGAATCGCTCGACCACGCCGGCATGGCCAACGGCGCTCAAATTCGACTTGCGCGGATCCGCAGCGAAGATGTCGAGTCGGAAGGGCCCGAGCGGCTGCTAAGTGGTTTTGATGGCGTGCTGGTGCCCGGTGGATTCGGCGAGCGCGGCATCGAAGGCAAAGTCGCGGCGATTCGCTACGCGCGCGAAAAAGGGATTCCATTTTTTGGGATATGCCTCGGCTTGCAATGTGCAGTGGTCGAGTTTGCTCGTAACGTTTGCGGGCTCGCCGATGCACAGTCGACCGAATTCGAGTCGGAGACCAAGCATCCGGTCATCTGCTTGCTCGACGACCAGAAAACCAAGACCGACATGGGTGGCACGATGCGATTAGGGGCTCAGCCTGCGAAGTTGACGTCTAGTAGCAAAGCCGCGCAAGCCTACGGCACGACGGCAATTTCCGAG
>JBCDBK010000157.1:0-6282 GCA_039184115.1 Planctomycetota bacterium | reverse complement strand
GGCTTCAACCCAGACGACGAGGGCTGGTGGCGTGTAATCGCCTCAGCTGCGGTCGACGATGAGCTTGCGATTGTACCCTACGGTCGCGGCGAATACCTGGCAGCTATCGACGTCAGCGATCCAACAGGCGACATTACCGCGACGCATCGCGTTTGGGAAAAGACCGGTATTGGCACCGACGTTCCAACTCCCGTCATGCATGGGCAGAATGTGCTGCTGCTGTCCGATGGCAAACGTACGAAAGGCAAGCTCTCCTATCTCGACAAGAAGACGGGCGACGTCCTTTGGGAGTTTGACCTCCCACGAGCGAAAGCTAGCTACTTCGCCTCACCTGTTATCGCCGGTGAGATGCTCTACTGCGCGCGGGAAGATGGCATCATCATGGCCTGCCGGCTGGCAGACGGAGTGCAATTGCTGGGCGAAAACGACATGGATGAATCGGTAATCGCCACGCCCATTCCCATTCGAGGTAAGCTGCTTGTGCGCGGAGAAAAGCACCTGTTTCTCATTGGCGACTAGTCTATCGATCTTGTAAGCCTTCGGTCTCAAGTCGCAAGCAGTTCGCCGTGTTTGAGCATCAACGCCACAAGCCGCCACGAGTTCTCGACCAGCCACGTCAACTTATCGTCGTGTGCGCACCGCTGCGCAGCAACGTCAACCTATCGCGCATCGCCCGCGCCGCAAGTTGCTGTGGAATGGAACGAATCGTCTGCACCGGACACGCAAAGCTCGATCGCCGTATCGCCCGCGACGGAGCAGAAAACTTGCAGATTGAGGTGCATCGGACTTTGCCGCCGGTGCTCGCCCAGTTGCGCAGCGAAGGCTATCAACTTGTCGGACTCGAACAGACGACCGATTCGACAGATCTGCACGCCTATCAGTTTCAGCGACAGACGGCGCTTGTCATCGGGAACGAACGCACTGGCCTGACGCCAGACTCTCTGGCGCTGCTGGACGATGTCGTCGAGATTCCGGTCTGGGGGATGCCTTACAGCTACAATGTCGCCACCGCGACAGCGATGACCTTGTACGAGTACTGCCGACAGTTTCCTGACGGCTAGTCGATTGGCTTAGAGTCCTCGCGCCACGTGGATACCGCCACTGCAATCCAACCGACGATGAACGAGAGCCCGCCCAGCGGTACGATCGCGCCGAGTTTCTTCCAATCCGCCGACAGAAAGGTCATCGCGTAGAGGGAACCGCTAAACAGCAAGATCCCAAGCAGAAAAGCGAATCCTGGCACGCGCGACTTGCCTAGGCGCGTCACCACGACCAGTGATAAAGCGTGAAACAGATGGTACTTCACGCCCGTTTCGAACCAATCCAACCGCTGCTGCAACTCCGCTTCGTAGCCAAGCTGCAACAAGCGATCTTCCAGTCCGTGCGCTCCGAAGGCACCTAAGGCGACACCCGCTGCTGCCAGCAACGCTCCAACAGAGAGGGTAGCTCGGCGAGACATGCGTTCGTCCTTAATGGTGCGGCACTACTCAGCCGCAATACCTAGTCGTTCCTCTTCCTCTTCCTGGATAATGATATGTGGAGTGACCATCATCATCAAGCTGTCCGTCTCTCGACCGATACCCACGTTGCGGAAAAGTCGATCGATGTAAGGCACTTTGCTCAGCAGCGGCACGCCAAACTCATTGCGTCCTTCCCGCAATCGCTTGATACCACCCAGCAACACCGTACCGCCATCGGGCACGCTAACCGTCGTGGCCACCGAGATAACTTCAAATGTCGGTAGCTGAACCGTCGTACCCGAGCGGACCACGTTGCTCGTGTTGGCGTCAGAGTTATTAACTCCATCGCCATTATCATCAGTCGTGTTACTGGTCGTCGTGGTAGTCTCGGAGCCCTCGAACGTAAACGTGTCGACGTTGCCAATCTGGCTGAAGAATGGCACCAATGTGAGCCTTACATAGCGTCGATCGTCGGATACGACCGCCTGCACCGTCATCATTGTGCCCTCCGACAGGACGACGATCACTGGCTGCTGAGCAGCAGCGAACTCGCCCACGACAGGAATCACACTAATCACAAACGGTGTGAACGACGTATCGACCACGATCGCCTGCTGACCGTTAAACAGCGTGACCTTCGGTGCCTGTAGCACGTTGGCACGCGTATCACCCTGCGAAGCATTGATGAGGAAGAACGCTTCAATATCGCTCAGGATGGCAAATCCGAATTCGCCAACGGTCATCGGCGTACCGAACTGCGGTGTGGTCAGTCCGAAGCTGCTATTCCTAAACGGCACGTCTAAGTCCACGCTGAAGTCAGGCAGTGGATCAGTGATTCCGGAGGTGCCGCCGGTAATGCCGACGGTCGCACTCTGACGCGGCGGCTCGAAAGTCGCACCAACCGTATTCAAGTCCGATACAGCAGTGCCACCGCCGTCTTCGATGTTAAAGTCGAAGTCGATGCCGATACGTTCAAAAAAGCTATCGGTCAAGCGAATGAAGCGAACTTCGATGGTAACCTGCAAGTCTTGCAAACGCCGCAACTGTTCGAGGAGGTCGGCGATTTGTTCGTGGACTCGCTGAGTCTGGCTGATCACCAGACTCAAGTTCGTCGGAAACGGCTGAATCTCGCCATCGCCGGTGCCGTTTTCCATCCAACTATCGTGTTCGACGGTGGATACAATCAGATCGATCAACGAATCAAAGTCGGCCGCGGCTGCGCCGCCAAGACCACCAGGTCCCGCGCTTAGTGGAGCACTACCCGCTGACGACGTGGCACCACCAAGCTGCTGCTGCAGTACGTTCGGATTGGCCGGTACTCCCGCGGCGTCGAGGCCTACCTGACCAGGCACATATGTGACCGGGCCGGCGCCGGTGCGTCGAACGTTTGGCAAAGCTTCGTAGGCGTCGTTGATCAAGCCTTGTAGTCCCATCCCCGAGGTCGGCACGAAATTCGGAATCGGCACCACCAGGTCAGCGACGTTGTAAACCTGCACTTCGACGTCGCCGTCTCGCAGTTGTTCGCTCGTCACCTTTAGCACTTCGTTCTTAATCACATAAGTCAGGTGCAAGGGTTCCAAAATTAAGCTCAGGGCACTTTGTAACGAGATTTCTTGGCCCAACTTTAAGCTAACGGGTGTGTCCGAACGTACGCCCTCTTGGCCCAGGCCACGCGGATCGAGATAAATATTCACGCCCGTCAATTCCGAAAGACTCTGAGCGACTTCAGACAGAGCCATTTCGTCGTAGTTGGGCAGGATCTGAGTACGCAACTTCTGCTGAATTTCCAATTCACGTGCCGAACGCCGCGCACCGCGTTCGCGCGAGCCAATGCGATCCTTGGTTAGCTCGTCCCACGTGCTCGGGAACGTAATATCCTGGGTCTGTTTACTGAGCGTCTCGGAACTTACTTTCTGAATATTCGTGAAAGTGTCATAAACACCCTGCTCCGAGAGGTCGGCGATTTCCTGATTGAGCATCGAGCGACGGATGAACTTCGCGCTCTCCCAAATCTGTCGCGCTACAGGCTCATTGGGCGCCATATCGTATGCGCGCTTGGCCACCACTTCCATCTCGGCGTACCGTTGTTCGTCACGAAGTTGATTGTACTGGTCAACCAGCTCAGCCAGTCGTTCGCGAACTTGCTGCTTGACTTCGCGCTGGCGATCAATATCTTCGAGTACGGTACGATTTGCCTGCTCAAGCTCGATATCCGCTCCGTTGTCGCGAATGAACCGCTTTGTCTCCGCGATACTCAAGTCCAGACGACGCAGGAGTTGAGTCTTCATGTTCTGTCCCAAATCCGAGTCGGTAACCTGTCGGCCGGTTTCTTGCAGCATGCTCAGCGCACCCTGAGGATCGGTCGCACGCAAACGCGCTGCTTCCGCCTGCTTCTTGCCGACGTCAGCAGACAACTGTCTTGCCAGAACTGCTTGACTCGACGAAGCAGCGTTTATCAGTGAGTCGGACGACTCGGCTTGTCGCTTCGGAGCGGAGTCAACGGAGAGCATCTGAAGGTGATCCTGCAATCGCTGCTGGCTGACGATATCGAGTTCGTTCTTGCGACCGTAAGCGGCACGGAACATCTCTAGTGCCGCATTGCGATCACCTTTGCGTAATGCGTTTTCGCCACCTTGGAGCAGACTGAAAGCATCATCGGGTTGCGGAAGTAACTGCTCGGCCACTGGCAGCGGCGTTAGCCCACTGGTCGGTGCCTGGGCTGTGCGAATCTCTGGCTGGACGCCAGGCAAAGTTAGATCGATCGCGGTCGCCGGCTTTACAACTGGCGGTGCGTCTGTGCCTCCGGGCAACTGCGCGACGGCCTGTTGAACGGGGTTGGTCAGCGCATTGGTCGTCGGCACCGCGACATGTTGCGGCATGCCGTTGCCAGACGCTGTGGACAGGTCTGCAACCTTCGGCGGCACCATGGTGCTGGGCTGCTGCACGCTCAAACTAGGCGTCATCACGGTCTCTGGCTGACCCTTGAATGGGTCTTGCTTGACTGTGGGAGACGGAGTCTCCGTATACCGAGGCCCGGTCAGCGAAGACGGCACCGCATCGGATGGGGCTTGCTTTGGATTGGGCTGCGTTGTCTTGGGCTGTTTGGCGACGAGCTTGTTCAGGTCGCGCCGAACCTTCGTCGGTGTATCTCCGAAGTTGAGCACCGGATACGAAATTTTTGCTGCCTCAGCTTTGGCCAATAGCGATTCCGCCTCGGCCAATTTACCGGCAATCATCGCTTTCCGCGCCTGAACGAGAATCTTGCCGACGTCCTCGCGCGACAACACTGCCTTTGCAGTCGATTTCTCCTCGCCGAGAACGGTCGGTAGCGAAGTACAATATGCCAACATCAAGCCTGATATTAGCAAGGCATGACGACTAGTTCGTATCATGGACCAGTTCAACGCAGCTCTCCTTTGGAGACATTCGCCATTGGCGATATGACGTAGCCTCGCGACGCTTCAACAGTAGATGGTTTCATCAACTGACACGCATGTATGAAAAGTTCGACGGATCCCGCAATCCATCTCAAACATCAACAGATCTTCGCAGCCGTACGTAGTTCGACCGCTCCTCTACCACTTGCTGGGTATCAGAGGGGGCTTAAATACTGGGCACAAGAAATTCCGTCAATACCAGTGCAAAGCGTCTTCAGAAAACTCCGAGACCGGAGCGCGGCGATCGCACTGCTAGCATCGTCCTGGGAACACGGCAATGCCCGCCAGAATTGTGCACTGCCGCTAAAGATGATCGCGCAAACACACTGAGAAATGCGCAGGCAGACTAACAGAGTGCGATCACCGAATGAGCGGACTCATGGAGAGACAAGAATGGCGTTATACGCCGCTCGCAGCGGATGCGGCCGGTCGATTGCTGCGAGCGAGCACAGTCAGGCGAAGTCTAGAATTCGCCTCCGCCGTATTCGCCACCATATTCGCCACCGAAACCGCCTCGTCCACCGCCGCCGCGCGATCGATTGCTCTTAGCGGCGTCAATCACCGACTGATACTCTTCGATGGTCTCGCTGTCTTCCAGCTCATCTTGGACATAGAGATGACCCGCCGCGTCCATGAGCAGCACGCGTGAAACGGAGGTCATATCACGGCTGAGTTTAGCGCCTCCTGCAAAATCAAGCACGGTAATTCCCGTCATAAAGTTAAACGAGGGGAACTCTTCCTTCTGACGCTGGCTGGTCCAAACCACTTTCGCCTTGTCGGAAATGTTAATGACATTGCCTCGACGAAACTCCTCCGTCCGCGCGACTTCGGCGGCGAATGGGCTATTAAGCGCCTTAATAAGCAGTTCGGCCTCCGGTTCGGAGGTGACCGCACCGGCTTTGACAGGTTTTGTGTTCACGAGATACACGCGAGCCGGCATCGGCACGCTAGCAATCGGACTTGGCTCGCTCCAATCGGTCCAACGGTAGTTCTTGTTGCCGGACTCCTCGCGACGGGTGGTCACCGACTTGTCCAGGTGCTGCACCGCAACACCGTGGTTCACGTCGACCATCGCCAAACGCACACGGTAGCGGTAACTGTGCCCTGGTTTGGCCGTGTTGTCAAAGTAGCGAAACAGCACATGCTCGGTCTCTTGATCCCAAACGAATTCGGGGATTTGCACATCGCTACCACGACCGGGACTACCTCGCATCCCACCGAATCCGCCACGTCCGCCGACTTCACCACCACCATAGCCGCCTTCTCCGCCGTAGCCGCCACGTCCGCCGAATTCACCACCACCATAGCCACCTTCTCCGCCGTAGCCGCCACGTCCGCCGAATTCACCACCACCATAGCCACCTTCTCCGCCGTAGCCGCCAAAT
>JBCDBK010000156.1:0-6314 GCA_039184115.1 Planctomycetota bacterium | reverse complement strand
CCTCAAGCATCTGGAAAGTCCACGCCAAAGTGCCTCCTCTTCATCGGCTTGTGCAGTTTTTTCGGAATCAAGTTTCCACAAGCGGTGGGACTCGCCGCCGCTGGAAACTACTTGCAAACAATAAGGCGGAAACCGACGCGACGTCGTCTTGCATCGACGCTCATAGGCTTATCGATCGCCGCAATCGCGGTGGCAGACTGACGGGCTAGCCTTGAGGTGCCAGCTGTTTCTGTCAGCTTTCGGGCGATCGATTCAACTTTGACGTCTGCAGCATTGCCAGAGTAGTGAGCCTAGCAGAGCCAGTTGCAAGACTGCCAATCCCGTGGGTTCGGGGACTTGCGCAACGTTCGCTCCCGACGCGGCTTGGCCATAGCTATCTAGCCAGGCGTTCAACCCTGCCGCGCCGTGAGTCATTCCCTGCCAACCCAAGAAGTCCATGCCATCGAAATCGCCGTCGAGATCGTAGTCTCCGACGGGAAGTTCTGGAATCGAAAAGACGCCGTCCGAGGTTACCGTAAAGTCCCATGACTGACGAGAAATGCAGCCTGCCGGACAGTCTCCCGAGCCTCGCGACAGCGTATACGTCCGATTTGGTCCCGCAACGATGTCGTCGCCGTCGCCAATTAGGTAATTCGGCTCGGCATACCGTACCCCATCGATGTTATCGAACAACTCTGCAAGCCGCTCGCCATGATAGACGCGACCGAAATCCAGGACCAATGTGGGTTGAAAGCTGTACGCCTGAATGTCTGGCACTCCTAAGCTGGCAAACAGCGGATCGAATCCAGTAAACGTGCCATTCTCGTATTGGGCAAATGCGGTCGGCTGTAAGCCCACCAGCAGTTCGCCTGGCATCCAATACGGGCGGACTCGAATATCGGCGAATGCTGGGTAGGTATTTCGGATCACGGCCAGATCGCCTTGGATCTGTTCCGCCAAGGCCTCAGACGGCAGCAGTTGGCCCGTCACTTCCACAGCCAAGAGATCGGCTTCGATTGCGCTGTCAGTGAGATCTAGCGATTGCCCAATCGCTGGCAGGTGCATACCAATCAGAAACAAGCCGGAAAGAACGAATCTTCTTAGCACTTGCGCATCCCCCATCATGCTCTGCACGGACATCAATTTCGTAGTAGAGTCGAAAGTCCGACGCGGGTCAAATTCTGCTTGGCAGCGAGCGGCAGCACTACCACCCAAGGCCAGATGTTTACAACCGAGGCACTGCAAGCACCGAGAACACGGCGAATACGACCAATCCCAAAGAGGCATGCGTCGTCGCCTGCGATTCTGGTAAAACTCTGTGTTCTCTGTGCCTTCGTGCCTGATCAAGTACGCATGTTGGCTGTATTTGTGAACGACATGCGAGATAAGGTTCTCTAATCAGGCTCCGCCTACGGTGTAGGTTGCGCGCTACTGCCGTGAATGCTAGAATTCGGTGCAGTCCGGTCACCTTCACGCTAGATGAGGTGCTGACACCTACGGTGCCCCGAGGGTCCGGTCCACGGCATCGGCGATCTTGCGACAGCCGGCCATCGTCGTTTCGAATTGCTCGAAATCGAGTGACTGGTAGCCGTCGCTGAGCGCCTTGCCAGGGTTGGGATGGACTTCGATGATCAGACCGTCAGCGCCAGCGGCGATTGCGGCGCGCGACATCGAGGGTACCAGCGACGTGTGGCCGGTGCCGTGGCTGGGGTCGATGACCACTGGCAGATGCGTACGCTCTTGCACGTAGGCGACGGTCGCCAGTGGGAGCGTGAACCGCGTGTGGGATTCGAACGTGCGGATACCGCGTTCGCAGAGCATGACGTTGAGGTTGCCGCCGTCGAGGATGTACTCGGCGGCCAGCAGCCACTCGTCGATCGTGGCGCTGGGGCCGCGCTTGAGTAGGACGGCGCGTGACGATTTGCCGGCGGCCTCCAGCAAGCGATAGTTTTGCATGTTGCGAGCACCGATTTGCAACACGTCGGCGTATTCGCTCACGAGTTCGACATCGTCGGGTGAGACGACCTCGGTGACGATTGCCAGCCCAGTTTGATCGCGCGCGGCGGCGAGAATCTTCAAGCCTTCTTCTTTCATTCCTTGGAAACTATAGGGACTCGTGCGTGGCTTGAAGGCACCACCGCGTAACGCCGAGGCGCCCGCCTGCTTGACCGCGTGCGCGGAAGCGAACAACTGCTCCTCGCTTTCGACCGAACAGGGTCCCGCGATGACACCAATGCTGCCGTTGCCAACCTTGAGGCTGCCTGCTTGGATAACACTTTGCTCCGCTTTCCACTCACGGCTGGCCATTTTGTACGGTGCGAGCACCGACATCACTTCGTCGACGCCGGCCAGGCTTTCGACCGAGGTGATGCCCGCGATCCGCTCTTCGCCGACGCCGGCGATCACCGTGCGCTCCGTTCCGCGAATCACGTTGGCTTTCAGTCCCCGCGCCTCGACGTTCTGAATGACGGTGTCGACTTCGGAGTCGTCGGCGTTCTTCTTCATCACGATGATCATTGGATTGTCCTTTACATTTGGGAGTTTAAAGATCAAAGGGCAGGGTCGAACGGCGCAACAAACAGACGAGAGGTAGGCATCCTGGATCTGTGAATCGTATATGTGGCCCCAACAACCCAACAAAAAAAGCCCCGAGTACCATCGAGGTGCTCGGGGCTTGGGAAGGCAAAGTAATTCTCGTGACTACTTACGCACAACCTCCGGCCCCGCTACTAAAAAAGTAGCGAGTGTACGTAAACCAGAAGCTGTTGCGGTAAGTGTTCATGTCTAGCTCCATTGTTGGCAGCAGCGCGGAATTAGGCAAGCGCGATGCGGAGATTATTCTGCGGCTGCATCCGATTCGGGTTCGTCTGGCGGCATCGTTTGGCGATCGAGCGGCAGAGAATCGGCCAATCCCGGCACATCGTTGAGCCCCGTCGGAACGTGTAGGCTGGCGCCTTCGAAGTCGTCTCCGATCGGCTCATAGGTGCCGCCGAGATGTTGGGCAAGAAATGCTTCCGTCACGGCGTTGAATGAGAGTCGATTCTCTTCGCCGGCAAAGCCGTGACCCTCATCTGGGTAAAGCACGTAGGTGACGGGGATTTTCTTTACCGTCATCGCTTCGACGATTTGGTCGGCTTCGAGCTGGGTGACGCGTGGATCGTTGGCCCCCTGGCCGATTAACAAGGGTCGCTCGATTTTGTCGACCAAGGTGAGCGGCGATTTCTCGAGCAGCGCGGCGCGACCTTCTTCGGTTCCGACGTCGCCGACGCGCACATTCATGACGGGCATCAGCGGTATCCAGTAGGGTGGCACATTCTGCAGCAGGGTCACCAAGCTCGAGGGCCCCACGATGTCGACGCCACACACGAACACATCCGGCGTGAATGTCAGCCCAACGAGCGTGGCGTAGCCGCCATAGCTGCCACCCATGATGGCGACCTTCTCGCGTTGGGCGATGCCTTGTTCGACGGCCCAGTTGACGGCGTCGATCAGATCGTCGTGCATTTTGCCGGCCCATTCGCCGTTGGCCGCATTGGTGAAGTTCTTGCCGAAGCCTGTCGAACCACGATAGTTGACGCTGAGGACGGCGTAGCCGCGATTGGCTAGCCATTGGTGGCTCGAGTTAAAGCCCCAATCGTCGCGTGCCCAAGGGCCGCCATGCACGTCGAGCACTAACGGCAGAGCTTGGTCGGGACGTCCGTCGCCATCGGAATCGCTGCCGGCGGGCAGTGTCAGGTACGAGACGAGATTCAGCCCATCGCGGCTTTTGATCACAGGCGTGTGCATCTTGGCGAGCTGATAGTCGTCGAGATCGTCGCGGCTGCTGAAGAGGAATTGGCACTGCTTGTTCTCGCGGTTGTACAGATAGAACTTCAACGGGCCGTCGTCGAGCAGAAACGCGACGGTCCAATGCTTGTCGTCCAATGTGCGGCTAGTGACGATCAGCTCGCCATCTTCGACGGTGGCCAGGTAATCGAGGTCGGGCTTGATCGAGTCGTCAAGAATCGTCCACTCGCGACGCGAGTATGTAAAGCCAACCGCTTGGATCGTCTGCTCGGTCGGATGAACGATGAGCTCGCCGACGTCGGCACGCGAGTCTTCGGCGACGAGGGTCGTCGTGTTGGTCTTGAGGTCGATCGCGAAAAGGCCACCCGTGTCGCGGTCGCGACTGTCTTGGATGTATAGCACGGTGCCGGTTTTATCGAAGCCAGCGGGGCCGGTGGTCATGGCATCTTCGGGGCCCGTCTTCATGAATTCGTTCCACTCGGCATCCGCCCCGGTTTGGTCGGCGACCTTGGGCTCGAGTAGCACCTGACCACCGTCGGGCGTGAAAGTGAAAGCAAATCGCACGCGAAAGTCGTCGTCGGTAATGTACGCGACGAATCCCTGGTTCTCTTGAATCAACGTCCGTTCGCCGGTTTCGATGTTCACACGATAGATATCATGCAGCTGTGGATTGCGATCGTTCAGCCCGACGAGGATTTCGGTCGGAAACTTCTGGCTGGTACCCAGAACGCGAGCATGCACATTTTCGACCGGTGTAAGATCCTTCGTCTTTCCGGACTCGACGTTCGTGGCGTAGACGTGCCAGTTTTCGTCGCCTTCGTTGTCTTGCGAGTAGAGGATGTGTGTGCCGTCGTAAGCCCAGCTGTGACTGCGGATATCGCGTGTCATGTCATGCGTTACGGGCTTGGCCGCGTCGAGGTCGTCTGCAGGGGCGACCCATACATTGAGAATTCCGTCGACGGGTGCGAGATAGCTGAGCCATTTTCCATTCGGGCTAATGCGTGCGGAGGCTTTTTGCGGATTGCCAAACAGAACGCTACGAGGGATCAAGACGGACTCCTTGCCGGTGGCAGATGAAGGGATGGTTTGAGAAGCGGTGTTTGATTTGGCCGACGCAGGCACGCTGCAGACAGCTCCGATTGCAACGATCCATGCCAAGTCAGCTAGCGTTGAAAACAAGGGGTGACGGTCGTTCTGCTTGGCCATTTGTGGTCTCTCCGTAGGTGGTGCGTTGAAAGGGCGTGCATTGTCTCAGCTGACGCGGCGTCTTTCAACCGATCAAGTCGATTTCAACCAGTCTGGCTGTGGGCTAGAATCAGGCCATGCCAGTCGTGCTTCCCACCTCCGACGTGCAAGCTGCAATGCGACGTCCGCTGCTACCAGTCGCGGTCGCGATAATGGCGGGAATCGTGCTCGATCACCTCTTTGGCGCCTGGCTAGACCAGAATGGACTGAGCTGGTGGCTGCCACTTGCGAGCGGCTGCCTGTTAGCCTATCCAATGGCGCGCCGGTGGGGATTCGACCGGCGGGCACTGACGCTGCTCGTGGTGGCGCTGATGGCGGTTGGCGCAAGCTGGCATAGCCTGCGATGGAGTTACTACGACCAAGACCATCTGGCGCGATTTACAACTGAGATTCCGCAACCGGTTTGTTTGCAAGCAGTTGCTGTCGATCGGTTGAAGTGGAGCCCCGCGCCACCATCGAATCCGTTACGGGCGATGCCCGTCGGTCCGCGCAGCGAACTGATGGTACGCGTGACGCGAGTGCGCGACGGTCGCGAGTGGCGCGACGTCGTTGGGACTTGCAAGTTGCGCATCGATGGCGAACTGCGCGATGTGATGGCAGGTGACGAACTGCAAGTCTACGCCTTGATGGGTACACTCACCCCGGCGCTGAACCCCGGGGAGTACGATTGGTATCATTCCGAACGCGCCGCCGGCAGGCATTGCGAAATCTACTGCAAGTCGCCCGCCTGCGTGACCGTGACCAGCGCCGCCAACGATTGGACGCTCAGACGCTGGTTGCACGGAATCGGTCAGCGGTTTGAACGTCGCCTGGCGACGTACGTCCGGCCTGGCCAGCGCGACCTGGCCCAAGCGATCTTGCTTGGCGCGCGTGAGCGATTGGACTCGAATACTTACACCGCTTTCATCCGCACCGGCACGATTCACTTGCTGGTTGTCTCGGGTCTGCACGTGGGTTTGCTTGCGCTGGCGATTTGGGCGATCGTGTGCAGCGGTGCGCTGCCGCGACAAACGGGCCTGATCGTCACAGCCGTACTGGTCATCGGCTACGCCTTTGTCGCCGGTGCGCGTCCCCCGGTCGTACGAGCCTGTGTCATCGTCGTGTTAACGCTAATGTCTTACGCACTAGGGCGCCGCATCTCGCCGGTCAATCTGCTTTCGGCAGCCATCTTAGCGGTGCTGGTCATCAATCCGACAGAGCTATTTCGCAGTGGCACGCAGCTGAGCTTTCTGTGCGTCGCGACGCTGGCCGCATACGGGATGATTTTCCAGCGTCAAAGAACGATCGATCCACTCACGCGACTG
>JBCDBK010000155.1:0-6359 GCA_039184115.1 Planctomycetota bacterium | reverse complement strand
CTGCCAACACAAGCGAGCAGAATCGGATCTTGGGCAGCGACCGTCCCGTTTTGGGCAAGCAGGGCGGAATGCGCCAACGTCACGACCATGGGCATTAGAATACCCATCGTTCCGAAGCTGGTCCCCGTGGAAAACGAAAGCACGGCGGCAAGCAGAAACACCGCAGTGGGCAGCAGCTTGACGGTAGTCGCGAGCCCACCATCGTCTGCCGACTCGTTGTTGGATGCTTCGGGAAGAAACGCCTGCTGCAGATAATCGCCTGTGTAGAGCCGGTGATCCTGAAAAGGGTAATCGGACTCAGCAATCGGTGCCGCGGTCGGCGCGTAAGGCTTGCTGCTTGTCATCCGCGACATCGCCCCTGCCGACCAAAGAATTAAAATCGCAGGTACGACCACACGCAGGCCGCCGACGATAGCTTCTGTAATTTCTTTGCTTGTCAGCAGCTTCTGCGTCCTTGCCAGTAGCACTGCCACGCCCAATCCCGCTAAGGAACCGTACTGCAGCGAAAGACTAGAAGCGGCACCACCCAAGATATCACGCAGGCTCGCGGTCGTCGGGTCGAGTTGCGGATCGAGATTCTTCACGCCGGTGACGTACAGCAGCAACATCACTACCCCGAGCGTCACGGCGATTGGTAGCACCGCATTGTACCAGCGTGCAGGTGGGTCGTTGGGGCCATCTGTCGAGACCGACAGCGTATCGACGGCGCTAAGGCTTGCCCCTCCTGCCAAACTTCGACGCTCAGCAGCAAGCATCGGCCCATAGTCGCGGCCGAAGAGTGCAATCATCGGAATAAAAACCAATGACATGACTACATAAAATCGATAGGGGATGCTGCCCAAGAACAGGTCTACCGCCGACAGGTTCGCGTCGGGGCCCAGGACTTCAATCCCCTCGCGAACGTAATCTATCTCGACTGCTACCCAGGTGGATACTAGTGCCAAGCCAGCTACTGGAGCCGCCGTTGAGTCCACCAGGTAGGCAAGCTTCTCGCGTGAGATCTTCAGCCGATCGCAGACGGGCCGTAACGTATTGCCAAGCAGCATGGTGTTTGCGTAGTCGTCGAAAAAGACTACGAGTCCGAGTAGCCAGGTCGTTAGCTGGCCACCGCGACGAGACTTCGCCAGCGGCGAGATCAGCCCGATCAGGCCTTGCATGCCACCACTGCGGCAGATCACGCCGATCATCGATCCCATTAGCAGCGTAAAGCTAAACACTCGCAACTTGCCCGGATCGGCAAATGTGGGCCAGAGATGGACCTCGCAAAGGTCGTAGACTGCTTGCCCGATATGGCCGCCCGTCGTGAGCATTGCGCCGCAGAAGATACCCGCTAACAAAGAAAGCACAGCCTTACGCGTCGCGATGGCGAGCACGATGGCGACTATTGGCGGTAAGAGACTGAGCCAGCCGTAGGGATGCGATTCCATGAGGAAACATGATAGTCGAACCAGCTCGACAACCGAAGCGTCGTTTTGAGTTGTCGACGCACGCGAATGCGCAGCGAGTGACTACCAACAAGCGTGGCAATGTGGGAGCAAGTCGCCAGGGCCATGTAGGGACCCAGTCGTTCGCTCATTCACGAAGCACTCGCGGTTGGCGACGACGCGACGGATACTGGAGCAGTGGTATTGGCAGGCGGCCCGCCGGTCCCGTGCGTTGTCGGACGTCCAAGAGCTTTCGATAGGTCCTATCCTATCGGCAGCGTTGACTAGTCGAAAAGAAACTACGCGATCTGCATTAAAGTCAAAGTCGAGCGCCGTCAGTGTCAGCGGCCGCTGGGCCTTAGATGCTGTTGACGTCGCCCTTCCAGCGGACGAAGCCTTCGATTGCCTCGTATTCGGCCAGACCGAGCTTGTCGTAGACAGCTGCCGTCATATGATTGCGATCTTCAGCCCGTTGCCAGAACTCTCGCGGGTCGGGTCCGGGGAATAGTGCCCGATCTTTCTGAGACTCGTGCTTGAAGATCGCAGTCCGTTTTCGAAGCAGCTCGCGAGGGCTGAGCGGAACCGCCATTTCGATCTGATGCGGGCTCCATTCTTGCCAGGCACCACGATAAAGCCAGACTTGCGAATGCTGGTACCATGGCTCCTCGTGCAATCGATTGCATGCCTGTAATACCGCGCTAAGGCAAGTGCGATGAGTGCCGTGCGGATCGGACAGGTCGCCTGCCGCATAAACTTGATGCGGTTGCAGAGACTGTAGTAGATCGAAGGTGATCTGTATGTCTTCTTCCCCAAGCGGTTTCTTGCGCACGCGGCCAGTTTCGTAGAACGGCATGTCCATAAAGTGCAGTCGGTCCGACGGAATGCCGCAGCTACGGGTAGCGGCACGCGCCTCAACGCGGCGGATCATACCCTTGATCTGCTGCACGGCGTCGCTGTCCACCTGACCGGCAACTTTGTTTTCCAAGAAGTCTGTGATCTCGCCTTTGAGCTTCGTGCTGCTGGCTGCATCGATGCCGAACAAGTGATTGAATTCGCTGGCAAACTCCGTGAATGAAGTGACGTCGTCGTCAAACACGGCAATATTACCTGACGTCTGGTAAGCCACATGCACTTCGTGTCCCTGATCAGCGAGACGAATAAGCGTGCCGCCCATCGAGATCACGTCGTCGTCCGGATGGGGCGAAAATATCAGAATTCGCTTAGGAAAGATCTCGTCACCAGGTTTGTCTCGGTCGCCTGGCTGCTTGGCGTGGGCCGGTTTACCGGCGGGCCAGCCACTAATGGTCGATTGTAGATAGCGGAAAACCTGAAGGTTGATGTCGTACGCCGAGCCGTGGCTGGCCAACAGGTCCTGCAATCCTTCTTCGTTGTAATCTTCTTCCGTAAGCTTTAGGATTGGTTTCTTCAAATCTTTCGCCAGCCAAATAACCGCTTTGCGAATCGAAGCTTCGTCCCAGGTAACTTCACCTAGCAACCACGGACAACGCGACCTTGTAAGTTGCTCGGCCGCCGCCTCGTCGAGGACCATCCGCGCATTGCGGTGCTCCTGCAAAAAGCTCGCCGCGATAACGGTCGAGATGTCTTCCTCGACAGCCTTTTGAACGACAGAAGCCTTGCCCTCACCAAATGCCAGCAAGTAGATCTGACGCGCTTCCAGAATGGTGCCTACGCCCATGGTGATCGCGCGCCGCGGTACATTCTCTTCTCCAAAGAAATCACTCGCCGCATCGCGCCGTGTGACACGATCGAGTGTGATCAACCTCGTGCGGCTATTGCGACCGGAGCCAGGTTCGTTAAATCCAATATGGCCGGTGCGTCCGATGCCTAGAATTTGGATGTCGATTCCGCCGACGGCATTGATCTTTTCTTCGTAGTCGAGGCAGGATTGATGCACGAGCTCTTCGGAGACCAATCCATCTGGAATATTGATATTCTCCGCTGGAATATCGAGGTGATCGAAGAGATGCTCGCGCATAAAGCGTACGTAGCTTTGCAACTCCTCAGGCTGCATCGGATAGTACTCGTCCAAGTTGAACGTGACGACGTTGCGAAACGACAGTCCTTCTTCCCGATGCAAGCGAACGAGCTCGTCGTAGATGGTTGTGGGTGTACTGCCAGTTGCAAGGCCCAAGACGCACTGCTGACCTGCCGCAGCGCGGGTGGCAATCAGATCTGCGATCTGTCGGGCCACGTACAAGCTCGCATCGCGCGCGTGCCGAAAGATCTGGCAGGGCACCCGCTCTAGTTCGTCAGGAGACTCGTTGACTCGATAGATGTCCGTGTTTTCCGCTTTCATTGCCGCAAGCCTTGGAGGTGAGGGAGGAGCCCAACATTCTACCGTTGATGTGGTTGTGGCAGAAGCGATTCGTTGCGCCTTACGGTCCAGATTAACAGGCTTTTGATGCAGGTTTTATCGATTAGCCTCAAATTAGCAGAGGTTTGCGCAAGGGATGGATGCGGTTGCGCAATCCGATCGAATTGCACCGCCAAGGCGCACGGGAAATAGTGGCGAATGTGAATTGCATTCTTCTCCGTGCGGTAACGTCAGAACGGAGGCGAAAAAGTTCTTCAAAAAAAACGTTGACTCAGCTACAAATGTCGCTATCATTCAGCTACAGTTGTGGTTGTCAGCGTCGCCGCCTTCTTGGGAGCTAGTGAACCTTGGCCAAACGAGCAGTATTATCGAAGTCGGAGATGGAGATTGCTCAGGTTCTGTGGAAGCTGGGCGAGGCGAGTGCGCGGGAAGTCACGGAGGCTTTGCCAAAGAGTCGAAAGCTCGATTTCTCCACGGTGCAAACCTATCTCTCTCGCCTCGAGAACAAGCGCTATGTCAGATCGAAACTCGTCGGTCGCGCTAAAGTTTACCGGAGCAGTGTGAAGCCACAGCAAGTGGTACGTGAGGCGGTCGACGATTTCGTTAAACTCTTGTTTGGCGGAGAGAAGATTCCACTCGTACGGCACTTAGTTAGCGATACCGATGTCAGCAAGGAGGATCTAGCCGAACTTCGTGCTCTGCTCGAGAAAATGGAGGCAGAAAGCGATGCCGAATGAACTACTCAATTTGGTTTGGGCCCAGCTTTGGCAAGTCACGGTTGTGGCCCTGCTCATTGGCTTGATCTCATTCCTTCTGAAGGCGCGCAAGTGGCATCCGGCGGCCGCCAACTGGCTCTGGCTATTGGTCCTCGCCAAGGCGCTAACGCCACCGTTGTGGGCGAGTCCGTTCGGCATATTTTCGTGGACAGATACCCAAGTGATTTCTCGTGCAACGACAGTCGATTCTAGTGCGACGCTAGGGTTAGTCGGTGGGAGTGGGTTGGTGGCTGCGGCCATCTTATTTGCGTGGTCACTTGGTTTTCTCTTCGTACTCGTCGGGCATATCTCGCGATGGCGAAAGCTGCGAAGTCTGATTGACGAAAACCAGGTTGCTGTCGATAGAGACCTGCCTCTTCAGATCGAGCGACTTGCCGAAAAGCTTGGCTTGCAGGTTGCTCCACCGGTGGTCGTGACCGAAGTCGAACTGGGGCCAGCGCTGGTCGGGATTTGGCGGCCTAGTATCGTGCTTCCGCAATCGTTGGTCTCGACGGTCAGCTGGAGTGAGATTGAGCCAATTGTCGCACACGAACTATTGCATTTACGCCGCCGTGACACGGCAATCAGTGCACTACAGCTACTCGCCAACGCAATTTGGTGGTTCCACCCACTCGTGAGATGGGCCGGTAAACAGGTCGAAGAGGCATCAGAGCGTTGCGTGGACCTTGCCGTCTTGCATGTTGCTGGCTGTGACGCTCGGACCTACTGCCGTAGTCTGCTCCGCGTATTGGAAATGCGTTCTGCGGACGAGCAGTGCTTGATGCTCGCTGCTCCTGGGGTCCGCGGCGTGAGCGCGACTTACGAGCGGATCAGCGAATTGGCCGAAGTGGCAGAGCGTCCAAGCTTCTGGCAGCGGTCCACCCGGCTGGCTTTGGTCGGGTTTTTGGGACTTGTACTGCTCCCAGGAAGGCCACTAGATGTCCTGCGGCCACGATGTTGCTCCTCGAATTGGATATCAGCGGAGCAATTGCACCAACAGCGAGAAGTTCGCCTATTCGACGATCACAGATCGCAGCTGTCGCCTGCGAGCCAGATGTAGATCGAGCCGGGCGATAGAGGAAATAAACAGGGGCAGAGATCAACTGGTCGAGAGAGGGCCATTGCTAATGCTAGATTCGAAGCATCCCAATCCGCATCCCGCTTAGGCGGCAGCGAAGCGACTGAATTCTCGAGCCTTGGTACGCCGCGGCCTTCGAGACTATCTAACCGCAGATCGCTTCGCCTGCGATGCGGAAATTCTTCCGTTCGGTAACGTGTCTGTTTAGGCCGCTACCTTTATCTTCAAAAAGAAAACCGTGTTTGCTCTGCGCTACCGGTGCGCGCATCGGAGGCTCGGCAAACCACGACTACGAGGTTACTTTACTATGAATCTGAATATTGTTTGCCGTTCTGCCATCGCGCTACTTGCCTGCTCTTCCGCTTCGGTCGCGACGGCCCAAACTGTGGAGGTGATTGGCGGCCAGACGAATGTCTTGTTGGACACCGTCACTTTGGAGCAAGCCGCCAATCTTGTGATTTCTGGCACGGCAGGTCCCGTGATTGCTCCGGGTAATCTTGGGGCGGCGTCGGTTGCTTTTCCGGTGAACAGCCGGACGGACACACTGCCGACAACTTTCGAATACGATCCGAGCGACTTTTTGGGCAACTTTGCGGGCACCATCGAGCACTCGGGCAGCGTGTTGTTCAATTCCGACGCGATCGAGGTGGGCGACTTTACGATTGGATTCGATGTTGCCCGAGCTGCTGGACAAGCGAGCGGTTTCTTCGTCGAAATCACTGTCGGCATTCAGGAAATCCTATTCGACATCGCCAATCCCGCCGTCG
>JBCDBK010000154.1:0-6651 GCA_039184115.1 Planctomycetota bacterium | reverse complement strand
TCCGTTTGATTTGCCGATTCGCGCGATAGGGCTCGCGGCTGGCACGTTCGCGGACACCAGTGAGGATGTTGTATTCTGCGAGGATTTCCGCCTCGTACTTGTTGAGTCGAATCAGGGCCGGGCAGTCGAGCCGACGTAGCGCATGGCGTTTGTCTCGATAGACTTGTGCTAGTTCTGATTTGAGTACCTTTTTGGCATCGAGCACCGTCGCCTCGGCGAGTACGATGCGGCGGACTTTGTGATAGGCAAACGGGACGGCGAGCGCGGCCGCGACTTTCCATTTGCCAGGCGGATCTTTAGGTGGGTTGCGGATTGTTCGCCAGAGGTCAACGTAAGCACGCTGCAACCGTCGATTTTCGCCACTCGTGTCGCCCAGGGTCCGTCCCGGATGCGGTCCCGCGATCGCTTCGTGGACGGCTAGCATGGCGGTCGCCTCACCGATTAGGTGATTGGTGGTACTCAGGGCGTTCATCCCGCGTGCCATCATTGTGGCGGCCGCGCGGGCGGATGCATCAGCGGCATTCTGGGTGTGGATTTTTGATTTCACGACCGAGACGACGTTGAACATCAACAAGATCAACAGCGACAGAAACGTCACTGTCACCAGTTGGACGATCGTGACAATGCCGCGTTGCGGCCGATTGCTAGCGATCTTCGCCATGGCGAACCCCCAGTGCGTAGTTGTTAGTAAGCCGATGAGCCGGCAGGCTGCCAATCACAACCGGGCGTTCGATGCCGAGTGTTGCCTTGGTTCCAAACGACCACACCCGCGTGCCACGAACGGAGTCTTCGGTGCCCATCACACGACCCATGCCTGGCGTCAAGAATGGAGCATGGTATAGTACCGACACCGTCACTGATTGAACTTCATCCGCGTCGGCCGAATCGCCAGTTTCCACCGTCACGTCGGTGGCATAGTAGGCATTGATGAATTTCTGTTGCAGATGGTTCCGCTGGTTAGGTTCAGCGCCCGAGTAGGCGCGGAACGCCGCTGCAAACCGTTCCGCATGCTCTGCAATGTAGGCGTCAAACGCGCTGGGGCCATGTTCAGGTTTGCCACTGGCGAACGGCGCGAGCGCTTTCGCCGCAGCCAAATGGCAGCGGTGCTGCAGTCGTTCTTCGAAGTCGTCGGCACGTTCGTCGATCGGCAGCCAAACGACTGCTGAACGAGTTGCTGCGTAGCTGGCATACACCGTGCCAATCTTGCCAAGCATCAAGCTGTTGCACTCGACGAAGAATGTTAGCAGCGTCACGAAGATCGGCAGCGTCAGCAGCAGCGGTGCGGCATAAGCGGAGCCGTCTTCGGCGCTCTGCAGATCGCTTATTGGTACTCGCCGCGCGCGTCGCAGCGCGAAACCGCTGATCGCAATCAATCCCATGCCGCTGGCGAGCCATAGCAGTAGCAGTCCGCTGACATCGTGCAGAATCTGGGGTAGAAGGGTATCCATGGGTCTCGCCTGATTCGGTATCAGAGTAGCGGCCAGTGAACGGTTGATGCGACGTACTTGAAATACACCAGACATGCGGCGCCGCCGAGTTCCATAATCGACCAGGCGCCGGTGAAGAGAATGCCGAGAGCCAGCACGAGTTCCGCGATTGCGAAGCCCTGCGACCGTTGGCGTTGGTGACGAATGCTTCTCATTGCTAGAATCCTCCTCTGCAAATCAATGTGGCTAGCGCGAAAAATCCGGCCATCGGGACAGGTCGGGCAAGTAACTCTTGCAGTTGGCTCTTTGCGGGTCTGACTTTGTCAGGTCGAATCAAGTTGCCGACCGTGCGAGGCATTTGCAGGCAAATGTTAATAGGTCCGATTGCAACAATCGCCCAGAGTGCAACAAAAACTGCTGCCAGCAGCTGCGACCAGATCAGGATTGCGAACATGTCGGCCGCGCCGACAAGCGTGCCCATAGCGGCCGCAAGTTTGACGTCGCCCGCGCCTTTACGAGCGATCGCAAATACGATAGCCATTACGCTGAATCCTACGAACAGTCCCAACAACGAGTTCGCTAGGCCGACGGTACCCAGCCATTCGGGCGTTGTCCTACCAGAGAAAGCCACTAAGGCGGTAGCAAACAGGTTGAGGCCGAGTCCCGCGACGACTGCCGGATAGGTAAGCGAATTGGGGATTTTCAGTTTCGACCAATCATGGTGGCAGGCGGCGGCTAGCAGCAACACAAGTAAGGCGTTGGAAATGTTCTGCAGTAGAACCTGGCTGTACACCAGCAGGAGCAGCACCGCGATGGTCAACGCGACCTTTCGACCGGTAAGGGTAATTTGCAGGTCTGTTGTTGTCGGAAGGTCGCGTTGACGATGACGGTGCGTGACGCCAGGGTCGAGCGAGGCTCGTAGGTTGGTGGCTGAGGAGCTCATTGCAGTTGTCTCATCGAAATAAAGTGGTGCCGGGTGGTCGCGGTGCGATCCACCCGGCAATTTTCAGCGCCTTAGAAGCCTAGTGCGCCGCCGATGGCACTGCCGATACCGCCGAGTGCTCCCGACAGGAATCCGCCTCCATCGCCACCACCAAACAGACCACCGAGAGCGTCAGACACCCAGCTGAAGATACCGCCGCCGCTCGTTTCACCACCTGCTGTGATACCCGTGATGCTGTTCATGCCCGTCAGTGACAGCGCGGCGATGGCCATGATCATGATGATCTGCACCGTCTCCATGCCCTCTTCGTTGCGATGCAGTTGAAGGGCGAACTTCTTTACTTCGTTCATCTTGCTTCTCCTTGATAAAAACGTCAGTTGAATGCGACTCTCTGTGTCCGGGTGAGCCAGGAACAACTCACAGCGAGTCGCGTGGGAGGCTTGTTCTAGCGAGGGTTTGCCCCGCCTCTATCAATGGAATTCCCGTTGGTGAGACGACTGGCCACGCTTTTTTCTCGCTTCTTGAATTTTTGTGTAGTTCTTCGTCGGACGGCGACGTTGTCGTTGGCGTGAAACAGCCAATCCAGCGCGGGGAAGTCGGAAGCGGACGCATAACCAAGTGCCTCGCGAGCGAATCTTGGTCGTTGGCTGGTGCGTTTCAGCGTCGCCTGCACAGATTCCTTTGCGCCGTGGTCGTAGACCGTTCGATAAAGTGGGCGCAGACGATACTCGTTTTGGGGATCGAGCCCGCAGCACTCGCTAATTGAGCGAACTCGCCGCTGGTTCTTGTAGCGTTCAATCTGCACCACAAGGTGCATGGCCGACCCAACTTGGATTTTCGCTACATGATGCGGTATAGCTTCTTCGGTCATCATGCAGAGGGTCTCGAGTCTCGTCAGTGCGTCACGCGGCGTGCTGGCATGCACGGTCGTCAGCGCGCCAGCGTGGCCAGAGAGCATGGACTGCACCATATCGAGGGCCTCGCCTTGACGAACTTCGCCGACAATAATCCGATCAGGACGCATCCGGAGCGAATCGACGAACAAATCGCGAATCGTCACTTGGCCGCGATTGCGAATGTCGCCCTGTTGTGTCTCAAAATGCACCGTGTGCGGCTGATCCAGATTGATCTCCGAGGTTTCCTCGATGACCAGGATCCGCTCCGAATCAGGAATCGCAGACGCTAAGGCGTTGAGCAGAGTCGTCTTGCCGGTGCCGGTACCGCCAGAGACAGCTATATTGCACTTCATCAGCACCGCCAGCCGCAAAAGCTGGGCTGCTTCTTCGGTCAGTGCGAGTTTGCTAACGAGCTGCTTCATCGTGAAACGCTTGTCGCGGAATCGCCGGATGGAGATGCTAAACCCGTCGCGCGATGCGGGCGGAGCGACCACGTGTACGCGTGCATCGCCGATGCAGCAGTCTTTTGGCAGCCGTCCGGCGAGGCTATGGTTCGCGCTATCGAGATTGCGACCGACGTACTCAGCGATGTTTTGTGCCATCGACGCAAGCCACATTTCGTCTGGGAAACGCACTTTCGACAGCTGCAGCGAATTGTTCGATTCAAAGTAGACCTGGTTCGCACCGTTGATCAGAATTTCCGTGACGTCATCTTCCTTTTCCAGCACCGGTAGAAGTGGGGCGAAAAAGTAGTCTAGGCTCTGTCGGTAGAGTTCTTTACGGTCCATAACGAAGTCCTTGCAAGGCTGGTTAGCGGCGATCAGCTCGTCGCAGGCTTTGGTGGGAGAAGTTGTGCAAAATCGGTGAACTCCGACAGGGGGCGAAATGACTGTCCGAGCCCTTTGGAAGCGAGTTCGTGCCCGACGAGCCGGCCGTGCAGCAGCGAGCGCGCCACTTGCGACCAGGTGCCGCGGTGCAATCGGGATTTACCTCGTCGGCCCTGGGACATGATGTACCAGTTTGCTTCCGCATTACGGGCTTCGGTGGTTTCGGCCGCCAAGGGAGGCGTCGTCCAAAGTGTTGCGAGGTCGACGTCAGCGGCTTGGCTTAGCTGCCTGGCAAATTGCCAGACACTGCGTGGACGGTCGCGCCGTCGAGCAGACAGGCACCCTGTCAGTAGTTCGGCGAGTTGGTTGCGGTTTGGAATGGCCGCGGCGATGCGTTCCAAGTTACGATCGACGGCCATTGCGTCGACGTTTCCCGTTAGACGGATGCCAGAAAGCATGAATAGGCACAGCGCACCCAGAGAGTAGACGTCGGCAAGCGTCGTGACTCTTCGATTGTAGTCGCGTGCCTCGGGTGCAAGTGCCCAATCGTTGCGTAGCGGCTGGTTACGATAGTGTTTTCCGGATTCTTGACCGGAGCTATATCCCAGGTTCAGCAGCCGCGTCTGTCCCGCGGTGTCGATGATGACGTGATCGGGCGTGACGGCTCGATGTACTAAGCCTACGGCGTGGATTGTATCAAGAGCGTAGGCAACTTGGATCGTCGTGCGGACAGCCGTTTCTAAGTCGAAGCAATCGACCCGAGTCGAGAGTTTCCATAGGTCTCTTCCGTCAACTAGTTCTGTCGCTAGCAGATGTGTTTCGTCGAGCTCGGTGACCTCGATGGTGCGGACGACCGCCGGGTGAGCAGGCGATAGCGTCTGCCGAGCATAGTGGTACATGCGCAGCACTGCGAATGCGTCAGCCGAGGGCTTCAGCATTTTCAGCGCCACGTGATTCGCCTCTGGATGGTGCGCCCGGTAAGTCCATGCGCTTTCGGACTCGGCCAGGAGTGCCTCGATTTGATAGCCGCGAATGCCGTCGGGTCCCAGCTGCGAGGGAATCTGGGGCATGATCAATCCTCTTATCTAGAGTGTCTAAGGCAGCGAGCACAGCCCGTACTCGTCGTCTGACAACCCAATTCCATATACGGCCGCGACCGGTCAAAGAATTCCTGCTGCCACGAAAAAAACTTTCCGCAACAGATTTGGCCGCTGACGTCGCGAACGGGTATTTCAGTAATGAAGGCACCATAAATCACTGCGGAGGCAAACTATGCAAGCCAAAGACCGGATGGACGTCCCGAAGAGTCTGCGCAAGGACTGGGAGGATCTCGTATCGCCGAGTAGCAGCCTAGCGTCGCCTGGCACCGGCGATGTTCGTGCCAGCACCAAGGCGGGCCAGAAACCGACACCCACGAATCGGACCGAAGCGGTGAAGAACGCCATGACCGCAGATGTCGATTCGATTGAAATCCTGCGGCAGATCCGCGAGTCTGCCGATGCGGTGGTTTACGAAGCTTGGGATCACTCGGCGAAGCGCGATGTCGCGATTCACATGCTGAGGACGGAAGCACAAAGCGACACCAGCCTCGTTGACGATTTCTGGCGACGCTCGCAGAGTCAGGCCAAGACCGACCACAGCAACATCGTTTCGATTTACAGCATCGAACAGCCGGCAGGTAGGGTGGTCGCTGAGTTCTGCAAGCCTGCCTTCGATGAAGAGTTGCCCAAAAATGGTTGGTCGGAAGCAGAGGTGAGGCGATTGTTGCAAGACACGCTGTCCGGGCTCGAATATCTGCACCGCCAAGGAAAGATTCACGGCGCGCTTGCTCCCGCGGTGATCATGTCCAGCGAGATGGGGACATTCAAGCTCGATCGAATTTCTGGTCGAAGAGTTGGCGAAGAATTACAGCTGCTGCCGGGCAACGAGAAGTACCTAGCCCCCGAAATTCTCGATGAAAGCCGATTTGGAGCCGTAGGCGAAGCAGTCGATTTGTACGCGCTGGGGATGATCGCGCTGGAGGCGCTATCAGGACGAAAGTTTCTTAGCTGCTTTGCCGACTGCGGCTTGGACCTGGAGGCGGGGGGCGAGACCTGGTTACGTTGGCACGCGGCAAGCGAGGAGCGAGTTGCCGAAGTTGCGACGGTACTGCCAAAGGTCGATCCACGACTGGCCGCTACGATCGACCGACTGCTCAGCAAACAGGTGGGCGATCGTCCGCGGTCGGCGTCAGACGCCCTAGCCATACTCAACTCGCATACCCCGACGATCGTCGCGTCGACAGAAAGGACCAACTCCAGCGTGACCTCGTTGTCAGCTTCGGACTTGGCTCTGCGTCCCAGCGCGGTTACTGCTCGGCGAACCGAAGGCTCGGCGCTGAGCACAGTCGCGACAATGGGAATGGAGTCGCGCAACGCTCCCGCTAGCTGGCAGCAACGTCTTGATGGCTTGTTCGCCGAAGAAAACGCCAACAAAGTCGCCGCTGGGATCCTGTTGCTGGTGACCTTCATCGCTGGTTTGGCGTTCTTTGAACCACAGAAATCTCAGGAAGACGAGGG
>JBCDBK010000153.1:0-6815 GCA_039184115.1 Planctomycetota bacterium | reverse complement strand
CCTTCGATTTTCTTAATTTTTAAACGCGTTTTTCGTTTTTGCCAACTTTGCGGTGGCTAGACGCATTTAAAACAGTGGGTTACGTAAGGGGCAACGTTGTTTTGAAACAGCCGGTGTTACAGAACTCGTGCGCGACGGCGCGAGCGGCTCTCCGACGGCTCAGGCGGCTGCGTCTTGCGTGGGAAAATTGAGCTGAAACAGACCGAAGATTTCTTCGCGCGAGAGGCCCGACGCTCGGACAGGCTCGGCGTCGGGATCGAACACGGCATTGAATAACTCGCGTTTTTCTTCGAGCACGCGGTCGATGCGTTCTTCGATCGTGCCTGAAGTGATAAAGCGAGTGACCGTGACGGGGCCGGCGGCGCCGATGCGATGGGCACGATTGATTGCCTGATCTTCGATGGCTGGATTCCACCAACGGTCGAACAGGAACACATACTGCGAGAACTGGAGGTTGAGCCCGACGCTACCGGCACCGTAGCTCATCAACAAGACATGCGAGCTCGGATCGTCACGAAAGCGCTGGATGATCGGGTCACGCTGCTTTGAGGGAATTTTGCCGTGATACTCGAGCGGATTGAAGCGAGACAAGCGCTGAGTGAGCTTTTCGATCGTATTGACCCATTGGCTGAATACGATTGCTTTGCGTCCGCTGGCAACGCACTCTTCGAGGTCAGCCTCCAAGCGATCGACCTTCGCGCTGCTGCCTGTGGCTGGGTCGAAGTTGCAGATCTGTTTGAGTCGTAAAACAAGTTCGAAGACGTGTTGGATCGTCAACTCGGCGTGCATGTTGTTCAGACGCACGATACCTTCGTCCTCGGCCAGCTGGTACGCGTGTTGTTGCTCGGGCGAGAGCAGCACGTTGGCGTCCCGAAACATCTTGGGTGGCAATTCGATATCGACTTGATCTTTATTGCGGCGAATCACGTAGTCTTCAACCGACTTGCGGATGTCGACGGTTTTCATCTGCGGTCGCAGACAGCCAGGCGACACAAACTGAAAGATGCCGACGAGATCGTCGGCGCAATTCTCGATCGGCGTGCCGGTCAATGCCCAACTGCGCCGTCGCGGGATACTGCAGACGACTTCGTTGGTCGTGCCCAAGCGATTTTTGATGCGCTGCGACTCGTCGATAATCATCAGGTCAAACGGCTGAGCTACACGGCTGGCATAAGGTTGGTCTCGGACTAGCGATTCGTAGTTCGAGAGCAGCACGCCCGTTTCGGCGTTTTCCCACAACCATTCGCGTCGCGACTGCTTGCCTTCGATCACCGTGACGGGCAACTCAGGCGCCCACTGGGCGATTTCGCGCTGCCAATTCGTGACGAGCGGCTTGGGGCAAATGAGCAACACGCGGCGGACATGACCTTGATGCGCAAGCAATCGCATCGCGACGATTGCCTGCATCGTCTTGCCGAGTCCCATTTCGTCGGCGAGCACGGCTTCGTGCCGCGGATACAAGAAAGCGATGCCGTCGAGCTGGTACGGGAACGGGTGAAAGGGAAACTCGAGCGATTCGCAAGAGAAGAGATGCTCCAGCGGCGGCTGTAATAAGTAGAGCAAGCGATCTTCGAGCTTAACCACATCGCGCGGCGGACGAACGCGGGTAAGCGACGACAGATCCAGCCGCCTGCGCGACGACGACTCACCCGACGGAACCGGCTGTTGGGGCGGAGTCGGTTGCGGCGGAGTCAGCGGCGAACTGCCGCTACCCGGCGCGAGCGCAGCGTAGCCTTCAGGAAACAGACAGCCAACGGTCTTGATCGTCGGCGTGGTGAGCGGCACGGTGATTGCGGCTGGCGGGTCAAACTCGCAAGCCAGCTCGTGGACAAGCGGAGCGTCGATCGCTAATTCGCCCGACCGGGAAAATATCGAAGGATAGCGATCGACCGAGGCGAGATGTTTAGGCGGCAGCGGGATGATCGTCGACCTCCGGCGCGGACGGCTGGGTCACACGTTGCGCCTCTTGAATGGCCTCGCGAATGCGCTCAAAAGGCTCGTCCAAGTCCACGTGTGCGACAAGCGGCTCGAGTGCCTCACGCAGTTCTTCCGCCGCCCAAGAACACGTTGCCGAGCCAACCAGACGAAAGCCTGCGCATTCCAAAACCGGACCTGTGGAAGCTGGATCGCCGACGGTGGTTGCCTCCGACTCGGCTTCGCCAGCTGAAACGCAAGCGAGCGTACCGTCCCAGAATAGCCCCATGCTCAGCATTTCAGGCAAATCTGTCAGGACTGCATGCACCGGCAGCTGAGCTTTGCGGACCAAAGTTTGCCCGATTAACTCGCCCAATACGAACGACCGTAAATTGCTGCCGTAGAGGATTCTTTGGGCCTGGCTGGGCAGAATGGGGGTCGAGCAATGGAATTCGAGTGGCCGTCCTAGCGCCGACAGCAGCAGGTAGCCACCAAAGAAGCCGTGCTGCTGGTCCTCGAGAATTGTGAGAAAGCCGAAGGCAGACAAGGAGTTAGACACATGCGGTTCCATCACGGTGCGACTGATAGCAAGAGCCGAACACCCCCAAACCTTGCCTGGTGACGGGGCAACTCAGCTTCTCCAGCATCGAACCATAAGCGGTGTCGACTTTAGTGCCGCCAACGTACGCAAATATCGCCGCCTAGTAGAAATTCCTTCAAGTTTCAGTAAAATGGGAAGCTGGGAGGCAGGGTCAATCCAAGTCTAGTGGCACGGGCGGTGTCAGGTGAATCGATCCCCTGTTTAGAGGCTCTTCGGATCAGTCATGAGCCAACGGCTGACTGCCCCGCAACTGACAGCACTGTGCTGGCAGCCAGTGTTAGCAGTCTTCTCTCGCAACAAAACCAGTCATTTGCCACAAGGTGGCCCGTCCACCTTTGGATTCTCATCTTCGAAGCCGATTCGAGCTGAGTTCCATCGAGAAAGGAAACAAGTTTTCGATGTCAAATAGTCACCAACCCGCTCCACCAATGTTTTCTCAAGTGGATGTGACTGCAGGAAGCAACCCGCAGACTCAGGCCGTATCACAGATGGAGCAAGCTGAGCTGCTCCGCGAAGTGCTGGCCGCACAAGACCGCACCAACGAAATCCTCGAAGAACTCGTTGGCGTTATGGCAAACAACCAGAAACAGCGAGCTCAGGAATTGCATCAGTGGCGAAACGCCAACCCGGCGCTCGCCGAGTCATGCCGCGAAGCAGCGGAATCGCTCAGCCGAGTACAGCTCGAATATTTGGAGCGTATCACTGAAGAGATCAATCACACGGCCGAAGACATGATCGATGGCGAATTCATGCTCAACGAGTTCGTTGATCGCTTCGGCCCCCGTCTGGCACATCTTAATGGCGTTATCCAAGTGCTGGCTCAGCTCAGCAGCTCGCCCAACGCGACGTCGCAGCAAGCTTAGCTGTCCAAAGTCGGCCGAATCGGAATCTTCGTTCGCAGTCAAAAAAGCCTGTTGCATGCGCAACTGGCCCGTTGCGACTGCCTGGTACCTGCGGTAAGGTCACTAACAGGTGGCGTCTGGTCTGCCACCATCGGCTCTGGCCGTTCCCTGTCAGGTCGATCGACTGAAATACATAGGTTAGGTAAGGTACTTGATCGTGACCCAGGTAGATTCGCAGGCGATCGTCGCTGCGCAGGAAGCTCTCGACGCACACGCGTACGAAATCGTGCAGTGGCATTTTCACGAATCGACGGGCAGTCCGTTCTGGCTGGAGAAGGCCAAGGAACTGAGCTTCGATCCGCTGACCGAAGTGAAGTGCTACGACGACTTGAAAAAATTCCCGGAGTTCGAGGACGAGTGGCTCCGCGGCGGGCCCGTGCGGCGGTGGGTGCCGAAGGGGTTGGCCGATAAGCCTGTGTACGTGTTTGAAACGGGCGGCACGACGGGCATCCCCAAAAGTCGGATCGCGATCGACGATTTCCGCACCGACTACTCGCTGTTCAGCGACACGCTGCCCGATCAGTATTTCCCGCCAGGCGCCAACTGGTTGATGCTCGGCCCCAGCGGCCCGCGACGGTTGCGGCTCGCGGTGGAACACCTCGCCCAGCACCGCGGCGGCATCTGCTTCTGCATTGACCTCGATCCGCGATGGGTCGTGAAGTGTTTGAAGAAGGGTTGGATCGAGCAGGCCAACGCCTACAAGCAGCACTGCATCGATCAGGCGATCACGGTTCTCACCGCCGGGCACGACGTGAAGTGCATGTTCGGCACGCCCAAGCTGATCGAGGCGTTGTGCCTCGAACTCGAAGAGCGCGACACGAGCCTCGCCGAGTGCGGCATCACCGGCATCTTCTCCGGCGGCACGGAGTTCACACCGCAGTGGACCAAGTTCTGCGTCGAGGAGCTGTTCGGCGGCCCGCCCGAAGAGTCCGGCATCTACATGACACCGACCTACGGCAACACCCTGATGGGCCTCGCCTGCAGCGAACTGGTGAACGCCGAGAACGAGTACAAGATCACCTACCACGCCCCGCAGCCCCGCGCGGTGCTGGAGTGCGTCGACTTCGATAAGACGGACGAGATCGTCGGCTACGGCGAAACGGGCCGCAGCAAGCTGACGACCCTGACCAAAGAGTTCTTCGTCCCCGGCTTCCTCGAACGGGACGAAGGCGAACGCGAACCCCCGTGCGAAGCCTACCCCTGGGACGGCATCAGCGGCGTCCGGCCGTTTAGCAAGCTGCAGGGCGGAACTACCGTTGGGGTTTATTGAAATGATGAATTATGAGTGATGAATGATGAATGGCTTGTAGGGCGGTGACTTGTGGAGAATCAACTCAAGGGTCGCACGAAAGAATTTGCTCTTCGGGTTATTCGTTTGTACGAAGCACTTCCCAAGAGCACGACAGCACAGGTCATCGGGAAGCAGGTGCTGCGTTCCGGCACTTCGGTTGGAGCCCGTTATCGCGAAGCTTGCCGAGCTAGGTCTTCGGCAGAATTCATCAGCAAGATCGAAGGCGGACTACAAGAACTCGAAGAAACTCAATACTGGCTGGAACTACTTGTTGACTCAGAAATTATGCCCGAATCACACCTGCAGAATCTCCAGGACGAAGCCAATCAATTAGTCGCTATGTTAACTGCGAGCGTAAAGACGACCAAAGAAAGAACCAAGCCTAAACGAAGGTGAACGCCCAACAAACATTTATCATTCATCACTCATAATTCATAATTTCTTTCCATGATCGAATTACCAGCAATAAGATGGGGCGAGCCCTACCAGTCGCTCGATGTTGACGAAGTCAAGCACTTTTACACCGGCGAGCCGGTCGCTAAGGTGCACTGCGTCGGTGCGGGCATTATTCAGCGTGACGCCAAGAAGGCCCGCAAGGCGCGTAAGGCGTTGCAGGCGATGTCGCCGGCGGAGTTGATTGAGAAGCTCAAGGCAGCGGGCGAGCTGTTTGAGTCGGGCACGGTCACTGTGGGGAATTCGCCACAATCGCCAGCGGACTTCATCCATCAACAGTCGGCGACCACTGGCATGCCGATTTCGATGTGCGAGTCGAACGTCGTTAAGAATGCGTTTGTGTTGAAGAACATCGACCAGATTCTGGATTGCCTCACTCGCGGGCTCGACCTGAACATCTTGGCCCGCGGCTATGGCGAAGAGGGCCGCGGCGTAACGGTCAGCTACCAGGCGCAGTGCGATGCGTTGGGCGCCGTGCTGCCGTCGAACTCGCCTGGCGTACACACGCTGTGGCTGCCGGTGATCGCGTTGCAGATGGGGCTCGTCCTCAAGCCGGGCAGCAGCGAGCCGTGGACGCCGTACCGCGTGTTCGCCGCCATGACCGAGGCGGGCATCCCCCGCGAGGCGTTTTGTTTGTACCCCGGCGCCGGGGCGGACATCGGCGGGGCGATTCTCTCGTCTTGCCGCCGAGCGATGATCTTTGGCGGCCCACAGACCGTCGAGCAGTACGCCGGCAACCCCCGCGTTCAAGTTCACGGCCCCGGCTACTCGAAGATCATCTTCGGCGACGACCAGGTCGACAACTGGGAGCAGCACCTCGATCTGATGGTCGACAGCGTTTACAAGAACGGCGGCCGCAGCTGCATCAACGCGACGAGCATCTACGCCTCGCGGCACACCAAGGAAATCTCCGAGGCATTGGCCGCCAAGCTTGGCCCGATCGAAGTCCTCCCGCCCGACGACCCAAACGCCGGCCTCGCCGCCTTCACGATCGAGGGCGCCGCCCCCGCGATCTACGGCGCCATCGAGCGCGACGTCGAGGCGTCGCCGCTGGTCACGAACATGACCGAAACGTACGGCGATCGCGTCGTAGAAAGACCGCCGGTGGCGTACCTCCGCCCGGTGGTGCTGCACCACGCCTCGCACGAGTCGGAGTCGCGGAACAAGGAATACATGTTCCCGATGGTCAACGTCGTCGAGTGCCCGCAGGCGAAGATGCTCAAGGCGATGGACTACACGCTGGTCGGCACGGCGATCACCGAGGACGATGATTTCCGTTTCGACCTGATTTCATCGACGCAGATCGACCGGCTAAACCTGGGACCGATCCCGACGCCGAAACTCGACTGGCTGCAGCCGCACGAGGGGAACTTGATAGAGTTCTTGTACCAAAACCGGGCGCTGCAGCTTGCCTAGCAATAATGATGAGCGATGAATGATGAGTGATGGATACACGAGCAAGATCATTCGAAAACATTCCTCATTCATAGATCATCAGTCATAATTCATCACTTCCCATGCCCTCCCCCGACCTCAAAACACCGACGCGAGTCCTTTTGGGTGCGGGGCAAATCGCCTCACTTGGCGAGGCGGCAGCATGGTTTGGCGCAACGCGCGCGTTGGTCGTTTCTGATCCAGGTATTGAGAAAGTTGG
>JBCDBK010000152.1:0-6849 GCA_039184115.1 Planctomycetota bacterium | reverse complement strand
GAACTCGATCCAAACCAACGCGGACTCAAGCGTTTTGTAGAGCTGGTCACCGATCGGATGATCGATAGCCATCTGACCACACGCAATTTCAAAGCCGCGCGTGCGGTGCTCGACTTGCTGAATCAGAGCTTTGCAGAGCTTGGAGTGGCAAACATCGCAACATGGCAGGCGAAGTTCGAACAGGGAGCCAGTCGTCAACTCAACATCGCCCGACGGGCCGTCGATCGCGAGGAATACTCGCAGGCCAGACAGGCGTTGCGACGCGCTCTTGATATCCTTCCCGATGCGAGCGGCGCGAGGGAGATGATGGCGGAGATCGAAAGAAAATCACCGCAACTCGTTGTGGCTGTCGATCAGCTGCCTGCTGAATCGCCGCTACCGCTAAGCGTCGAGGCGCGCCGGATCGATCAACTTACGAATCCCAGACTCGTCAGCTTGGTTGGTTTTGGAGCCGAAGGCGGTGATTACGCTAGTCCTTGGGGACAATTGACCAGCGACGACACGGGGTTGGAACTCGATCTGGAGTTGAATGAGACGGCGATGGAGCGAGGACTATCGGCCGACGTCGTGGCGCTGGAACTCTTGCGGCGCGCCGATCCGCATCACGACCAGTTCCGAGTCGATTTTGCGACCTTGCTGCGGGACGTCGAGATTCTGCGCGGCACCCAAGTTCGCATCCAATGGGTTCGCTCGCACGTTCGTCCAGAATCGTTGCTCGAATTATCATTGCGAGACCTCGGCAGCGTTGGCGGCCCCGAAGTTGGATACTTGGCCTCGAGAAGCAACGACCAGAGCAATGCCGTCACGTATCGTCCCGCATCAACCGACCAGCCCGGACCGAAGACGATTATTGAGACGTACTATGAAAACGAAGAAGTTGCGTTCGCAGAATTGCTAAGCGGCGAAGTCGATGTGATTGCTCGTTTGCCACCCTGGCAAGTTCTGCGGATACAACAGACGCCAGGCGTCGCTGTTGCACCTTATCGACTTCCTATCGTGCACGTGCTGATCCCAAACTACGAAAATCCCCTGATGGGGCGTCGGGAGTTTCGTCGTGCTATCTGCTACGGCGTGGATCGGCAGCAGATTCTTAACGATATTCTGCTTGGCGGCGATTTGAAGGCGGGCTTTCGTGTGCTTAGTGCACCGATGCCCGCAGGGGTCACCATCACCGATCCCGTTGGCTACGCCTACAATCAAGGCCGGCAGCCGCGAACTTACGAGCCCAGGTTGGCGGCGGTCTTAGCAGCGGTCGCAAGGAACTCGCTTGCGAAGATTGAGGCAATCAAGAAGGGCAAAGTCCCTAAAGGCTCAGACGACAACGCCGGTGCCGTCGACGCGAAGGCTAAGCCCACAATAAAAGTCGAGCCGCTTGTGATTGCGCATCCAACCAGCCCAGCCGCGATAGCCGCTTGCCAGACCATCAAGCTGCAGCTTGGTGCCATCGGCATTCCGGTGCAGCTTGCTCGAATCGAATCAAATGATCAGCTGCCAGCAAAGTACGATTTGCTATACGCCGAGCTAGCAATCTGGGAACCAATCGTCGATGCCAGGCGTTTGCTGGGCCCGTCGGGACTGGCTGGCCGCTGTAGTTCGCCGATGAGTCTCGCTTTAACAGACGTCGACCGCGCGAACAATTGGAAGGAAGTGCGTGCCCGCCTGCGCGAAGTACACGAGATCGCGTTTAACGACCTGCCAGTGATTCCACTTTGGCAAACGCTCGACTATCTTGCACACCGCGAGGCGCTTGACGGCATTGGAACGACTCCGGTTGCGCTGTATCAGAATGTTGCCCAATGGCGGCGGAATATTCGTGGAGGTCGACGCTGATATGACCTCTTCGCAAACTCGCCTCTTGTCGAGGGCCCGATTGACAATTGCTCTAGTCGTGGCGACGCAACTTTGTCTAGAGGCTAACACTCGCGCCGCTACGCAGAAGTACTGGGAGCTGTCACCGTATCGAGTGTCGCTCAACATAGCAATCGACGATGCCGCGCAGCCTCGCCCTGGCGCCAGTCAAGCGTTGCTCGCCGCGCTGACCACGGAGTTGCGAACAACCATCTATCCACTGTGGAAGACCACGATGGTCATTGCCAGCGGCGAAGACAAGCAGCGTCTACAGACGGTGCTCGACGAGCCGGAGAGTCCGCCTGAGGGTCTGCTTGATATCTCGAAGCTGGTCAGCGGTAGCGACAAGCAGATCTTTCTTTGCGTGCGCGTCACGCGGACGGGCATCGAGCTCCGCTGTCGAGAGTTTGACTGCACGACGCAGCGCTGGGGAGTCACCCGGCGGCGAAGCGTGCGTCAACACTCGATGCTGCACGAGAACTGTTTCGATCTGGTATGTCAGACCTTCTCGCCGTTGGCGACGATCCGCTCGTTGCCAGATAGCGACTCGGAAGTACTTTTGAAATTCAAAGGCAGCGAGCTACCGCAACAAGCAGATCTGAGCTTCCTGACGGTCTCTGGTGAGCCGCTGCAGCCGATGATGGTGCGGACGAGCTCATCGGGCGAAATCAAAGCGGACAGCATTCGCGATATCCCGTGGACCTATCTCACCTTGGCAGACCAGCAGGATGACGGCTGGCATGGCAAGGTACATACGGGCACGCGCCGACCGTTTGGTGTACGTCGTCGAGGCAGAATCGAACACCTTGCGCTATCGTTGCGAGCGCCAAGTGGATCGACCCAAGTGCGATTTTATGCCCGGCACGATTCGACCGTTGGCCTAACTGGCTACGAAGTATTTCGCCGGGAACCCGACGCGACCGAAAGTGTTGCCCTCGGCCTAACCGATGGCGATGGTTCCGTCGAGCTGACTCCGACCGATCAGGCGGTATCGCTGCTCTTTCTGCGCAGCGAAGGGCAGCTACTCGCAAAGGTGCCGATCGTGCCGGGAGCGAAGCCGCTGGTTGAGGTGCCGATCGCTGACGACACGGCTCGTCTACGTGCTCAATCGGCGCTGACGTCGCTCACTGAGCAACTGATCGACACGGTCGCCAAACGCAATATACTGATTGCTCGCGTTCGCGACCGAATCAAGAACGGTGATGTCGACGACGCTCAAGAACTTTTCACCGAGTTGGACGGCCTGCCCGGACGATCGCAGTTCGACCGAGATATCCAGACCGAGAAGCAGCGCAAGCTGCACCAATCGAGCGACCCCAAGGTGCAGGCCCGCATCGACAAGCTATTCGCCGATACGCGCAAACTACTCAGTCGATTCTTGAGCACCAAGCCCATCTCCGAGGTCCAAGGGGAATTGACCGCCGCGCGGCGAGGAAACTCCAGCTAGCATTTTTTCCGTGCAACGCTGCGAGTTGAGACTGCGGAATTTAGGGTACTAAGCATATTGCTGTAGCCATATCCGCTAAGAAAAGGTGTCTCATCAAACGAACGTTTGTTGAAACACACCGCAATCCACGTCCTGAAGCCCGTTTCATCGTGATTGTTTGTCCCGTCTAAGCATTCCGTAAATCAAAATCCCAGAATGCCACCAACGGCGAGTAAAACGGGACGATGACCGCGATTAGGGGTGATTCTTAGAGAGCGGATTCCACAAGCGGTGGTGATCACCTCGTGTGGAATCGAGAGACAAGGACGCCGACCGTTCTATGAACATTAGCGGTCTGAGGTCATGGTCACCCCCGCACTTTCTGCAGGGTGCATAGGACGATGAAGATGCACAAACCGCTTCAACTTGGGTCTAAGGCATTAAACCGACCGCGGGATGTCCCTCCGCCCTTAGCTAGCGGCCGCTTTTCGTGCGGGCGGAGTGAAATCAGGCAGTAGCTGTCATCACCACAACTACTAGGGCCCGCATTCATCGTCTGTGAACGAATCGGAGAGTTCCGAAAAAGCTTAGCCACATGACACCGAATAGTCCCATCTGTCAGAAAGGACAAAGCTGGAGCTATTTATGTATTTATATCGTCGGAGGGAAGTTACAATCATTATCAATACGATGCGTAATCGCTTGAATTCCAGCTCTCCACGTTGCAACATGCATAATTATCAATGGATCGAAAAACTCTCTCGTCTTTTCTGCTAATCTGCTTTTGCTGTCTGACTCCTAAACTTGCGTTTGGCCAACTCGCAAACTTTACCGTTCTTGATACGCCAGCACGCGAAGTACGCGCTACAACTGGCACGACAATCTACACCGAAGCATTCGTAGACTCGCGCTGGGTTGTACGATACCGCGCCACCGACGGACGGCCGCACTTCGCAAATGAACGTTGGGACGACTCAGACGCGTTCGAAATCCAGATCAAGCGTTCCCCCGAATCTCCACCAGAGCGCCTCGATCGTGGCTGGCACTGGATCGGTGGAAAGGAGATCGCGACGAATGACACCGCGCGAAAGCATTTTTCCATCGAGTTGCGCCACGAAGAAGCGCAGATTGGCTTGATTGTTCACACGGTGCTTGACGGAACACCGGTCATCGAGCGCTGGCTCGAGATCAGAAACGACAATAAGACCCCGATCGCGATCACTGGAATCTCAGTTTGGTCGGGTAGACTCTGGCCACGCCAGCAAGATTTTACGCTCGGCTACTTCACGCGTGACACTGCCGGCTCGCAGGGCTGGCTAGAGTGGCAAGCCCTCGCGCCTGGTCTCACGCAGCTGCGTGGAGGGACTGGAGGTGGTCACGATGACCCCTTCTTCATCGTTCGAAACGAGGACAAGGGAGAGTACTGCATTGCGCATCTCGCGTGGTCGGGCGACTTCGAAATGTCATTCAATCGCCATGAAACACCAGAAGATTCAGACGCAGGATTGAGCTTCTCGATCGGCCCATGGTCTCCGGAGGCCCTGAGAGTCGTCGAACCGAGCGAAACGGTGCGAACTCCCGCCGTTCACCTCGGGCACATCGAGGGAGATTTTGACAGTGCGGTGCATGCTATGCACGATCACCTGAGAAAGTCGGTGCTGCCAACCATCAACTCTGAACGCAGGCAACGGATTCAGTTCTGCTTGCCAGGTGATACGGCGTACCATGGGATCCCCGTCTATGAGGATGCCGAGCGCCCGGGATTTGATGAAGAGAGCGTCCTTACGGCTGTCGATCTTGCCGGTGCCATCGGGTGCGAAACGTTCGTGCTCGATGCCTGGTGGTGGGAGTTCTCCGGCAACTGGGTTCCCGCTCACGATCGGTTTCCGCAAGGTCTGGATCCGATCGTCGAACGCGCCAAGAGGCGCGATATGACGTTCGGACTCTATGCCGAAATCGAAGGCGGTCGTGGTCGGTGGGAAGAAAGTCCGATCATCAAGTCACATTCCGATTGGCTCTGGAAGCCGAATACCTTGGCGCTGATCCAGCCGGAAGTCTACAGTCATGTGGCGCGCGATTTAGACCAATTGATTCGCGAGTACCAACTCGCTCTCTACCGGCACGACTATAACAACGACTCATCAATCAACGTACAGATTCCCCGTCACGGATTTCAAGAGAGCGTTGCATGGCGATACTACGATGCGTTGTACAAGCTATTTGAGGATGCGCGCTTAAAACACCCAAACGTCGCATTACAGCAGGCGTCGGCTGGTTGCCAACGCCTCGACCTCGGTATGGTCGGCCGCTGCCATGAGGCATTTCTGGCCGAAGCGGGCCAACCATTGACGTTTCGCGCGTACAGCGGTGTGACCTGCGCCCTGCCGCCGGAAATCCTGGTTCTCGGCATCGGCAACGGTGTCGACCGTGGTCACCTCGACACGCATTTGCGCTCGGTCTACAGCCTGGGCACTCCTTTCATCATCTCCGGCGTCGCGCCAAACGTCGAACAACTTGGCGAAGAAGTTCGGAAACGTTACCTCCATTACGCCGAGACCTACAAACGCTTTATCCGTCCGATTCTGCCAACTTGTAAGGTCTACCACCATGCGCCCGTCTCCGGGACGACCGGAGTCTCATCGGGCGCCTGGTTTGCGATGGAGTACGCAGCGCCAGATCGGTCGCGTGGTTGGGCGACCGTCGCGCGCGTCGCACGTAGCGAAGACACAGTCTATCTTCTAAAGCCTCGCGGTCTCTCTCTGGGCCGCACGTACCGTGTCACCTACGACGGTCTCGGAGAGACGATAAGCATGCGTGGCCTGGAACTCGCCCGCGATGGATTGCCAATTCGTCTGGAATCCACCCTGTCATCGGAACTGGTTCTGTTCGAACAGGATTAGAGTGGCGAGGAAACCACGGCCACGCAATTTGGCCTTATCCGCCATCGGTGCGAATCACCGCCCGCACGACGGGCAATTGCTTTCTGTGCGAAGAGGGACATTCCGACGCGCGCAACTGCGTGCCGGTTTGCTACACTTTGGTCGCGACCGAACCCTGGGGGGTATGGGGGCGGTGTGCTTTCTGACAATCTCTCAACTGGTGAGCGTTGTCGGAATTGCGCACGTTTCTCGGAAGAAAATGGCTCCTTTGTGGTGTTACATTTGGGTCCCTCTGGCGACTTCGTTCTCCGTGATGGGGTGATGCCCGCCTCCGCCAGAAACGTACGGACTGATTCCACAAGCGGTGTGAACATTGAATGGCACTTAAGTTTCTTTAACTCGTTTGATCATATCGAGTTTCATTTCGTGTCTTGGTTTTATCATGAAGTTGTGGAAGTGGACGCGTCGTTTTACTTTTCGGGGTTCGAAGCGGCCTGGTCGGTTACCGACGCGTTGGCTGGCAACGCAGTCTAGCAGATGTCTGTAGAAGTCTCTTCGGAGTTTAGAATTCGTATGCCCTTGCAACTCAATCAGAGGCTGGAATGCTTCGAGCATTTGCATCGTCCCCTTGAAGCTGATCGTGCGTGGCGGAATATCATGCTCGCTAGCCGCTTGAGCCATGAGCGTGCGAATCAG
>JBCDBK010000151.1:0-7015 GCA_039184115.1 Planctomycetota bacterium | reverse complement strand
GCCCACCGCAGTTGATCAGCTGCCTGGTCCGATACTCACCACGCGGCGTGGCGACGACAACGGTGTCGTTGGTTTTGCAAATGTCGGTCACCCGCGTGCCGAGTAGGATTTCGCCACCTGCAGCCGAGATCAGTTCCGACAATGGACAACCGACGGAGTTGGGACCAGGGCCTGGTCGCGACTACTCAGAGCACTCGACCGACAAGTTCGGATCGATCTGAGTGAGACTCAGGCCGACGGAACGTTTTCTTCGGCAAAAAAGCGGCAGAATGGTTGATAAAACCAAACGCGGCAAAGGCCCCAAGATCATGGTCCTCGCCGACAGGTCTATTATGGACGTTTCGAACTCCATCCAATGCCGTGTGCGGGTTTCCTGGAGGCTCCTATATCTCGCAGACGAATGCTGGAACGAAGTCGAATCACACGACAGCCTCCCTGCAGAACCGAACCAGTATAACGTTGTGGACTTTGCTCCGGTCGCGACGACCGCACTGAGAGTTGAACTGGAGCAGGCCCAGGACTCGTCGACTGGCGTTTTGGAATGGAAGATCATTCGCCAGACTGATTGCTAAGCAGTATCATGCGATGTGCGCTCGCATCCAAAACTCATCTCCTTTCCTCGTACCTACTCGAAAGTTGAAGCAATGCAAATACCAGCGGGTGCAGTTCAACAGACAGTCATGGGTGCAATCTTCTACTTCGTCGTTTCCGCGGCATCGTATTCCGAGGTCGCCGAATTCGACTCGATCAAGCTTTTCACGCTAAGCAACGATAACGGCGTTACTGTCAAAGTCACGAACTACGGTGCAATCATCACCTCCATTATTGTGCCTGATCGAGATGGTGAGTTCGCAGATATCGCACTGGGGTACGACCAAGTCGAAGACTACATCAACGCTGTCGACAAACCTTACTTCGGCGCAATTGTCGGACGTTATGGCAATCGGATTGCGAACGGCCAGTTCACACTCGATGGCGAGACGTACGAGCTAGCGAAGAACAACGGTCCGAATCACCTCCATGGCGGAGTCATCGGCTTCGACAAGGTGGTCTGGGATGCTGAGTACGACGGAGTCGGCAGGTCGCTCAAACTCTCTTATCTTGCCAAAGATGGGGAAGAGGGCTATCCCGGCAACCTCGAAATCACGGTGAACTATTCGCTGACCGACGATGATAGAATTGTTGTCGACTACCGTGCCACTACCGACAGACCGACTCCGGTCAACCTCACGCAACATACCTACTTCAATCTGAAAGGCGAAGGTCACGGCACGATTCTCGACCACGAACTGATGATCAACGCGAAGCGCTACACGCCCGTTGACGCGACGCTCATTCCAACTGGTGGAATGGCCGTTGTGGCAGATAGCCCCTTTGATTTCTCTCAGCCCAAAGCCATCGGGCGTGATATCGATCAAGGCCACGAGCAATTGCGCTTTGGCGGCGGCTTCGATCATAACTGGGTTCTCGACAAGAACGGCGAGTCAAAACAGCTTACGCTAGCCGCGAGCGTGCGCGAACCGATAAGCGGTCGGATGCTAACGGTCCATACCACCGAACCCGGCAACCAATTCTATTGCGGCAACTTTCTCGATGGCCGCCTGACGGGAAAATCAGGCAAGCCGTACTTGCATCGCGGCGGTTTTTGCCTTGAAACGCAACACTTTCCCGATAGCCCGAACCAGCCTGACTTTCCGACAACCATCCTGCTGCCAGGAGACGAGTACGCCACTGAGACCGTTTTTCAATTCACGAAGAGGTGAAGCCATTGCCGACGCCCTCGTCGTCAAGAGCGCAAGCAAGCCACCGATTCGAATCCGTGAGAGCGGGAAACCAGAGGGACGCACGCGATTCCAACGAGGACAAGGATGGCGGATGAGGGCTCTGGCACCAAGAGTATCGCGCCTCGGATGGTGACCCCAGGAGTGCCAACTGTATGTACCGCGAAGTACCACTCGTCATTGAGCAGCTCTTCGAGTCGGAATGACGTTGGGAACAGCTTCGTCGGCAGTCGGAAGGGCGGGCTTAACTCGGGTATCGCTCTGACTCGATAGCTGGCATCGCCGTATAGTCGGTCACAAACGATTGCATCGACAGTTTCAGCCTGGTATTTAGGCGATCTTCACAGCATCGCTCTACTTTCTCATCAGATTTGGTCACACCCGGCACATTCCAGACAACTACCTTATAGAGGCCCTCATGACAGATCGCTCCCAGAAACTATTTGAGACGCTCGTGCGTGAGAACGAGGGTATGCTTACTTCTTACCTCCACGCATTCGTGCGTGACTCAGGCACGGTGGATGACCTCTTCCAGGAGACGCTCATAACTGCTTGGCGAAGATTCGACGACTTCGATCAATCGCAACCTCTCGGTCCATGGCTACGCGGAATAGCATTCAATCTGACTCGAAATGCAGCGCGGAAGCGGGCGCGTGACTTCCTCGTTGTTGGCGACGATGTCGCCGAGATTGTCGAAGGGGCGATTGCACAAGTAGAGACTTTGCCAGGGGATACGTGGCGTGACCGTCTGAAGGCGCTAAAGCAATGCGTCGACAATCTACCGGAGCGGTCGCAACGACTGATTGAAGAACGATACGAAGCCGGCGAGTCGGCCGAAACGATCTCTGTGCGTACTGGCTTGCAGCCCGCAACCATCCGAAAGCGACTCCAGCGGCTGCGTCAAACGCTTGCAGAGTGCATCGAATCGCGCGTGGCGGAGCAGATGACATGAACAAGTTCGATCCACCCAGAGGCGACGACGATGAACACCAAAGTATCGATGGTGGGTTGGAGGCTCCACTGGAACCACGCAACCCCGCGTCGATAGCCCAGCAACAGATCGTTCACGGACTTCTAACAACGCTGTATGAGGACTCGGCGAATTCCGAGCGCCGGATTTCGAGTGCGCTTGCCAGCTTTGAACGTGGCACAAACCTCGGTTCGCACTCGTCCCATCCAAAGCGTTTCCAAAGATTCGTTATTCCGACCGCTATGTTATCGAGCGCGGCGGTGCTGCTGCTAGTTGTTCTATGGTCAGCGTCCCAGCCAACAGCCGCTGAAGCTGCGGTCGATCGGGCGATCGCCGTGATCGAACAGCCCCTAACTCGTGTTTACGATGTCATCATTCGCTACCGCCGAGGCAGTTTACCAGTTGATCGGCGTGCTCAAATCTATAGCCAGTCGACGGACATGTTTGTGGCCTTCTTCAGAGACTCGCCTATTCAGCCCGCCGTCGCTGGGTCTTCGGGCGATGTCCAGTGGCTCGCCTTCGGTGAATCGATCTGGTCGTCCGACGAGGGCATCGGGTCACTCGGTGAATTGCGGGCGAGGAGAGTACTGGCGAGGCAGGTTTCGCTTCACGGGCTGCTAGTCCAGTTGCCTACCGAATACGACCTCGAATACCTAGCGGCTGAGCCACTGCCGGGGGTCGAGGGCGTGGTCTGCCGTCCAATCCTTGCTACTGCCAGATCAACTTTTGCAACCCCGGCGCAGTCTGTGGTTCTGTGGATTGACCCTGCAAGCGGCGTTGTCCGTCAGATGCAGGTTGACTTCACGACGTCGGTTCCCCGCAGTGTAGAAAGCTTGACCGCGACGCTGAGCGCCGAAGTCGACTTCGACCGGTCGTTCTTTACATTGCGTAACCACATCGGTCCTCAGGATTAGTGCTACACATCATCGATCAGTTCAACCAGACGGCTGCCCGCGTGGATAGCCGTCAACCAATTCTCCTTCAAGAAGAGGCCGCTCATGATTCGCCACGGTGTCCATTTCACGCTTATGGTTGCGTTAATTGTTAGCATAACGATATCGATTGACGCTCTTGCTCAGTCGTTCGATCTGACGCAGATCGCAACTGACAGTCTGCAGATGCACCCACAACTTGTCATTCCTGGACGTAATGACGATCCAGGAACCGTCTCGGTGGGGAGCGACTTCACTCAAGGCGTGCCTGGGGACGATTACGAATTCTCGGCGATCTATGTGACACCCTTGATTACCGGCGAACGTGGTGGTTACGACATTCTCAGCGCGGTCAATCCGCAAGATCCGCTGCCTGGTGTCGGAACTGTGATTACCGCTTATGGATCGGTTAATCGAGCATCGGACGATATCTCAGGTGATCTCTACCTGTTGGGCGACGAACGCAAACCGTACTACCTAAGCGGGGAGCCGACATCCTCAATTGATAATGATTTCATGCGCGTCATTGGTGTTGAGTCTGGCACCACCGTACGTCTGCATGGCTCACCAAACGACTATACAGTCGTACCTGTTTCAACAGAATTTGAGTCCGGTTCTGCGGTCTTCTATACCGCCGGCGGAGCCGCCGACATGGTTGGCTTCGTGAAAGACGTGACACTCAACAGTAGCTCGGCTCCGCTGTTCAAATACGTAACCCCTTTCGATCTGCCTTCGCCAACACCTGCACTAAATACTGGTTTCTCACAGATCGGAGGGCTTGGCGCTAATCTGATAATGGACGTGGAAGTCGACGCCGCAGGAGACGCCTACGTGATCGGTATGACGCGCGAAGACCTTCGCTCTATACACACAGATGCTCAGGGTTCAGGCGCGCTGTTCGCGGCCAAATACCGACCCGACGGGTCGCGCGTATGGCTACGCCAGTTCGGGTCCGATGAGGGTACTCTGGATCTCGCTCTCGACGCGGATGTCGATGGCGAGGGTCTGTACCTTACCGGACGTTACTTGGGAGAAGGGCCAATAGGCCAGAAGGACGAGTTCATCACGAAGATCGACACTCAGACTGGGCAAGTCGCGGCAGAGGCACTTTGGGGCGGACCAGGGACCCAGTTCGGCGGAGGGCTCACTCTCGATAACAGTGAGTTCGTTTACACCACCGGCATCGGTCGCGACATCGGCGATCCCAACCAAACTGGCGACCAAGATCCTTTCATTGAGAAACGTAGGCGTGACGACTTGTCGCTGGTTTGGAGGCGAACTTATGGGCCTGGCACCAATAAAGAGCCGTGGGGCCAGGTTGCATTTAGCCCCACACCGAATGGTGCGCCGGGCGAAGGGAGCCTCTACTCATCCGGCTGGGTAATCGGCGATTTCGATGCCGAGCAGCAAGAACCTGGTTCGTCACGCGACGTCTGGTTATCTGCGTTCGACGATGATGGCAATCTTGAGTGGGTCGAGCAGTGGGGAAGCTCGGACGGCGACACCGAGTGGGCTTGGTCGACCGTCGTCGACGACGATGGTTACATCTATGTCGGTGGGCACACGTACGGAGACATGGATGGCGTCGGCTCGCAGCTAGGTGATGGCGATGGGTTCATTTCAAAGATTGATCCTAACGCCCCAGAGGGTGAACGCGTCTTGTGGACGCGGCATGTGGGGACCGACCAAGGAGATGATGTCCGGCGTTTGGTAGTCCACGACGGGATACTTTACATGGCTGGTTACACGTGGGGCGAGTTTGAAGGATTTGAAAACGCGGGGCTCACCGACATTTACGCGGCGACGATGACTCTCGATGGCGTGCTGCTCAATGTTGTTCAACTTGGCACGGAACGTGACGAGCGGGCTTTTCTAGATGTCGGTCCCGGAGGTGTATTCCTTGGCGGCTTTACCGAGGGTTCGCTGACATCTAGCAGCGGCGGATTCTCAGACGCCTATCTGTTGTCGCTTGGGTTAGACTTGAGCGTTCGCGTGCCAGAGCCGACATCCGCTATGCTGGCTGCCTCACTGCTGCTCTTCTTGCCAATTCGAGGGAAGGCTCGCCAGCGAACATAGCGGGGATCCATCCATTCTCTCGGTGCTTGTGACGTTCCGCAAATGAACCTACTCGTCCGAAAACTGCCAGTCTTCTTGATAGCGAAAGTTGGTCGATGTCAGCGGTAATGGCGTGTTCTTGGTGCGCAATGCGCGTCAGCTCATTCGCTGGAACCCTGCCGAGGATACCAGGAAATGTGAGTGCCACCATGAGACACAAGCGATTCCGATGCATGGTCAGTATGCTTGTCTGTAGCTCGCAAGGTTCGTCAGGTAGTGCCATCGGTAGGCCAGGTGATCGACAGAACAACGACCCTACCGCCCCCGTGGTTGCTGTCGACTACCGCCGCTTACGAGCAATTCTCCGCAGAGTAAGACGCAATTGCGAGATCAATCGGCGTCGTACCAGGACCCAGTTCGATAATGCAGTCCTGGAGTGCAGTGTGAGTCATCGCGATGATCATCACATCAGCCAGATCTTCACGAGAAATCTTGGCAATTGGATCAACGGTCTTGGCAATCGTGACGCGTCCGGTACCAGAATCGTTCGTTAGTCTGACGGGGCGGCAGATCGTATAGCTGACCCCAGAAGCAATCAAGTAATCGTCAACAGCTCGCTTGGCCTGCATGTAATGGCGTATGGCATCTTCGGTATTGTCGGGATCGTCCGCTCCCTTGGCACTTAGCATGACAAAATGTCGGACACCGCTTTCGCGGGCGAGGTCGATTAGTGCAATCGCTCCCTTTCGGTCGACATCGACCGTCTTTTCGAAATCGGTCTTTGATACGGAAGCAGCCGCGAATACGACAACTGCAATGTCATCAAGCAAGCCTGGCGTTAGGTTCTCAAGATCTCCTATTCGACGTTGAGTTAAGGGTGCTAAAACGGAAGCATCAAAAATAGGCGGCAAGAACGCTACAACCTCGGCGCGGTCGCTGAAGTCTGTGCCATTCTCTTGAAGTCTATGGCAAATTATCCTTCCGGTGGGTCCTGTTGCACCAACCACTAGAACGCGCATGGCAACTCCCGTCTGAACCTGCTTGTACCCGGGTTCTTTTCGTCCCCCACAGACTAATCAACGTTATTTTCACGAAATCCGATGCCGCAAAATGGAATTGTTCCACGTCCAGCATTAACAGTCTTGAATGCTTGTGCACCGACTGCACAATCATTCTATAGACGGAGCCAACATATCAGCGATAATGAATGAAAGTCTAGTGGGAACGACGACAGCGTCGATTCCTTATCACCATGAGAGTGGCGAACACGAGTTATT
>JBCDBK010000150.1:0-7106 GCA_039184115.1 Planctomycetota bacterium | reverse complement strand
TTTGGTTTTGCCTATTTTACTCCCCCCCCCCATTCCCTACCCCCCGGCCCCCGGCCGGGGCGCCGCGTTCGTGGGGGGTCTCCCTCTTGTTTTACCCGTCGCGGGGGGGTGCGTGTCACATCCCCCCCACGGCTCAAGGAAAAGAAGCTCCATTTTGGAATTACTGACTTTGGATTACGGATTGTGGGCCGCGGAGTCCTACTGCTACCGCACACCGCAATCCGAATTCCGCATTTCCTTACAACTTGTATTCCTTGATCTTCCGATAAAGCGTCCGCTCGCCGATGCCCAACAGTCCCGCGGCTTCTTCGCGGTTGCCACTGGTAAACTCGAGCGTCTCGGCGATGAACATGCCCTCGATCTCCGAGAGCGGCTTACCGACCAACTCAGCCAGGCCTCGACTACCCGCTTCGGCCAATGGTTGATCGCCGCTAGATAATTCGTCGGGCAAATCATCGATATCGAGCACGCCGTCCATATCGACCACGACCATGCTTTCGATCGCGTTCTTCAGCTGACGGACGTTGCCGGGCCAATCGAATGCCATCAAGCGCCGACGCGCAGCGGTCGTCATGCTGGTAATTTCTTTGTTGTGTCGCTTGCTGTGCATTTTTTGAAAATGTTCGATCAGCAGCGGAATGTCCGTGCTGCGGTCTGCCAGCTTTGGCAACACAATCGACACGACTTTCAAGCGATGATAGAGGTCTTCGCGAAACGTGCCGGCAGCGATTGCTTCTTCCAAATCACGATTCGTTGCGGAAAGAATGCGCACGTTGACTTCGATGGTTTCATTCGATCCCACGCGAGTAATCTCGTTGTTCTCGAGCACGCGCAGCAGTTTGATCTGAGTCGGCAACGGCATGTCGCCGACCTCGTCAAGAAACAACGTGCCACCGTGCGCGTATTCGAACTTGCCGACGCGGTCGGCGCTCGCGTCGGTGAACGCACCCTTGATATGTCCGAACAATTCGCTTTCGAGGATGTTCTCGCTGAGTGCCGCACAGTTGAGGCCCACAAACGGACGCTTTTTGCGTGGACTGTTCTGGTGAATCGCCTGCGCGACCAATTCCTTGCCAGTACCGGTATCGCCCTGGATCAAAATCGTCGCGTCGGTTGGGGAGATGCGACGTAGGCGCTCGATTACGTCATGCATCTGTGGACTATTGCCAATCACCCCTTCAAAGCCGAACTTTTCGTCGAGACGGCGACTCAGCTCCGCATTCGCTCGACGAAGGTGCTGATTTCGTGAGGCGTTGTCGACGACCGCGCGCAGCTGTTTGAGATCGAGCGGCTTTAGCAGATAGTTGAACGCACCCTGCTGCATCGCCTCGACGGCCGACTGAATGGTGCCATGCCCAGTGACCAGAATCACTTCCGCGTCAGGCAACACTTCCTTGCTCTTGGCAAGAATCTCCAGTCCGCCAACGTCGGGCATCTTTAGATCGCTGACGACGATCTCAAAGGCCTCTTTTTCGAGCAGCTCAGCACCCTTCGACCCCGTGGTTGCGACGGTGCATTGGTAACCGACACGCGCAAGGCTGTCGGCCATGGTCTCGGCGTGCGCATCATCGTTATCCACGATTAACGCGCGAATCGGCGGCCCGGCACTTGCTGTAGTTCTGATGGCTGGCATGGCCAAATTTTACCGAGAAAAGCCAACACTGGGCAGTGGGCAGTCGAACGCAAATCCTGTCGATCAACGCCAGAAGACCGCTTAGGAAGCGGTACCCGCCGACAGTCGCGCTGGGACGGGGAGTTCGATCGTGAACTGCGTACCGCGTCCGACAGAACTTTGTACGCTAATGCGACCATCGTGCGCTTCGATGATCTTGGCAGTGGTTGGCAGCCCGAGCCCCGAACCACCAGGTTTGGTCGAAAAGAATGCGTCGAACATCTGCGCCGCCGTGTTTTCGTCCATGCCGATCCCAGTATCTGTGAGCAGCAAGGCGACTTTGTCTCCCGTCGCGCTGGTCTGCGCAACGAGCTGCCCCCCATCGGGCATCGCTTGCTTGGCGTTAAGCATCAGATTGAGCAACGCTCCACGAAACACTTCGGCGTCGAGCATCACGCTCGGCAACTCAGGGTCAAGATAACGCACGATTTCGACGCCTGCTTCCTCAGCCTCCAGCTTAAAAAAGTCGAGCGCTGCATCGATTTCAGCATTGAGGTCTGTCGGTTTGAGCTGCAGATGCCGCACTTTGGCATAGTTCAGAAAGTCGTCGAGCAAGTCCTGCAACCGCTGACACTCACGATGTACAAGATCGATCCGCTTGGCCGCGCGACGCTGGGCCGGAGTAGGTGCACTGTTGCGATCTTGGTCTTCGACGTCTTCGGCCAGCAGTTCCATATTGAGCCGAATGGTCGACAGCGGGTTCTTGATCTCGTGGGCCAGCGCGCCGGCGAGGCGCGCAATTTCGGTGTACTGGTCCATCAACTTCTGGACCGCTTGCGAAGTCTGTTCGGTGCTAGTTGGCGATGGTCCGCCTTCCATAACTCTCGATCTCGTGACGCAATTGCGACGGCGTAATACTAAAAGCGAACGCCGACGGTCCTACGTCAAATTAAACGGAAAGCCCGCAGCCGATCGATGCCGAGCTGCGGGCTTATTTCTGATTCAGAACCCTCGAACATCGATTACGTTGCCGTATCGACGGGCTCTTCGTCGGTTTTGTTCTCGGCCTCACCAAGCTCTTGCATCGCGACTTTACGGCTGAGCTTGACGCGATCTTGCTCATCGACGGCGATCACTTTGACCTTCATCGAATCGCCGACCGAGCAGATATCGGCCACGCTGCTGACGTACTCGTCGGATAGTTCACTCACGTGGCATAGGCCATCACGACCGGGCAAAATTTCGACAAAGGCGCCAAAGTCTTTGACGCTGGTCACCTTTCCGTCGTAAATCTTACCGACCTGCACGCTGGCAGTCAGGGCATCGACGCGTGCCAGACCGGCGTCGGCGATTTCCTGGTTGGCCGCGGCTACCGTGACGGTACCGTCTTCTTCGACGTCGATCGTGCATCCCACCTCTTCCTGGATACCACGAATGGTCTTGCCACCAGGACCAATCAACAGGCCGATCTTCTCGGGGTTGATGTGCGTGCGGAGCAAACGAGGTGCACTTTCGGCTGTGTTGCCACGCGGACGAGGGATCGCCGAGAGCATGCTGCGAAGAATCTCCAACCGCGCCTCGCGCGACTGTTCGAGCGTCGAGCGAATAATCTCTTCGCTGATACCGTTGATCTTCAGATCGAGCTGGATGCCAGTGATACCGTTCTGGGTACCGGCAATCTTAAAGTCCATATCACCGAAGTGATCTTCATTACCGATAATGTCGGTCAGCAGCACCCATTCGTCGCCTTCTTTCACTAGTCCGACGGAGATTCCCGCGACCGGATTGGTGATCGGCACACCTGCGGCCATCAATCCTAAAGTCGCTCCGCAGACCGACGCCATGGAGCTCGATCCGTTCGACTCGAGAATGTCGGAGATGACGCGGATGGTGTAAGGAAACTCATCATGGTTGGGCAATACCGGGTTCACACTGCGTTCGGCCAAAGCACCATGACCGATTTCGCGCCGACCGGGTCCGCGAATCGGACGGCATTCGCCGACGGAAAACGAAGGGAAGTTGTAGTCGAGCATGAACCGCTTCGAGTACTCTTCAAACAGCCCATCAACACGTTGCTCGTCGCGACCAGTGCCCAAACAAACGGTGATCATGCCTTGCGTCTCACCACGTTGGAACAACGCAGAACCATGGACGCGTGGCAGCAGATCCACTTCGCAGTGAATGGCTCGCAAGTCCTTGAAGCCACGACCGTCCATGCGATTACCGGCTAGGGTTTCCCCGCGAATCACCTTCGCTTCCAAGTCGTGCCAAGCCGTATAGAACGAGCCAACCTCAAACGCGCCTTCGGCGTCGGGATCGGGAATCAACGCCTCTTTGGCTTGCTCGCGAAGCTCGACCACCGCGTCGTGACGGGCGTGCTTGCCTTCGGTGCGATTCGCTTCCTTGAACGCAGCTTCGTACTTTTCAACGACGATTTCAAACAATCCGTCGGGCTCAGGCGGCTGGTAATCCATTTTCTCGACGCCGACTTTGTCGATCAGTTCCTGTTGCAAGTCGCACAGGTCTTTGATGACCGCGTGGGCGGCCAAGATCGCGTCGGCCATCGTGTCTTCGGGCATTTCGCGGGAAAAGCCTTCGATCATCAGTACCGCGTCCTTCGTCCCCGAAACGATCAGATCGAGCGTGCTATTCTCCAAGTCGTCTTGCGTGGGAAATGGAACGAACTCGCCATTGATGCAGCCAATCCGCACGGACGCGAGTGGCCCCTGAAATGGCAGCGGCGAGACACCAAGCGCCATGCAGGCACCGTTCATCGCCAGCACATCGCCGTCGGTCTGACGGTCGGACGCCATGACGAAATTCTGAATCTGCACTTCGTCCATGAAGCCTTCGGCGAACATCGGGCGAATCGGCCGGTCGATCAGCCGCGCGGTCAGCGTCTCTTTGGTGGTTGGTCGACCTTCGCGCTTTAGAAATCCGCCTGGGAACTTGCCGGCCGCGGCGGTTCGCTCGCGGTAGTCGCACATCAACGGAAAGAAGTCGATTCCCGGACGCGGCTTATCGTGGGCGGCGGCACTGAGCACGACCGTATCGCCGTACTGCGTTAAGACGCATCCAGCTGCTTGCTTCGCGAGCGGGCCAGTCTCGAACGAGAAAGTACCCTTACCAATCTGTTTCTCTACTCTGATTTTTTCCACTGTTTTTCTTTCTTACAAATTGCGGAAGAGTACTGATAGCAACCGATCTGACGAGATCATTGGGCGTCGCCTTTCATACCGAGGCTCGAAGACCTCGGCAGCCACAACAGAAGATTCCGACAACGCAGACGCGGCAGCGTTCGCACGCGACTTGAGAACGGGGCGATCATCCATTGCGGCCCACTAGCGCCAACGGCGCGACGATCGTCGGAGGCTGGGGATAACCCAAATACGAACAGGCAGCACGCAAGTGCGCGCTGCATTGCACTATTTGCGAATGTCCAAACGACGCAACAGGTCGAGATACAGCTGCGGGTTCTTGCGCTTCACGTAGTCCAAGAGGCGCCGGCGCCGACTGACCATCCGCAGCAAACCGCGGCGGCTGGCGAAGTCTTTCTTGTGAACCTTGAGATGGCCGGTCATTTCCGCAATGCGGTTGGTCAAAATCGAAATCTGGACCTCAGGCGAGCCACTATCCGTGTCGCTGCGTCCGTATTCTTTCACTAACTCTTGCTTACGTTCTTTCGTGACCGACATCGTTTCCTGCTTCTGTACTGTCGTCTGCGTGTTGGGCACCGGCTGGGCGATACTTGCGTCGGCACACTTAATACCGACCGAACAAACACCAGCGGCCTACGAACCTGTGACCAATTGCTGAGACTCTTCCTACTACTAACCTAGTGATACCAGTAAAAATACAAGCCTTTAACGTACCATTGGCGCAGCCACCCGCAACCCCAAATCTCGAGGCTGACGTGTAGACTTCTCAAAGGCCGCTATTTCAGCAGCTGCAATTCATTTGCTGTGACTGAACGAATCGGCTGCTTTTTGACGCCTTTTGGCTTTTCTAGCTCGTGGCTGTCCGCCTTGGGCGCTCTAAAATGCGGGCCAGCATCGTCATGATCAACAATGCGGACGTGGCGGGCTCAGGAATCGGAAGGTACTCGGCAATCGCATCAGCCGCTGTGGGAGCGTCGCCAGCCTGGGCGGCACTGACGATTAGGTTGTCGTACACGACGAAATTGGCACCTTCCGGCGACAGAGCGATCGAGCCACCAAAACGATCCCAAAACGCCAGAACAACGGACCCGGAATCGCTAACCGAGTCGAACACTGTATCAGTTCCTAGGTCGTTCGGATCGTTGATCAGCTTTTCGATCACCACCACCTCATCTCCTAAAACCGAGTCTTCAATTGTTTAGGTAAACACATCGTCGATAAAATACAGCCGATGAGTCGACCAGCGGTTGTAAGGCACGCCGGCGGTAGCAGTATCGTTGGCCTGCACGAACGCCGGCGGCGTTAAATTTGCCACCGTAGCCAACGGATCATTGTGCGTGGGGAAAGCTTCAGCATAGTAGCTACGGTCAACACCTGAGCCATTACTCAGAAAGCCAGCCGGATCTGTCGGGTCTGGAGAGAAATGCAGCGAATCACCGCTAAATTGATTCAGTTCTGTTGCAGGAACACCGGTACCAAAATCAAACCCCTGGCTTTGCCAGGCTTCGTTAATTTGCTCGGTAACAAGTCCACTTCGCAAATCCGGATTATCTGATTGGCCCGATCGTAAGTTGGTGCCGTCGTTAGCAACGTTTGATCCAAGACCTTCGCGAAAACGGTAGCCGACTCCGCCATAGTGCGGCAAGTAATCTTCAGCGGACCCCGTGTCGGCCGTAATTGCAAGTCCTACACCTTGCCCGGCAGTCGCTGCTGCGTTGTTTTCCAGAAGGCGAACCGTCGAGTTCGATTGATTGATACCCACATAGCTGTAGTTTGTCGTTCCAGTTTGGCTGATACTGCCCAACCCATTATCGACACCGGTACCAGTGTTATGCCACACATCAACTTGCATAACGAAGTCTGGCGTCGATGTGCCACTGCCGACATTGACGTTGGAAAGTGTCGGAGAAACCGACGCGAAGGACTCAGTACCGGATCCGCCCAGAGCAATCGAGTCGTTGTTGACCGTCAAAAATACGCCGGTTGTGGCGGTGCCCCCCGAGCTGTTCGGGGCTTCGGGAATTGCGGTGGTTAAGAAGCCATCGCCGAAGATATCGATGGAGCTGTAATCAACATTGAAGCGAACATCTTGGAGGGTACCGATGCCACTCGTGGTGTAATCGCTAGCCTGAAATTCGCCATCGTTGAATACCTGCGCTTGGGAAACAGGTCCAAATAATGTGGCTACCACCAGCGCGGCCACGCAACAGATTGTCTTATTCATCATTAGCTACCCCAAAGTAAGAACACAGTATGAATTCTGCGATAGGCGACAATACCTACTGCATTGTTTTCGCCCAACGCATTGGCATGCTATCCGTAGCGGCAACCACTGT
>JBCDBK010000149.1:0-7178 GCA_039184115.1 Planctomycetota bacterium | reverse complement strand
TAAACCTGCACTTCGCCAGTCTCGACGTCGTGCTTCACTTTGACATCATGCCATCCATCGGTCCAAGGAATACCAGGCGACTGGTGGGACGTGATCTTCGTACGCGGTGCATCGTTCACGATGAATATTTGGCTCGAATGCGGATCGGGCTTCGCCCCCAAATGCACATAGTAAAAGTGTGCTGGATCTTGATAGCCCCAAAAGAAACATAAGTCTCTATGATTACCAGCATTGACATTTGTGTTCTGAAGCTTGGCAGTCAGTTCAAAGTCGCTCACGACCACATCCTTGATCAAGGCGATACTATGTGGACTACGATGGGGCGGTTTGTAGTCGCTCTTGCCGCCTACTCGCATCACCTGACCATGATCGTCCGTATGTTCTAGTGACCACACCGGTGATGGACTCGCGGAGTCAGAAACTACCCAGCGGTCCATTCCTTGCTCAAAGTCTTCCGCAAACACTATCGCACTATCGTCCGATTGGACTGCCCCAGCATCTTGCTCAGCAGCGAACGCCTGAAACGCCTCTTCGACACGACCTTCCGCAGTGTCGCCACGGTGCAAGTACACAGCATAACGAAGTTTGAGCACCTCACCCTCTGCCACCGTATAACCCGCCTGCTTGATGTCAGCCTTGGGAAACTGCCGGTCGCCAAACGGATTCGCGCACAACAATCCATAGTTGCGCACATGCCATCGCGTGGGATGACGGAAGTTGTTCGGATGGCTAAACATCGCCAACCCGACGGTCTGGCCCTTCAGGATTCCGTAGTTGTCGATCCAAGCAGCCGGCATTCCCCAGGCGTCCTTATTCTGCTGGCCTCGACTATTGACCAGTGTGCCGCCAGCGTCGACCTTCATCGAGCCGGCAACGCGTGTTGAAAAAGTTCCGTCTTTGATATCGCCAAACGTGACCGGTCCGTTGGTTGCCATAATCTCGATGGTGAAATCGATCCAACGGGCATCCGCTTCGGCACCAAAGACCAGTGTTCTTTTATCTTCGCAGATCAGATTGCTCTCACCAGCAAGCCAATGATTGTGTGTGATAACGATCGCCCGATCACCGTCCGTCGACAAGTCGAGGAATTCCTGATGCTTTATTACGTTCGCCGCAGACTTTGCCACGCCGGGTTTGGGTTCGAGCCAAAAGTTGTGGCCATTCACGTCCTCGTGCGCAAACCAGAGCGAGTGGTGGTGGGGATGATCGTCTCTCTCATCCGCGAGCAGCGGACCGAGTGGGAACGAACGAGTCATCGGCTGGCCAGTCGGTCCAACAATGGGCCAAACGGCTGGCTGATGTTTAGCATCAGTGAGATATTCGGCAAACAACCGGCCGTCAACTTTGACAGCCGCGCCGCGATCTGTGCGCTCCACGGACAACTCAACAGCCTGCGTCGCACACACCAAGACAAGATAGGAAGCCACCGTCCAAGCAGCGGTCATAGCAGTGTCCACCTAAGAGGAGATCGGTTGCAGCTCGACATACCAAGGCAAAAAAACAGGACATGGAACAATTAGCACCATGTCCGCGCGGCCTGGCGTCCGCAAGCTGCCGTAATTCTCCGCCTAAGGCAGCCGAGGCAAGCTCCTCCGGTAGGACTCGAACCTACGACCCAGCGGTTAACAGCCGCTTGCTCTACCAACTGAGCTACAGAGGAATGACGTCGCGAAGGGTCTCACGACAGCACCTTATTTTATCGGACAGCTTTCGCAGCTACAAGAGGGAGATCGGTCGGGACCGGCACACTCGGCTTTGACGTACCCCTGCAACCGGTAACACAGCCCTTACAGGCAGCAACACCCAACGTCAGCCCCAGCTAATTCTCGTCATCGCCGAGCAACTTCTCCATCACCACGCAGCGGCCACAGTGACTGTGATCGACATGCGTCATGTAGTGGCGGATCAGTTCCAGGCCTCGGCCTCCCGGACGTTCGAGATTCTCAGGCGACGTGCAATCGGGCACCTGATCGGGATCGTAGCCTTCTCCTTCGTCACAAACCTGCACCCAGAACCTTTTCGGGCTGAGTTCGCACTCGACGCTCACCGATTTATTTGGGTCTTCTTTGTTGCCGTGCCGAATCGCGTTGCTGATCGACTCCTCCAATGCCATGTGAATGCCGAACAAGACCTTGTCCGACCAGCCGAGCGTTTGCAATCGTTCCAGAAGACCCTGCACAAAATCATGGTAGGCACTTAGCGAACTAGGCAGGACGATAGAGATTTTCTCAGGCGTCTCGTCAGCAGACATGGTGGTCTCTACCTAAGTTTGCTTAGCCGATCACTCTCGCCAGCATCGCGGTGGATCTGTCGATCCTTACTGACGATCCGCATCCCGTAGCCAATCAGAGCACTGCCAGTGCGTCTGCTTCGGTATCCTTAATCGTGAAGAGCTTGTCGAGATTCGTGATGGCGAACACTTGGAAGATCTCGGGAGAGATGTTCGTCAGAATCAGCTTAGTTTCGTTGCGCTTCGCTTTCTTCTCAAACGTAATCAACTTGCCAAGCGCGGCACTCGAAAGGAACTCCACGGTGGCGAAGTTTAACACGATCTTCTTACGATCGTCCCGCTCGACCAGGTCGAACAACTCTTGCCCGAGTTCCTGAATGGCCTCAGGGTCAATAATCTTTTGATCCTGAAATCTGACTACACTGACACTAGCTGAGTCGCTAACTTCAATACGACTTAAGTTGCTCATGGACCACGATACCGATCAATTCGTTGACCTCGATCGACGACGAGGACCAACAGTAGCCATTACGAGTGAAATAGGACTGCTAAGCGAGCGAAATCTTCCAATTTCGCCCGTTTCATGATCATATCGGGGTGACGCAGACTGTCAAGTTGCCATCAATCTCAGCGCCGTCTGACCCGCCCTGCACGCACGATGGTCTTCCTTCACTGCCGAGTCGTCGGACAACTCCGATTCCGACCTATTGGGCAACCCGATCGGGCGCCGGCGGCGGAGTCGCCGACTTATAAACCGACCGCTTCAGAAGTATGTAATTGCGGCCGTTGTACTCAGTCACGCTACCCGTGACGCTCCAACGGATGCTGCTAGGTTCATCGGCACCTTTGAGGAGCCGCACGACGCGCTCGAGATTGAGGTTCTGCAACGCACCGAACTCGAGACCGCCGTCAGTGACAAAGCTGGCCCCATCGCCGTCCTCGCGAAAGTGGCCCGTCGCATCGGTGATCATCGTGCCTTCGCGGAGTCGCTTTGCGTTTGCCCGCTCCGCAACGGTGCCGCGCTCCGACCGATTGCGATTTGGTATGGCTGGCTGTGTTTCTCGAGCGGCGGATACGCTACGACTACTCGAGCCGTCGCGCGCCGCAAGATTGCCCACTCCGGCCAAGACGGTGATGCTTGCAAAAAAGGCAAATAGAAGCAATCGCATCGCGGTTCCAATTATTCAACGTGGGAGTTAAACGTAGGAGCGGAGCCAAACGCAGGAGCATAGTCGGAGCGGCGTCCGACTAGCCTGGCTTCGGCATCGCCAAACTATGCAAGACGAGCACGGCTCCGACGGAAATCAGGCACCAGCCCAACCACTCCGGTGGACGAATCACCTTGTTGGGCAACAGCCCGGTATCACTGCTGAAGGACACCAATGCCTGTTCCGGCGCCGAGGCGGAAGTATGCGTGCGCTCAGCCAGAAAACGAGTCGCGTCTTCGGAAAGCACGTAGGCACTGACTACTCGGACCTGAAGGCCGATGAGCAGAATCATGGCGCCCAGAAAACAGTACTGGTTGCGATTGAATTCCACGTTGCCACCTACTGAAACTGACCTCGTTGCCAGAACATCTGCAGTCGATTCGCGGCTGCATGACTTCGCATCTACGTAAAGATATCGTGCGCCAAACCACGGATACTTCATCTAGCATCGGGCGGTACCGCTCGTGACGATCGTAGTGCTGCCAACGACCGTGATGAATTGAAGCCTGCGGTCTGTCGAAATAGTCTTGCTGTCTCGCCGGGCTAGCGTTCTTCACCTTGATTGAGCCAGCGATCGATGCCGTTGCGCAGCGCGTCGTCAGTGGCGTTCTCGATGAGTTCGACCTGGTTTGCATTGGTCAGTGCTAGGGCGACATCTGTATGCCGAGTCCAATCGGCAATAGTAAACTGTCGGATGTCCACGTAGGTGTTGGCGAGGCTGGCGTTGACTTTGGCGACCAAGTGGAATCCCTGCTTCGAGCGAATGACATGAAATTGGAGGGCACCCCACAACAACAGTCCCCCGGCTATCATACCCATCGCGAAGGTTACGATTCTGCGCATAAAAAGCGACCTATCAGGGGTTTTATAGTACGACGAAGACGCTGTCAGGTTACTACCATTCTCGGTCTGCTGACAAGTCGCCATCGTCAGATCAATCGGACGGCGAGACTGGTAAAGGCTTAGGGGCTGCGAAAACGGATGCAATCGAAGAAGCGATATCGGTCAAGATCTCTAGCGCTGCATTGCGATTTCAGCGTCTAAGCCACGGGCGCACTCAGCTGTGCGACTCTCGGAAATCAGCGGTACGTCGGCGACTAGTTGCTTCATCTGGGCCAGCGACTCGCGCACGAATTGCCTCTGCAGACGTCTGGCCAGTGGGTAGGCCACGCGGACCAATGGGTGTCTGGGTCGAGAGAACGACTGAATCTCGTACCACACTCGATTGTCGTGCTGGTCCCACTCGATCAAGAACCGCTCCTCACCGCATTCAACGTGACCAGGCAAGGTGCCGTACCCGAAACCGAATCGACGCATTGGTGTGGACTCGTCGATCGTGTAGACAACGCGACATGCGTTAAGCCACCAGATCTGATACGCCCGCGCCGCGACAACGACAACATCGCCGACACGAATCTTGTCGCAACTCGGATAGACTTGCGTCCAGTCGGTTGGAAACATCTGCCAATTGCCAAGCAAGTTGCAAGCAGTATTAAACACCGCTTCGCCATAACCTAACGAGACACGGCTTTGATTAACGTCGAAGCCTGCTGGAAATTCGCCCGTCAACGTGCCCCCAACCGCTGGGTGAGTGTACTGCAGTGATTGCTGCGAATGTAAGAAACGCTGCAATTGGCTAGCATTGGGACGAGAAATTTGGAACATCGGCAGAATTCCGGTTTCTTGCAACTCGCGACAGCGTAAATGGTTGTCCGTGTTTAGCGAACCGGCTAGTCGCTGGCTGAATTAACCGAGACAGCCGGTACAGTCGGTTATACCTGCAGCGATTAGTTTAATCTCAAGCCTTCTGCGGCTACGCCGCTCCTTGACACCTATTAAAAGTGTATCAATTCTATAAATCTGGCGGCTCTTTTCGTGCATGGCCCCACTTGCGCGGGTATCCTTACAAGCTCTGGTTACTGCGAATTTAATTATGTCACCACCGAGACATACCGCGATGCATTCCCCAGCATTTGGCTGCACCTCCCGATGGCTTGCATTGGTCGTTTTGATCGGATGCGTAAGTCTAGGTTGTGACCAGGCCAATTCGAGGAAGAAGAAGTCGCGAACGGTGGACGCCGGACCGCGACAAGTTTATGCCTTAGGCCGGCTGCAGCCCGCCGGTGGAGTGATCTCGATCAGCGCGATCCCTGGCGAGCGACTCAAACAGATTGATCCTGACGTCGCTGAGAATGAGCTGATTCCTGCCAACGGTATCCTCGGTGTACTCGCCAGTTTCGACATCGGTAAGACCCAGCTGCAGGCGTTGGAGAAGAAGGCACAGCTTTCTGATCTGAAACGGAACCACGAAATACAGATTGCCAAAGCGCAGCAGGCCCAAGCAGAGGCAGCGCTGGCCCAGGCAGAAGCGAAGCAGAAACAAGCCGAACTTCAGCATGGAAAACTCGGCACCTTCGACGTCGCCCACCAACTTGCGGAACAGCAATACGGACGACTACTGCAGCTCAGCCGAGATGATGCCGAGCTGGTTACTCCGCATCAGTTAGCCAAACAAGCCAACGAAATGGAAATGGCACGGCAAGATGCGCTGATCGCAAGGCAAAGCTACACATCTACCAAAGACGCCGCCGACAAGGCGGTGGCAGCGGCACAAGCAAATATTCGCGTCGCAGCGATGACGCTGCAACAGTTGGCGGAGGGCTACGACAAACAGGCCATTCAACAAGAGATCATGGTCGCTCAGGAAACACTCAAGCGATCCGTCCTGCTAGCTCCAAACGTATCGGCGGAGAGTTTCAGCGTCGATGCGATCGAATGCGTACAAGACTGCCAGGCAGACAAGCCTGAGTCTTATGGACCCTACACTGTGTTGAAGGTATTTGTGCGTCCTGGCGAATTCGTCACGCAAATGCCCATCATGCAGCTTGGCGACCTAAGTAAGATGGTCTGCATCGCAGAGGTTTACGAAGCCGACGTCAAAGAACTTGCCGAAGGTCAAGAGGTCACCTTGCGTAGCCCAGCGTTTGCCGGAGACTTCACAGACGGCGACGTGGATTCGAAGACTGGCTCGCGGACAGGCGGTATTCGTGGGCGAGTCCAGAGGATTGGTAACCTAATCGCTTCTCCGGGCCTGGCCAACCGCAATCCGCTCGCTCCTGCTGACCGCAGCGTGGTCGAAGTACGGATCGCAATTTCGGACGAAGCTGCAATCAAGCACGCTGCAAAACGAGTCGGTCTGCAGGTGACTGTCGAATTTGGTGAAAAGCCAACAGACAAAGCGGCCCCCTAGCCAGGCGATGGACACTACGGCAATGCGAGAATATGAAAACGCCACTTGCATGGAAGAATCTAACGCATAACCGAGTCCGCACCGCCATCGGTGTCGCTGGCGTCGGTTTTGCCGTGATTCTGATCTTCATGCAGATGGGTTTCAAAGGGGCAATTCGCAAGACAGCCACGCAGATTTACGACGCGCTCGACTTTGATCTGATGCTGCGTTCGCCCGATTATCTGCATCTGACCGAACCTCGATCCTTTCCGCGATCGCGCATCTACCAGGCAGCTTCACTGCCCGAAGTAGAACAGGTTCGTCCGTTTTATCTGGGGCTCAGCGAATGGCAAGCGCCTGTGCTTCATGGCACCGAGCTGGCCGATGCGACTGAAGAGGCTGTCAGCCGTGCGGGACAGTGGCGCGGAATCATCACGATGGGTACTGACCCCAACGATCCCGCCTTCGTACGTTCAGATATTCAGGAAGAAGCGCGTAAGCTCTCTGACGC
>JBCDBK010000148.1:0-7260 GCA_039184115.1 Planctomycetota bacterium | reverse complement strand
GGCAATATCTCAGCACTATCTCCTGCCACTTGCTGACGGACAGAGTTGGCATCGACTTGGGCCGGATGGTTCCAGCTGATTCCACAGGCGGCGAGTCAAACCGCCGCTAGATGGAAATCGGACTAAACACCTCTTGCTACCTACTATCAACGTCGGGTCAGCCATGCGTATGATAGATTCGGCTTCTCGTGTAAGACGGGTGATTTGGAGAAAACATTATGCGTGATATCGACCAAATTATTGTTGAGGTCAAGAAGTCTTTACCCAACATTCAAGTCTCTCAATTATCTGTTACTCACCCTTCAGACGACGATGGACTCTGGTTTTTCAGGCTTCTATCTGAAAGCAACGAAGTGCAGATTGAATCATCGAGTGGCAATTGCCCATTCCTCATTGAGCATGATGCAGCAAACGAGCGGTTTACCGGCGTAGACGTTGCAGGGGTGACTGCAAAGGTAGTCGAGTTGGCACAGCTCTGACTACAGGAAGGATAAATGCAGCCATCGACCAGCATCTCGAAAATGGCAAGTTGCGCGCGTCGAAGTGAACATTCGCGGGCGGAATCGTTGTGGAATACCTCTCACTCAGCGGACTTCCGTGAAAAGCCTGACGTCTTTCTTCCACGATTCGGATTTCCAAGAGACTCGGGCGCCTCACCGAGATCACTCGGCTCATTGAAAGCACGCCATACCAGTAGTGGCTACGAGGCTCGTCTCAAGCATTCTTTGTTGAAAGTAGGCCGCGCGATCGATTAGGCTGATTGTTGGGAGCTTTACGCGATCGAACCTGCGAACCGACGGTCGTCGCGACCGTGCTGCATGGCGATGCGGTGAGCACCATTCTGCCGGCAACGGAGTTTTGTAACGTTCTTGTGCGTGCGTAGCAAAACGGCAAACTCCTACCCTGCCTTACCTTGGTGTACTCTCGGTCGATTGTGCGCAGCGTTTTGAAACACTGTTGGACGCCCGTGTTACAAAACGAAGCCACCTTTGGCCGGCAGCGACGATGCAAGTCGGCTATGGCCATGGGTTTGCAAAGACCAACTTGGTCGCCGATTCGCCCGTTTTGCAAATAAAAACAAAAACCGTTTCAAAATTATCGCGTTACAGAACCCGAATAAGTCAGACCGCTACCATCCACCACCAGCAACGCACCACCCACCCTCTGCTAGCAATCCAAACGCGTCCGATTGTGACGGTTATGCCGAACATTCGCTCAACCTGGAGTTTGCCGGTTGCCGATCACTAACATTGGAAACAACTACCCGCCGAGGCTCCGCGTGGGTCTCGTCGCATCATTCGAGGGGGGAATTCGATGATCCGCAGGATCTTTTTGTCGGTCTGTTGTGCAGGCGCACTCGTCTGCTGCGGGGCCCAAGCCGACAAGGCCAACGCCCAGCAAGCCTACGGACGCGCGTGGGGCCAGACGTTCAGTACTCAAGACTGGGACCGGTTTTACCATTACCCGTATGTCTACTACCCGCAGAACTTCTGGGGGAATGAGTACTATCGCAGCGCCGACAGCCTGTACTACCGCTACCCGCCCGAAATGCGGATTCCGGTCTACAACAAGCGTTGGCACAACTACTACCCAACGCGTCGGAAATTCCACGCCGGTCATCACTTTGTACTCGACGTGTTTTGAGCCGTCGCCCACAGCTAGGGCTTGATGGCTAAGCGGTAAAAGACTTCAGCAGCCAGTTCCAGCTGCTCGATATCGATCCATTCGTCATCGGTATGCGCCTGATCGATCGAGCCGGGACCGAACACGACCGTCGGAATGCCGATCTCCGAGAGTACCCACGCGTCGGTGCCAAACGGAACGCCGATCAGCTGGCTACTTCGATCCGACGAGCCGTCAGTCACAGAGTCGACCACCGCAGCGATCTGCCGCGCCCAGTCGTGATTGTTGTCGTCACGCAGACCGACGCACTGATTCGCCGGGTCGTCGTGCTGGATCGTGGCGGCAACTCCCTCGGTCGCACGCGCGAGGTAATCGATCAGCGTCTGGCGTGCCTCCGCCGGGCGTTCGTGTGGCAACAACCGGCAATCAATGTCCATCACGGCATGATCGGGCACGGTGTTGGCTCCCGTTCCACCATGAATCGTACTGACGCATGCCGACGGCAGACCGCACAGCGGATGCGGCTCGCGCTGACGCAGCACCTCGACGTCGAACTGCTCGACAGTTCGCACAAGGTGAGCGATCGCCGACACCGCGTTGATGCCGCGCTCCGGCTGTGAGGAATGTGCCGCCTTGCCGAGCGCGCGACACTGCCAGGCAACGCCGCCTTTGTGAGCTACCACAACATCGAGCAATGTTGGCTCGGCCACCAGCGCCGCAGCGGGACGCAGCACTCGGATTTCCTCGAACGACAGATCTCCGCTAACGTTCGAGAACTCGGCAGTAGCTGTTTCTTCATCGCTCCACAGACGGCTGAGCGACTTCACGCCGCTAAAGCCGCGCTCCTCGTTGATGGTCATCGCCAACACAATTGGCCGAGCCAGCGCGGCACCTTCGTCAACCACACGAGACAGAGCGACCAGCATTGCCGCCATCGCTCCCTTCACGTCGCAGGCACCACGGCCCCAGATCCGCCCGTCTGCCTCCGCGCCGGCGAATGGGTCGATTTTCATGCCGTCCACCCCGACAGTATCTTGGTGGACTTCCCACAACATGGATGACGCGTTTGAGGGGGTATCTGGCGTTCGGAAAACCACAACAAGGTTATCCCGACCGGGGTGAACCCGCTGCCTGAGCATCGGTAATCGCCGATTATCAAAAAAATTTTGCAGAAAATCGGTAACTCTAGATTCGCCGCAAATCGAAGAATCAGCAGGCTGAAATGCGGGATTTACGCTCGGCAGGCGTATCAACTCTTGCAATAAGTCCTTAACTGATAGCACCATACGGCGACTGCTTTGTCGTGCCTCGTCGGAATCCCACTCGTGAGAATCAGTCTAACGCTCACGATCGCTCCAGACAAACGCACGATTTCTATCGGCTTATTCGAACCAGGGATTTGCCAAATCAAGGTTTGGTCGTTAAGATCGGAGGTGCGTGGCGAGTCCATGCATACCTTACCCTCTGTGGGTCGCTGCCCCACCCACAGAGGGCTTTTTCATGCACCTAGCTTCCATACTTTGTTGGCGCTCAGGTGGCCTCTACGGTGCAGTCTCTACGCTGGCCGCAGCAATTCCATCGATTCCGCATGTAAAGGTGCTGTACGCGCAAGGACTCGCCAGACTCGCAGCGGCCAGAAGTCGCGACTTGGCAATCTAAGTTCTCGCGATATGGTAGAGGATTCACGCAAATCCCCCGCCAAAAGCCAAGCCGACTGCCTGATTGCTCGCGAGATCCAACAGCGCCGTCGTCCCCTTCAAGGAATCTTTTATGATCGATAGCCCCATCGACGTCGCAGCCATTGAGCAGGTGCTGCAGGACTTTCCGGACCCTGAATCCGGCCGCAGCCTCAAGCAAATGGAACAGATAGTCGACTGCGCGGTCGACGGCGATCGGGTCAACGTGACGATTGGTCTCACGACTTATAGTTCTCCACTGTGGGAGGATACACGTGAGCGCCTCACGGATCAGTTGCAGACGAAACTGAGAGGTAAAGGCAACGTCCAAGTGCAGATTGTCGAGCACCAACGGGCTCCACTCCCAATCGGCAATATCGGCCTAACAGCGAAGAGCGTGATCGCGGTAGGCTCGGGAAAAGGCGGGGTGGGCAAGAGTACCATCGCGGCGTCGCTAGCGCTGGGGCTGAAGCGTTCCGGGGCGAAGGTGGGCTTGATGGACGCGGACGTCTACGGTCCGAGTATTCCCCACCTATTAGGCGTCAACGAGAAGCCTACGGCCACCGCAGAGAAGCGTCTACAGCCGATTGACGCTGATGGTCTCAAGCTGATGAGCATGGGATTTCTCGTGCCACCCGACGAAGCGGTCATCTGGCGCGGTCCGATGCTGCATGGAGCCATCACGCAGTTTCTTCGCGACACCGACTGGGGCGAACTCGACTATTTGATTATCGATATGCCGCCAGGCACCGGTGACATCGCGCTGACGCTGTCGCAGCTTCTACCGCTGACAGGCGCCGTTGTCGTCTGCACGCCGCAGGACGTCGCTTTGTTAGACGCCGTGAAAGCGGTCGCGATGTTCCGCAAGGTGAACATCCCGCTGCTCGGCATTGTCGAGAATATGAGCTACTTTCTCTGCCCCGACAATGGCAAGCGCTATGACATCTTTGGCTCAGGCGGCGCTAGGCGTAAGGCGGAAGAAGTCGACGTCCCATTTCTGGGTGAAGTCCCAATCCATATCGCCATACGCGAACGTGGCGATGCTGGCGAAACGGCGGGCAACTATGCAGATGCCGAGTCCGCCGCCTATTTCGAACGCATCTGCTTTAGCCTGGCGAAGAACATCGCCAACTCAAAGGCCGCCGACCCACCGATGCCTAGCCTGTCTGTACTGTAGGTAGGCATTTGGTCAGAACGACGCCCATCCAGCGTTCACTCTGAGAGCCTTGGGCCATGGTCACAACGCCAAAAGGGCCACCACGCGCGTAGCGCGGGTGACCCTTGAGTGGCTTTGGGCAGCTAAGCTACCGAGCGAAGAATTGGCTACTTCTTCTTTTTACGCTTAGCCTTCTTCTTCTTGGTAGCCTTCTTTTTGACAGTTTTCTTCTTAGCAGCTTTCTTCTTCGTCTTCTTTTTGGCTGCTTTTTTCTTCTTTGTAGCCTTCTTCTTTTTCTTGGCCGTCTTCTTCTTGGCGGCTTTCTTCTTCGTCTTCTTCTTAGCCGTCTTCTTTTTAGCGGCTTTCTTCTTCGTCTTCTTCTTGGCTACTTTTTTCTTGGCGGCCTTCTTTTTGGCTGCCTTCTTTTTCTTCTTAGCCACTGTCAATCCTCCATAAAGAGTCGTGGTGCTTCGTCCGACTAAGTCTGCTTAGTCATTCAGAACAGAAGGCACCCATAAGAAAACATGACACCCATCCAAGGTGACACGACATTTCGCGATGATAAGAGCCGAAGCTATTCGATCGATGATTCATTTCGCCAAGCGAAAGATTTCAAATTCCTGAAGCGTGAATTACTCACGGCTTGTTACTACTTCGACGTATTTGTACGAATTCATCGAAAATGTGCAACACATTTTTTAACAAAAATCTTACCTCGCAAGCGAAATCGGGGGCAGTTCTCCGCGCGTCGAAACAGGTTTCCATCAAATGATTGGATCTGATTTGAACTTTTTTCAAAATCAATACAACGCGATCGATGTGCCATCCTTCAATCGTCCATTTGGTTGGTTTGCACGTCTTGAAATTGACAACACTGACCACCGCTCAGGCACCAATCGACGCAGATACCAATTCAATCCGATTGGACAACGAGACTCAGCGACATCGCAGTCGCGCCTCTCTGCCAACGACCACAAGTCAGCCCACATTTTTGGATAACATCGCTTGCGTGGGTGTATAGGATCGAGCCCGTACCATTGCTTTCGCACTGAAAACATAGGTACTTGGCGCGATTCTGCAATTTTCTGCACCCGCTCGCTGAGTTGCTCGGCGCGGCCTAGTATTTCGGGCCAACTCAGTCGACATCTTGGAAAAAGCAGCGTGCGTAAGAGCCGGTATCTTAGATCACTTACCTGTCGGAGTGCATCAATTGGCAAGTCGCTGATCACCACGCGCGCATTCAATGTCAAAAGGCGATCGAGACATCCCTCGACCCAAGTTGCAACCGTATCGACGGGCACCTCATAAGCCAAATCGTTGCCGATATCTGTCATGAAGGCGGTGATTGGCATACTTTTTTCGCATTCAATTGCCGACCATATTCCACAAGAAAAAATTCCTGAAATTTTTTTTCCAAAACAACTAGAAACTTGACCGTAGGAACGCCCATGACCTTTTGCAACATAGAACCTTACGGGCGATTCAAACATCTGTCGTGAGGTTGTGATCGCAATCGGGAACGCGCGTGAAAGATTACTTGCGCCCAACATGACGACTACGCGATGTGCGCTATTCGTCTCGTTGTGAGACCGCATATGTAGTTCAGAATCGCGTTTCACGCTGCCACGTCCCAATATCTTGTACTCTGCAGCAGCAACCGCAAACTTCGTGCGTGACTTCACCATGCACTGCCACGATACGCCTCAAGCGTCTTGTAGCTTGAATAGGCGAGGTAGCCGAATAGCACGACGATGTACAGTTCTCCCCAGGAGAGACCAACAATCGCCATTGCGATTGCGGCAATCATCGAAATCTGCAGGGAAAGTACGATACCTTCACGAGGACTGCGTTGTTGGCATAACTCGCGTGAAATCTGCCCACCATCGAGCGGGTAGATCGGCAATAGGTTGACTGCGCCCCACAGAACGTTGATTCGCAAAAGATTGCCAACCATTTCGTTGACGCTCATCGATTCAAAAGCCTCCCAGTAGAAGCTCATGCCCAGCAGTGGCATCGCATAGCCGGTAATGTCCGGCCTGCTGAGCGAGATACCTGCTCGGTAGCCCATCAGGTTGATCAGCACCAGCACCACCGCTGCAAAGACAAAGCCCGCAACTGGCCCAGCTAGCGAAATGAGTATCTGCGACCGCGAAGATCGATCGCAATCGCTACAGATAGCCAAGCCACCCATCCCGTGCAGTACGATTCGCGGGGAGCCTCCGTAGCGACGCTGCAGCAAGGCGTGCCCCAGTTCGTGAATCAGGATCGAGACGAGCAACGCGACCACCCAAGATAAGACTTTTTCGGGCGGCGAATCGCCACGGATCGATAACAACACTGCGACCACCCAAAAAAACGGGTGGATACGCACGGGAAATCCAAACAGCCGGAAGTGCAGATCGCCTTGCGACGGTGGTGGCTCGGCAAGTATCAAAGCGTCTGATGCTCAGTTGAAGTTAGGCAGCGTGGTGCTGTCGCTCAGCACCGTCTTTAGCGAAGACATACTTCTCAATATACTCCGCCGCTCGCTCCGACGCGCCACCCTGAGCAACTTGCTCTTTAAGCTCTTGTAGCTGTTCCTGCAGCTTCCGGTACCGCGATTCGTCACACAGCCATTCAACGACGTGATTCGCCAACTCGCTCGTCTTGTCGCCTTGGGTCAAGTATTCGGGCATCAAGACGTGTTTGTCACGTGGATCGTCAGGATCGTAGATTCCGGCGGACTGATCCGTGAATGGGTCGTCAGCAGTTAGTAGGTTCACCAGCGTAATGTAGCGTACTTTGCGAAAGACCCACTGCACCGCG
>JBCDBK010000147.1:0-7296 GCA_039184115.1 Planctomycetota bacterium | reverse complement strand
TGTGCCGACGACTGCTGTGGCGATGGCTGCTGCGGTGACGACTGCTGCTGCGAAGCCTCTTGCGGATGCGACGACGGCTGCTGCGAAGCAAGCTGCGGTTGCTCCTCGTGCTGCTGCAAGAAGAAAGAGTGCTTCCTGAGCAAGCTCTTCAAGCGTAAGGGCAACTGCTGCTGCGAAGCATCCTGTGGCTGCGATAGCTGCTGCGAGGCATCGTGCGGATGCTGCGAAGCGAGCTGCGGTTGCTCGAACGGCTGCTGCGGTGGCTGCGACAGCGGTTGCACCTCGGCCGCTCCGATGGCTGCAGAAGCCGAAGAGATGGAAGCCGAAGCACCAGAAGCTGCTCCGATCCCGCCAGCACCAACTGCTGACCCAGCGGCTCGGATTGCTCAACCTCGCAAGGTTGTCAGCGCCAGCTTCGTTCGCTAAGCGACGAGTATAGATGGATCCCCCTCTGAGGACCTGTCTTGGGCTTTCGGGCCCGGGGCAGGTTCTTTTTTTGTCCCCGGTCCGTTGGCGCGCTAATCAAGAGTCGCATCGCCTCGACCCTTCATCTTTAGCGCCGCCACAACCCAGAAGCGCCGCTCGCAACGTGAATTCAGCTACAAAGCTCTGTCTGATCGCAATGCTAACGGCCACGCGCCCTACTAGTACCCACGCGACCGAGTCTGTCGATCAGACATCGCCGCGATCAAGCGTGCTCAATATCGCAGTCGCCCGAATCATCAAGGATGCGATTCCACGCGAATATGAGAAACGCAAAGACTGGGGCAACACCAAACAAGTGACCGTCGGACTGCGAACCGATGGCCTGCGTATTAATCGTCGTAAAAAATCGGTCAATCACGGCGTCTGGAAACGCTATCGGGTCCACCTCATCGACCCCGATGATCAGCTTGCCGTTCAGATCGAAAACGTCGGTCCTAGCAAAGATGGGAGCCTGGCATTCACCTTGCGAGTGCAAGCTCACTTCGATCTGTGGGCCCGCGCCAAAGTGTACCAGTACGGCGTCCACCTCATCGCTTTAGAAGCAGTGGCCGATGCCACCGTCGATCTGCAAGTCGACTGTGAAGTGGGCGTGCGGTTGCAGACTCAAACGGGAACGCCAGGCGTTGCGATCCAGCCGACCGTGACCAATGCGAATCTCGACATCGTCGATTTCCAACTCCGTCGAGTCAGCAACGCCCGCGGCCCAATCGTTCGCGAACTAGGAGAGGAGCTGCCAAGGCTACTCGAAGACAAGCTGCAAGGCCCCAAGTTTGTTGCGAAGCTCAATCGGGCGATCAAAAAGAAAAGCGACCACTTGGAAATCGGCGTCCAGGCCCTATGGCGATAACGCTCGTCCTTGATGCCTAATCGCGTGTGCGATACCAGGCCTCAAAGCGAGGCAAACTTGAGTTGCCGGCTGCCAAAACACAGCAGACTCGCAGCCATCAGCAGCCCCAACCCACCCGGCTCGGGCACAGCCGTCAGAATGCGCAACTGATCGAACTTTGAAGTAACCCGGCTCTGTATCTCGATCGTGCGACGATTTCTTTGCCAAATGAACTGATCGGTATCGTTCTGGTAGTCAATTTGTCGACCCTCGCGAACCGTGGCGTACAGCGTGCCGTTGGCACCCAAGGTCGCATCCGTATTCTCAAGTGTCGAACTGCGTCCAATAATCGCAAGTATTGGCACATCAAACGTGATCGAGCCGCTCAGCAACGACTCGGCGTTGCCCACCTGATCATGATGCACCAGGTAACTGCGCACGCCACCACGAGGCATCAAGAGCTGATCGTCGAAGTCGCCGTACTCGTCATACAGACCGTATGCCACTGCATTCACTTCGACAGCGCTGACGAACACTTCGCTTTCCAAGAACACACGAATCGCCGTGTCACTCTCGAAAGCGTCGTTTCTCACTGACGGGGGAGCTGAGACGACTTCGACGTTGCCGCCCACACTGCTAATGCCCCCGCATGCATAATCGTGTCCAGCAACAAAGAGCAGCATCACCGCAAGCAAAGTAGCCAACAATCCAAGACGCATACGATGCACCATCAAAGGCAGAAGACAGCCAACAGCAATCCGATGAGTATAGCCAGTCGATGCCAAGTTTGCGAGCTTGGCGCAAGCCGTGCAAAACTACTAAAGCAGCCAGTCCCTTCACAGCCCTATTCCGACTGGACACGTGTTTGCGCCGGCAGTCTGCATCTTAAGCAGCCGAGCATCTTTAACCGGACAATTACCCAGCTTCGAGAAACGACGATATACCGATAACCGCGTCTGTCGATGAAGCTGAGGTAGGTTGCGATGTTGTATGCGAGACGGCATAGATTGCAGCTTGAATGAGCCGGCGTAATTGTTGCAGCCAGCAATAAAAGGTATAAAACCTTGATGGTTCATCCCTCTTTCACCGACCGTAACAGCCCGTATTGGAGCGAAGCTCTCGAAGTATTTGAATACGCAAGGGAAGCAATGGATGAAGAAGATTATCCTAGAGCTGTCAAGCTTTTCCAGAAGAGCTTGCGTTTAAGCCCTCGCTACAAGACATCATTTTTACTCGGAGAGTGCTTGGTCAAAGAAGGTCTCCTCAATGAAGCAGTCCTTGCCTATGCGGCAGCTACAACTCTAAACCGTTCAGGAATTGCCCCCGCCCACTTAGCCGAAGTTTGGTACGAACTAGGTGACCTCGGAAGAGCCAAGGAAATGATTGATATAGCTTTGCAACGTCAATCGCATTACAAACGTGCACAAGCATTCGCAAAAAAGGTTGAAGAAGCACTCGCCGAGCAAAATGATGAGAGATAATCTGCCCAAGCGTGAAACGCTGATCGCACAAAACACCAAGCGTATTTCCGATCGCGACGCGGAGGCTGACTACGCTATCCGGTCTTTTTCGGTCGCACTTTCATGAAGTGCTCGTCGGGCATCACCATGTTGCTGACGCGGATGCCGAATTTGTCGCCGACTTTCACGGCTTCGCCAACGGCGATCTTTTGCTCGCCCACTTGCAAGTGCAGCATCTCATCGCATGCTTTGTCGAACTTGATAATCGATCCCGACGCCAACTCGACAATGTTATTGAGGTTTTCTTTCTTGGAAGCCAGCACCACACGCACAGGCAACTCGATTCGCAACAGACTACGCGAGTAGCCAGGCAATTGACTGAAATCTTCGATCTTGGTCTTGGCTGGCCCTTCAGACGGCGGACTACCTGGCTCGGCTGCTGGTTCTTCGGCGTCAGCGGGCTGCGGAAATAACGCATCGGGCGAGGATAGCGGCCAGATGAATGTCATTTCGCCCGACGCATCACCGGCTGATAGACTGAGGGGTACCAAGCCCGACTCGCCCGCGACGTCGGCACTGCCGAGTGCTGTGCTGAGATTTTCGACCCGTGCGGCTTCGAAAGTCTCCGCCATGAGGGTCTCGGGCACCAGCAGCATGCTTAGCTCTTGCGCCAACGTGCTCAGCTTGCTTTCGCCGGTCGGATCGGGATTGCTGTACCAGTCGGGCAGCAACCCACTCGATTCGGGAATAAGCGCCGCAGCGCCGACTTCGCCGAATTTCATTAGCACTACCAAGCCGGGGCCGTCGAAGCCTGCCGGCGCTGCGTCGGGGCTGTAGCTGCCGGCTTCGCCCACCGTTATGGCGAATTCCGCATCGAGCGACCGGCTCAGCGCACCGGCAGCCTCTTCAGCACCCGCCTGACAGGCGGCGACGACTTCGGCAGCAAGGTCGGCAGTTAATTCACTCATGGACAATCGGTCTCGACGCAATGGTGGCGCAGCAAGCTAAAGATTCTATCGGCTCCGACGATCGTTAAACTTTGCCCAGATCGTCTGCTTGCCCGAACGAGGTGTCTCTCCCCTGGCGGCAAGCGTATAATGAACAGCATTCTGCTAGCAAGCATTCCTCCTCCTGCTACAAAACATCATGAGCACCGTTACGCCGCCGGCTGAGACTCCCGCACCCAAATTCGAGCTGCAACCCTACAAGTCGCTCGAAAACGCAGAACTCGAGGCACGCATTCAGTCTGTGCGCGACGCGATGGGATCGGAGTTGCTGATTCTCGGTCACCACTACCAGCAGGACGAGGTGATTGCGCTGTCGGATTTGCGTGGCGATAGCTACCTGCTGAGCCAGATGGCAGCTGATAGCACCGACTGCCGGCACATCGCGTTTTGCGGTGTGCATTTTATGGCCGAGACGGCAGACATCTTAGCCAACCGGCCCGAGAAGCTCGCCGAGCGCGATGGTCGACGCGTGACCGTCTATCTGCCCGACTTGGCGGCCGGTTGTTCGATGGCCGACATGGCTGCGATCGACCAGATCGAAGACGCCTGGGAGCAGCTGGGCGAGGTGCTCGACACCGAAGACATCACGCCCGTCACCTACATCAACTCGGCGGCGAGCCTCAAGGCGTTCGTGGGTCGCCACGGCGGTATCGTTTGCACGTCGAGCAACGCCCGCGCGGCGATCGAGTGGGCCTTCGCTCGGACGAGCCGAGTGATGTTTTTTCCCGACCAACACTTAGGCCGTAACACAGCCGTTGAAATGGGCATCTCACTGGATGACATGCCTGTGTGGAATCCCTATGCTGACGATCTTGGTGGTAACACGGAAGCAGTCCTGCAGCAGAGCAAGGTCATTCTCTGGCAGGGTCACTGCAGCGTTCATCAAGTGTTTAAACCCGAACACGTGGCAATGTACCGCGAACAACATCCGGGCATCAAAATCTTGGTGCATCCCGAATGCCCACATGACGTGTTCCTGCTAGCCGACGAGTACGGTAGCACGGGGCGAATCTTGAAACTCGTCGAAGAAGCTCCACCCGGCAGCAAATGGGCAATCGGCACCGAGCTCCATCTGGTCAACCGCGTCAAACAAGAGCACCCCGAGCAAGAGATTCACTTTCTCTCGCCGGTCGTCTGTATGTGCGCGACGATGTACCGCATCGACCTGGCCCATCTCTGCTGGACGCTAGAAAACCTGCAAGCGGGCACGCCGATCAACAAGATCGAAGTCGACGAAGAAACGGCAAAGTGGTCGTTGGTAGCGCTGGAGAGGATGTTGGAGGTACGATGAGTTGACTTAGTCAGCTCGCCATTCGAGTCCCGACGGCAAAGCATCGTGTAATTTTCTCAAACTCATTTCGAATACGCTTCATGATTTCACGGTCGCCATCATCGTCTTCATCCGAAAACATAACTGACTCGATAACGAGAGGGCAGGACTCTCGTAAGAACTCGCTCACATATTGAAAGGCGCTAAATGTCGCATACGTGACCGGCACATGATGACTTCGATAGTCCACCTCGCTAACGTGAGCAAGAGCTAGTCTATCTCTAAATTCAACCAAGAGACGAATTGATTCGGTCATCGTAGGATCAACCTGATGACAGTGGCCTATGTCGAAACAGAACCTAGCATTGGGGACTTTCTTAAAAATCTCCTTCAACTCGGGTAGCGTCCGACCTGTCTTCTTGCGCTGATCCATATTCTCGATGCATAAACGCGAATCAAGCCGCTTCCAAAGAGCAAAGTCCTCAATGACGTCGGGGTGGACCACTATTGCCCAGGATTCTGGCACTCTATTCATGAGTGTCTCAACGACCTCTGCTTCTTTGCCGTCTGGAATGTTACTTGGTGCATGAAACGAAATGTGCTCAACGTCATGAAAATCGCTAGGCATACTCTCAATTGCGGTCGTGACGTGAGCAAGTTCGTCAAAACGCAAGGCACTAACTTCGATTGATCCAACGTCCAACGACTCTTGGAGTAACACTCCCTTGCGAACGTCGTCTCTAGCGAGAGCGCCGGTGGAGAATCCAATATCACGCATTAAAAGACCCCATACTCCTTGGTCAACTCTGCAAGTCCATTATCTTCATCAAAGAAAAGTTGACTTAGGCCGCTCTGAAATACCCTTCCATAGTCACGAACTGCTTGGAAAATGCTATTCTTCTCAGCACTATGAAAGTCTAATTCTGCAAGTTCCTTACGCTTGCCCTCATCATCAATCACGCTTAAGAAGCCATCGTATGCATCGAATAACTTCTTTGCCAAATCGATATTCGAAACTTCGAGAAGATGTCGCGCCATGACATCGATTGCTGATATTGCTGCATAGTCTTCGCAGTGCTGGATTACTGCAGCGTCCATCTCCTTTGGAGTAGGCCGATCAGGCAAAGACGCACACTTCAGGCACATCAGCAGGCCTTTGGCAAAGATCATCTTTCGTGACATTCGCAATTTCGCATTTCGAAGCGCCCACTTGCCGCTGTATTCCCATTTCTTTGCGGCATAATCTACAGCTATTGTCCTCCAGTAACGGACAACGTCGTTTAAAAGAAATCTCGGAATGATTGGTTCTGTCGAATTCAGTCTTGATACGCTTGGATCAAGATCGATATACCGTCTGAGTACGTGCTTTGTCACCCGATCAAGGACAATCCGATTTGCAGGCTCCGGTATGGCAAAGGACTCAAGCAGCAAGAGCATGCGGCGGGTCAAATTCTCATTACTATCGTTTGGTCCGCCAATCCAATGCATCAGTTCATGACTGCTCGACATCTTTCCGAATGCACCAGAAGGATTGGGTCTTGGAAAGTGCGTCTCTATCAGGCTCCCGATTCCTTGGGCGAGCTTTAGGTGTTGAGGATTGGCCGGTCCATCTACCAGCAAGTGCCAATCAACGTCACTTCCCGAAGTCCATTCCCCGCGTGCGAGTGAACCGTTTACAACGATCTGAACATTCAGATTAGGATCGTTAGAATCGGTTTCCGGGAAGAACTCTAGCGCTTGCAGCTTCTTGAGCGTATCGTAAGAAGCAGAGCGGGCGTTGGAAATGTTTCCCCAATCACTGCTGGCTCGGCACTTGAGTTGATCAAATGGCTTTTCACTCATCGCTATCACTAACCCCGAGTCAAGGGTGCCGCCTTGCCACCACGCCTAGGGCGAGCCAAAACAGATTTACGCATCCTTCTCACGGCAATAAGCCACCATCTCGTCGACGCTCATGCTGGACTTGTCGACGGGGCCAGCTGCGCCGTCGGACGCTGCCGCGGGTTCGGCGGGTGCTTCTTCGATGACGATGTCGTCGTCCTCGGCCGACTCGACTTCAGGTTCAGATGCGAGGTCTTCGTCTGCCGGTTCGGCCGCAGGTGCGGTACCGCCGCGTGCGGCGGCAAGCATGTCGGCGACCGACATCTTCGAGCGGTCCATCTTCTTGGGACCATCGTCGGCGGGGGCGGCAGGCTCAGCTTTGGGCTCGGGCGCGGCCTTGGCCTCGGCGGGTTTCGCTTCGGTTTT
>JBCDBK010000146.1:0-7306 GCA_039184115.1 Planctomycetota bacterium | reverse complement strand
TCGCCGGCGCGGAAGACACGGAATCGTCGCCAACTTTGCCGCTGGGAGCTTCGCAAGACGAAACGGTCGTCGACGAAGAAACCGCCATTGCGACCATCATCCCCAACGTCACGGTCGACACCAATGCACTGATGGCGGTTGTCGAAGAGATCGTTCCCAAGATCAATGAGTTTCTCAAACGATTTCAACTGCCGCTGCTCGTCACCGAGACCGTCGTGCAATATGTGGGTGACTTCGTCGAACGCGTCGCGGCACCGCTCGCATTAGACGGAGTAAAAATACTATTCAGCACTCTGTTTAGCCTCGCGATCATGGTCCTAACGCTGTACTACTTTTTCGCCGACGGACCTAACATGGTCGTCGCATTGATGAAACTGTCGCCGCTGGACGACACCTACGAGCAAGAGTTGCTCGACAAGTTTGCTGACGTCAGCCGGTCGGTCGTCGTGGCGGTCTTGCTGTCGGCAATTGCGCAGGGGCTGCTCGCGGGGATCGGTTACTTTTTCGCCGGCGTGCAGAACGTTTTCTTGTGCACCGTTCTCACCTGCTTCTTGGCAATGGTACCCTTCGTTGGAGCGACGATCATTTGGATTCCCATCTGCCTCGTACTTGCGTACGTCGGTCATCCAACCGCGGCAATTGTCCTTGCCGTCTACTGCGCAACGGTCGTTTCGATGGTTGATAACCTCATCAAGCCACTTGTTCTGCATGGCCAGGCTAATCTCCATCCACTTCTGGCTCTGCTGAGTGTCATCGGCGGCATTCAAGCTTTGGGCCCAATCGGCATTCTGGTTGGCCCGATGTTGGTGGCATTCTTGCAAGCGCTGCTCAATATGCTGAACAAGGAGCTGGAACTGCTCGGTAAAGAGTCCGACGAAACCGGAACGCCTGTCGTATTCGCCACCGATTCCGCTGGCGAAACAGCCGCCACTCCGGCCGCACTACCCACGCCAAAGCAGGCGAAAAAGCAGAAGCGAAGGCGAAAGAAGTAGTCCGTCTGACGCTAGATGCTAGCATTCGTCCGTGCCCCATCGCATGCCAGCAGTCTTGTCTAGGCTCTGAATTGGGATTGGATTAGAATGACGTGCCTCAGACCCAGCCACCTTGGAGAGGTGGTGAGAATCTCTTGGTCACTTGCCATGATTGCAAGTGATCCATTGCACTGCGAAAGGACTCCGCGATGGAATCAACTGCTCTCGCCCTGCTCGCGCTAAGCGCGAAACTGTCATGCATAAGCGTCATGTTTGGCTGGCAGCCAATGCCCGACGGCAGTGACCCCGACGGCGGTGACCAAGTCGAATACATCGTCCAAATCGAACCCGAACTCGCCGCCACGTTGCGCGAAGGACAGTCAATTCCGATCACTAGCGACATCCCGTCAGACATTGGACGAATAGGTCGTATTCGCATTGAAGTTGGACGTGGCGAGTTACCGCGTCAAAGTCTGGCCAGCCGCTTTAAGCCTGGGCCAGCCGCGGCGGAAAAAAAATCCCGCGCCGGTCTTGTCGAAACTCAGTTCACCGCGCCTTCCGGTACATCGGGCGCAGGGAGCCGCTATAGCAATGGCACAACGAGTAGCTCGATTTTGCCACCAGGCGGAAGTCAGTCGGCCAGCGCCAACGCCTTCGGGCAAGCGCTGCAGAACGGAGTACAAAACGCGCGGAACGCCGCCAACGAAATCTTGCCACCTTCAAGCGACCAATTGTTTGGTGCAGGCAACGGAGTCGGCCAGAGCGTTCAAAACACAATCGACAACACAAGAAACCAGCTTCGCCAAGGAATTCGTGGCGGTATCGAACAAGTCGCTGATCGCACAGGTCAACAATTACGTCAGGCGGTCGACAACGCGGGCCAGCGGGCCGTAAACGCCGTCGATCAGTTTGGTCGACCGGCGGGTTCGGAGCAGTCAATCCTAAACAACCGCCAGGCTAGCAACAATTCGACCATCCTACCGCCAAGTGCCAATAGCTCCGCGCCGTCCATTGGCAGTCCGCAAATCAATCAACCATTGCAGCCACGTCGACAGCAACCGCAAAGTGATGTTCCGTCTTCGAGCTTTGCCAGCTCAACGCAGGTTGGAAGTAATCCCACAAGTCAACGGGGCGACTTCAGCGCACCCTGGCCTAGTACAACAACCTCGGCGGCACCTCCGACCAATACGATAAGCAATCCGCCTTCACGATATAACAACAGCAGTCAGCAGTTGCCAACTGGCGCCCCACCCGCCCTATCGAGCCAGCAGCCGCCCAGCGGTGGCTTCGATATCGCCGATCGTCAACCGACCAATCCACCGCCACGAGACGCTGGATATGGGCAGCAGAATTCGCTGCCAACCAGCAACCAAATGCAAGGCCCCACATTGAATCTGCCAGGCCAACAGGGTGGTCAGCAGCTTGCCGACCAGCAGCTGAACAATCAACAGCGCAGCGGTCCGGCAATCACGCGCGAGATGATCTCGAATCAGCAGACTTCCAATTCGCAGAACACTGGCGCCCCAGCGAACTTTAACCGACAACGCCAAGTTACCGCCAGGCAACCGCTCAATACGCAGCCCGGGGATTTTGGCTGGAATCAGAACGCCCAACAACAGATGAATGCGAATCAAAGCACCGACAGAGCCATGTTTCCGCTACTGCTCTCCTGGGTACTGCTGAGCGGATCGGTAACAGGCAATTTTTACCTGTTTTGGAGCTACCTCGGCGTTCGCAGCAAGTATCACGGCATCGTCCATGGTTCGCCTTTACGACGCGATCGGTATGATGGCTAACTGTGCATGCCGCGTCACTGATGCGTAACTGCTGAGCAAAGCGATCGCGCACTCGTCAGTTCGACCTTCAGGTCGACTCTGCTATCGCACGCCCACCGGAATGGCAACGCCACCAGGCCGTAATACCTGCGGAGCTGGTTGCGGATCGACTTGCTGACGCGAATTTACCGGAGCTAGCGCGATGGATGTCGGCGTCGACTGAGAAAGCACGCTCGCCGGCGCTGTTGGAAACGGGGCGGCTATTGCAGCACTGATAGGCTGCTGCGGCACGATTCCCAATGCAGTCGGAGAGGCCAACGTGCTTAGATCGTTGCTACCGGCCGCTCGGATCGGTCCAATCGTCCCCGGTGCCGCCGTGCCAAGATCGATCTGCGGAGCAATTGTCGGCAGCGTCCATAGCGCAGGATTGTCGATAAGTCCATTCAGCTGAACGGTGCCAACATCGATCGACAGCGAGAGCTCGGCCGCCGGCACGCGCAGCTCGATTTCTTGCGGCAGCGAGACGCCGACTTCGGGATAATAGCGGTGGTCTTTTGCCGTCGTCGTCGCTACCAGCGTCCCGTTGGCATCGTAAATATGTTGGGCCAGTACCCAAGCACGGCGGGCATCGACAATCGTCGATTTCGACATTTGGCCGCCCCGTGTTTGCAAGATCGAGCGTATTTCGACCGCCCCGTCTCCCTGTGGAAAGGGGCCCTCATGCCGATCGTTCGGCGAAAACTGCATCATGCCGAGCGCATCTAGCAGCCATCCTGGCTCGATAGGCATGAATTGCTGGGCCGCGCTCCCCGCGAACTGATCGTGTCGGCTAAAGTACAGCGCCGGTGGCTGGTTTCGTTTGACCCAGAACCAGAAGAGCTCGTCATTCGAACCCAGATCCACCTCGTCGCCTGTCAGGGGAGTCGACGCACGCAGGCGCACTTTCCCTGGTTGCATCGCGGCGATATTGCCACGTAGCAAAGGAATACCAGGCATTCCCGGCACCGTGATTCTGGCGTCGTTGGTCTGGTAGCTGACGATTCGCGAGGCATTCTGATTGACCGCACCCACAACCTGATCCAACGACGAACCGACAACCAGCACGTCTGGTGCTGGCGGACCAAGCTGCGCAAATGGATTCCGAAATCCACGGCTACATGTGGCGCCCGAACTGCAGAACACGAGCAGCAGCAAGAGTAGAGCGCGCAATGGCCAGCCGTCAATGGATCCTTGAGATTGAGCAGTTTTCACGCGGCTTCCGATCCTGACGGTTGAGGAAAGAACTCTCCGTCGCCATAGAGCAAATCGATCATCTTCTGCTGAATCTGCTCGGCAGCTTCGCCGTCTGGCTCGTCGACGACAAGTTCGTACTGATCATTCGTCTTGGGATTATCGATGAGTAGAATATGGCGACCCTCTTCAATGCTCGACCCCACGCGTCGCAATGTCTTCTTTCGCATCAGCAGCAGCCCAAGCACGTATCGAAACTGCTGCTCCGCCGGACATTCCGCCAGCGACACAAACAAGTTGAGCATAACTTCGGCTGGAGCCAACTTTGGTCTGTCAACTTTCTCGGGCATGCGCGAACGCCACCAGCCCAAGTGCTGCTTGGGCGGACCTTGCCATGATTCAACAGCGTAGTCGCTACGAACGACCTCGTTATCGTGTAGCGCGAGTACCGAAAAGTATGCTGACCCAGGTTGCAATGCGTTGCCAGACTCGGCGCAAACTCGCGTACAGGCGCGGACTTCAAAGTCAAACAACATAATCGAGAGCGCGAGCAGGTCAGTTTACGTTCTGGCAGAGCCGTGGGCGGCACGGGATCGTAGAAAAATACCACAAACAGAGCAAGCGAAGCAGCAAAGAGAACGCGGCTGCCAGTAGTTCGACGCGCGGCGAAGCATGCTAGCAATGCATCAGAATGCTTTGAAGAATCTTGAATCCGTCCCACCGGACCCTATCTTGAACTGCACTCGTTTCGCGCAGCGAGGACAATGACCAACATAGGCAGTCTGGTTGTGATTGGCGTAGACACGAGAGTAAACGTCGCAGCAGACGAAATGCACGCCAATAAAGTTGCTTCCAGCATCGCTCGCCGGTCCCGAGGACGGCGTCGGGGTCGTCAGATCGAGTTGCCTGCCCTTCTCGGTCATCGAATCGTAGGACTCGCGTTGTTCTTCGCGGCTAATCGGCCTCTCCGCCTAGTATCCTACATCGACGGGCGTCACCGCCAAAGCTCACATTTACGGCCTGCGCCGTCAAAGATTGACGTCCTCGAGGGGAGCCTCGCGCGAATCACCGGCGCGAACCTTGACCACGCCAGCCGCCTCAGATACAGTTGAACCTTATGGGTGACCCGTCGGCAGTAGAACTGCCACTTATCCGTTCACATGCAATACCGATAATGATAGCTGCCGTCTTATTATCTCTGTTATTACTGCTACTACCCAGTGGTGGGACTTAGGGATTTTACAGACGTTCGAAAGATCAACTGACAAACCCTGAGGCCCACAAGCCTCGGGGTTTTTTTATGTAGGTTGTCAGTGGTCCATCGTCAGTTGAAGGTGCCACTGGCGAGAGACCACGAACCAGCAATAGCAGGCCTAGATCCATGTCTCGACAAGTCACTATTTTCGACACGACCTTACGCGACGGCGAACAGTCGCCGGGCTGCAGCATGAACCTCGACGAAAAGTTGGAAGTCGCGCAGGCCCTGGCTGATCTTGGCGTCGATGTGATCGAAGCAGGGTTTCCCATTACTTCAGTGGGCGATTTCGAGGCGGTCCGCGAGATCTCGCAGACGGTCAAAGGCACGACGATTTGCGGACTTGCACGCTGCCACGAGCGTGACATTGATCGTGCTTGGGAAGCGCTGCAGCACGGCGACGATGTCCGCATTCACGTCTTTCTGGCGACCAGCGCAATTCATCGTGAATTCAAGCTCAAAATGGGGAAGGAAGAGATTATTCGTCGAGCCGTCGAGGGTGTAACGCGGGCGAAAGCGCTCTGCGATGACATCGAGTTCTCCCCCGAAGACGCAGCACGCACGGAAATCGATTTTCTCTGCCAAGTCGTCGAAGCGGCTATCGCTGCCGGTGCGACCACCGTCAACATCCCCGATACAGTTGGATACGCGACCCCCGCCCATTTCGGCACCGTGATCTCCAGTTTAGTCAACCGCGTGCCGAATATTGACCAAGCCGTAATTAGCGTGCATTGCCACAATGATCTTGGATTGGCAGTGGCAAACAGCTTGGCGGCAGTCGAAGCGGGCGCGGGCCAAATTGAATGTACAATCAATGGACTCGGTGAACGTGCGGGCAACTGTTCGTTGGAAGAAGTCGTCATGGCTCTTCGCACACGCGGTGACTACTACGAGGCGGATACGAAGATCAATACTCCCAGACTCGTCCCAGTGAGTCGCCTGGTCTCAAATATCACCGGCATGGTCGTCCAAAGAAACAAGGCGATCGTCGGCCGTAATGCGTTTGCCCATGAGGCGGGAATTCATCAGGACGGCATGCTCAAGGAACGAACGACCTACGAAATCATGCGACCCGAGGATGTTGGCTTTACGGCAACTGATTTAGTGTTGGGCAAGCACAGCGGTCGGGCCGCGCTGGCAGATCGAGCGAGTGCTTTGGGGTACCACTTATCCGACGAGCAGTTGATAGCCGTGTTTGAAGACTTCAAGGCCTTGGCCGATAAGAAGAAAGAAGTCTACGACGGCGATATAGCGGCGCTCATCGAACAGCGTAAAGCGCAAGTCGTCGATCAGTGGCAGCTCGTCTCATACGACATCCAAGCGACCAGCGGCCAGGCTCCGACCGCAACTCTAACGTTGAGCCGCGGCGGCGAAGAGTCTACACAGAGCATCGATGCTGGGGACGGACCTCTCGACGCCTTATTCCGCGTGATCGAACACATCACGAATAAGTCGGTCGTCGTGCGCGATTTCCGTGTGCAAAGCGCAACCCGAGGCAAAGACGCCCAAGGCGAATCGATCATCGAGATCGAATTCGATCAGAAGACCTATCGCGGCCGCGGCGTATCGACCGATACCGTCGAAGCAGGTACGCGAGCCTTCCTCAATGCAATCAATCACATCGAAATCGGTGCCGCCGAAAATGACCAGCAGCGTGCCATTTGACGGAAGCAAAAGACTGCTGCAGACTACCATTCGACGGCGTAAACTTAACTCATGCTGACTACACACCAACCCGAATTCCGAAATCCGCATTCTGAATTCGAAACGGCCGAGTGGCGGAATTGGCAGACGCTCTGGACTTAAAATCCAGTGGGGGGTAACCCCCGTGCGGGTTCGAGTCCCGCCTCGGCTACTTACTACGTAACAACTTACGACGATTGCCGAATTAGGCTTCAATCTTCCCAAAAACCCATTGGTGACAAATCGGTGACTGTGAATGGCAGTTGAAAAGTGCAGCGCTTGGCGGTCGAAAAATGCAGCGCTAGGTGGTGCGGGGATTGTAACAGACCCTCCCGCTTAGGTCACGTTTACTCCTTGGTCTTGTTTCGACGCCTTTGCCTGGCATCCTTAAG
>JBCDBK010000145.1:0-7460 GCA_039184115.1 Planctomycetota bacterium | reverse complement strand
TAGCGGCCAACGTGCGACGAGGCTCGTGACGAAGGTCTCGCGAAGATCGGCTATACCGTTAGCAGCGACATGCTGACATGCACCATGCGGTCTTCCAGCATGATCACGTCTTCGTCGATGTGCTCGAACGTGACCGTGAGGTATTCGAGGCCTGGTGCGTAGGCAATCGTGAAATTCTGGCCGACGATCACTGAGGGGACGGTGATCTGCGAGAAGGCGAGACCAGTCTTCGACAACCCGGATTTCACGCCACCGACGACGATGTTAGTAATTTCGCCCGCACCGTCAATCACTTGCGAGTTGAGCTTGCTGAACTGTTCTTGCAGCAAGCCGGACACGGCGGTGATCGCGAAGTGCTCCGACATGTTGACGCTGACGAAGCCCGACACTTTGCCGTGGACACCGATCATGCCGGTGATGATTCCCGATTCCTGAGTCGGAGTCGCTGAGACGCCCACGCAACGAATGTTGACGTCGCACATGCTAAGTGCGTTCTCGACCGAGTCTTTCACGGTCGAGAATAGCGTGGGATTGATGTTCAGGCTTTCGAGTGCTAAGTCGTCTGCGACGGTCGCCATCGGCATTGTTCCTTGTGCGGGTCTGGACGTTGGGGATAACGCCAAATTATGGGACACGCTTTCGGGAGTTGGCATCGCAGCGGGTACGAATCGCACGCTGGCAGCTGCAATCTTCGGTTACTTTCGCCATAATCCGAACAACCTGAACCCCGCTACGGTCATGGGGAGTTTCCGTAATCGTTGGTTACTCTCGGCAAATGCTTTCCTACGCGCGTCGCGACGTGTATATTCGCTTTCTTAAGACGGTATTCTTCCACTTTGCGGCCAAGGCTATTGCGCGAAGCACCCAGGATTGCCGTCCCTCTCTCAATTCCAGACTTCTCTTTTGGAGATCGATAATATGTATCGCTGCTTGCCTGCGGCAATGGTGTGTTTGCTTGTTCTGACTTGCTGGTGTTCGCCCGCAGTGGCTCGATTTGGCGACCTCACATCCCGAGTGCCCAACGATGCCAACACGCTTGTCATGGTTGATGTTGAGAAACTGACGGATACCGCCCTGGCTCGCAAAGAAGGCTGGGCGACGGAACACGAAGAAGCCTTCCGTGCCGGGCTGCTGGCGATTCCACCAGATGCGACTCGATTCGTGGCGGCAGCCAAGACCGACTTTGCGACCCTCGACCCGAAATGGAGTATGGCACTGATGAACATGACTCAGACGCCCTCGTTTCCGGAGGTCGCGACGCGATACTCGGGCTCCGTTGACAAGGTCGAAGGCAAGGACCTAGTCCTTCTGCCCGGCGATCTGTTCGCCATGAAGTTCTCTGAGAAGGTGCTTGTCGCTGGTTCACCAGCGGTCCGCCAAGACGTATCGCGGTATATCAAGCAGGTCTACGGAAATCGCACGGGCAATCTGTCTGAGTACCTCGAGGAGGCCGAAGAGTTTGCTGAAAAGAGCTCGCCGATCATCATGGCGATGGATCTTTCAGGTGCGATGTCAGTAGCTGAAATTCAGCGAGGCCTAGCGAAATTCTCTGCGACGCACAATTTTGAGTTCGACGCGGATCAGGCAGCGGAGGTATTGGCAAGTATCCGCGGCGTGTCGCTGGGGATACGTGTGGATGATAAGCGAATTGGCGCCGTGAAGGTGGACTTTGAGAAGAACATTGAGCCCATCAAAGAGATCGCCAAACCGCTGATGCTGGCTGCCTTAGCCAACCATGGTGCGACGATCGACGAATTTTATGACTGGAAGGTCACGTCGAAGGACAAGAGCATCCAGCTGATTGGCGTGCTGGAGAAGAGCGGTATGCGTCGAATCATGAGCTTGCTCGATCCACCGCCATCGCTTCGATATGCGGAGCAGGACCCCGAGAGTCCCAAGTCCAAGGAACAACTCCAACTGGAAGCGACGAAGCTTTATTTCAAGTCCGTCGAATCGCTTCTAGACGATCTGAAGGCCGACAAGAAGCGTCGTAAGAACATGGCCCAGCTCAGCGTCTGGTTTCGCAAATACGCGGATCGTATCGACGGACTGCCCATGCTAAACGTCGATCCGGAGATGCTGGACTATGGCCTGTACGTTTCGACGACTTTGCGTGGGGGCGCGAACACTGTGACCGAAGCCGGGCAGCGCAAGATGGTTCGCCAGCAGGAGGTGCCTGAGCAATACAGCGTCAGCACTTGGTCGCGACCGGTTGGCGTGACCAACAACTGGTGGGGTGGCTCGCAGGCTTACTCTTGGAATGGCTGGAGTGCAAAGAACGAGATGCGAACCAAGATGAACATGCAAGCGAAGATTCGCATGCAAGAGAACTTTGCCGGTGGCTACTCGGCGGAACAGACGCTGCAAGAAGTCGCTGAAGCGACCGCACGTATTCGCCGTCACATGGTCGAAAAGTACAGTGCGGACTTTTGACCGTCGGTTGCATCGCTACGGCTTAAGCGAAGACAGCTCGTAGCGCCGAATCTTCCGGTCGAGTGTTGATCGCTCGATGCCGAGGATGCCAGCAGCTCGACTTTTGTTCCAGCCGGTGGCGTTAAGGGTGCGCAGAATGTGCTCGCGCTCGATGTCTGCCAGCGAGAGTGGTTCGTACCCCTTGTTCAAACTCGACGGCTCGCCGCCGCCCTCGGTATCTCCCACGGTCTTCAATCGAGAGAGTACCAAGTCTTCGTGATCGACGTACTCGCCGGTGGCCAACACGACGGCACGCTCGATGACGTTCTTCATCTCGCGGACGTTGCCGGGCCAGCGATAACGGAGCAGCTGCTCCATCGCTCGAGGTGTGTACCCAAGCAAGTTGCGTCCGGTTTCATCGCTGAATTTTCGCAGGAAGAACTCGGCCAGCTCGGGAATGTCCTCGGGTCGCTTGCGTAGCCCTGGAACGAGGATCTCGAGCACGTGGAGTCGGAAGTAGAGGTCGCGGCGGAACTTGCCTTCTGCCACATCTTTTTCGAGATCGCGGTTCGTCGCGGCAATCACGCGAGCGTCGACCTTGATCGCCTGGGCACCACCAACCCGTTCGAAGGGATGGCCTTCCAACACACGCAGGAACTTTGCCTGGATCGTGGGACTCATTTCGCCGATCTCGTCGAGCATCAACGTGCCTTTGTCGGCTTGCTCGAACTTTCCGACTTTGCGATCGGTGGCGCCGGTGAATGCACCCTTCTCGTGGCCAAAAAGCTCGCTCTCAAGCAGCGTTTCAGAGAGTGCAGCGCAATTCAGGCAGACGAATGGACCTTTAGCCCGTGGGCTAGAGTAGTGGACGGCACGGGCGACCAGTTCCTTGCCAACTCCGCTCTCGCCCCGAATGAGCACGGTCGCGCGACTCGGGGCGGCGCGGGCAATCTGCTGAGTGACGCGCATCATCACGTCGCTAGAGCCGACGATCTCGCTCTCGACGCCGAGCTTCTCGCGGAGCTGCACATTCTCAGTCCGCATTTGATTGAGGTTCTCGGCCAGCTCTTGTCGTTTGTTGAGATTTTCGAGCGCGACGCCCACGGTGTCCGCAACTGCAAGTGTGAACTCTAAATCCTCGGGGTCGGTCGTGCGGTCCGTATCGGTCGTGTAGAGGTGGACGAGGCCAAGAATCTCATCCGAACGTCGCACCGGGGCGCAGATGACACTGGTGGCGAGAATCTCGCCACGGCTGTCGCGGTTGCCCAGGTTGCTGTCGTCCATCACGTTGCGAGCCATCACTGCCTGTCCGTCACGCAGCACGGTAGAAGTAAGAAACGGTGAGACGCGGTGATACGAGTGCACGCTATCGCTGCGAGAGGCGATCACTTCCAGTTCGTCGCCGATGCGATCGCCGCTGTCGTCGCGTTGGCGCAACAAGATTGCGCCGGCGTCAACTTGCGTCCCATCAAACAGACCCTCCAATGCGACGTTTGCCATCGAGACCACGTCGGTCGACTTGGCTAAGTCGAACGCAAGGCGGCACAGCTGCGCGGCCGCACGGCCAACCTTGGGCAGAGATTCGTCCGTGTCTTCGGCGGCACTGGGACTATCGAGGAAGCGGCTCTGCTCCTTTCGATGGGTGATCGTCGTCGGTTCAAATGCCTCAAATATGCTCTCCGCGTCAGCCGTTTCGGTACCGTCCGACGTGTCGGAGGTACCCATCGGTCGCGACGACTTCAGCACGCTGGCCGAATCCGGAAAGGCTTGCGAGAGGTCATGTACGAACGCGAGCTGCGAATTGCCGATCTGAAGGATATCGCCAGCCTGGAGCGGATGGTCGTTTTCGAGCCGCTGTCCACTGACGAGTGTGCCGTTGCGACTATCCAGGTCGCGCAGCTTCCAAGCCCCCTGAGCGAAGAAGACCTCAGCATGATTCCGGCTGGCACGCTCATCTTTCAGCACGACTGTGTTGGTCGGGGCCCGACCCACCGTCACGGACTCGCCCGGCACCAGACGCACCACGTCCGCCCAGGTGGATCCGTCGCGTGTGATGAGGTAGGCGTTCATAGGGCGGTATGTGGCGCTGAACTGGCCGAATTGGTGCTAGCGGCGGTGAGTCGAGACGCTGGTCCCATCTTATTCCGTGAAGGGACTCTGATTCTAGCCAAAGTGTTGCAGAATGATACGATTGTACCCGCTCCACCGCCCTTGCACCGCTACAATCCCTACAGAGCTCAGCGCGGCAGATGGTTCGAGATTCGTCGGTACACCGGCGGTCAGTTCGGTCAAAAGTGTTGAATATCAATGGGTTAGCAACTACGCTAAATAGTGAGGCAAGGGGGGATTCTCTACCTGCTTTTTTGGCAGCCCCAGCGGATGGCGGCACGGCACGATCCAATTCGAAACAGACGAACCATAACCGTGGGCGAGTTCTGCAGCGGTTTGAGGAGACGAAATCACATGACTCGGGCGCTCATCGTATCGCGTATGTTCGGCTGCCTGCTTGGTGCAGCAGCCGTTATCGGGTTCTCGTGGCAGCAGTGCACCGCACAGGTTGTGCAGCAGGCGGTCGGTGGTGTTGCCGTCGATGTCGACGGCGTACTGACAGCGCCGACCACCGAAGATGCGGAAGTCCTGCGAGCGTTGCGGCGTACTGCGATCGGTCAGGCACCCACCGATCTGCAGACTTGGACCGATCTGCGCGCTGTCTCGCTCAAGCAGCTGGAAGCCAAGATCGCCGATTGTGCGGCCAAAGGCGACGACTTGCCTGAAGACGTCAGATACTTGGCCGGTTTGCAGCGCGTGCAGTACGTGTTCGTCTATCCCGAGCACAACGACGTCGTGATTGCTGGACCGGCCGAAGGCTGGGACATGGACGAGTTGGGCAACGTCGTCGGTGCCACCTCGCGTCGACCTGTGCTGTTGCTCGACGACCTTATCGTCGCGTTGCGGACACGCGAAGCCTCGCGGATGGAAGCCATCTCCTGCTCGATCGACCCCACGGCCGAAGGCGTCGTTCGATTGCGAGCAGCTATGAGACGCGTCAAGCGCATGGGCAATCCGGCCAGCATCAAGGCCAACTACGAGCAAGCACTCGGTCCGCAGACCGTCTCGGTCACGGGCGTGCCAGCGACAAGCCACTTTGCCCGCACGATGGTCGCAGCCGACTTCCGGATGAAGCGACTGGCCATGAATTTCGAGCCGGCACCCATCGGTGATATGCCTAGCTTCTTGCATCTGATGAAGGCCAATAGTCGTGGCACGAAGAATATGATGCCGCGCTGGTGGTTGGCGCCCAACTACGAACCGATGTCGCGCGATGCAGAGGGCTTGGCCTGGGAACTGCGTGGCCCTGGCGTTCAATGCATGACCGAGGAAGATCACTTCGGCGCTGACGGCAAGCGTGTGGCTTCGAAAAAGGCAGGTAGCGCCGCCCAACGCTGGGCGAAGAACCTGACCGATCGTTACGGCGAATTGGCTCAGCATGATTCGGCTTTCGGGATGCTTCGCAACGCAATGGATCTGGCCGTCGTGGCTGCGCTGCTCGAAAAGGAAGGACTGCTGACACTGGCTGGACTCGAATTGCCACAGCTCACGCAACAAGCACCAATTGCTGTGTACCATGCGCCTACGCAGGTCGACAGCAAGGTGAGCTTCGTTAAGCAAGGCCGCAATTGGATCGTCAGCGCCTCGGGCGGAGTGCAGTTTCTGCCTTGGCTGGTTGCCGACCAGGTCGAACAGAACGACGATTTGAGCGCCGTTCGCGACCAGTTTTCGACGACCGGCGAGCGCTGGTACTGGTAGCCGCCGCCGGACGGGCACAGCACTGCGCCTCGCTCAGACCACGCGGCAGGACAGCGTGGCCAAATATTTCGCTTCGTCATATGCAGTGTTACTTGTGTTGCCGCCGCAACGAATCTCTGGTTGTGTAACACTCTCCTTTTGCAACGAGTTTGAAACTCTTTTGCAAAACTCCAGCGCGTTTTCTGCTGGCCGTATTCGCAAACCCATAGCCACCAGGCGTTTACGAAATCTGCACCACGGTTGCGGTGAGTAATTTTGAAACTTTCACCTTCCGACCAGTTGCCAAATACAAGCTGTCCATTACCGCAAGTCCTAACGCAGATGCGAGTTACAAACTGAAACACGAGCGGAGGAGCGTTACAAAATGCCACTGCTCACCCTGCCAGTCATCAGACGAGACTGCTGGCAAGATAGAGATTAATCGAATTGCACGAGCGTTTCAGCAAGAAATCTTGGCCAGTAAGGCTGCCTCGCCTAATCCGCAAGGTTTTCGGTGTCGCTTGCGACGAGAGGCAAACCAATATGGCCTTTTGGGGAACCGCCCACATTCGTGTAATTTTACACCCTAAGCAATGCGGGCCTACGAATCCGACAGATAACGGCAACGGCAGCATAACCCCAGCAAAGCAACTGCTGAGAGCATCGCTGCAGTTGGCTCTGGAATGGCGCTGGCACTGGCGGACAGGGCACTCGCAGCACCGAAGTTGTTTTGCCAATCGCTCAGTGAGCCGAGGCTTGGATCTCGTTGCCACGCCAAGAAGTCCGTGCCGTCAACATTGCCGTCTCCGTTGAAGTCGCCGCTTAGCCCTGCGGCGACGGCGGCGAGTGTCAAGGAATCTTCGCCGTAGATCAATTCGAAGTCGATGCCCATGTCAGCGAAGAAGGGATCGACGACGACCTCATCAAACTCTCCAGTCAGGTTTGCGTCCCAAGTCAGAACCTCGAACTCATCACCAACCGTGGGTTGGAAGCCATTCCAAGGCTTGATGGCAAGGTCAACGCCTTCAATCAGTTCAACACTGCCTAGGTCAACGATTTGGTCGTGGCCTTCGGAACCGTTTCCAGGGTTAAGTCCTCCGATTTCCAGCTCGACGGTTCCCGCAAAGGCTTGGTTACGGGCGTTTGACTAGCCCCCATTGATGACTCCAGTAGTTAAGTTAAGTATTCCTCTTCCGTTAGGCCAGCCACTTTCTGTAGTGGAGGCGTAGCCGTAACGGAAGAAAGTGGCTGGATCGCCTCCG
>JBCDBK010000144.1:0-7962 GCA_039184115.1 Planctomycetota bacterium | reverse complement strand
TACCAACCCGGTTTCCCCGAGGTGCTTCCGGAGGAAGACGCAGGCGCGACGGAAACAAGTACCGCGCAGCTTCGGCTCGAACTTGCGGCGGTCTCAGGCCGTGTGCCGGTCAGAGCTCCGTACGTGCACCGTGAGAGCACCAGCCATGACGCTTCCCAGAGTGCGCCGGTCGAAGCGGTGGGCGACGCGTTCAGCTCGCTCGACTTGGCGTTCGCAATTCACCAGAATTCCAAGAGTTTGTCTTCAAATTCTGAAATCTTAGTGCAAGACGAAGACACCGAAGCCCTCGCTGCGGCGCTCGATGAAGACGTCGATTGGCTGCAGATTTAGTGCCTGTAGCCTGGTTTAGCAGCAGACGCCTCGACAATCAAAAAAAGAGCCACACCATCAGCTCGATGATGTGGCTCTTTGGCTTGCTATCCCGAATCTCATTCGGGCAAGATTCGAGCGTCTGAGCATCTCAATCGGAGTGCTCAGCCGACGACCTTCACGTTTTCGGCGCACGGGCCTTTGGGACCCTGTCCTTCGTCGTACTCAACCCGTTGGCCTTCTTGTAGGCTGTCGAAGCTTGCTTCTTGTAGTGCTGAATGGTGGAAGAAAATGTCCCCGCGCTCACCCTCGATAAAGCCGTAGCCTTTGTCGGTGAGCTTTTTGATCGAACCTTCTGGCATTTTGCCAATCTCCATAACGATTTCTAACTTCTGGCGAAGCCAACGAGTCGGACAACGCCCTTCAATTCGGCCTTGATATTCGCCGACCAGACTTGCGATATGGCGAAAAATACGTCGACCGATCAACGACACAATGGAGGGAAGCAAAATGCCAGGCATTCGCGACAGTAGCACTGCAGCAAACAGACACTAGCCCGCTGTCACTTCCGGGCGTATAGGTCCGCAAGCGAGTTGGAACTCGCATCTTCTTCACCACCTGTTCTCAGAGTAGCGAAATTCAGCCTTTGGTCAACCAACTCCCAACGGAAAATCCAGCCAGTCGGTCTATTTCGCGGGGAATGGTTGCTAGAGGCGGCAATTTGCGATGGACGTTTCCAGGATCGCCGTGGCCCCTAAAGACTCTAGTTGCTCCATTATATCGATCACTTCGCCGCGTTTCACCATCGCCCGAACACTGTGCCAATTCGCGTCTTCGAGCTTGTTGACCGTCGGTGAATTGAAGCCTGGCGTGATTCGTTCAGCCTCGGAAAGCTTTGCTGACGGAACATTGTACTCCAGGAGTGAATACGCCCGTGCGATAACGACACCCTCGACTCGACGAACAATTCGGTCGGCCAGTTGACTGTGGGCTGTCTTTGGATTCTGCACAATGACCGTCTCGTAGCTTCCAATCTCATCGAGGATCTTCAGACGATTGGCGGCCAACGTGCTGCCGGTCTCCACCAAATCAACGATCGCGTCCGCGATTCCCAATGCGATCATGACCTCTACCGACCCAGTAAGCTCGACCGTGTGGGCCGTCACCCCATGTTTTGAAAGGTAGTCCGTCGTGACATGCGGAAAGCTCGTGGCGATGCGTTTTCCGGCCAATCTCTCAGGGCTGTCAATTTCACCGCTCTCGGGTACGCAAACCGCCAAACGACAATTTCCAACACCAAGCCGAAGCCGTGTCGTCAGCTGTTCTCCACTTTCCGCTACTAAATCGCCGCCGGTGATGCCCAGATCAATCGCACCTTCTGCGCACAACACCGGAATATCGTCGGTGCGCAAAAACGTAATGTCGATTGGCATCTCCTTGACGCGTGCAAATAAGCTGCGATCTTGTCGGCGGAATCGCAGACCGGCGTCTTTGAGAAGCTGTGTCGACAGGTCCGCCAACCGACCCTTGCTAGGCACACCAATGCGAAAGTTCGTTGTCATATAGAAAGGTGCTTTTGCTCTAAACCTGGTTTTACCCTTGGTGTCTCGACGCCTTTTCGGCCAATCCTGACATCCCAAACCGACGCGCAAGTTCGGATTCTACCTCGGCCAATTCGACACCTCTTGCCGCTAGAAGCACTAACATGTGATAGAGCAAGTCGCCCGCTTCATAAATTGCATGCTGATTGCCAGCTTCTGCGGGTTCTCCAGCTGCCTCGACGAGTTCGGCGGCTTCTTCGAGGACCTTACTCCCAATACGCTCAATGCCTCCACTGAGCAGTTGCGAAGTGTACGACTTTTCGCTTGGATTAGCACGTCGATCGTGGATCGTCGCTTCCAATGCATCAATCGGTCGTAGCTTTGCCATGTGCTGCTCGATTTGCCCGCATCTTCACACGGCGAGCCGTGCGCATCACAATAGATGTACCAGGTAAGGTTAATCCCGTAGTTTAAGCTTCGGTTGGCAGTTAGGCAATTGCTGGCGCGAATCCGTGGCAATTGTTCCGTATTCTCAAAGGGGCGAAGTTGAACGAATCTGTGCCGGCACGTGACTGTTGGTTTCTTAGTGGAGCAACGGCTGCGGGCAAAACAGAACTTGGCCTCGCTCTGGCAGAGCGGTTGAACGCCGAAATAATCTCGCTCGATTCGATGACCATCTACCGCGGCATGGACATCGGCACGGCGAAACCAAGCGCTGAGCAGCGATCTCGCGTTCCTCACCATCTGATTGATATTGTCGAGCCCAGCGAAGAGTACAGCATTAGTTGCTACTTGGATGCGGCGCATGCGCTGATCGCCGATATACGCTCCCGCGATCGTGAGGTTCTATTTGTCGGTGGCACGCCGTTGTATCTCAAAGCGCTGCTTCGAGGCCTGAACTCCGGCCCGCCTGCCAACTGGGAAGTTCGATCGCAGATCGAAGCCGAGGTGGAAGAAATCGGCAACATGGCACTCTATGAACGCCTAGAACAACTTGATCCCATCGCGGCATCACAGATTCATCCTAACGATACTCGCCGGCTGATTCGTGCAGTGGAAGTATTTCGTGCTACGGGCAAACCAATTAGTCACCACCAGCTTCACTTTGAACGCGACTGTGCCGCGGAACACTGCAAGGCCTTTGTTCTTCAGCGTCCGCGTGAAGAGCAATACCAACTAATAAACGACCGCGTGGACTCCATGGTCGACGCAGGCCTCGTTGAGGAAGTTCACTACCTGACGTCAAACGGTCGTCGGCTAGGTCGTACGGCTAGCCAAGCAGTCGGTTACCGCGAAGCGGTTGAATTCCTCAACGGTGGGTCACTCGACGAAATGTCTGCTAGGATCAAGACCCGCACCCGACGTTTTGCAAAACGCCAAGGGACCTGGTTCCGCAGTCTGTCGGAATGCCGCTTCGTTCCGATTTCGGGCACACTGGATATCGACCGACTCGCTCGGGAGATCGCAGAGCAGGCTTGCTAGCTTTTGCGATGGGCCGAAAATCGGGCAATCTGTGTCAGCGTTTCTTTGGACTTAGACGCAGGTAGCGATTCAAGGTTGTCGATTGCCAGTTCGACGTGGTTCATTGCAACTTTGCGGCTGTAGTCGAGTGCACCACTTTCGTTAAGCCATCGGACGAGGGTACTCTTGTGTCGCTCACTAGGTTGCGACAATAGTCGATTTAGTTCGCGGCGCCGATCGCTCTCGAGCTGATCTCTCAAATGGATCAGTGGCAAAGTCATCTTTCGATTGGCAATATCCGTACCAAGTGACTTGCCAGTTACTTCCTCCTCGCCTTCCAAGTCGAGTAAATCATCGGCAATCTGAAATGCCGTTCCCAGGTGCAGTCCGAAGTCTTGCAGTCGATCAATCAACTGGCTTTCGGCACCCGCATAGTAGGCTCCCAATTGACAGCAGCATCCACAGAGCGAGGCAGTCTTCGACTGAATAATGTCAAAATAGGTTTGCAAGCATGTGTCGAAGTCGCCGCTAGCGGCCGTCTGTTTGAGTTCGCCCTCGCAGACAACGTTTGTTGCTCTTCCGATTGCGCGACATCCGTACGTCGTGTCGAGCGTGCTCGCAAGGAAGAACGCGTGGGTGAAAAGATAGTCCCCCAGCAGCACGCTCGCGTGATTGCCCCAACGCGCCTTTGCAGTCGCCTCGTGTCGTCGAATCGAGGCATCATCTAGCACGTCATCATGGATAAGCGTCGCCGTGTGGATCATCTCGACGACTGTCGCCAGCACTCGATGAGAATCGTTGATTTCTCCAACCGCTTCGGCAGCGAGCAGTAAGATCGCTGGGCGCAGTCGCTTACCACCAAGCCGAAACGAATGTTGGGCAAGCTCGTCAATGAATGGATCGTCATGACGTAGTTCACGTTGCAGACGTTCCGAAACTGCCTCCAGCTCGCCCCGGATTGGGGCGAACAAGTCGGGAAGAATTTTGGCGACCGGCTTGCTGATCAAACTGGATGCCGAATTGGCAATACTCATCACGCTCCTTTCCGGTTCATCTCAAACTCGACATCAACCTCATGGTTTGCGCTGATATTCGCCGCTTTTGCCGCCAGACTTTTTTTCCAGTCGTACCTGTTCAATCGTCATACCACGGTCAACCGATTTGCACATGTCGTAGATCGTCAGTGCCGCTAAGCTCACCGCAGTCAACGCCTCCATTTCCACGCCTGTGTTGGATGTCACCCTTGCAGTCGCGGTAATTTCGATAGCATCGTCCGCAGAAGGAATCAATTCAATTTCAACCGATTGCAACGCCAAAGGATGGCATAGCGGTATCAGTTCCGCGGTGCGCTTGGCCGCCATAATCCCGGCTAATCTTGCTACCTCAAGCACGTCGCCCTTGTTGTGCCCTCGATCCAAGATCATTTGGCGTGTTTCGGGGAGCATCCTGACCAAACCGCTCGCGATGGCCACCCGATCTGTCACCGATTTGCCAGTAACATCGACCATCCTACTAGCACCATCGTCATCGAAGTGGCTAAGATCGGCCATTGGGTTCTCAGCGACGTATCTCAACGGGAAAGCCGTCATTGTAGGCTGTCCGTGATATTCGTCGACCCGAGTGTCTTAGGACCCGCTAAAAGAGAAGGGATGTGAAGTCCCATTCGCTCTCGGTCACACAAACCGCAAGCTCAGCGGTGGGTTAACCGAACGATCTAGGACTGACCACGTCCTCGATGGCTCCTGGACACTGCTATATCAGCCTGGTGAGCACAAGGGCAAGGACCAGCACAAGGACACTCACCGCTAAGAATCTACCGCTACCAGCAACTTGCCCGGAATCTGGGTTCGTTCTTGCTGCGTCTGGCGTCCCACGTAGTTCTTCGAGCAGCTCTATTGCCTTGGGCAGGTCGCGTTTTCGCACCAGAACTTGAACCTCTCCTGGAGCTTCCGCTCGAAATCCGGCTGTGAAGCTGCCGGTGGTGGTAGCGTCGACGTTCTGCGCAGCCAGCGCACTGACGATCATGGCCGCTTCCAAGTCCGTCGTCACCGAAACAAGTGGCTCCGGTCTGTTCTCTTGCTCGCTCATTCGCTTTTCGCTCCACCAGAGGATTTGGTGCGTCGAATATCAGCATTCTAGTGTGGTTCCCGTGAGATGAAAACAGTCACGACATTTACGTATGCGATCTATCCCCGCAACGCGGGAAAACGACATAACCTTACTAACTGTTGCATGTGAGACATTTGGGCGCGGTAATCCGCGATTCGTCAAACTATTCCAAACGGGCTCGCGAAACGTTGTGCGGCGCATTCTACGCTTTAATTCAGTCTAATCCTGAATCGAGCTAGCCATGAACCCTGTACAGAACAGCCGCAAGAATCGCCACTCAAGTAAGCGCGGCGTCGCAGTGGTCGAGCTAGCAGTTTGCTTGCCGGTGCTTACTCTGATCACCCTGGCGACGATCGAGGCGTCGGCCATGATCTTCTTGCAGCAATCACTGAGCATTGCCGCCTACGAAGGCGCAAGGGTTTCCCTTGTACCCGACGCAACAGAAGAGAATGCACGATACCAGGCCGAGCTCATTCTCACTGGTCGTGACGTCGTCGGCGCATCGGTCAATGTGACGCCAAGTAACTTTGAATCTTCGTCTAGCGGGACTTGGATTCAGATTGAAACGTCAGCGCCGTTTGCACAGAACTCCTTGGCTGGCGGCTGGCTGTTCAATGGGCATACCTTGTCGGCCTCCGTCGAGATGATGAAAGAACAATAGCACAGCCTCACAAAGGATCGCGTCAGAGCGCGATGTTGGGAGCCGATTCTTATGCTTTGCGATTATTCGCACGTATCCACTAACGCACAAGGTTTTCATCGCCGCGGCGTCGTCGTGCCGCTGGTGGCCGTCATACTGCCGGTCATTATGATCCTGGCTGCGTTTGCGGTTAACTTGTCCTACATCGAACTAACACGCACAGAGCTGCGAATCGCTGCTGATGCCGCCACAAGAGCGGCAGGGCGTACACTGATCGACACGAACGACCTTGCCCTTTCGAGATCAGCTGCGCGACAAGCAACCACAAAAAATCACGTTGCAGGCAGTGCTCTGCAGCTCTCAGACGCGGACATCGAGTTTGGACTTTCGCAGCGAAACGCGCTCGCCAACCGCTACTCTTTCACGCCGGGCGGGTTTAATCCTAACGCCGTGCGGGTTAACGCGCGCCGTCAATCGGGCGCTTTGAGTGGAGTCGTAGGGCTCATTATGCCATCGTCTGGGGCTACGGATAGCTTTGCCGTCGCACAGTCTGCTGTCTCAAGCCGCGTCGAACTCGACGTGGCGTTGGTGCTCGATCGATCAGGGTCAATGGTCTACGGAGACACCGAGCTGGCGTACAATATGGCGGTGGCGGGGCTTCCGCCCGCTAGCGCTCCCCCCGGCTGGGCGTTCTGTGATCCTGCGCCTCCTGGCTCTCGCTGGCGTGATCTACTCGATGGTGTGACCGTGTTTACAGACGTGCTGACGTCCACATACTCCGACGAACGCGTTGCGTTAGTCACCTACGCGAGCAACGCCACTTGTGATCAGGAACTCACCAGCAATTACAGCTTGATTCAATCGGCAATGACACCGTACACGGACAGCCTGTGTGCAGGCGCTACCAATATTGGTGACGGCATCTACGAAGCCGTCTACACGCTTAGTAGTGCTGGTTCACGTCCCTGGGCCGCAAAACTGATTGTGGTGCTGACTGACGGTATCCACAACGCAGGTTCAAATCCCGAATCGGCGGCAGTTTACGCTGCTGGCGAAGGAATCACCGTGTTCACGATCACCTTCTCGAGCGAAGCCGATCAAGGACGCATGTCGACGGTAGCTGGAAAAAGTAGCGGTCAGCACTTTCACGCAGCTGACGGTGCGGCGTTGCAGCAGGCATTCTCGGACATCGCTGAGAGCTTGCCAACACTTCTGACCAAGTAGCTCGTTTTACGTCTAGGTATCTTATGCCAAACAATATGATGCATCTGCAATCTGACAAGATCACCATCGACTATTGCGCCCCACGTCCCCAACGGCGGGGAGCAACGGTCGTCGAGTTCTCGCTTGTGCTGCCGATCTTAATGACTTTTCTGATCGGGGCTATTGAGTTCACACGCCTCAGCAACATGCGACACGCTGCGGACAATGCCGCGTACGAGGCAGCACGTGCAGTCGTCGTTCCCGCGGCAACCAGGGCAGATGCCATCGCAACGGCAAACGATTTGCTAGGTCGTGCTGGCTTCACCGGCGGCACTGTCCTGGTGACCCCCAGCAATATCGTCGAAGCAACTAACAGCGTCACCGTTAGTGTCGAAGTGCCATTATCTTCGAATTCGTGGCTGCCTGCTGGGCTCACGTCAAATCATACTGTCAGACGCGAAGTCACCCTGATGACCGAACGAGTTCCGGTCATTCAAATCGCTGCGGTACCCACTCCACCCCCACCGCCACCGCCGCCACCACCCCCACCTTCCGACGATGACGACGATGACGATGACGATGACGACGATGACGATGACGATGACGATGACGATGACGATGACGATGACGATGACGATGACGATGACGATGACGATGACGATGACGATGACGATGACGAACTGCTGGAGTCGTCATCGT
>JBCDBK010000143.1:0-7989 GCA_039184115.1 Planctomycetota bacterium | reverse complement strand
TGCAGGCGTATGGTGTTGGTGTCCTGAGCCGTATTGCCTGCCTGCCGGCTACCACTACGCGCCGTTGTCACGAACAACGGCGCGTATTTTTATGCGCAGTCAGATTTCGGTAACTGTCCACGGTTTCCCGCTGAAGTTACGACGTTAACCATGGCAGCTTCGCGGAAGGCAAGTCGTGCCTATTGCAAGTGCCTCGACCGAAGTGAGAATTCGTACGCTGGTGTCGGACTTACACATATACAAGTTGGTGACATTGGGGATTGCTTTGCGCGCCTCGTCAAAGAAAATGTCAGCATCGTGCAGGCTTCTAGTCGGATGCCTGTTTTTCTGCGAGTCCTTTCCGAACAAGCCACCCGACTCCCGTCTCTTTTTTTAGGCGATCCTCGTCTGTATGCGCTACGCTGACCTCATCAAATCGGTTTCCCTCCAGAAACGACGTTTCTTGATTGCCCTGGCAGCAGCGCTCGCGGCATCTGTCTCGATCCGCACCGCCAGTGCCGCAGCCCCTGAAGAAGGTGGATTCAACCTGTATGCGAAAACCAATTTAGTCGCTTGGTGCGTGGTGCCATTCGATAACCAGCGGCGGACGCCTGCGCAACGGACTCAGATGCTCAAGGAGCTTGGCTTTCGCTCGCTTGCTTGGGATTGGCGGTCAGAACATCTCGGCACCCTGGCAACGGAAATCGACTTGCTTCGAGCAGCCGACATTGATTTGCAAGCGGTCTGGTGTTGGATTGGCGATGGCGCAAACGGTCAAATCGGTGAATCAAATGAGCAACTGCTGACAATTTTGAAACAGTCGGGGGCGAAGACCGATATCTGGGTGAGCTTCGCCGCCCGCTGTTTTGAAGGGCTGAGCGAAACAGAGAAAGTCGCCAAAGGAGCGAAGGTGGTCGGCAAGTTGCGGAGCAAGGCGCAGGCAATCGGCTGTCGAGTGTCGCTCTACAATCATGGCGACTGGTTTGGCAAGCCGCGCAACATGATCAAGATCATCGAATACCTTGATGTCGACGATGTTGGCTTGGTGTACAACTTTCATCACGCGCACGATCAATTGGACGAGTACCAAGCAAACCTAGCGTTAATGTTGCCCTATCTTCGCACCGTTAATCTCAACGGCATGCGGGCAGCTGGACCAAAAATACTGCCGCTGAGCGCTGGTGATCGAGAAGAGGCCATGATGGGCCAGCTGAAAGACTCAGGCTTCCAAGGACGGATCGGAATTCTAGGGCACGTCGAAGATGCTGATGTGAGAGACGTACTGACAGAGAATCTCAGCGGTATGCAAAAGCTACTGCGCAACATGAACGAGGCGGAAGCGTTGGCGACGTACTAGCCAGGCACGCACGTTTGCAAAGAGGTCGACTCCAGCAGCGCTCTAAACGCCGCAACGTACTGACGGATCGCAGGTGAGATCAAACGATAAGGTGGTCTGAATTTTGGCTCTGAAGGCTGGCCAAAAATCTCTGCGGAATCAGGTCGCTCGACTTGCTAGTATGGAGTTTGCGAAGGGTTGTCCATCCGATCTATGGAAGCGTGAGCTTCGACGTGGGTGCGTGTTCCGCCGAAGGTTTGTTGGCTCGTTCCGTGGGGCATTTTGTAACGGAGAACGCGCCCATATTTGCAATAGGCAACGAATGGCGTGCGTCCGAATCGCTGTATCTTCCCGGTTTGACCGGACTTGCGCGCTGGGAAACCGGCAGCCTTGCCAGAGTTTTGCAATTTTGCAACGCCACTTTCGATTTCGTTGATCGTTACCGAATTCGAATGGCTTGGGAAATAAGTGGTTACGCCAACCGAGGCGCCGATTTTGTAACAGTCGGGCTTACAAAATAGCCGGGCGCGGCGATTGCTCGACTGGACCGCTCGGGTAAGCCCATTGGGCTCGACTTCCCTGGGTGACGAGCCTCGCCGTAGGCTACGGAACCGCTTGCGAGTTCCTCAACTCGCACGTATGACGGAATCTTTGCAAGTTGGGCGAACAGACGGGCCCTTTGCAGCTGAGCACCCTGTCAAGGTCCAGAATTCGTCGCAAATCACACTTGCGGGATTGTGCGATATGCGTGGCTAGAAGCTCAGCGGGTTACAGACGAGCGTTGCTTCTTCCAATGGACGCCGCCGGCGATTGCTGCGACGAGGGAGAAGCAAAGCAAGCTGGATGCTTCCGGAATAACGGTGACGCTCATCGAAACCTGATCGACGAGTGAACCGACGAGAGGATCATCGAAGACACGCAGCTGAAAGGTGTACTCCCCAGTGTCGAACGGGTCGAAAGTAGGTGTAGGAACCGGTGGATCAATCAGCCCCGGAGCGGATGTTGTTAAAAAACTGAACCCGAGGTTCTCGCTACCCTCATCGGTTTGGGTCGTCGCCAGCAGTGGCACACCACCGTCCAGAACCACAAACGCATTGAGATTAAGTGTGCCGTGGTCGGACAGCGCGGTGCCGAAGGCGGAATTGAGATCATAATCCAACTCGAACCGGTAGTCGGCGAACGTACCCGGCCCGTCAATGTCGGCGTAATAAGAGACATTCCAAGTCGAAAGGTCTGGGGAGCTTTCTCCCACCTGCGCTGTGTAAGCTCCCATGCCATCGTTGAAGGGCGTTGGGCTCGAAAATCTTGGCGTCGCGGTAATCCCTAGCGTGATCGTATTAAGTCCATCGACAACTGTCGAAATTGCCACGGCGTTATTTGGAATGCCGGTGCCACCAAACGTAGCAGCAGGCAAAGCACCAAACGTATCGACGACCGGGTCAGCCGCAGCACCAGGAATGACCACCATAGCGCGAGCGCTGTGAGTAGCCAGAACGAAAGCGCCCAGCAAGATTGCATATCGTGTTAGAAACATTATGAAACCTCTCCTACTTACTTATTCTCTGACCGACTCACTGTAGCCGGTTGCACAATACCGTATGGATACGACCGTGAAACACGAAATTATGCGGAAAACCACTCCGCGTCAATAAACAATTCGTTAAATTGGGGGAACTACTAAAAATTGATCGGATTCACAAGTTGCGGCTACTTCAAATCAGCTGGGCTAGGAAATCTTCCTCTTCCAGCTCGACAATGACGTCGTCACGCTCAGCATCGGCATTCTGCCGGTCCGACGAAAATAAGTCATCCGTTTCGAGGGTCGACAAGCTCAGCAGGGCTGCGTCGTAATCGATCGGCTGGGCATCGCTGACCGCGGGTGTGATGTCGGATCCGACGGTTTGCGGTACTTTCGCGGATGAGTTGAGCGACTGCCAGTAGGCTGCCGCAGCCACGGGTGCTGCGGGCGTTGATGGGGCCGGGTAATTGGTTAGCCAAACAGCGAGGTCCGTGTCGTCGACGGTTTCGCTGCCGTCGGCGTCGCCGTCGGAGAGGGTCGCTGCCCCGGTCATGCCGAATCCACGTTGCCAGGCGAGGAAGTCGCTGCCGTCGGTGTCGCCATCCGAGTCGAAATCGCCCACCGCCGCCGCGCCTGATCCACTGTTGCCGGTTTCGCTGCCTTCGGAACCGCCGTTCACGTTGTTGGTGGTGAACTCGAATCGACCAATGCTTCCGCCGGCGAGGTCGACGTAGTACATGAAATCGTCGGGCCCCATCGTCATCTCGACCACGCTGCCAACGGGATCGGCGAGTACCAATTGACGATTGAGGCTGCCATCGGCATTGAGGACCAAAGCGCGAATGATCTTGTCACCGAAATCGGTGAAGAACAGTGCTCCATCAAGCACATCCGGGTAGATCGCGCCTGTGTAGAAGTCGCCAGCAATTACCGCTGTGCCGCCATCGGGATGGCTCCGCGACCAAAAGGGAGCTTCCGCATTGTTGTTGGCGTAGAAGGCGGTCGCCTCGGAGAGGTTGTTATAGCCGCCGGTCTGCAAGTTCTGCCCGTTGCCACCTTCGTAAAATGGCCAGCCGAAGTTGCTGGCTTCGCCGGTGTTGATCTCTTCCCAAGAGTTCCAGCCAACATCGCCAATGTAGGGTTCGCCGTTCGTAGGATTGATGGCGAAGCGGAATGGGTTGCGTAGACCGTAGCTGTATACCTTCGAGCGATTGGCGTCTGGGTCGCCGTTGTAAAACGGGTTGTCGGAGAGCCCGTCGCCAGTGATGGGATCGATGCGTAGAATCTTGCCAGCCAGGCTGTCAAGGTCTTGGACGCGTGTGGTACGCGGATCGACCTGGCCAAAGGAAGTGCCGTCGCCGTTGCTCACATACAGCGCCCCGTCTGTGCCGAATAAGACCGTGCCAATCGAGTGCGATCGGCTATCCACCGGCAGGCAGTCCTCCAGCGTGCCGCCGGGGCCGCAGGAATCTGGCAAGTTTACGTTGTTGGTGCCGTCTTGGTCCGGAAAGCTAATGTTGTCCCAAGTGCTATTGGTGCCGAGAATGACCGTGCCCGTGTTGGCAGTGGCCTGATTGAAATTGTCGGACGCGTCTGCGGTGAATCGTTCGAGCCGGGCGACACGGTTGCCGCGTCCATCCGGGCCCGCGTTGCCGCTGTTGGCAAGTTCCGTCGGGTCTTCGTACGTGTACAACAGGTACACGTACGGCGTCGCCGGGAAATTCGGATGCACCGTCATACCGATCAAGCCGCGATCTTGCACATTGTTCACGCGGCTGGAGATATCGACAAACGGCTGCGAAAGCAGATTGCCATTCTGCGCGACACGCACCACACCATCCTTCTGAGCGATAAACATCCGATCGCCCGCGGTAAACTCAAGGGCCGTCGGCTGAGTTAGCCCCGAGATGACCGTCTCGCCAGTGAACGTGCCATCGATGTTTGAAGGTGGATCGCTGTAGAGCTGCGTTTGTGGCACGACTTCAAACGACTGACTAGGGCTCGACCACCGCAACTGCATGCGAGCCCCGCCGCCGTTCTCGTAGTACTCGATTCGAATATCGTTACGGATTCCGCCCTGTAGTGAGATTTGGCCAGTGTGTGTGGTATTCTGATCTTGGAACTCGTCGATGACGAGCGTGTCGTTGATCCAAAGGCGAATGCCGTCGTCGATACCGACTTCAAACGTGTAGGTTTCGGAATACAAAGCTTCGATCTGGCCCGTCCACACGATCGAGAAAGTGTCGCTACCGATACGTGGGTCGGGTGAGCCGCTACCCCAGTCATAGTTCAGTGTTTGGTCCGTGCGCTCGAACTCGAAATCGAGGAAGCTGTCGTCGTTGTAGTAAGCTCCAAGCAGTCCGTTGCCAGTGCCGATCGTGGGCCCGCCGTCATCGTCGAGAATAGTGATTGTGGCGGTGCGAGGTTGGCCGACGACGGCACCACCCTGAGTTTGGTCCGTGGCGACGTTGAACGTCTCGTTGCCCTCGTCGCTACCGTCGTCGAGGATTGGCACGACGATAAACGCCGTCGTCTGCCCCGGCTCAAACACGACCTGTCCGGCAGTCAAGGTGTAGTCCTGCCCCGCGACTGCTGAGGCGTCGACGGTTGTGTAGTTCAGCGAGACGGCGCCGTCGCTGCCGCCTGTGCGAACGACAGGAATCGAGACGGTTCCGTCTTGCTCGTTGACACTGACAGCCGTCGTGCCGAGTGCGAGCGTGCCAGGGTTCGAGCTGGTCTGATACTCAAAATACCCATCGCAATAGAGTGTTTCGGTCTGTAGTGTGCCTTCGGTGCATCCCAAGCCCGGCAAGAAGGAGCCAACGGAGTAGGTGTCGTCGGCTTCGGTCTCGTAGGTGGTGCCGTCGACGACGATCTTGTCGACGCGTAGGTTACGATCGTTGCCGTTGGCTGCATTTCCATTGTTGGTGAAGGCGACACGTATTTGGTCGATTGTAACAGCACTGGTGTGCGTGTAGCGAAGGGTTTCGAAGGTACCTGCCAGCGCATCGCCGCCCACGTTTTCGAAAGTCGCGACCGTGCTGCCGTCGATCTGCAACTCGAGCGTTTCTTCGTTGGTCTCTCCGGCAGCGAAGATCTCAAAGGTCGAACCCGCCGGCTGACTGTATTCGAAGTAGCCATCGCAGTACAAGGTTTCGGTCTCGTTGTTACCTGACGTGCAGCCAATGCCTGAAACGAACGATCCGACGGAAAACGTCGTCGGGGCTTCGGTCTCGAAGTCTTGGCCATCAAGCGAAATTCGATCGACGCTCAGGTTTCGATCGCCGCCGCCTGCAGCGACTCCGTTGTTGGTGAACGCAACACGCACCTGACTGAGCGAAAGTGGTGTCGGGTGCGTATAGCGGTAGCTGTCAAACGTCCTGGTCAGCGCATCCCCGCCGACATTGGTGAAGGTCGCGACCGTCGTGCCATCGACCTGTAGCTCCATGGTCTCTTCGTTCGTTTCGCCGGCGGCAAAAATCTCGATCGTCGAGCCGCCCGAGGCATACTCGAAGTAGCCATCGCAATACAAGGTTTCGGTCTCGTTGTTACCCGACGTGCAGCCAACGCCGGGTACGAACGATCCGACGGAAAACGTCGTCGTTGCCTCTGACTCGTAGTTCACGCCGCCAACGGTGATGCGATCGACGCGCAGGTTGCGATCACCCCCGCCCGCAGCGATTCCATTGTTGGTGAAGGCGACACGAATCTGGTTCGCCGATACCGCTGTGGGGTGCGTGTAGTTGAAGCTTTGGAAGACGCCGTTCACGGCGTCGCCGCCCACATTGTTGAACGTCGCGACCGTCGCGCCGTCGATTTGCAGCTCAAGCGTTTCCTCACCAGTTTCGCCAGCGGCAAAGATCTCGACGGGTGTGGCGGCGAGCAGCTGGCGAGTTTCTAGCGGCTCGAAGCCCAGCACGCGAGTCAGGCGATTGAAGGAACGACTTCGGTCGGCCGTGACCGTGCGGTGGCTTCCTGCCATGCGGCGAGGGAAATGGAGCATGGCGAGCAGATACACTTTCGAGCAATCATGGGTGTTAGGTCAATCGGATTAGACTGAATGCTAAGTGGAATTCCCGCCAGATGAAAGCAATTTTTGCAAAAAATCTCCGTGGCTTCACCACTGGCTTGCCACTAGCAGTTAAAACACTGCCGTGATAGTGCTTTCGCCCGCAATTTTCGAAACTACTGACCCGGCTGATCTGCCGCTCTTAGCGATCAGTCTTCGTAGACTGCCGAACTGTAGCGGCGACGGCCAAAACGCCGAGTGCGGCGATGCTGACTGGTGACATATTCACCTTCGACAAAGTAGTAGCTGCTTAGCCCTTTGTAGAAGAACAGAACGATCAGCGTACCGACTAAGCTCACGAACATGCCCAGCGGATGGACAGGCAGAATGCGGAGCCCATTGTTGAAAAAGCTCACCAAGCCGCAGCTCATAATCGTCCCGCCGATGCTCATGATGACCATGGCGATCGCTCCGCCTGGGTCGCGTCCCGGCAGGAGACCCTTGGCCAGCAAACCAAGCACCGTGCCAAAACCAATCCAGACGAGTACGTCGTTGACTAGTGTCTGCGCTGTGTCGTGAAGCAACACGCTTTGCGCTGGGTCTAGGCCGTCCATGCCTGAGTTCCTTACGGGCAGTTGAAGTAACCATGGCGCTACGCATGGCCGCGGTCACAAACCTTAGCCAAATCACGCACCGTCTCGCAAGGCGGAATCTTGCTTGCGTTGCTAGCTAGGGCCGTACTGGAATCAGATCGAAGAATAAGTCCGGCTGCAAGCCGTATTCGTCAGTCTGGCCACCGTCGTCGATGTTGTTTTCGCCGACATTGTAAAGTTGGTAGCTGTCAGCGGTCAGACGATAAATGAACGGTTGATCTGTATGCGCATCGAGTGAAATTTGCGACTGACGAGCCATTGGCAAAGCGTCTAGCGTCGCAGGCCAGGCGCCTTGTTCGAGGTGATACAGATGCAACGCTAGATGTAGCGACAGCAAGTTTTGCTGGGCGGCTAGTCGGCGTTCGGCGGCGAAGCCACCCTGTGCAGACGCGTCAAACATCGAGTCCAGGTTTCTTCGCATTTGCCAACCGACAAATCCAGAAGCATTCGCACGAATGTAGGCCTTTTCGCGTTCGATGACATCATAAGCGTG
>JBCDBK010000142.1:0-8303 GCA_039184115.1 Planctomycetota bacterium | reverse complement strand
CGCTGCGGCCCTGCCGACACGTTTTCGTCGGAGGTGCTCGGCAGCCGCTTGCATCGTCGCATGGATGCTAAGTGCTTCGGCCCGACGGCCTGTTTCAGCGAATCGCGCCGCCAAGAGAGGCTCGGCATCTGCGAGTCGTCGAGCCGTCTGAGAAAGCTCTAGTAGGAAACTGGCCAGTCTTCCGGACAGTCGACGTTGGCGACCGACGGCACCAATCAACATGTTTTGTATTTCCATTGCCTCTCGCGAGGGCTGCAATACTTGCCCTGCAATCTCGTTTTGACAATGCTCGGCCAACTCGCGTTGGGCGGAGTCGATTTCAGCGAGTCTCCGTTCCAGACGCCCCAGCACGTTGCCTGGTGCCAGATTTTCGATCACCCGATTAAGTCCAGCGGTGATCGAAGTTTGCGAGGTCAGAGTCCTCTCTATCAGCGGCTGCAACGCATCGCTTTCGGCCTCGCGGCGAACTTGCCGCAGCGTCTCGCTAATCGATTCGTCAGCAACAGCCAATGGGTCGTCGAGTAACTGCTGGAGGTTCAAACGAGCGACTTCCAGACGCTCGACGAACTCCGGTCGTACGAGTTGATTGAGCTGGACGGTGGCGATCAGAGATCCAATTTGCTGCAGCGCGCTATGTTGGCCAGCTCCCAAAGTGTCGGCTATAACGCGTTGGCGAAACAGCGCACCGTGCAGGGTATTGGTCAGGTTGTCACCTGGCCGGTCACGAATGGTCGTCCATTCGACGATGCTTTCACGCAGCTCTCGCTGCTCGCGACGTGCCTGCAATAGTACGTCAACGAGACGTGAATGACGCTGCAACACTTCCTCCCAAAGCTGGCTTTCACCGACGACTGTTAGCCTCAGAACGCGATTCGATTGTCCTGTCATTGGCTGTGCGTCATCGGCTTGGGCCCGAATCTCGACGACGGAACCGCCAGCCAGCGACAGCGGCGACAAGTCGAAATCCTTCGCCGTCTGAACCGTCTGCCTGACGTCGCTAGCCGAAGTCGTTGGAGCGGCTTTCCACTGTGTCACCCTCTGATCGCCATCTTGCGATCGATCCGACCGTCGGTAGGCGAGTGATACCTCGCGAACGCCAAGCTCATCTTTCGCGACTATATGAACGGGGACAATGGCCGTCGGCATAACGCGAAGATCGCCCAACGGTCGGACCAAGCGCACGTGCGGCGGCTGGTCATGGGTGACCAGGAAAGCGATTTCCTGCCGCCCACATGCGGTTACGCCGTCGAGCGTTGTCAAATGAAACTGGTAGCGATCACTGTCCTCGATGCGCCATGCAGACGGATCGACTTGAATCGTCCTGCCATCGGAACTGAGTGTCACGTTGACCTCTCGTCCTTTCTCGCCGCGAATACAAACACTTTTTATAGGGCGATCGACGCTGGCGGTCAGCTGAATCTGGCTGCCGGCGAAGATCGCATCGCTGGGGCTCCACTCGCTCGGTGGTAATTCGGTGTAAGCCGGCGGAGAGACCGTGACTGCTACGTCGGAAACTCTGGGCGGTGCGACGACCTCGACGGACTGCCACGGCATCGTCGTATGATCGCCCCCGACGGCCCGATATTCGAGCGACTGTTGTACGCTCGCCCGAGCGATTTCCAATTCGTTGCCCGTCGCAACTAACGGGTCTTCCTCGGTTCTCCACTCGTCCTGAAGGCGGACGCGATAATGCACGGTGATATCGCGTGGAAGCTTGCCGCCCGTGTCGCGAAGTCGGAGAATCAGATCCTCGCCAGCTGCGATCAGGGTCGGAGGATCAACGAACTGGAGATCGTACTCGCGTGGCCAATCTATTCGCTGAAATGGTTTTATCAAGCGCGCAAAACCTGTGGCCATCGCGTCTGGCATACACCAGCCTACCATTGCGATCAAAGCGAACGTGCCTCCCAAAGCCACCAGACCACGACGCAGCGCCAACCGCGGAATCATACGTTCCCATTCGATCTGATCCACGGCGCTTGCAGCGCGAAGAACGACGGCGCGGCGCAGAGAAGTCGATCCGGCGATTGAATCGGCGTCCGATTGATGGGCGAACTCCCATGCATTGCCGAGAATATCTCGTAGCTCAGGGTATTGGGCTTCCAACTGGTAGGCGACTTGCAGATCCGTTTCCGAATGCTCGCGAATTGATTTCATACCAAAACGAGCCACAGCCGCGGTGGCCGCAAGAAATGTCGCCGTCAGCGTCCAGCGCCCGGCTGGATCGGCAATGCCCAGAAGCCAGTCCAATCCGACGAGCACGAGACCGATAGCCAACACGGCAGCTAGTGCCCAGCAAACCGTCGACGCCACTCGCCGGTGGCGGCGACGGCGACAGAGAATTTCGAGCTGTTGCGTGAAACTCTGGGACATACTTGGCAGGTGCTACTAGTTTGTGTTGCTTCTTAAAGCATTCCGTAGCGGCGACGCAGCCACCACTCGCTGGTCAGTACTGTAATGAACAGCGCAATCACGGCGTGACTGTTCCAAATTTGCCGTGGTGGCCGATCGACGAGGTACTGCTGTCTGGGCGGCGGCAACTCATCGCTCAGGCCCGCGACATCGGGCATTGCATAGAACTTGCCGCCAGAAACTTCGGCAGCAGCACGCAAAGCCTTGCGGTTTACGGCGACTGTCGCAACTTCCTGGGGAGGTTGGCGAACCTCGAAATGGGTCTGGGCGGTGCGATCGTTATCGTTGCTCGTCCCAGTCGGCTGGAGGATCCGCGCTTCGTAGCTATCGGGCGGCAGGTCGTCGATATTGGTCGCATAAATTCCGCGCCGACCTAATCGACGCGTAAGTGTTAGTTCCCGCGCCGGGCCGTACGTTCCTTGCAGCAGCACGACCACTCCGTTCTCGGCAGCAGGCGCCTCCGCTGGATTGCGAAACCTTGCTTGGAAACCGACTTGCTCGCCCGGCTCATACGTCGAACGATCCGCAGACAACGATACGCCGGCTCTTCCCGCCGCGAGTCGCCCGCGTCCCAGTCTCCTTACGACTTGCCCCCAGTAACGGGCGAAGTAGCGGTCGTCAGTACGATAGCGCCAACGCCAGGTTTCGTCCGTCGCATGAAACAGCACCTCGCCCGCGCCGACGTACTGACGTACCGCGATCGGCAGCGGCCGCCCCTGCCGGTTCGTCCATTCGGGACACTCCGCCAACACCAGAGTGCCTGGCTTGAGGTCGTCCAAACGCAACGCCCACGTTAGTCTTGGTAACGCGTGCCAGACACGCTCCGAATCTTCGCGCGTGTCGCCTAACTGCAAACTAGGCGACTGCCAACCGAAGCTCGTCGGATAGACTGCAAACGTGTCTTTCTCGCCAGGCTGTGAACGCAACGGATTGATTGATTCCAGCTCAATCGGCAACAGCGTAGTCATCGACGGAACGGTACGAAACGCGGACGGCATAAATCGTGGTCCTGCGACCGCAACCATTCCTCCTCCGTACTGCGTTACGAATCGCTCGACTTGTGACCACGCCGAGCGCGGCAGTAGTCCCAAATCGACATCGCCCAGGATCAACACGTCATAGTCAGTCCACTCCGAGTCGCCAAGCGGAAACCTTGTGACTGCCGTGTCGTCCACGTCGACAAAGTCGGCATCGGCTTCTTGTAGAAGTGTACTCAGTCGCACAGCCGGATCACGCTCAAGTAGGCTCTTGAGCGCCCGATACTCGTAGCTAGGCTGGCTATCGACCAGCAAGACGCGAATCTTTTCATCGCGCACGTCGATCACCTGCGTCACGCGGTTGTTCTCAGTGTCGGCTTCGTCCAACAGTGGCTCAGCACGAAGTTCAAGCGTCAACTCGCCGGGCTCGTCGGGCCGAAACGATATTGATACGCGCCGGGTAGCTTCATCGGCAGCAATCCTGACTGTGGTGCTTGTGAGAGTTTGCCCCTGGTCGTCATTCAAATTCACGGCGATCGATTGACCAGCGACACCTGTGGCGCGTATTGTTGCATCAATTTGTAATCGATCTCCAGGAAAAACGACCTCCTCGACGATCAGATTCTCGATCGCGATGTCAGGAGGGCGACGTTCGCTGCCGATCGCGACGGTGTGCAGCGGTACTCGCATGCGCCGCGCTTGCTGGGCGGCCCGCTCCAATTCGATCCCAGCAGTCAGATTACCATCGGTCATGACAACAATCGCGACAGGTGGAGTTCCCGGCAACTCGCGCAGCGCAAAATCGATCGCATCACCCAATCTCGTCCCATCGGCGGTCGACGCGTTAATCTCTAGCGGATCGTCTAAGGCGTCTATCGGTGTTACCGCTGTGTCAAACGCGACCACATCTACCGCGTACAGTTCTCGCCAGCGTGCGAGCATTCCCTGTTCACCATCACCTAGCAGCTGCTGCAACGATTCGATCCGCGAGACCTTGCTTGGCGCACCCTTGTATTGGTCGATGGTTCGCATGCTGCTAGACCGATCAACCAGCACAATTACCCGCGAATTTTCGAATCGCAACCACTCCAACGTGGGCTGTGCCAGCATAAAGAACAGCAGCAGTACGGAAATGGCGCGCAACGTTGCCAGCCCGACTCGTACTCGGCGCCCGGCTGTCGAGTTCTCGCGAAGATAGACCATCGATACCCACGACACTGCCGCGACTCCGCCTAGCACTGTCAGCCAGCCTGGCAAGCTCCAATGCCAACGCAACTGCCATGCGCCTGCCAGGTCAGGAATTTCGGTTTGGCCCCACATCAGTAACGCGGCCAGCGAGGAATCGATCATCCCCACCCCCTGCCAAGCGTCCAGGCTAGGCCGATTTCGACGAGTAACAGTACCAGCGCACTCGCAAGGAGCACCCGTACGAATGAGAACTCTTGCCCGCTGGTTGTGAGGCGAGACGATGAACTAACGCGCTGCCCGATGACGCTTGTTGGCAAATCAGTGCGTTCGATCGGTCGCGGATCGCACTCGCGGGCGTCGACGTTCGCGACAACATGAGCGACCGGGCTGCCATCGGCCAAGAATGTATAGCTGCCAGCGCGATTGGTGTGAGCGAAGGTCAGCGGCTCGTTTGATTTCGGGAGCGGCAGCGGCTGCGTGCGCCCGTCAGGCAGCCGAACTTCCGCTTTCCGGGTCGTGCTGGACCACGGCACGAGCGCTATTTCGCCGACGAGTAAGTTCGTCTGGTGCTCTCGACCTCGACTGACTAAGTAATTGGTCAGCTCACGCACGACCGGCAAAAAACTGGGGCTCACCGCGAACGTCGACCAAGGTAAACTGTCGCTCGACTGCGATGCAAGCGACGCAGGCAACGCAGAAACGGCGACGTTACCCAGGCCGCAGCGACCGACAATCAGCGCGGGATCGCCGGAATCAAATCGCAAAACCGTCTCGTGCGGTGGATCGCTCTCCCTGATCTCGAGGCGTCGGTACCGAGAGACTATCACGCGTAGCAGACCGGCTTGCGTCTGACCACGAAACGGGGCAACGATCGGATGCGTGTAATCGAGCGCGTCGAAACGGAAGTCGCCCGTGACGACTTCTGAGTCCAAATCCGCAGGCAACAAGGCTAGCCATTGGTCGTTTTGGTCGGCCGATAATCCAGCATCCAAGAAAACCGCCAGTCCCCCGCCCTGCTGCACATAACGTCGAAGCGTCGCAATCTCTCGAACCGTCAGCCGATCGGCGCCGCATAGAAATACCGCCGCGAAATCTGACAGTTCGAGTTCGGCCAACCGACTAAGCGAATACACGTCCGCCTGCACGGGACTTTCGCCCTGGCCCTCGGATGGCGCCAACGCCCGAGCCAGATCTGTGGCAGCATGAGGGAATCCTGCCACACAGGCAACTCGGAGCTGGGGGCGTACATGGACTACGCTAACGCGACGATCGTCGATCGCAAGCGCGTCGTCGACGTCCGACATGCTCACGACGATCAACTTCTGCCCTTCGTCAATGAAACGGTGCGAGAAATTCACCGTCGTCTGTTGGCCGGGAGTTAGCTCAACCGAACGTTCATCAATCAGTCGTCCGTCGATTTGCAAATTGACACGGGTGCGCCGATTCGCGCGAAGGCCAAAGTTGTTGAGCGTCGCCGAAATTTTCGCTTCGCCGTGACGAAGAATGACTTCAGGCTCAGCACGAACTGCTGTCACCGCCATATTTTGGCGGCCGCGTTCTGTGACATCCACCATCGTCAGTGGTACTCGCCCACCGAGTGCTTCCAACGGCTTAATCTGCGACTCGTCGAAGCTCCACGTTGGTTGGCAGAAATCGGTGTAGAACATCACATGCTGCTGAGTCACTTGTGGCATCTCAGCTTCGCATCGCTCGATTGCTTGCACGACCGCGCGCGCCGCCGTTCGAATATCCGCGGTTGCATCCGATAACTGTAGGTCTTCTAACGCTGACAATACGACCGAGGCATCGAAGGTCGGGCGTCCCAGCACGCTTTCAGCCTGATGCCCCCACGCGATCAGCGTGATAGGATCGCCATTCGCATTCTCGATCCACTGCCTCGCTTGAGCTTTCGCGCGATCCCAGCGCGAAACACCGTCGCGTGCGCATCCCATCGAAAACGATCGGTCGATGACAATAACTCGATGGGTTCGCGAAGTTGCCTCTGAATCGATCGTCCAACCGCGCAGCCCCGGTTCCGCAGCTGCAAGTACGACACACACCAAGATCATCGTCCGTACGGCAAGCAACAACCACTGTTGCATGTGCACTCGACGTGAACGCGAATTCATAGCAGCCAATAACAACTCGACCGCCGCCCACGAGGTCGTATGATGCTGCTTACGGTAGATGCGGTGAATCAACCAAGGCAGCGCTGCCGCGGCGAGCCAGCCGAGCATCGGCATGCTGAGAAATTCGAAAGCGGCGACGATTATCGATTCGACTGAGATCATCGCACCCTTCTGTGGGTGAGCACTCGTCGCAATGCGTCGTCAAAAGGTTCGTCGGTCGGAAGCAGGTCGTAATCGACCCGCAGCGACTGGCAGCCCACCTTGATGCGGTGCAAGAACTGGTGCAGCTCTCGCAGATACGCTTGTCGGATACCGCGAGACTCGGCCATGACTTCCGGCATCGACTCCAGCCCTCGAAACAACGTCGTCCGAGCGAAAGGGAATTCCAGCTCCGCGCGATCAAGCGTCTGTAGGACGAGCACGTCGTGCCGTTGGTAGCGCAAATGCTTCAGCCCGGCGAGCATCGACTCGACATCGCCCAGCAAATCGCTGATCACAAGTACAATTCCGCGGCGCGGCAAACGCTGCGACAGCTCGTCCAAGACCGCGCCGAGGGCTGACCTACGAGTCACCTCGGCTTGCTCCATCACCTGAACCAGTTGACGAACATGCGTTGGATTGCTGCTCGCGCGCACGACGTCACGCAGTTGATCGTCGCAAGTGGTAAGGCCTACGCTGTCTCGTTGCTTGAGTACGATGCTACCCACCGCGGCCGCCAGACACTGCGCGTATTCCAGCTTCGACATCGGACTCGCGTCCGCCCGGTAACGCATACTTTCGCTGACATCCAACAGCAGATAGCAGACCAAGTCGGTCTCAGCCTCAAACTGTTTGAGATAGACTTTGTCGCTCTTGCCAAATACCTTCCAGTCGACATAACGCAGATCATCGCCTGGCGCATACTCGCGATGCTCCGTGAACTCGACGGACTGCCCGCGGTACACACTGCGATGCATACCTGAGAGATAACCATCGACAATGCGACGCGACCGCAGTTCAAGCCCTTGCAGCTTTGCGATGGCTTCCGGATCAAGATTCGTCGAAATCGTTCGCATACGGTCATGCACCTTCGCAGCAGGGCATTCCCTAAAAGACAATCTCACTGGCTACAAAGCCGCGTTTTCGAGTTGGGTGCGTTCCAACAAGTGGCTCACAATCGAATCGGTCGTCACTCCGTCCGCTTCTGCATTGAAGTTTGCGATGATTCGATGCCTTAGCACCGGCAGAGCGACCGCGCGAATATCTTCGCTCCCCACACAATATCGTCCATGCAGCGCAGCCCGTGCTTTGGCCGCGAGCACCAAGTATTGGCTTGCCCGCGGTCCTGCACCCCAGCTGACGTACTGCCGGACCATTTCGGGGACGTCGCCTCGACCAACACGCGTCTTACGCGACAGTTGCAATGCATAGCGGGCCAGATGATCGGCAATCGGCACCCTGCGCACCAACTGCATGAAGGACTGGATCTCTTCAGCTCCCAACGACGCGGTCACGCTTGGGGAAAAGTCGGCCGTCGTCTGTTTGATGATTTGCAGTTCGTCTTCTTCGTCGGGGTAGTCGACCAGCACTTCGAACATGAACCGATCGAGCTGTGCCT
>JBCDBK010000141.1:0-8496 GCA_039184115.1 Planctomycetota bacterium | reverse complement strand
TCACATTCGTACCCAACCGACTGCGAGTGCTTGGCGAAATCTTGCAGTACTGATAGCTCATCCTCGCGATACGCGAGGTGCAGCGACCCGCTTTCCTGATGCCAGATCTGAGAATCGCCAAGAAACTCTAGCCACAGAAGTCGACTTGCCAGGGCTGTGCGATGGTTGAGTCCATTCGGTTGGCCTATTGGCCAGACCATGCCGAAGTTTCTCACCGACGCGCCACGTGCTCGAACGTCCCGCTCCAGTACGGTGACCTTGCAACCGCGCTTGGCCGCAGCCCAAGCATGAGCCAAACCGACGATTCCCGCACCTACAACTACAACTGTTGGCCTGCCGGGATCATTTCGTCGTTTAGAGGATCGAGAAGAGGCTCGCCTGGTCATACCGATTCGGCCTCTTCCGCACAGACGACGCACTCCGAGACATATTGGAGGAAGTGCTCTAAGTCCGGTGTCTGCAAGTCCACAACCTTCGCCAAATCATCGTAGCGGCGAACTTGGACCACTTGCTCAACAAGCTGATGTTTCTCAAAATCCCGAGCCTCAGTTTCGGTATACGGTCCCCCTTGGAGTTGAAGACTTAACTTGGACGGCTCGCTGAGGCCGTTCAAGTAGTCGGCGTCGACCTGACACAAATATCGCTTAGCGGCCACGTGGAGACGAATCGGCTCCGTCACTTCTGCGGGAAACTTATCCGCTAGCCATTCGTCTGCCAACTGCTCGTGAGCGTCGTCGACGCCCTTATCGGGAGCGTCGTCTTCTAGGTCGTGTAGTAAATGTCCGATGTCATGCAGCAAGGCGGCGGCGATTGTCGTCTGTGCGGCACCTTCTTGCTCAGCCAAGTAAGCAGCTTGCAAGGCATGCTCAAGCTGGGTGACCGACTCGCCACCGTAGAGGGAATCACCTCGGCTGATGAAGAGCTGGCGAATCTCAGCAACGACGTCGGATTCCGTGCTTGACATATGCGAGCCTTGTCCAGGGTAGAACGATGAACTTTGTGTGAAAGGTTTTCAAGCTAATCAAAAACATCAAAGTACGGTGCGGGGATAAGCGCAAAGCCAGCGACTATTTGCGCATTGCGAAGAGCCATGGTGATGATTACCAGAGAGCATTCGCAAATCTTTCGCAGACTTCACGTATTCCTAATCGAATGTTCTTACGATATTCGTCGTTCCCTAATAGCCGCTTGCGATGAAATTGACGGCGCTAGCGTAGTGCGTTACTGCCATGGCCTTTAGAGTATCGCCGCGATCCTGCCAACGGTTGGTGAAAGCTTGCAGTTATCGTGCGGTCACGGACGGCGCAGTGAGTATTTGACTATGAAAACTCGCCTTCACCGTTGCTTCACGCGATCTCCACTTGCGCTCAACCTGTGCGCGATGTCAGCCGCTTTCGTCGCATACTTCTGTATGTATGCATTTCGGAAACCGTTTGCCGCGGGTACTTACGAAGGCCTTTCGTTTTTCGGCACAGACGTTGAGCTAAAGACAGCATTCGTGATTTGCCAGATCTTCGGCTATGCGATATCGAAATACCTAGGAGTGAAGTTCTGCCCGGAAGTCACTCGTAAGAATCGCGCTTTCTTGCTCGTTGCGCTCATTGTCGCGGCTGAGCTAACATTAATGCTGTTTGCCGTTGTGCCGGAACAACTGAAGGTTGCAGCGATCTTCTTGAATGGCTTGTCTCTGGGGATGGTGTGGGGGCTGGTGGTCTGGTACCTGGAAGGGCGACAGACGTCCGAGATCCTGCTGGCTGTGCTCAGCTGCTCATTTATCGTTTCCAGCGGCATAGTAAAAGACGTTGGTCGACTGCTGATAAGAGGCTTCACACCTTTGGGGGAAGCTTCCATTTGGTCATTGGGTCCAGTGCCAGAATTTTGGATGCCTGCGGCGACCGGATGCGTTTTTTTTCTGCCGTTCCTTGTTGCCGTCTGGTTACTTAACCAGATTCCAGAGCCCACGCAGCTCGACCGACAGCTACGATCGATGCGCAAGACGATGAGTATCGAAGATCGATTGCAATTCGTACAACGTTACTTCTGCGGATTGACCATGCTGGTGATTGCCTACGTGTTGTTCACCGCCTTCCGCGACTTTCGCGACAACTACACGGTCGAGGTGCTGTGCGAGCTGGGCTATGAGCAGAGCGTAGGTACGATTTCGTCAATGGAAACGATCATCGCTTTTTTTGTGCTCGGTGTTATGGCACTGGTCTATTTCGTTAAGGACAACCAGAGAGCAATGTTCGCGATCTTGGCAATCGTCGTCGTCGGAACACTCATGGTCGGCTTCGCAACTCTGCTTCGACAGCGCGGATTCATTAATGGATATTGGTGGATGTTGGCCGTTGGACTCGGGTCGTACCTGGCATACGTTCCCTACAATTCCGTGTTGTTCGACCGACTAATGGCGTCGACACGTGCAACTGGTACGGCTGTATTTGCGATCTATATAGCTGACGCGTTGGGCTACACGGGCAGTGTCGTCGTACAGCTCTTCAATGATCTTATCGTGGGTGATCAATCGCACTTGGAGTTCCTGGAGAACCTTAGCTATCTCGTCTCGTTTCTTGGGGTGCTACTTGTCGTCGGAGGTGGTAGCTACTTTTTGCGAATGCCAGTGGCCGTTGATATCGCTAGAGAGGAAATCGTACCGCCGGACGCCGAACTCGGTCGTAGCTAGCGCTGGTGCCCAGAATGACGAGGACCAGAACGATCGAGGCTGGCTCGGGAACGGTGGCGAGTTGCCCAGTGATGTTGACATATTGCACGGATCCGATCTGCAACTCGTTATCTGCCGTGGTGTAGCTGAACTGCAAGTCGCGCGAGTCTTTCAACGTATCGTAGCCCTGGCCAATTGGCGTGTCGCTCGGAAAAGTCGAGCTATCGAAGAGGTAAGCTTCGATGAGGCGATTCTCAGTGGCGAGGAATGTCGACCACGTCGAGCCCGGAGCGCTGGATGAACCGTTCTGGCGTTGCCAACGCAGGAAGTCTGCGCCGTCCGAATCGCCATCAAGGTCGCTGTCGCCGACGTTGGTTGCTGCGTACGCAGTGTTCCAAATCGCTAAGTCAGCTGCATCCACGGAGTTGTTCGAGTCAAAGTCGGTAGCGGCAGGCGTGTCGGCGCCGACACCTTGAGCGTCTAGGTTTCCAGCAGTCCATCCTGCCGGGGCCAGGGAGCCGCTTGGGCTGACGATCTCGTAGCCCTTCAGTGCTGCTGAAGAATCGCCCAATATTTGCATTTGGCCCGTCTGCGCATCCACCTGTAAGGTGAGTGGCGAAAACACTTGTATGTTGTCAATCGCCCACCACCAGTCGTTGCCCGCGTCCGTCATGCCAAACTCGAACTGCACCGAGCTGGCACCGCCCGGATTGCTGATCGGTATGAGAATCGTTTCGTTGGTCGCGTCGGTCTTAAAGTCGGCGTCCCCATTAACTGAGCTGAACCGTAGCAGTTCCGTTGCGGGACTGCCATCGAACGAAATTGTCACGGTTGCGGTCTGTGTGTCTTCTGGGCGCCAGCTGCTGTCAAACCTCAAGAACACGGTATTGGCGGCGGCTCCGCCAATCGCAATCGAAGGTGTTTGCAGGAATGTGTCGTAGAAGCCCGGATCGAACGCCGCGTCCGCCCATTCATCAGGGTCCGCGACCGCAATCGCTCCCGTGCCTTTGGTAAACTCGGACCTTTGTTGGTCCACCGCTGCTTCGGCCCACCAATCGGGATCGGCGAACGACCAGCCACGCCACTCGGTAACGCCGCCACCCGGGAGGCCGCTGTTGTCGATCGTCCAGTTCGCCGGCGGCGTCGCCGTCCAGACATTCGACCCGGTGACCGATTCGTCAACGTTTGCTCCAAGTGGCAAGCTGTCGAAATCTTCGGCGAAGAAAGTCGCCGCATGGAGCGATTCGGAACCTGGAAAGGCCAGGGCCAATGCCGCGTAAGCATAGAGAGATCTGCGTCGCGTCGGTCCAAGCAGTACCGTCAGCACGACGAGGCTCAGGCCAAGCGCACCTGGTTCTGGTATTGCGGAAGTCATCGCTTGAAACGCACCAATACCGTTCGCGTCGTCGTAGGCAATTTGAAACGCCAGAACATCGGCGAGCGTGTGGGCGCCGTCGTTGTTCAGATCAGATTGTCGGTATCGCTGCGCTTCGCTCAGCGTCGCGAGAAACTGGCCGAATCCGGACTGCAACTGCGTCCAGTCTTCGCTGCTGAGGCGGCCATCGAAGTTGAGATCGCCAAACTCGAAAGCGAATGGGCTATTGGCGCCGCCGATAAACTCCACGCTACCCGCAATCAGCTCGTCAGTGACACCGTCTGCATATCGAAAATCGAGGTCTGACGTGTCTTGATAGAACTGTACCCAGGTGCCAGCACCAAGTTCAATTGTGTCGCCAGCTGCGAGCGTACCAGTTCCCAAGGCGAGCTCGACAAAGTTAGAAACGGAATCGGCTGCCGTGCCCATGAGCCAATTTCCGTCGGCATCAAGGCTGCCATCGCCCGACGCATCGAGCCTGCCTGACACTGGATTCCAGTTCGTCTGGTTCAAGGTACCGGCTGATGAGGTGATCTGGTAACCGATCAGGTCCTGATCGCTACCGGTGTTGTTCTCGATCGTCATACTCCCGGTGCCGCGATCGACGACAAGCTTTAATCGCGACTCAACGACTTGTGAAGCAATCGCGATTCCCGCACCGCCGTTCCACAGCAGGTCCGCGTCGTTGGAGGATAGGGCTCGGTGCCACACCGCTAACTCGTCGACAGCCCCTGTGAATTCGACGGTGTAGTTGCCCGTGCCGTCTTGGCCAATGTTCCATGGCAGGCCGCTGCTGAAGGTGCCGGTAGACGTGCTGGGAATCGTGCCAGTGTTGACGCCATTGATGTAGAGCTCGGTGGGACCGTCTCGGTCTACGGACATGACAACGAGATTCCAATCGCCAACGGTGAGTGGCGCACTGGTTGACAGTACATCCAGATCGCGACGAAATCCCGAGCTGCCCTTCGTATTGAGATCGAAGATGCCGTTGCCCTTCGGCGCCCAGTTGATTCCTGTGTTGTTACCATCGCCCCAATCTTTGTTGCTCAGCACGGCTGGATCGCTGGCAAAATCATCCTGCCGTATCCACATCGAAATGGAAAAGTCGGTATCGGTGCCTAGGTCTGTGTTGCCAAAGTCAAAGTCGGTGAGCGTGGCGGGATCGAATGACAGATAGTCGCGAACACCGCTTAAGTTCATGGCCGTTCCAACCTTACCCACGGTAAATGCAGGGTTGTTGATGGGAGTGCCGTGGTTGGCGTTCGCCGAACCGGACGAGTCGAGGAAGTTATTCTCGAAGTCGTACAAACCAATGAGACTATCGGTGATGACCGCGTTGGCCGGCGCAGCGCCGCCCACTATCAGCAACGCGAGCAGAAACTTAGTCAATCTCATGATGTCATTTCGTAGGTAGTGGAAGGATTCAGTGGCGAGATCTGCGCAAGCAATATGACAACAGCACGAGGCCGGTAAGCGAAAGAGAAGCTGGTTCCGGGACCGCGTTAAGCGATCGCAGCACAGCTTGCCCCATCGACGGGTCGAGGCGGTTGAGAATGATCCAATCGGCGAGGTCCGTTTTGCGATCGAGGTTGAGGTCGCCACTCATGTAGGCGTCTAACACCGTGGGGTGATTCTCTGTGAACAAGCCCTCGATGAACGCTGTGACGTCATCGGTGGCTGCGGGACCTTGGCCGTTGCCCGCGACGATTCCATCTTGATTGACGTCGCCTTCTATGCCGTTTGGTGCGCCGAAGGGAATGCCGATGACATTGCCCTCGACGGTCGTGGCAAACGGATCCACACCCAGGTGCCACAATGCGGTCGTCGCCATGTCGCGCAGGGTCCCTTGTTCCAACTCGCTACCGTTGGCTACGCTAGGCCCGCTGACGATCATTGGCACTTCCCAATTGATGGGACCTTGACTGGCGACATGGCCGAACGCGCCCTGTGCGCCGCCGTGATCAGCGCTCACAAGTACAAGCCAGTCTTCGTCGCCCGAAACGACACCGGGACGCGCGTTAAGAGCCGCCATGATGTCGCCGACGAGCCCATCGACCGTTTGAATCGCCGCAAAGTAGCCAGCGCTGCCCCAACTGAGACTGTGACCGGCACCATCGACCTGGTCAAAGTGAACAAAGATCGCATCCGGGTCGCCAGTATTGAGTAGATCAACAACACTGTCTCGCACTAATGCATCTTCGGTGGCAAGCGGTAGGCCAGAAAACTCGACTTCGAGATCGGCATACTGATCGGGCAGAATCTGCTGATTAATGGGTGCCCAGTTGACGATCGATGCGGTGAACAGGTTTGGGTCGTGATCTTTGATGTGTTGGAACCAGTGCGGCACGTTCTCGAGATTGTTGCCGCCAAATCCGTTGTCGCTTACGCCGTGACTGGCCGCCGAGGCACCAGTGTTCATCGTCGACCAGTTGACGCCGCTCGCGCCAAACGTCTCTGGTGGGTTTGAGACTAATCCGCCTTCGTTGTAGAAGTCGTACCGGGCCGCCCCATTGGCCGCGAGTGCATCGAGGGCAGGCGTGTTTGCCGTTTGCGTATAGCTGCCACCTGCGCCATCAATGCCGATCATGAGTACGCGCTTGTCCGCCCTACAGGGACAGGCAGCGAAGAACACGACAGCGATCGATGCGAGCACACACTGGTTACGGAAATTCATGGGAGGCTGTCAAACGAAGGAGTTGTGTTTAATTGCTTAGATTCACAATCGCGCCATCTGACCGATTGCAGAGATTGCCGAGGACGAACTCGTCGGTATCGTTGTCGAGAGTCTGCACGCTGCCGTCGGCGAAGGCGAACTGACACACGCCTGGGTGCCAACTGCCGAAACCATAGTTCGCATGAGTGTCGAAAAGCCACGGAGCATGCTCGTCCAACGGTCCAGCGGAGATGCCCATGCCGCGGCCGCCGACGCGCGACGACGAGGGCAATAGTCGACCGTCGTACATGGGGCCATTGTCTGGCGCGATGCCGACTTCGTCTGGCGTGACGTGTAGCTCGCCTACGAGCAAGGTGTTGGTCAGCCCGTCCTCAATATCCTTCGGACGAATCCGGTCTAGTGGCCGCTCCGGATACACGGGCCAGACGCCGCGACAGATGGCGCGGCTGGAAATAATCACTCCCGTGCCATTACCGCCCCAGTAAAAGTCGTTTTCATTGCCTACAAAACCTGGTGACAGGTCACCATGGTTTGCAGCATAGTGTGCGACGACACCAGGCAGTCCGTCGCCAACGGTTCCGCCGCATCCGCATGGTAGATTCACTTGCCGGAGCACGTTACGGCTCAACTGCAGCTGTGATTCCCGCGATGGACAGAAGAACGTAGAAGGCGCATAACTCCTCAGCTCTTCATCGTGGGTGCCGTAGGGTTGCATCAAGTCCCACTGCGCTGCGGCGCTAGATTCTTCTACGTAGGGGAGTACGTAAGCGAACCACGTCGGCTCGTAGCCACCGCAAATGAATACGGTTGGATCGCCCTGACGATATTCGATTCGCGCGGGCGGGTACATCTGCCGTATATCGGCGTGGTTGGTGATCGCCAGAGCGATTTGTTTGAGATGATTGGTACATTGCGTACGCCGTGCCGATTCGCGCGCCGCTTGCACCGCCGGTAGCAGCAGTGCGACGAGAACACCAATGATGGCAATCGTCACCAGCAACTCGACCAATGTGAAGCCGGATACGCGATGCCGTTGCGATCTGTACACGGTGTCTGAGCGGTGTTTTGGACGGAATGACAGAACGCACTTTCACAAGCGGACAGCACGTTAGCGAGCCGTCAAACTTACCCTGCCCAAATGAGCGCCGCGTTAAGACGGTGTGTGCGTTCTGCGCAAGAAGCCAATGCGTTTTGCGAATGTGCGACGACTGGCTACTTCGTCAGCCGTGCTGTATCGAACAGCCGATCGTCGAGCGTGAAGGCGCGAAACTCCAAAGTGCGGCCATTCACATGTACCATCACATAGTGATGGCCACGACGAACATGATTTTGAAAGAACGGTCGAACCGGACCGGGAGTCTCCAGTCCTCCGCCACCGCCGCCTGTGATGATGTAGATGGGCGCATCAGCCTGTTGAGCGGTACCCTCGCGGACCGGCCACGTGCGTTCGTACGAGTGAATATGACCGTTCCACACGATGTCGACGTGGTGTCTCTCGTAGAGGGATGCGAGCTGCCGAACGCGCGCGTCACCGTGCGAGCTGCGGTTGGTCTGCCAAAGGTCGCCGTAGTCGTTCTCATCGGACGAATAGAGCGGATGGTGATGGCAGACAAACTTCCAGACGCTATCCGACGCGGCAAGCTGCTCGTCGAGCCATTGATACTGCTCCGATTTCGGATCGACGTTGCGATTTGAGTCGATCATAAAGAAGTGCGCATTCCCATACTTGAAATCGTAGTAGTATTCCGGATCGGGCAGTGACATGTAGTCGAAGTAGTTGTTCGC
>JBCDBK010000140.1:0-8798 GCA_039184115.1 Planctomycetota bacterium | reverse complement strand
GGGTTGCGGTTTGGGCGACTCGAATAAAAACAGTGGACTATAGCCGTAGGCATCTTCATGCACCTGATAGGGCAGTCGTAGCGGGTTACCTGTGACCTGCAAGTTGTAGAAGGCGATCGTCGCGATGCCAATCCACAGCACCGAGGCGCACGGAATGACGAGGTCGGCGATGACTGAGAGCCAGTCGGGACGTCGCGAAGTGAACATCCAACTGACCAAAGCCAGCGTCACACAGATGCCCACGACGAGTCCCTCGAACGGACGCGTGAGCGCCAAGATCATGGCGCCGACCGCCATCAGTACCGAAGTCGATACGCTTGGTCGCCGCATCGTCCGCGGCAGTGCGCCAAACATCAGCGCGCCGCCGACCATCGGCAGGCTGCCACCCCAGTAGCTGAGTGACCAACGGACTTGGATCATGCCGTGCAATGCAATCAGTAGCCCACCCAGCAAGGCCCAGCGGCGAGGAACCCAGCCCTGCAGCATCCAGCAAACGGCAGACGCGGCGAGCGCCGACGCGAGCCATGAACCCACAATCGGATGCCCACCGATGAGTTGTCCAAAGGCGAGTATCAATCCCTGGCCGGGCTGATACTTTGAGTGGTACGACGGCTGCTGAATGACGTGGAACGACTCGAAATGTTCCCACAGCAGATGGGGCTTGTTGGTGATGCGGCCGTTGGCAAACGTGTCGGCGGCGAGCAGGTAGCTGAACTCGTCGTGCACGCTCGGCACCGGCACGCGGACCGCCGTAAACGCAGCGCTGACGGCGAAGGCGACCAGTCCGCAGAGAATAACTCCCGCCCGGCGATTGCGAGACATACGGTCGAGCCTCGCCCACATGGTGCTCGTCTGAGCGCTCATGACAGACCCTCTGTCATTGGCTTCTGCGCCAGAACTAGGTATTGCGCACCGAAGGGTAGCCGATGCACGAGCCGTTCGAGCGGTCGTAGCCAGCTTAGTCTCCGTGGAAATAAGAACCAAGCATCGGTGCGTTCCACGTGGAAGCCAGCACCGCTCAGCATTTCGCGGCACTCTGGCGGCGAGATCACGATCGCGTCGCGATCGAACGGTATCTTACTCATCACGTAGCGTGTGCCCGGATTCCAGGGGTTATTTTCCCACAGTGCAAACCAGCCACCGGGACGTAGCGCGCTGTAGACGGTCTGCAGCGCAGCTGGTCGATTGGCGAGTGGAATGTGATGAAAAACGCCATTGCAGTAAGCGAGATCGAAGACTTCAGTGGCGATCTGGTCGGTGCGGGCGGTGAACTCTGTCCGCGTGTCGCCGAAGCTATCGCGGGCCCGATCGATGGCACTGCGCGAAGTGTCGAACCCTTGGATGAACTCAGGCTGAAGGATCTCTCGCATGAGCGGAGTCGCCAGACCGACGCCGCATCCAAAGTCGAGTACGCGGCGGGTCGGATGGTGACCGCCGAGCACGTGATGTGTCCAAGCGATCCGACGTCGTGCGAAATACTTCGGTCCTTCGCCAGACACACTTAGTCCGGCGTCGAGCGCTTGCTCGTACTGCGCGGCGTAGGCGTCGAAACTCGAGGAATCAGAAGTCGCGATCGACATCGTGGCGCTCCGACAGCCTATTTGTTGCGTCCCAAACGCAGGATGCTGACAAAGAAGCTCGAGAAGATCGTTTGGCACCCAAGCGCAATGAGTGTCACGCCGGGAATCACCCAACGCATCGTTGTGGCGTAGTCCAGTTGTCCGAATCGGACGGCCGACCACTGGCTGACCGCTGCGAGCATCAGTCCGCCGCCAGCAAGTGTTGCTAGCGCACCAGCAACCAGGCAGCGTTCGAGCGAAAGGAATTTGAGCAGCCGCGTCAGATTTGCGTCCGGAGGCGTCAGTCCTTCCGACACGGCAAAGGTTTTTGCGAAGACAGCAAACTGCAGCAGCTGCGAACCGACGAGCACTGCCAGACTGGCCGCCAGGAGCGTATGGGCATCGAGCGTCGCGCCCAACAGCGTCGCTCCCGGCATCGCCAATGCGTAGCCAAGGAAGCCGAGGAGGCATAGCCCAAGTCCGGGCACTAAATAGAGCCAACGTGGACTGTACATTAAGAAAAACCGCAGGGTTCGCCATCCGTCGCGAATCGTGCGCAAGTGCGGAGCGTGTGCCTTGCGTCCGTCTGGGTGGAGCGTGGTCGGCACTTCGGCGATGTTCACTTCAAACAGACTGCTCTTGATGATCATCTCGGTGGCGAATTCCATCCCAGGGCTGCGCAACTGCAGACGGTCGTAGAGCTTGCGAGTAAAGCCGCGCAATCCACAGTAAACATCGTGGATGGGGGCGCGAAACATCTTGCGCACCATGAAGGAAAACATCGGGTTGCCGAGCCAACGATGCGACTTGGGCATCGCGCCGGGCAGTACCGTTCCGCCACCGCTTGGCAGTCGGCAGCCTTGGGCCAGATCGTGACCGGCACGTAGCTTGTCGACGAACTTTGGAATTTCGAGAAAGTCGTAGCTGTCGTCGGCATCGCCCATGATGATGAATCGTCCGCGGGCGGCCTCGATACCACCTTGCAAGGCGTTGCCATAGCCACGCTCGCTGATATGCACAACGCGAGCGCCAAGTTCGGTCGCAATCTCAATCGATCCGTCGGTACTGCCGTTATCGGCGACGATAACTTCGCCGTGAATGCCGTGCTCTTTGATCGCTCGATGCGCCTTGTCGATGCAAGTAGCGAGCGTATCGGCTTCGTTCAGGCAGGGCATGACGACCGACAGTTCGAGTTGACCAGCAGGTAACGCATGCTCGTCGGTATTCGGGTCGACCGTGTCGAGGCACTCGCGAATCGCTTGCTCGGCCTGCCGCAGACGCGACAGCATCTCATCCGGCGAAGTCGTGGGGAGCGGCGTCGAGGACGTCTGCGAAGCGCTGGTCAGTTGGGAATAGGACATGATGTGGTGCCTGATTGGGGGAGCCATGCGTGCTCTGGTCGCGCATTGCGACGCGCAAACATAGGTTGCAGGCAGCCCGTGTCAAAAACGACTCAGCGATTGCGTTCTGCTCGACCGCGACAATTGCTACAATCAGACGCACGATGTGCGCAACTGATCCTTCAACGCCTCCACTGCCTCTGCTCGTCACCGGTGTCGCCGGTGTGGCCGGTTACAACGCGCTGTCCTACTTTCAGGCCAAATACCCAGGTCAGGTGGTCGGCATCCGGCAGCAGGACAATTGGCCTCTGACGCGAGCTGGTATCGAAGCCTGCAACGCCGAGGACCGCGACACGCTGTCGCGACTGTTCGAGCGCTATCAGTTTCGTAGCGTGCTCAACTGTGCCGGGAATTGCGCGTTGCGCGCGTGCGAACTCGACACGCGGCTTGCCTGGCGAACCAATGTCGAAGGCTTGCTCAACATTCTGTCGATCATCGCTGATCGCCACGTGCGACTGGTGCACATGTCGGTCGATCTGGTCTACGGCGGCTATGACGGCGCGACCGACGAGTGGAACGGCCATCGTGAGCAGGACGAGCCAGACCCGGTCACCGTGTACGGCAAGACGATGGTCGCGGCCGAGCAGCTGTTGGTCGATTGGATGCCGCAGGCATGCACGCTGCGAATTTCATTGCCGATGGGAGTCAGCTTCAATGGCCACGCGGGAGCAATCGATTGGATTCAGTCGCGGTTTCAGAAAGGTCGCCCTGCGACCCTGTACTTTGACGAGGTGCGGACGCCGACCTACACAGACTGCTTGAATCAGGTGTTCGAGCACGTGCTCGGCAGCGATCTGACGGGGTTGTTTCATGCTGGGGGCCCACGTCGGCTGTCGTTATTCCAGATTGCGCAGATCGTCAATCGAGTGGGTGGCTACGATCCAGATCTCCTCATGGGATGTCCACGCGCCGACGCTGGGCCGATGCCGCCGCGGGCTGGTAACGTTGCGATGAATTCATCGGCGCTGGCCGCAGCTATGGGGTACGATCCGTTCGATCCCTGGCCACTCGACGCGCAGCATGTGCCGACTGACGACAGCTGGCACCAGCGGCGCGATACCTTCCGCGGCTCGCCCGAGTTGCTGTCGCAGGTCCTCTATCGCAATCCGCGCCACTTGACTGCACGCCAACGGCTCGGCTAGCGGCGCGGAATTCGATGGCGGCGAGAACCAGCGGCTAGTCTGAGGTCGTTTCTCCTCTACGTCGGTAAAATCTGGTCGACGCGGCATGATCGATACAATTCGACCCCTGGTTGTGGGCCGTCTGTGTCGATTTGGTTCGCGTCGTGGCTCTCGAATGAGCGATATTTGATCAAGGGCGCTGCAATCGAACTAATGCTACGGCAGCAGCTTCCACCGAATCACTTCCGTCCTGCGTTGCCTCACCACAAAGCGCGAGCGTTGCGATTGTGAAGATCGCCTCTGAAAGTTTAGCAAGCGTCCTAGCCTTTTTAACGCCGCCAGGTGTTGATCGCGTTGCGCGCGGGAGTGACGCCGCGAGGCAGTCCTCCGAGGCGCAGAACGAAGCGTCCGCGCGGCAGCCAATCGTCGACAGCTTCGAGATCTCGACCGAAGGTCAAGCGGCTCTGGCGGTGGCGGAAGAGGAAGTCGACGCGACGCCGTCGGAGACCGATGGTACGGAATCGCCAATCGGCGACGAGACGCAAGCCGGACGCTCGACCAAGTCGGGAAGAGATGGCCCGGGCTCGTCGCAACAAGCCGGTGTCGGTGAATTATCAGAAGAAGAGCAGGAAGTCGTCGACGAGTTGCAGGCACGCGACCGAGAAGTCCGCGCCCACGAACAAGCTCACCTCGCCGCGGCTGGCCCCTACGCGAAAGGTGGGCCGACCTATACGTATGAAGAGGGACCCGACGGACAGCAGTACGCGGTTGGCGGTGAGGTATCGATCGACACGTCGCCGGTATCGGGCGATCCCGAGGCGACAATTCAGAAAGCCCAGGTCGTCCGCGCTGCGGCGCTCGCGCCTGCGGAGCCCTCCGCTCAGGATCGCGCCGTGGCCGCTGCCGCGACAAAAATGGAGATCCAAGCCCGTCAAGAACTTCGCGAAAAAGAAACCGGCCAGCCAAGCGACGAAACCTCGGTCGAAGCGAAACTCATCGACAGCGTCGAGGAGCTGACCGCGGGCTTATTGCTGGACCTGATTGCTTAGTCGACACGACGAATCCAATGGATCGCTCAACTGCCGGGCCGGCACTCGCGGACATGATTGCTACATGATCGCGACGCCCCATTCGGCAAACACGGCGTCTTTCGCCTCGGCGTCTTCGTCATTGCTTGGCGATTCGTACTCGGCGAATTCGTTGGAGGCAGCCGCAGCCAGAGAGGCGTTGGCCAGCGGATCGCTGCTGTCGGCGGCACCAAAATCGGCGTACGGATGCGATTGGTCATCTCGCAAGACCAACTCGTCTGACCGATCCTCTGTGTCTGTCAGATTTAAGACCATCGGCTCAGCGGGTTCCTCTGTGTTACCTGAGAGCGTCGCGACGAGTTCTAGTGATTGACGTGGCAGTCCATTGCCGTAGTGGCGTTGCCAGATCAAGAAGTCTTTGCCGCTCAGATTGCCGCCGTAGCGTTGGTGCCAACCCGCGATTTCGTGTGTCAGGTCGATGCCGTCGACATCACCATCTTCGTCGAAGTCGCCGGGGCCACCGTAGAGCTGCTCTTGCAGGTTCATCTCCTCGATGCCCGAGTAGCTGACGGTCGTGGCGTCGATGGTTACTTCGCCGGAGCCCGCGGGGTAAACGCCTGGTACGACGGCGGTGGCGTAGAAACCGTCGGCATTGACGTTGAGTTGATCGCCAGGGGCGAACCAGGGGAAGTCGCCAGCGATGTTGATCTGCTCAAACGCGGGTCCGTCGACGTTAAACTCGTCGGCGCCGAAGTTACCGTCGAGCGAGAGCGTGCCGACGGCGGCACCGCCTTCGACGTTGAATTGATCGCCCATGCTGCCAGTGGCGAGCGAGACCGACTCGACGTTGCCATACTCGACATCGATCGGCACGGCGACATCGTTGAGCAACACATGCTCCTCGTACCGACCAATGTGGCTAGGTGTGACCGTGTACAGACCGCCGCCGGGTAGTTCGTAAGGGTTGTTCTGATCGAAGAGGTGAAACTCATCATTGCCCAATCCACCGTCGACTTCCAGACCATCGACGAGTTCCATGTTCTTGTCGGTCGGGCTGGCGTTGACGACATCGTCGCCGTCGCCGGTTTGGATGAGAGCGCGTGTCCATGGGGTGCTCTCGACGTTGACGGTGTCGCCTTGGTTGCCGGTGGCGAGCGTGAGATCTTCGACGCTGGAATAGTCGACGTTGATGTTGGCGGGCGAGCCGGCGAGGAAGATGAAGGCTTCGCCACGAATCACTCGCGACGCGGAGACGTCGTAGTCGTCGCTGAGGCCGAAGCCGTAAGGATTGTTCTGGTCGCTAATAATGAGCTTGTCTAAACCAGCTTCGCCATTGAAGATCAGATCGTCGACCATCTCCATGTTCTGGTCATCCGGGCTAGCATACAGCCGATCGTCGCCGGTGTGGCCATGGACTGTGGTCTGGCCAATCAGCGTGTTATGCACGCGGATGTTGTCTTTGATCTGGCTGGTGGTGAGTTCGAGATTTTCCGCTTCGGAGAAATTGGCGCGATAGGTGATTGGGTCTTCGCCGTTGTTGAAGCCGCCGAAATCGGTCTTGTAACGCGAAACGCTATACTCGTTGATGTCGTAGTGGTAGGTCGCCAGCGCGCCGCCCGTCATGTTGTGGTCGTAGATGCGCACGGTGTCGGTTCCTTCGCCGCCAACTGCGTAGGTGTTGTCGAACTCAGACAGGTCGCCGAGCGAAGCGCCAAGGTTAATCACATCATCACCCAGCCCGGCCACCACATTCATTACGCCGGAGAATGCGCTTTCGACATTGACGATATCGCTTTGACTGCCGGTGCGAATCGTGCCACTCTCGACGTTCGAATACGTAATGCCGACAGGCAAGAACCAAGCCGGGTTCCACGGCTGAGCAGGATGCGCCCGATAGCGCGAAACGCCCGTTTCGGTGATGGTGTACAAGCGGCTGAGATTGAGGTGGCTGTAAGGATTCGACTGATCGTAGACGCGAATCAGGTCGTTTCCGAGTCCACCATTGAAATTCATGCCGTTGACCATTTCGATATTGCCGATCGAATTGAGCACGCTAACGTTGTCGTTGCCCCAGCCGCCGTTGATTTGCAAATCGATGCCGGCGTTCCAGCCCTCGATCGTGAATGAGTCGTCGCCGAAACTGCCGTTGATCGTCACCGAGTCGAGTGTGCTGATCCAATGCGTGAACTCGACATTGCCGTTGAGTACGACCTCGACCGAAGGCTGCAGTCCTGAGTTGTTCAGCCGCAACACGAAGTTATCGTCGCCGCTGGTGCCATTGACCGTCAGGTCGGTCCAGGCGTTGACGTAAGCGGTGTTGAGCATGCCGGTACGGCCGCCGGGTAGATTGTTGTCCTCTGAGTTCATCAGATACGAAGCCTGAACGTTGCCGGGGAACGAGACGATTCGCGAGCGAAAGTTGCCGCTGCCAGAACTCGTGGATCCGTTGTGAGAGTACGACGTGCCGAAGGCAGTGGTCGCATCGAACCAACCGAGTTCTTGCTCGTCTCGTATGGCGCGGGTCGAGAACGACAGAACGCTGTTGTCGTGCTCAATTGCGTCGAGAAAAGTGGCCAGTTCGCGCGCCGTCAACTTCCATCCGAACGCGCCACCAGTGTCGGACAAATCCCATTGGTCGCGACCCGAGTTGGCTCCTCCATCGGCAATGTTGTAGCCGATGGCTGGATTGACCTGGGTGGTATCCATATCGGCATCGTTGATGCCAATCGGTTCAAAGATATTTGTCCTCACGTAGCTCTTGTAGAGAAACCCGCTGAACGCGTCACGTCCGAGGATGAATCCAGTGGTTAGATCAAGCGACGGGCTCATCAGCTTCGGCAACACGACCTTAGCAAGCAACGAGAAGTTGGCGTTGTTGTAGCTATTGCCCCAGCTCGGAGTATCGAAGATATCGTCGGAGGCAATCGTTGGCGCGGGCAGTCCAGCTTCGACAAGCGACTTCAAGTTGGCGAAATTGTTGTTGCTATAAGAGTTGAAGTCGACGCCGATCGGATTGTTTACTTCCAAGAAACCGCTGCGATGCGTCAACAGATGGCGGAGCGTAACGTTCTGAGTATTCGCACCAGGGTTCCAGTCGCTGGGCAGATAATCGTTGAGCAATGTGTCCAGCTGTGCGTCGAGTCCGCCGGGTTGCGATTGCAGGAAGTGGAGGACAGCAGTCGCGGTGACGGTTTTCGAAACGCTGGAAATTTCCAATTCGGTCGTCGAATAGAAATCACGCTCAGGCGAATCGGCGGCGGTGCGCCGTTGTCCACTGCCACCGACGGCGGCGTTGACGACGTTTCCAGAGTTGATTGCGTATCCGTAGCCGACGGTGTTGCCGTCAGACATCCACTCGATGTTGTCGCCCATCAGTTGCGGATCGAAGGTCGAGGCTCCCGTGACCACGGCCATCACCCGACGGTCTTCCAACTGCTCGAAGCCGCGGCGTCGTTGGCTGACCCGGTGACGCTTTATCCGACGTGATCGAGATTTTTTGAAAAAGCCCATGACAGTTGCCCCTATGCGAAAATGCGAATGCTGTGGAAAGCGAGACGTCCCAGCGACCGTCTCGATGACTGGCTCGCAACGGTAATCAGCAACGCGGTCAGCAACCTGACAGCAGAATCAAAAAAAATTTGATTTGCTGCCGGACGAGCGTGTTTCCGCAGTCTTTTTGACTTGCGGCGG
>JBCDBK010000139.1:0-8877 GCA_039184115.1 Planctomycetota bacterium | reverse complement strand
TCCCGCAACATTTAAGCCAAACACCAAGTGGATGGCCAAACAGGCTAGATCACTAATGCGGAAGGCGAAGAAAGCAGAACTACCTATCCGGTATCTAGTTCGCGACTGCGACTATAAATATGTCAGCGAATTTGACGAGGTGTTTGAGAAGGCGGACATTCGGATCGAACCTACCGCGCCACGAGCGCCCAATCAGAACGCCTTTATTGAAAGATGGATCGGATCTTTGAAGCATGAATGCTTAAACAGATTCATCTGTTTCGGCCAAGAGCATCTCAACCACATCGTTTCGGAATACGAGAACTTTTACAACGAACTTCGCCCGCATCAACGCAAGGATAATCGGCCTCTACTGGGAGAATGGCCGGTAGTGGATGAGCCGTTGGGTGATCCGGAGCACGTGGTCTGTCGCCAGCGCCTTGGTGGTGTGCTCAGGCACTACGAGCGGGCTGCAGCATAAGCCAAATCGGGCGTTGGCGACGCAAATCGTTGACCATATTATCCGATCGCTCAAGAACAATTGCGCGCGGAAGTGAAATATGCCGCGTGTGCGTTCGCAAACCATCCGGGGAAACTAGGTGATGCCTATTTACTCCTTAGGATTTTCTCCATTCTCTTCCCTTTGGCCAGCTCATCGACGAGCTTGTCGAGGTACCTGCATTGCTGGATTAGGGGATCTTCAATCTCTTCAACGCGGTACCCGCAAATCACGCCTGTGATCAAATGAGCATTGGGGTGGAGCTTAGCGTTTGCGAAGAAGTCCTCGAAGTTTAGTTTGCCGCTGATGATTGACTTCAGGGCCTTCTCATCATACCCGGTAAGCCATCTGATCACTTCGTGCAACTCTTCCTTGGTCCTGCCTTTCTTTTCGACTTTAGCAACATAGTGAGGGTACACAGACTCGAAGGTCATTTTGGCAATCCGCTCCGCAGTACCGGGGGGTGGTTTTTTCATGGTAGTTCAGTCTCCGGATCTCGCAGGGGGCGTCGAGTAGATGTTAGGCATCTAATGTTGACTAATGCGGTGCGATTTGCCCCTCACAGTTGCGGATTCGAACTATCTTTGAATGTGGCTGAGATAGCACAGCGAGTAAAGTCGGTTTTCGAGGCAATCCGTTCATCGCAAGTATTCCAAATTGAGGCTTTCAGTTTTCTTCATCAACGAGCAAGCCTGGACGTCCGCCAAGCCCCGGCTGCCAATGAAGCGTCATGGTGTTCTCGAAGTCAAGAACACTTTCCCTTTGTGACCGCAACCACGACAAGTCAGCGTAGAACACCGCCGGAACTAGGAGGATGTTCTTGCGGTTTTCTGATTGTAGCTTCTTCAGTACTTCGGTAAGGCGGTGGCCATCCGAATTATGAGCGACTCGCACGCGATGAAAACGGCTCTTGGCTGCCAGAGGGTCCTCATTTTCGATAGCAAGCCACGCATCAGCATCGGACTGCTGCAAGTCATCCGGCAAAATGATAACGGTCGTTCCGCCAAACGGTCCAGGACACCGTGGCAATACGCCTTCACGCATTACGGCTTCTACCTTAACAGCGGTATTCACTTGCTTCATATCGTCGTCTGAAGGAATCGAGCTGACGGCGACCGTGGGAACTCCATGAGACTGCGTGAGCTGTTCGGCTTGGAGAGTAGCCCAATACAAAGCTCGTGGCGAGCGGCCTTCAACGAGCAGAAACTGCCGATCATTACTTACGTTAGTCTCCTTCATCTGTAAGCCTAGTGCCTCGTGAATTAGAGCCTCCCGTTGTCGATTCGATTCCCACGGGTCTGATTCGGACAGTTGAAAGTTACTTTCCACCTCAGCATCGCGGTACTGTGCCAACTCTTTCTGCCACTCATCGCTAAGCGAATCATCCCCAACAACCGTCAACTTGCGAGGTGGCGGAGGATCGTCACCAAAGTAGTCCGGCAATGGCAGCGGTAAATCTTTGACTTTGGAATAGCGGCTGGGGCGGATAGCGATCGCCTGGTGTTTCATACGGTCTGAGTGAACGGCGATTACGGAGGCCACGGTACCTCCTGTCCCTTCGCCAACGACGCAGACCCGATCGGCATCAATAGGAAAATGCCTTAGCAAGTAAGCCCAGACACGCTGGGTGCCGTCAGCGATCACATCGACATCTTCGGCAAACGTTTCTGGCCAGTACCAACGTCCGCCCACGGCATAGTCTTCTCCTATTGCCTTGTATGGTGCTGCGATCGTCGCAATGGCTGCTTCTTCACCGAACTGTAGCTTGCAGAGAGCCATCGCCTCTTTGGCGGTCAGCCCATCGTCGGCGAGCCAAAACAACAGCGGGACGGGAGATCCCGAGTTAGCAGCAGACGGCAGGTGGAAACGGTACTTCAGCTCTCGACCGATTTGTACGCTACGCTGGCCACTTTCGATATTTGTTGCCCGCGACTCGACGTAGACGACATAGTCAGCCACTGGTATACCCTTTAGCTCCGCAGTGGCTGGGGTTGTTTGGGGCACTATCGAAATTGTCTTAATCATGGCATCTGGCTTTCGCTGACGAAGTTGGTGAACCGCTCCATCCCAGTAAGCTGAGTGGAACTTGCCGTTGAGGTGCAGCACACTAAATCCTGGATGCTGATCCAGTGCGTCCGCACAGGCTTCGCCCATCGCGTTGTCCCACAGCGATTGCGTTGAATAGAGTCGCTCGTCACCGGAAGTGCCGGGCATGACAAACCCCTGATGCCCTCGCGTCGCGTTGTCGGTGCGTTTCCAGTAGGCGGGCGTATTGGGGAGAAATTGTTTCGGTAGCCAGGTTCTTTCTTCCGCCGACAAAGACTCGAGTACGTCTGGACCTTCCATCGCTAAGCGTCGTGTCAGGCTACGCGGAAAATTCGCGGCGATGACCGGTGTGCCAGCCAGCTTGGCACGTTCGACTAAGGGGCGATAGGCTTCACGGTAGTTGGACCAAGGTCGCGATGCCGCAAGAAACGCGTCTTCCTCGACCTTGCCGCTAAGGTATTCGTTCAAAACCGGCTGGACATCCCGCTCGAACATTTCCAGTCCCAAGACGATTTTGCTCTTCCGTGACGTTAGCAGACGCTCGTAGACAGCCAACTGAAACCGGTGCGTTGTTTCGTCGGTATGCGACTCACCTAGAAAGATAGCATCGGCGGTCGAGATGTTTGCGATCAGTTGGTCGAAAGTGAGCCGCTCATCCGTCCGACCGTTGCGAATGGAGATGGACTGTTGTAGAGATTGTGCGGACCAGCGTTCACTATCGTTGGGTTCGTCTGCGTGCGCAGCAACCGCTGCATAGAAAGAGTACGCGAATAGGCAAGCACGCAACATGGCAATCTCATCGCCTTCCGAAAAAACATCAATTGAACGAGTGGTCCATCTCGCCTCCTGCCCTTGATGCAAGCGCATCGAGGATACTTTCGTCGATCCCATTCTGTACAAAGTGGACGGAGCCGTCGACCAGCACAAAATGAGCCCCGCCAGGATGATCACTGCGGAATGAAGTTGAGTAGCGGCCGACCAGTTGTGGCTGCGTATCGGGGTCTGCCGGATCGTCGGGATTGAACGGTCCCCAGGTGGCGGCGAATGAATCGCTAATATATCCGCCCGCCCATTTGGGTCCGCTGGTTGCCTGCCCGGCGAAGAAATCTTGCTCGCCAAACGCGAACGTCCGCGTCAGTCCATCGGTCACGTCCTTAAACTTCACAACTATCGGCCGCGCGACGATCGCACCATTGTGATAGGTCGCAAGCCAAGGCGAGCGTTCTCCCGTGCAAGGTGAATAACTGCTCGGACCCTCGGTCTGCGTGAGATTGTCGTAGATCATCGACGGGCAAATAAACTGCGGAACGACCGATTCGACGACCCCCGCATTGTCTTCGTGCAACGTGCCCAAGTCGGGATCATAGTTGACGAACCGATTTGCTTCTTCCAAGAACGGTAGCATGAACAGTAGCGCACTGCCGTGATCTCCTCCGATCGTGTCCTCCATTCGCGCTGGCGGCAACGTCCCCTTGGCATCGTGATACATGTGCATGCCCAGACCGATCTGCTTGAGATTGTTCTGGCAGGACGACCTGCGTGCTGCTTCCCGCGCCGCCTGCACGGCAGGCAGCAACAAGGCCACGAGCACTCCGATGATCGCAATCACAACGAGTAGCTCAACAAGTGTAAAACCGCACTGGCGGGTTCTCATTGCAAAATCCCCTTACGCGATGCTGAGGACCTCGGAACTCGCCACACATACGCACTTAAACTCGCCAACAACAGCCCTGCCGTGCAGGGTTCGGGCACCGCAGCGATTACAGCGGCTGCTGAACCATAGCTGGCCTGCCAAGCTGCGAGGCCTTCATTGGCCGAGTGCCCCGTCGGATCCGACTGCCAAGTCAAAAAGTCACCGCCATCAACGTCCCCATCGGCATTGAAATCCGGATCTATCGAAGCCACTTCTTCTATGAGCGTATCCACGCGCAAGTGCTGAAAGCTCGCATGCTGCTGAACATCAAATTGCACTCGAAAGTCGTCTGTGTAGCCGGGTAGCCAGAATTCGAAGAGCAACTCTTCTTGTGCTTGAATACCAATGGGAGTGACCACATCACCGACGAATAGCTGCACGCTCTGCAACTTACTTTCGTTTTCTCCACCAGCGATGGGCGTACCGTCCAGCTGAACGATTTCGATGCCACTGATTTCTTCTTCGAGAATTTCATCGGGGAAAACGCTGATGCCGCCGGTGCTTAGCGTCGCCGCCGTCTGCACCAACACGCGCGTTCCGAAGTCGTTGCCATAGGGCCCACCGCTACCGAATTCACCACCATGATTCATGATGTCAGCTTCAACAACGTAGGTGCCGCCAAACGCATAGTACCCGCCCGAACCCGCCACAAAACCCGGTAAATTGGCTCCCATGGCCGAGGAGATCTCTGGGGCAAGGGCCGGCAATGCTTCTTCATCGGAGGGCTGGGTGTTGCTCGCGGAGAACGAAAACGCGTTTGCTGGATTCTCGAAGTCGAGATTCGCATCCCACTCTTGAAAAGTGCTGTTCAAATCGCCGACCATCCAGCCAGTTGGCTCTTGGAACTGAGCACCGGTCGCGTGGACATCGGCAGACTGCCAAATCGTGAGTTGCAAGACGATCAGTCCAATTACTGCCGCCAAGGTGCGCGACGAACACCTGCGCCTGCTTCTTACGTTCATCCTTCTGTCTCCTAAAGTCGTGAGGCCTAAAAACCCGCCGGACGATGGCGGCGGCTACGTGCCGACGGGCGATGCAGAATACGAGAAGCCGTTTAGCGGCGACGCTTCGCTACCAGTAGACTCACAGCCAACCCAGCCAACGCAAAAGTGGTCGGCTCAGGAACGTTGCCCGCAGGTACAGCTGTAAACGGACTTGCTGAGTTAAAGTAGTCCACGCGCGCGTGGGTCATGCTGGTGTTGCCAGACGGATTGCCAAACGTGATGTCATAGTCTGTTGCGGCGGCAATGTCCCAGGACGCCCAGTAATGCCGCACGGATTGCGTCGAAGTGGTCGTGTCAGGACGAACGCTCGTTACGTCTGCAGTTCCACGATCGACGAAATGTGTTGGCGCGACTCCGTCAAGCAGAAAGTCGTCCAGCGATCCGGCAACACCGACTTGAAGGACTACGGTCGTGTTGGCGTCTGCAGTTGACAAACCCGAGAGATCGATCGTGAAGTCGACAAGCTCTGAGCCGGAGTAAACGTTCTGGGTGCTCGTTATGATCGGACCGAATACGGCGAAGCCGTTCGGGTCAGACACACTCAAGTCTGCTGAGCCAATGCCACTGGAAGCAACGTCTGGCAGGTGGGGACCAAGCGGTCCACTTGGAACCACATTGGCGAACTCATCCCACTCGAAGTGCCCGGTGCTTGCCACCGGTTGGCTCGTGAATAGGTAAGGCGTCGAAGTGGAAGCGGCCTGGACAGTTGTTGCGCAGACTGACAGGCAAACGTAAGCGACAGCAGTAAGATTGATTTTCATTGGAACTAGTTTCTTTCTTTGAATGATGAATGTTGATGTCAGGGGATTTGGTTGCAGCGCAGACTACTTTTGGCGACGCATCAGCAAGCAGCCGAGAAATCCGCAGCCACTTAGCAATAGCGTGGTGGGCTCAGGTACAATCGTCAGAAAGGTCGAGCCCGGGTTTTCGCTGTTGTTGAGAAAGCCATGCAGGAATCCGCCGGCGTTGGGCTCGTTTTTGCCGGTCATCGCCAAGGCGAAGACCGTGTTCGATCCCGAGATCCAGTCGTTAACAACTGCGGTCACATCGAAAGTCACAGAGCCGAAGCTATCGACGGATGTCAGAGCGGCGGCGTCAGCAGGCAGAATGTTATTGTTGAAGAACGTCAGCCAGTCCGTGGGACCGCTTGGGTTCGTGTCATCGGTGATCTCGGTCAGCGGATCGGTATCGACGGCGTGAGCCGAAACGATGAACGGGTTGCCAGGGCCGCCGTCTCCCCCAAAGCCACCAGCAGCACTCTCCATCGTGAGGATGGCTTGCGGGACGGGGCTCGTGAATCCAGCGAAGTTCGCCGGGTCGAACGTGAGATAGATTGTTTCAGGTCCCACGCCGAAGGCATTATCGCTGCCAACGCGATGGACATTGCGAAAGTCTCCCGCATAGCCTCGTACCAGGTTGGTGCCTGTGAAGAACGCCGAGGTCATGACGTCTTCTTGCACTGGGATCGTCACCGCTTGGGCGGCACCTAAAGTGACAGAAACAATGACTACTGCCAAAGCAAATTCAAATTTCTTGAGCATTAGCTCACTCCTTGCATGTTAAAAAAACATTTGATCGTAAAAAGGTTACGTTGGTTGCCTGTCCGCCTAAAAAACGTGCGTTAGGCGTTGGCTGTTGTGTTCACCTGTTAGTTCAAATACGCTTCCCCTCTCTTGAGCTACTCATTCGGCCGCCGCTCCAATGTCGTAGCCCATTTCCTGCACGACTTTTAGCAGCCAATCTCGAATCCGATCGTCGGTTAGTTCTGACTCGTTGTCTTCGTCCAAGCCGAGTCCCACAAAATGATGTTCGTCGTACTGAGCGCGAGACTCGTCGTAGCGATAGCCTTCGGTAGGCCACGTTCCGACGAGTGCTGCCCCACGCGCTTTGCACATGTCCCACAACTCGCCCATCGCATCGAGAAAGTTGTAGGGATAGCCGTCCTGGTCGCCCATCGAAAACAATGCGACCTTCTTTCCTGCCAGATCGATCTCTTCCAAACGAGGCAAGAACTCCGCCCAGTCGTCTTGCATGTCGCCGATATTCCAAGTCGAAACGCCAAGAAAGAGCAGGTCGTACTCCAGTAGTTGTTCAGGGGTCGCGTTGCTCACATCGCAGATTTCATCCGGCACAAACTCGCCCATCTGCTCTTTGATCTTTTCCGCGGCCATTTCAGTATTGCCGGTACTCGATCCGTAAAAGATTCCCATCTTCATAGCGAAGTTCTCCGTCGATATTTGGGGTTTGCTGAACGATTGCTCAACTTCTTAGCCATAGAACGCGCCACCGCGTAGCGGACAACAATGATCAAGAGGAAGATTCCACCAAGAATGAACAGGTGCAAAGAAGGCAGATTCATCGCGCCTCCTCCTCAAGAGCTTGCTGTGCAGCGAGACAGCGCGAGAGGCTTTCTTCATCGCATGCTGCGGCAAAGATCATTTGCATCGAATTCAGGCAACTTGGACAACGGCAGCTCTCGATAGGCATTTGCGACAAGAGATATGCCGCTTCTTCGTGCCGACTGCAGTCATGCAGCGCCCGAGCGGTCGCCAATCGACAGTCGTTGTCTTCTGGATCAAGATGCAGTGACTGAAACAGCACCGGCAGAATCTGCTCTGTCGGGCGGCCCAAACGCTGCATGTAGAACACCATGCCCATCAGTGGCTCAGTCGTGTCTGGGCTGCGTCGAGCGGCCAGTCGGCAAACATTCAATGCTCCCTGGCAATCGTCGAAGCGGCCCAGGGCTCGGGCTACCGGCTCAAGCAGGTTGTCGTCCAGATTGCGCTGCGCGGCCAAGTGGCGATAGATGGTATAGGCAGGCTCGTCGCGGTGTTGTTTTTCGTAACCCAAGGCGAGTACAAACTGGCTGCAGTTCGCCAAGGGGACGAACATGCTCGCGCGTTCAAGAGCATCGACCGCGCCATTGATGTCACTGTCCGCATAGGCAACCATGCCGAGCAGTTCCCAGAGCTGGCCTGCGTCCGCGTCGACGCTAAGTGCGGCATCTAGCGTCTCGCGAGCACCTTCGAAATCGCCCTTGAGAAACTTCGCTTCTGCCAATGCGTAGGCGTCGGTCGTCGATGTTGATCCCATTTCAAGCACTCCATTTCCAGCCACCAGCTCTCGATCTCTCAAGGCCCAAGACCAACAGCGCGATGCAGCGCGAACTGGCCTTGGAATCGGTGTCATGCCACGTTGGGAAAGCGTTTCCCGAATGACGCACGCTCGATCGTGGGCGTCTTCAACACGGCCAAAATTGGCCGCCTAAGTGGCTAGCAGGGAGGCGAGAATGCCTCGTGGCGGGCTACCTGGGAAGAAACGAATTCAGGTAATTCCTAATCGTTTACTTGCCTGATCTGGCTACTTCAGACTGCAAAAAAAGCTCTTTTCTTGCATCGAATAAAAGAAACAGATTTTGTTTAAAACATGTCTTGATAACCAGTCTCAGTAGCAATAGGATATCCGCATCGCTGGATGTGACAAGTCCTACTTCACAAATTTTCAGATTTTTTTGCGGTGTCCTGCCAGCCGTTTGAATTTACCCATCAACCCCCAATAGCAAGACGCGATCCTAGCCGATATTGAACAAACCAAACCCAACACGTCCTGCGAACGGGCTGCCAAGCTCTTCAAGTCGGGCTTCAACCGGCCTGCCC
>JBCDBK010000138.1:0-8928 GCA_039184115.1 Planctomycetota bacterium | reverse complement strand
CGAACCGCGGGCTGGTTCTCTTAGGCCTCAATGCGAAAATCAGTGCTAAAGAGCAAAGATAAACTCCTTTTTTCCCTAACGACGATGACGATGACGATGACGATGACGATGACGATGACGATGACGATGACGATGACGATGACGATGACGACTCCAGCAGTTCGTCTAGCAGTTCGTCCAGTAGTTCGTCCAGCAGTTCGTCTAGCAGTTCGTCTAGCAGTTCGTCTAGCAGTTCGTCTAGCAGTTCGTCTAGCAGTTCGTCCAGCAGTTCGTCTAGCAGTTCGTCTAGCAGTTCGTCTAGCAGTTCGTCCAGTGGAAGCTCATCCACAGGTTCAACGGGTGGGTCTAGCGGCAGCAGTCCAATTCCGCAGCTCTAGAGAGCAAAGAATTAAGGCCAAATTGGCACACCTTACCGCTCATGCGGCAAGGTGTGCCGCCCATACGCTTCAGTAACTTGCATAGTGCGAGTATAATGCGGGGAGGTCCTACTGGCTTCTCCTCGCTCCTATACTCGATTATGAGCCCGCCAAAATCCGCGTCTGCACCTGATGGTTCACCTGGCGAGAGCAACGCAGAGCAGAAGCAAACTGCGCGCGCGTCGTCAGGCAGCCGTCGCAAGTCTCTATCTCGGCGATCAGCGCGTGACGGATTGAAGCAACTTCGCGAGCAAACACCAAGTTGGGTGACGAGTCTATTGTTGCACGTAGCAGTGCTATTCTTGCTCGCGTACGTGACGTTGCCTCTATCGTCTCCGCCTGAGCTTTCGCTAAAGGCCGCTCAGATATCCGAGGAGAAGTTTGAGCTTGAAGAAGAACTGCTCGATGTCGAGCTCGAGCTGGAAGAAGACACGCTTGAAGAGACGGTTGACGAACAATTGGAAGTCGAACCGCAGATCGAAGTGTCTGCCGAGACGCTCGAATTCCAGGATGCCGCGCCTCTGGAGATGATCGCCGAAGAAGTCGATTTTGGCGCCACCATCGACGACTTTGGGGAGGTGGCCAGCACCGAAGGTATGACATCGTCTGGACTCGCAGGCAGGTCCGGTCCTACCAAGTCTGAGCTGCTAAGGAGTGGCGGTGGCACGCGCTCAAGCGAAAAAGCGGTACAGGCGGGGCTCGACTGGCTTGCGCGACATCAGTATCCCGACGGGAGTTGGAATTTCGATCACACCCAGAGCGAATGCGACGGCAGGTGCGGAGAGCCAGGCAGCGCCATCAAAGCGCGCGCCGGAGCGACCGGATTGGCGCTGATGGCCTATTTGGGTGCCGGCCATACCCAGAACGATGGGCGATATAAAACCGTCGTGCTCAACGGCATCTACGCTCTCGGCACCATGGTTAAGCTCAGCAAGAACGGTGGGTCGTTCCACGAGCCACAGGGCAGCATGTATTCCCATGGGATCGCGACCATGGCCATCTGCGAGGCGTATGCATTGACTGGTGACCCTGCCTTGAGGGAACCGGCGCAAGCGGCTATTAACTTCGTCTGTTACGCACAAGACCCGAATGGCGGCGGCTGGCGTTATTCGCCGCGACAGCCTGGAGATACTTCCGTTATGGGTTGGCAAATCGGCGCTCTCAAGAGTGGATATCTTTCCAATCTTTACGTTCCGTCACAGGTAGTCGCTCGTGCGGCCGGATTCCTTGACTCCGTGATGGTCAATGACGGTGCGCGGTACTTATACACTGCGGAGGCCGCAGATGGGCACCACGCTTGCACGGCCATTGGCGCGCTGTGTCGGATGTACATGGGTAGCAAGAAGGAAGACCCTGGTATTAAGGCTGCAATCCAATCACTTTCCGATCGAGGGCCTTCACGGGCTGACGCCTATTACAACTATTACGCGGCTCAGACGCTATTCCATTACACCGGCGGGAAGGGGCCAATGTGGAAAAAGTGGAACGATAAGATGCGTACTCAGCTTGTCGAAACACAGGTACAAGAAGGCCACGCGACCGGCAGTTGGGCACCGAGCAAAAATCACTCCGCAGAAAAGGGCGGTCGCCTATTCACCACGGCAATGAGTACGATGACGCTAGAAGTCTACTATCGCATGCTGCCAATCTACCGCGAAAAAGCGGTCGCCGGCGAATTCGAATTCCAAGAAAAGTAGCATCCAATCGAAGCAACATCGGCGTCGAATGGAAGACTCCTAGAGTTCCATCTTATCGATCACCTTATCGATCAGACGATACTCCATCGCCTCAGGTGACGACATGAAAGTGTCGCGGTCGGTATCTTTCTCAATCTGTTCGAGCGACTGACCGGTATGGTCAAGTAGAATGCGATTGAGCTTTTCTTTGGTTTTCTTGTATTCATTGGCATGAATCATAATGTCTTCCGCCGTGCCCTGCATGCCGGCAGAAGGTTGGTGAATCATGATTCGCGAGTTTGGCAGTGCATGCCGTTTGCCTGCAGCGCCGGCGGCGAGCAACACAGCGCCCATCGAAGCCGCCTGGCCTAGGCAATACGTCGCTACGTCACAGGTTACGAACTGCATCGTATCATAGATTGCCATGCCGGCGGTTACGCTACCGCCGGGAGAATTGATGTAAAAGTGAATGTCAGCTTTCGGATCGTCGCTCTGCAGAAACAGCAGCTGCGCGACGATGCTGTTGGCCACGTCGTCGTTGACGCCGGAGCCCATCAAAACGATTCGGTCCTTCAGTAACCGACTGTAGATGTCCATCGCCCGCTCTTCGCGGCCCGATTTTTCAATGACGTAGGGAATCAGCGTCATGGTTCAATCCGTTGGGGAAAGTAGAGGTCAGTTGCCGGTTGTCGCTATCGGTTTGCAGCATTTGCTGGCTGCCAAATACCGCTAACGGATAACCAATTCATTCGTCGTCTTCTTCCTCTTCGCTGCCTGGCGGTTTGGTCAAGATATCGTCGACGATGCCGAATTCCTTGGCTTCTATGGCAGTCATGTAGTAGTCACGATCGCACGCCTTGCCGATCTCTTCGGCCGTCTTACCGCAGTGGTCGGCGAGGATGCCGTTGAGTGTCTCGCGTGTCTTTAGAATCTCGTTGGCTTGAATCTCGATATCGGAAACTTGGCCTCCGACGCCGCCATGAGGCTGGTGAATCATCACCTTGGAATGCTGCAAGGCGAATCTCTTGCCCTTTGCACCACCGGCAAGCAGGACTGACCCACCGCTGGCGGCCAGCCCGACGCAGTAGGTAGCAACGGGCGGAGTGATCATTTGCATCGTGTCGTAAATTGCCATCGTTGACGTGACGCTGCCGCCAGGCGAATTGATGTAGAAATGGATGTCCTTGCGACGATTCTCACTCTGCAGATAGAGCAGCTTCATCACGAGTTCGTTGGCGTTGCCGTCGTAGATCTCACCTTGCAAAAAGATGATGCGGTTTTCCAGCAGTAGATCGCCCAGAGTCATCTGGCGCTGTCGCTGGTAGGAACTTGCGGCGGCAGCCGATTGAGCGTCCGCTGCCATCTTCGAAGCGAGCGATGCGTTAATATTCATCCTTCAATCCTTTGCGTTGCACCAAACCAGTAGGCGCGATCGAATGGCCAATTTACATGTCTTCGGCGGCTGCGCCGCGCATGACTTGCCGAACCTAAGACGCTTCTTCGTCGGCTTCAATTTCTTCGGTTGCTTCCGGTATAGCAGCCGCACTTCCGCCACCGCCTGCCGCCAGATAAATGGCTTCGACATCAAGTGGCTCTGGCTCGTAAGGCTGGTCGTTAAACTTCGCCTGATCTTGAACGACCTCCAGTACTTTGCGTTCGAGAATCTGATTCTGCAGCACATCCATCAGACCACGCTTTTCAATCTGGGCTCGGACTCGACGGGGCGACTCGCCACTCTGCATGGACATTAGGAAAATTTCCTTCTCGAAATCGCCTTCCTCGGCCTCGATACTCTCATCTTCAGCGATTCGCTCGAGAATGAAGTGCTCTTTCAACCCCTGTGCCGTTGTGGCCGCGCTATTTTGCTGCAGCTGGTTCTCTCGCGCCCTAATCTCAGCTTCGCTGAAGCCAGCTCGACGTAGCTCCATGACCGCCCGCTCAAGTTCGCGAGCACTCTGGCGCTTTAACAAGCCCGGCGGAAGTTCCCAGCTTGCCGACTCGGTGAGCAGAGACGTAATCTGACCACGAATCTTCTGCTGCTGCTCGTACTCGAGCTGGCGCTGCAGGTCCGCTTCGATCGCTTCGCGAAGCTTTTCCTCGGACTCGAAGCCGCCCATTTCTTGCAGGAAGTCTTCGGAGAGCTCTGGCAGCTTGAGCTGCTTCACTTCCAAAACTTCGAACTCGATGTCCACCGTCGTACCGCGGAGGTCTTCGTTGGATGCATCCTGTGTGAGCTCAACTTTGCTCTCAAGCTTATCGCCAGCTTTCGCGCCGTCCATGAGCTTGTCGAAGCCCTCGAGCTTACCGTCGCGGAAGCTAAGCGTTGGTCGAATTCGCGTAACCCGCTCTTCGTCGAAAACAAGTTGCTCACCGTCGTGGCTCGTCGTAATGTTGACCGTCACATAATCGCCGGCGCTAGCAGGACCTTCGAGTGGCGTGAGCTGTCCGTACCGAGTCAGCATCTTCTCGAGTTGCTGATCGATGTCTTCGGCAGAAAACTCACGAACGGGACGATCTAGCTTTAAGCCGCGCCACTTGGGCATATCGAATTCGGGACGCACCTCAATATCAAACTCGAACGTCATCGGGCCTTCTTCAGGCACTTCGACGGCATCGAGATTGAGTTCGGGTTCGCTGATTGCGGTAAAATCCTGCTGCTCGCTAATCTGGCCAAGACTGTCCATCAACAAGGAGCCTTTGATCTGCTCGCCAATCTCCTTCTTATAGCGACTTTCAACCAACTTACGTGGCGCGCGACCGGCCCGAAAGCCTGGCACATTGGCCGTTGGCATTAGCTCTCCGAACGCATCGTCGAGATAGCGATCAATGTCCTCACGCGACACCGTCACGGTAACGTGCCGTTCGCACGCACTTGGGCTGTTGACTTCGACTTCCAGAGTCAGGTCTTGAGATTCGCCTGCCGCATCTTCGACCATCGTGTCTGCGTCGTTTTGCTGTTCGTCTGTCATGGAATTGAGACCTGCCTAGCAATGGTTTAAAAATCGGATGAGTCGCGCGATCGCAACAGTCCGACAGTGTTCCACGGCCCAAAACAAACGGCCCGCGACCCTCAGCATTGTCCCGCCCTCGCGATAACGCGAAAGCCGGTATTCGGAGGTGCGGGCCCTCATTTTGACCATCAAGAGCGGGTGATCGGATTCGAACCGACGACAACAACGTTGGCAACGTTGTGCTCTACCAACTGAGCTACACCCGCAGAATGCCTATTCCCCCCAAAAGCTACGTCGATAGCAAGGACATTGGCCTGGAATACCGCCTGCTCGGGACCCTAGGGAGTCTCCAAATTATAGAATCAGCGGACTGCCATGCAAGGGGACTTACCTGCGCCAGGTGGCATTACAGTCGGTCAGCCATCGCCTTGGTGTGCTAAACTGGCTAGCAAATCCAAGCTCGCGGGAACTGTTCAACCGGGAAATCGGTATGCTGCTCTTCAAGAAGAAATTCCTGCCAGCCATTCGCGCGGGACAGAAGACCCAGACAATTCGATTATGGCCTTGGCGGAGGATGCGGGCTGGTCAGCGCAGCTATATCCCAGGTATCGGATACATCACCATCGAAGCGGTAACGCCAGTCAGTCTCGAGCAACTTACCGATGAAGACGCGGTACCAGACGGTTTCGAATCTGCCGCTGAGCTGAGAAAAGAGATTGAATCTATCTACGCGGATAAGCTCGACCTTGGCTACGAAGCGTTCAGAATTGCATTTCGAATTCTGGAACAGCCTGTCGAGAGCCTAGTCAGTCAGACCGCAGCGCCGAACGGAGCTGGTCCCCGTCGAACGGCTTAACGAGGTAAGCGTCGAGCGCGTGCTCGCGGTGAATGTCATCCAGTCCGACGCCTGTCATGCCAATGAACTTCGGTGATTTTTTGCCTTCTTCGCGGGCCGAATCTCGACGCAGTTGCTTAACGGCAGCGAATCCGTCTTCGCCTTTCAGATTGTGATCAACGAGCACGGCGGTCAGCGAATGCTCAATGACTTGCCCACGTGCCTCGTCAATGGTCGAAGCCGTCAGCGATTTGAAACCAAGGGCACCCAACAGCTGCACCATCGCCTTTCGTACCATTGGATCGTCGTCGACTACCAATACGGTCTCTCTTCGGTTCGACCGTTGCTGCTTCGAGACGGGCGTGGCTAAGCGACGAGAGGAATCTCGGTCTAGGCCGCGCTGGATCTTCGCCGCCAGTTCTTGCGAGTTTAGTGGTTTGATAATGCATTGGTCGATACCATAGCGCCCCAGTTCCGTTTCGTTGAGCAGGCCCGCAAACCCTGTCATCAAAATCAATGGCACGTTTGAACTCTGCTGACGAATTCGCCGCAATAGGTCCACGCCACTAGTACGCGGCATGGTCATATCTGAAAGTACCAAGTCGTATTTTTGGGGATCACTAGCAAAGCAAGCCAGTGCTTCGTTCGCCGAAGCGCAAGCGGTGACATGATAGCCGAGCTTCTGAAGCATAAACTGCGTCGCCTGCAAAACCGCCTTCTCATCGTCAACGAGCAGTATTCGTTCGTTGCCAAGGGACGCGTCCGCCAGAGCCGCGGGACTTGGCGTCGACGGTGACGGGTCGCTGGTACAAGGCAATACGACGACGAAAGTTGTACCTTTGCCCAGTTGGCTTTGCACATCGATCCGACCACCCAGTCCTGTTACCGCCCCGTGCACGACCGATAGCCCTAGCCCCGTGCCCTCTCCAGCAGCCTTTGTGGAAAAGAATGGGTCGAATATTTTCGCCAAATCGTCGACGGCGATTCCAGAGCCCGTGTCTTGGACAATCAATTGCACGTATCTGCCTGGCGGCAACTCGCTAATTTCGAGCGAGACTTCACTGGCTGAAACACAGAGCGTCCCGCCGGTGGGCATCGCTTGGCATGCATTCGTGCACAGATTGGAAAGAATCTGATAGAGTTCCGAAGGATCGGCCTCAACCGTTCCACAATCAGTGTCAACAGCGACTTCAAACTGAATCTCTTTGGGCGCCGAGGCACGCAGCAACTGCAGGGTGTCTTGAATAACCGGAGCGACTTCGGATGGAATCCGCTTTAGTTCGTGGCTGTCGCGTCCGAAAGTTAAAATCTGACGGACGAGTTCTTTAGCGCGACTAGCGGCCGCTTGAATCTGGAGGACCTGGCTACTTTCGATCGACCCGTCGGCGAAGTAACTCCGCAAGCCTTCCGCGTAGATGAGAATCGGAGTCAGTAAATTATTGAAGTCATGTGCAATGCCACTTGCCAAGACGGCGATTGATTCGAGCCGCTGTGCTTCTCGCAGCTGGGACTCCGCTTCGCGTTCTTTAGTGACGTCGCGACTAATTGATTGAATTTCTTTGAGCGTTCCACTCTCGGCATAGATTGCGCGGTCGAGACGCTGATTCAATGATAAGGTACCGTCCGCTTGCAGGACGCGGTGCTCGTAGCTGTTAACCGGCGTGCCTGACGCGAGGCTCTCGAAACTACTGCGGATCTTCTTGCGATCTCGCGGAGGCACGGCATCGAAAATTGAAGCGCCCATCAACTGATCGGGCGTTTTGCCATAATACTGACAATATGCGCGATTGACGAAGGTGTGCATGCCATCGGGAGTGCATCTGCTAATGAGATCCGTCTGGTCTTCAACGACATTTCGATAAAGCTCTTCGCTCTGCTTGAGCTTTCTGTCTGCCTCGACTCGCTTGGTTACATCGGTGACCAGTGCGAGCGCTAGATGCTCCCCATCTTGCTTCACGAAACTAAGCGCGATTTCGACGGGAAACTTCTCGCCGCTTTTTCGATGCCCAGTAAAGTGTTTTCCATCGCTTAGTTGGTGGCTCGAAGATCGCGACAACGTACCGTCTTGGATCTCGATCGTGTTGTCACTTAATTCTTTGGGAAGCAGCAACTCAATCGGTCGACCAATCAACTCCTCGCGCTGATAGCCAAACATTTTTTCGACCAGCGAGTTGACGACGGTGATGTTGCCATCATCGCTGACGGCAATCACACCTTGCGCAGCAGATTCTAACAGCGCGAGCATCGTCTGCTCGGTGCGACGCATGTCGTGTGTGGCGATAGACAGCGCAAGTAAATCAGTGACGGATGAGAGAAAGTGTTGCTGCTGCTCAGTCCATTCGCGGCCCGTGCCAACGTGTTCGCAGTACATGACGCCGCGCAGGGCACGCTGCACTCGAATCGGCGAAGCAAGCATCGAAAAAATATTGAACGGCGTGCGTGTCCAGGTGACGAACTCGGCCGTACGCGAATCGTTCGCCGCATCGGCTGCGGCGATGTTCCGCTCTTCCTCCAACGCGGCGACAAACTGTGGAAATTTCTCGACTTCCAGTTCTTGTCCGCTATCGTGCGATGACTCCGTCGCATCGAAGCAGTCAAGGCAACGCATGCAAGTCTTGTCGCGGTTGTAAATCCAAACACTCACGCGCTGCGCTCGCAAGAAATCTGCGACTTCGCTGGTGAACTGTCGAATCGTCTGATCGAAATTGAGATCGGGCTGCTGCTGCGAGAGCGCTAATCGAAGCAGCGTTGCATTGTGTTGCTGAAGCAGAAGGTGCTCTTCGCGCAACACCCTGAGCTTGGATTGAAGTTCATGGCCCGATAAGTCTGAATGCGCCACGTCTTGGAGCCTCTCGAAGATGAGCGTGTGCCGCAACATGCCCGGCTTCTCTTTTCCGCTAACCTAGATTCTAGAAGCAGTTTCAAAAATGTCTCAAAGCAATAATTAGGCAGGCCAAGTGGACAAATCCTTGAAACAAATCGGGATAGTACTCATAGCGTGTGACCAGCCGGCGGAAGTTTTGCAGCCAGCCGATCGAGCGTTCGATTTT
>JBCDBK010000137.1:0-8998 GCA_039184115.1 Planctomycetota bacterium | reverse complement strand
TCGGCAAGCTCGACGGCAAGCTGGCCGACGCGATCATCGCCGCCGCTGATGAAGTCGCCGCCGGCAAACACGACGAGCATTTTCCGGTCGACGTCTACCAGACCGGCTCGGGCACGTCGACGAACATGAACGCCAACGAGGTGATCGCTTCGCTGGCCAACGAAAAGCTGGGCCTCGGCGCGACGACCAAAGCCGACGGCGGCGTCCACCCCAACGACCACGTCAACATGGGGCAGTCGTCGAACGATACGTTCCCGACGGCGATGTCGATTGCTGCTGTGGAACAAGTTCAAACACAACTTGAGCCGGCATTAACGAAGCTCGCCGAAGAGCTCGAGTCGAAGAAAGACTCGCTTGATTCGATCGTAAAAACAGGCCGCACCCACTTGATGGATGCGACTCCCATCCGCTTGGGGCAAGTCTTCGAAGGTTTTTGGTCACAAATCCGCAACGGCCAGAATCGTGCAAACCATAGTTGGCTAGGTCTGTCGGAGTTGGCGATTGGCGGCACAGCCGTTGGAACTGGAATCAACGCACACCCGGATTTTGCCGGGATAGTCGCGGCTAAACTCGACCTCAAGTTCGAGACGACGGAATTTCGCGAAGCGATTTCACATCCGGAATGCCAAGCGACAAAAGACAACTTCGTCGATGCTCACGCTCATCTCAAGACCATCGCCGTCTCGCTATCAAAAATCGCCAACGACATCCGCCACCTAGGCAGCGGCCCTCGCTGCGGGATCGGCGAATTGAATCTGCCGGCGATTCAGCCGGGGTCGTCGATCATGCCGGGCAAAGTCAATCCCGTCATTTGCGAGTCGGTTATCCAAGTCGCTTGCCGCGTCATTGGAAACGACGCCACCGTGACGATGGCCGGCATGGGGGGCGTCGGTTCGATTTTTGAATTGAACGTCGCGATGCCGGTGATGATCGACGCCTTCCTGGAGTCGGTCTCGCTGCTGGCGAACGCCTGCAACGTGTTCGTAGATAAACTTCTGAATGGGTTGGAAGTCAACGAAGAGCGCTGTGCAGAGCTACTCGATGCTAGTCTGATGACGATTACCGCGCTAGCCCCCGAAGTCGGCTACGAGAAGTGCGCGGCGCTCGCCAAGCGGGCGCACAAAGAAGGCAAAACGATCAAAGGACTCGTCAGCGAATTGAAACTGATGCCGCCGGAGCGGCTCGACGAGTTGATGGACTACGACAGCATGACGCGGCCGGAGGCGTAGTTTGTAATGATTTATTTAAGTTGAACCACGAAGCAACAAAGCAACGAAGGGAAAATTCATAAAATCACCCTTTCTTCGTTGTTGCTTCGTTGCTTTGTGTTTCACTTAGTTCCACCTATTGCCAGCACTATGAAATCCTTCTTACGACGGCTGATCTCGATACTGTTCGTCGGCGGTGTGCTGGGGGCGATTGTCTATGGATTGATCCCGGCACCGGTCGAAGTCGATCTCGCGACGATCGAAAGCGGTTCGATCCGCGTCACCGTCGACCAGGACGGCAAGACGCGGATTCGCGAGAAGTACGTCGTCTCCGCCCCGCTGGCCGGACGGTTGCTGCGTATCGAACTTGAACCGGGCGACGAAGTCCAGGCTGGCGAGACCGTTCTGGCTTCCATCGAACCGCGTGATCCCGAGCTGCTCGATGCCCGCACGATCGCGCAGGCCGAGGCACGCGTCAAAGCGGCCGAAAAATCTGTGCAGAAGATGGAGCCGATTCTCGAAGAGGTCGCCGCCTCGCAGGAATTTGCCGAGGCAGAACTCAAGCGCGTCCGCGAAGCGCAGGCGAAGAGCCCGCTGTCGGTTTCGGCGAGCGAAATGGAAAGCAAGTTGCTCGCCTACCGCACGCGGACGGCATTGCTTCGCACAACGCGTCACAACCAGGAAATCGCGGAGTTCGAACTCGATCAGGCACAGGCGGCGCTAATTCGCTCACGTCCTCAATCTTCGGAAGCGGCTTCCGCAGATGGCAACGGTTGGAACTTCATCATCCGCGCGCCGATCGACGGCCGCGTGTTGCGAGTGTTTCAGGAGAGCACCGCCGTTGTGATAAGTGGGGCATCATTGCTCGAATTGGGCGATCCGACGGATCTCGAAATCGAGATCGACGTGCTGTCACGCGATGCGGTAAAGATTCAGCCGGGAGCAGCCGTACTGCTGGAGCATTGGGGCGGCGAAAGAACCCTGCAGGGTCGGGTGCGACTCGTTGAGCCGTCGGCGTTCACCAAGATCTCGACGCTCGGTGTTGAGGAGCAGCGCGTCAACGCGATTGTCGACCTGGTCGACCCGCCCCAAGACAGGACGGCACTGGGCGACGGCTTCCGCGTCGAGGCACGTATCATTGTCAGCGAAGCGGCGGACGTGCTCAAAACTCCGACCAGCGCCCTATTCCGCGTCGGCAACGAGTGGGCCGTGTTTCGCGTGGAAGACAACATAGCGTATGAAACGCTCGTCGAACTCGGCATGCAAAACGGGCTTGAAGCGGAAGTCGTCAAAGGTTTAAGCGCCAGCGATACGGTCGTCGTCCACCCAGGCGACTCGATTGTCGATGGCGTGTCCGTGCGGCCTCGTTGACAGCCAACGCCAACCCGCGAAAATGATGGCTCGTTCTTCGTCTAATGTCGTCAACCATGAGTCGTCGGTTATGTCGGAATCTAGCTCCCCACTCGTGGGTGTGATCATGGGCAGCAAGAGCGATTGGGAGACCATGAGCGAGGCTGCTCGCCTACTCGACGAATTCGGTGTCGCCCACGAGTGCGAGATCGTCTCGGCCCATCGCACGCCCAAGTGGATGTGCGAGTACGCCGAATCAGCCCAGGATCGCGGCCTGCAAGTAATCATCGCCGGCGCGGGCGGAGCCGCGCACCTGCCCGGCATGGTCGCCTCGATGACCGTACTGCCCGTCTTGGGTGTACCAGTGCAGAGCCGCGCTCTAAATGGTCTGGACTCGCTGCTGTCGATCGCTCAAATGCCTGGCGGTGTGCCCGTCGGTACATTGGCGATTGGCGCGGCCGGTGCAAAGAACGCGGCACTACTGGCGATTCGTATCTTGGCCACCACACGACCCAAGCTAACCGAGCAGCTGCAAGCATTTCAATCGCAACAGACCGATACCGTCCGCGCCGACAAGCTGCCACCGTATGACGAGCCTTTCTAGTTGGAATATCAAAGAATTCACCACAGAGTCACGGAGAGCACGGGCAAGCAGTGGGCTGACTGACAACTGAAGCGGGTTGCCCAAGACCAGAACAATTCATCATTCATCACTCATATCTTCATCGCTTATTCTGTACTCTCCGTGACTCCGTGGTAAAGCATAAACATTACCTTCAAGGTACATCTTTTTGACCACTCCGATCCTTCCCGGCGCGACCCTTGGTATTCTTGGCAGTGGCCAGTTGGGACGGATGTTTGCGCAAGCGGCGGCGCGGCTCGGGTATCGGGTGCATGTCTACTCGCCAGAAACAGACAGTCCCACGGGGCAGGTAGCCGATCGCGAGACAATCGCCCCATACGACGATGTCGAGGCACTTGCAAAATTCGCCCAATCTGTCGATGTCGTCACGCTTGAATTCGAGAACGTGCCTACGATCGCCACCGAGACCGTGCGTCAGCATGTGCCGGTGCGTCCCTCGGGTAATGTTCTGCACATCGCGCAGAACCGCTTGCGCGAGAAACGGTTTCTGCAGGATACCGGAATCGCGTGCGCCCCGTTCACCGCGGTGTATTCGCCTGACGATTTGCTTCGAGCCGTCGAAGACATAGGCCTACCTGCCGTGCTAAAAACATCGGACTCAGGCTACGACGGCAAGGGCCAGGTGATGATACGTTCAGCAGACGAAATCGAAGCCGCGTGGCAAAACGTCGGTGCATGTCCGTCGGTGCTGGAGGGATTCGTCGAGTTCGAGCGCGAGCTATCCGTGATCGTCGCACGTACGCCGTCGGGCGAAACCGCCATCCAAGGGCCGATTGCCAACGACCACGCGCATCACATTCTCGACGTGTCGATGTTTCCGTTGCCAGAACTTGAACCACACGCCGCCGAAGCACAATCGATCGCCCGCAAGATCGCTGAAGCCTTTGAACTGGAAGGCATAGTCTGCGTCGAATTCTTTCTGACGGTCGGCGGACAGCTGCTAGTCAACGAAATCGCACCACGTCCGCACAACTCAGGCCATCTAACGATCGAGGCGTCGTACACTTCGCAATTCGAACGTCAGGTGCGCGCGATTTGCGATTTGCCGCTCGGTTCGACGGATCCGATTTCGCCAGCGGCTATGGTCAACCTGCTTGGCGACATTTGGGAAAATGGCGAACCCGATTGGTCAGCCGCGCTCGCCGACCCGCGCTTGCGGTTGCACCTCTACGGCAAAGGCGAAGCTAGGCCCGGTAGAAAAATGGGGCACCTGACGGTGTTAGCCGAAACGGCGAACGCGGCGGCAGACAGAGCGCGAACCGCGCGAGAAAGACTTCGCCGCCGCAAGTGATCTCTCATCGGACCGCCACGCCGTGCGGTTGTTGCCTAATGGCGCAATCACTCGCCCCAAATTCCTCGCTCCTATTCCCTTAGATGTACTTCCGCCCAGCAGCTCGGATCTTCGTCATACGGAAAACCTGTGCCCGACGAAAAAGTCTGTAGTCCGCGTTCGCGGTCGAGGACTTGGTAGGTGAAGCCTAGGCGTGGCTGACCAACCGGGTCGTAGCCACCAAGCGACTCCGCTGGAGCATACGCCGAAAGCTCGTAACAATTCTCGCTGGATTTGCTAACCGCCCGCAGCTCTCGCGCGCGAACAGGTCGGGCGTTCTCGCGGGCGCGATTGATCAATAGCTGATCGGCAACCGGCTCCTCGGCCGATCGTCCGCCACCGCGAGGCAGAAATGCGAATCGATGGCAAAATCGGCTAGCGCGGTGAATGTTTGTGGTCGCGCGGGTGTCGACCCAGACCTGCAGTCCGTCGCTTTCGTCGAGTCGCGACTCGCGGCACCAAGGCAGCTGCTGTTTGCCCTCGACGCGGACCCACCAGGCGAGCCCGGCAGAGCTCCAGGCCATGCGCACGTCAGCGATTGGGCGCTCGCTGTCAAGCTGCGAGAGCATCGGCAGTCGGTAGCTTTCATCGAGCACGGCACCCAGCTTTGGCGACCAGAGCTGGTCGCAGCGCTTCACATCGACGGCGAACCGAAACAAGAACCGGGGCGGGATCAGGGATTTTTCAGCGGTTGTCTTGGCCATGGTGTCTCCAGCTTAACACAATGTTGATCTGACCGGGACATGGTTCAGCTCTGCGAAATCCGTTACGATCAATGCATGCGTGCTATCGCTTTCCCGTTGGCTGCGACGCTCTGTCTCTCGGGTTCGCTGTGCGCTGAGGAAACACTGCCGCCGGATTTGGGCACGCGCGATCAGGGTATCGACTGGGCTGACTTTCTTGGTCCGCAGCGCAACGGCAAATCGCCAGAGACTGGGCTGATTGCCAAGTGGTCGCCGCCGCCGCGCATCGTGTGGCAATGCGAGATCGGGGCCAGCTATGGAGCACCTGCCATCAGTCGCGGGCGACTACTGCACTACGATCGTCATGGCGATCTCGCTCGACTCACTTGCCGCAATAGCGAATCTGGCACGGAGCTGTGGACTTACGAACACGCAACCGACTACACCGACATGCTGGGCTACAACAATGGGCCGCGCTGTACGCCTGTGGTCGACGGCAATCGCGTCTATTTGTTCAGTGCCGAAGGTGAGATGCACTGCGTCAGTTTGTCTGATGGCGAACGCCAGTGGCAGGTGGACACGACGAAGCAATTCGGCGTGGTAAAGAATTTCTTCGGCGTCGGCAGTACACCCATCGTTGCTGGCGAGCTGCTGATCGCCAACATCGGCGGCAGTCCGCCGGGCCAGCCCGATGACGTCTACGCTGCCCAAGGTCAGGTCGAGAGCAACGGCAGCGGAGTGGTCGCGTTCGACAAATTCACGGGCGAATTTCGCTGGCAGACGGCGAACGAATTGGCCAGCTATAGCAGCCCCGTGACAGCCACGATCGACGGTCAGCTCTGGTGCTTTGTGTTTGCTAGAGGTGGACTGGTCGGGCTTGATCCGAACCTGGGTCAAATTCGCTTCCAGTTTCCCTGGCGGGCGCGCAAACTCGAGAGCGTCAATGCCAGCAGTCCCACAGTGGTAGGCGATCGCGCGTTCATTTCCGAATCATACGAACTTGGCAGTGCTCTACTTCAAATTCAACGAGAGGGTTACGAGGTCGTTTGGAGGGACAAACCGCGCAGCCGCGACCGCTCGCTCGAACTGCACTGGAACACCGCAGTCCATCACCAAGGCTATCTTTACGGCAGCAGCGGCCAGCACCCAAATAACGCGCAGCTACGCTGCATCAAGTTCGACACGGGCGAAGTGCAGTGGAGCGTGCCAGGTTGGAGGCGCAGCTCACTCCTCTACGTCGACCAGCACTTTATCTGCCTGAGCGAAGATGGCACGCTACGGCTGCTGCGTGCCACGCCCAACGCATGCGAAGTCGTTGGCGAATTAACGCTACGCAACAATCTGGGCATTACGCTGCTCAAGTACCCCGCTTGGACCGCCCCCGTACTCAGTCACGGACTGCTCTACGTGCGTGGCAAAGATCGCCTGGTCTGCCTGGAAGTGATTCGGCGCGGTCAGGAATGAAAAAAGCCCCGACACTGAAGTCGGGGCTCGGAGTTACGAAATTATAAGTCTATAGACATTAGAAGTCGCCATCTGAGAGCGGTTTTGCTGCCTGTAACAGACGCAAATTTTGGTCGATCGTCGCATCGCCATCGGCAGGCCATATTGACTTCGCACCGTTGGGGGTCATGAGCTTCAAATACACGCTATACGCAATCTGATTGTTGAGTGCTTTCGTGTTGCCACCCGCAAAGACGACATTGAATACGTCAGGGTGGTCACTCGACGGGCGCCGGTAGGGGATGCCGTCGTTCCAAACATGATACCCGCCACTGCGCGAAGGCCAATCTTGCCCGAACGGCACGAATTGCCCTGGTATATTCGGCGTCATGTCACCGGTCGTCGTGTTGGCATTGGCATTTTCGTAGTACCAAGTCATGCCGAACAACTGTTCAACGCTCGTAATACCTCTGGGCGGTGCATTGTCGCTGTTCCATCCGCTTGCATTCAGCCACGTCGCGATTCCAGCTTCTTTGTGGATATTCTCGGAAAACATCAGCGTGTTCGAGGCACCGTCTCGGACATCATTGGTTCTGACTTCTTCACCGACGGGCCGGCTGGACTGGGCAGAGGGCACAAGATTGTGAAACAAACCGTTCGCTCGGGTATCCGCCCGAATACCGGACTGGGGAATGTCGGGCGTGCCGGTGTTTGCCACATAGGTTAGGTAGCCTCCAGTGCTCGAAACCTTAATGTCGTCTGGGCAAACGAACATCTCCAGCTCTGGAGGATTTGCAAACACCGGTCCACCCAAGTTCGACAGCATCTGATCATACAGTCCTTGTTGATCGAGTTTGGGCAAAAGCACAGCCGCCCAACTCAGCAACGCATTGTTTATTGTATCTCCGCCAGATTGGCTGTATTGATCAATCGTTGTGGCGTCCGGCGAAATTTTCCTGAGTTGCATCCACCCCGGATAAACACCTTTGTCGCTGGACGTGTAGTTGATCGTCGCCTTGCCGATTTGGTTGAGATTGTTAGAACATTGCAGCGCGCGGGCTCGAGCGCGAGCTGCGTTGACCGCTGGCAGCAAGAGCGCCATGAGTGTGCCGATGATTGCGATGACGATCAGCAACTCGACGAGCGTAAAGCCGCGGCGAGTGGTCGGTCGCTGGAATCGAGATAAGCTTGACATGTTTTGCTCTCCTCAAGAGCCTGGGGAGGCTGCGGCTGGCAACTGTCGACGCCTCAGTCGCAGTGGCCCAGTGGAACCTGTTCCAGACGAGATAACTGTTCGGTGCTCCGAAGCTGCCACTTCGTTCTCTGCCCATTCGGACGGCAGGCTTGCTGGGAAGAACACCGTGTTGACCCCTAATTTCCCAGCACATTTATTATCGCCGAAAACGTTGTAAAAAGCCAGAGATTGCGTTTTTCCGCCGGAATGCCGCAAACCGGCAAATGCGGCCAGCGAAGGCTCGGATTCCCAGAGACCGTAGCCGCCGAAGCAGCGACTATACGCGCGATACCTAGGATTCGACTATGCTGGAGGCGGTTCCGCTTGCAATTCGTCCATGCACAATCCACACGGTGCGATGAGCCCTCGAACGTCAATCTGCCTGACAATCGCCTCACTGACCATCGCTGCTTGTCTGTCTGGAGATGGCTACGCCGCGAATTGGTCGATTGTTGAAGCCAACACAACGCAGCTCGACACCACGTCGGTTAGCTTCTCTGTCGATGAGATGAGCGGTGTGACTTACGCTGGGCCTTCGCCAGTGGTCGGGCTACATCGTTTTTTCACCGTGCAGGATGACGGCACGGGAGTGGTCACCTTCGATGCGGCGTTCGATCTGGCAGGAAATCTCGTGGCCGCGACGGCGATTAGCGAACTCGCGCTGAGTCCCGGTCTCGACCAAGAGGGTATCGTCGAGATCGGCGACACGATCTATGTCAGCGACGAAAACGGGCCCGGCGTGCGACAGTATGATCCTACCACGGGCAACCAGTTGCAATCCGTCAACGTTCCCGCTGTGTTCGCCAACCGGCGCAGTAATCGTGGCTTCGAGTCGTTGGCCTACGACGCCGACCAATCGGCGCTTTGGGCAGCCAATGAAGAGGCACTTACCGTTGACGGCGCACTCGCCACATCCTCGGCTGGCACGACGGTCCGACTGCTAGAGTTGGATGTTGTCGGCGATTCAGTCACTGCAGGTCGGCAGTTCGCCTCCGAGGTCGAGCCACTGCAGGGCGCGGCGATCAGTGGCGCTCGAAGCGGCTGGGCCGATCTTGTTTCGCTGCCGGATGGATCCCGAGTGGCCCTGGAGCGCTCGGCTGCCGGTGC
>JBCDBK010000136.1:0-9229 GCA_039184115.1 Planctomycetota bacterium | reverse complement strand
CGTCACGGCATGGTCATGGTTTGGCGTGAACCAAATGGGACAAGGCCTGCACGCCTACGGATTCCGGAAGGGGATGACGTTTTGGCTTATTGCGTTCGCTCTAAGTCAAGTGTTAGTTATAGCGATCGGTTGTTTGCCAGACGATTGGTGGCGTGCAAAGTCTACCGAGAAGCCAATGCCGTCGGAAGCTTAACTGAACAGGCGTTGCTGTAGCGACTGATAAGCTTCTTCTTGGTCGCGGAGATCGACCGCTAGTTGAGCGGCGAAGATGCCAGGCCTGAGAAACACTTCAGCCGGCTGCTGCAACTGCGCCGAATCGGCGAGCTGGCGAAGTAGCTTCTGGCTCGATCGATCCAAATTGTGGATCAAGCTGAGTTCGCGGAACAGCTTGTTGGGATCGTTGCAGCGCTGGCTCATGTCGTTGCGCTTTCGCACTTGGACCACGACAAAGATTACCACAGCAGCCACGACCAAGACGATCGCCAGCGGCAAGAAGTCGGCCAGGTCCATGCGACCCCTTCCGCGATGCAGTCCGTCCCCGAGACGTTGCCATCGTGAGATTTGCGCTAGCAGAATTCCATAGCTTAGTGCGCCACTCATTGTTGCACCTCCGTCGCTGCGTTGGCTTGTGTCACGCCGATGCTATCGAAGACTTCGAGGCTAGTCTTGGCAGCGTTCTGCACTGCACCGCTGCGATCGTTCGCCGCCGCCCGCAAGGCTTCCTGTACGTCAGAGGTAGGGCAAAACTGCAACACATCGGCGGCGGCCGCTCTTACCAGATGATCATCATCGCCTAGCAGGAATATCAGTCCTTCAGACACCTCAGGTACCAGCCCCATCACGTCAGACATCTCGACGGCGCGCAATCGTCGTTTGCGCGAGTTTTCTTCCATCTCGGCGAGCAGGCTTGGCACGGTCTCGGCGTCGACTTTTTTGACTAACGCGCCAGTCGTCCGCCGGGCGTCATCGTGTAATCCCTCGAAGCCGGCGAGATAATTTGCAAAGGAGAACTCTGCAAGGGCTTCGCATGTCGCTTCGCGGACCTCATCGTACGGGCTGTCGATTTTGCGTAACAGAATCGCCATCGCGCCGGGCACATGACGATCCCTGATCTGCCGAGTAGCGGCGGCCTGCACTTTGGGATCTTCGTCTTCGACCGCATCGAGGACAAGTTGATTGCCGCGATCTCCCGGAATCGTAGAGAGCGCTTCGCAGGCTGCCCAGCGGGCGACGGACGACCCTCGTCGGATGATCACTTCGAGCAAGTCAAGGAATTCGTCGGGCTTGACGCCGGATTTTGCAATCAACTGGATGCATCGCGCCTGGTTTTCCTCGTCGAAGTGTTCGAATCCACCCGCGCCACGCTTGAGCCAAGCGAACGATCGAATCCGCCCTAGGTTCTTGGAGGCCTTCGCTCTGAGTTCTTTGGCGCCGAATTCCAGCAGTTTGCTAACGAAGCTGTCGTCTTCGCGCTTGCTGATCACGTTTAGCACATTAAGCGGCGTATGTTCGGCGTTTAAGGCGCGAAGCAAAAACTCCGTGACGCCGGCACTCTGACTGCTGCTGAGCGTATTGATAACCGTCAAGTAGCACGGGTGATGTGGCTCTTCGAGAATTTCCTGCAATACAGTACTTGTTGGACCGCCTAGAATGACAAACGCTTCGATCAACTCCGATCGCTTGTGAGTTCGGAATCGCTCGACACTACGTTCGAGGCTCTCTAAAACGAAGCGAGCCATTGACTGCGGATCGCGGCGATCTTCGTAGTCGCGCGGACCGTGTACCAGGTCGCTCAGGCGTTGGACCAATCGAAGCACGAGTTGGGTCGCGGCCTCGGCGTGAACGTGTTTCTGGTTTTCTGCTAGCGTCACCAACGTAGCGATCAGATCGAACTCGCCAAAATGTTCCACGACTTCGCAAGCATTCTCGAATAGCTGCTCGTCTTCCGACAGTACTGCATCGCGCAGCGCACCGGACATGCGTCCACGGCCTTCTTGCAGATACTGACGCTGCTTGGGAGAAAGTCGGTGCCATTTTTCAAGCACTGCGATATGACCCGCTTTGTGTCTACGGGCGACCACGGCTTGGAGAGCGCCATCATAGACTTCGGCTTCAGCACCGGCCAGCGCGGCGAGCAACACATCGTTTGCTGCGTCGTTGCGACTTGCGCCCAAAGTTTCAAAGGTAGTTGCTAGTGCAGTCACAGGGTTGCCAGCCGGCGGGCCGCTTGGTCGGTAGAGTTGAGAAATCCTAAGTAAAACTTAGGTTGCAAATTCAGATTGCAAAGCAGATTCAGGCGGTTTCGAGGAAGAGCATGGCAGGGAATTGACTTCGAACCGCTTGCTTTGGCTGCCGTTGTGCGCGAAACTGGAATAATCGTTACCAACGTTCGACTACCCACCTTTTGCACTTCATCGGACAGGCACCTCAATGGCCAGCAATTTTCCTCCCACGACACCGCTAGAACGCGAGTATCTGCCAGTGAGAGCCAAGATCCTGGAAATTGCCTCCGCCCTCGATCGCATTCAACGTAGCGCTGACCACACGGAAGATGATCCGCGTTGGGATCAGCTGCAGGCAGGGATCAATCTGCTCTTTGCCGACCAGCCGCAGCGTGCAGAACACGTGCAATTGATGTTCAGCCGACCTTACGATCCACAATGGCGGCAGCAATTTGACGTGTAGCCAATTCAGGCGATTCACCAAAGTTTGGTGTATTCAGCACCATCTACAGATACCAGGCGAACATGTATTATCTCGATCCGCACATTCACATGGTGTCGCGCACCACCGACGACTACGAGACTCTAGCCAAGATGGGTTGCATTGCGCTAAGCGAACCCGCATTCTGGGCAGGCTACGATCGCGGCAGCGTCGACGGGTTTCGTGACTATTTCGAGCAGCTTACCAGTTTCGAGGCGCAGCGTGCCGCGCAATACGGGATTCAGCACTACACTTGGCTATGCATCAATGCGAAGGAAGCCGAGAACGTGGATCTTTCGCGTGAAGTTATCGCGATGATCCCCGAGTTCTTAGATCGACCAGGCGTTCTCGGCATCGGCGAGATTGGACTGAATAAGAACACTCGCAACGAAGCCACTGTATTCCTGGAACACGTCGATCTGGCGATGAAGACCGACGAGCAGATTCTTATCCACACCCCTCACCTCGAGGATAAATTCCAAGGCACCCGCATGATTCTGGACATGCTTACCGACGATGGTCGCATCGATCGGAGCCGTGTTCTGATCGATCATGTCGAGGAACACACGGTACGGCCAGTACTCGAAGCAGGATTCTGGGCCGGGATGACTCTCTACCCAGTCAGCAAGTGCACCCCCGCACGCGCTGTCGACATCGTCGAGATGTATGGTCCCGAACGGCTCCTGGTCAACTCCGCCGGCGACTGGGGACCTTCAAAACCAACCGCGGTTCCCGACTTTATCATGGAGATGCGTCGGCGAGGTCACGCAGAGACGCTCATCCGCCAAGTGGTTTACGAAAATCCAGTCGAGTTCTTCAGTCAGAGCCGCGGCTTCGTTTTCAGCCCGCCCGAAGTGGGCGAGCTGAGTGCTTTGGATTAAGCGGTGCTTAGCGATTCTTCTTCTGTTGACTGCTGCGCTTCGCCTGACGCTGAGCGTCTCGCTTGGCTTGCATCTCTTGGCGTCGTTTCTCCTGCGCCTCGCGTTTTGCCTGCATCCGAGCTTCACGCTCCTGCTTTGCCTTGACGTTCGCTACGACGCGTGAAGCGTTGACGAGGTAGAGTTGTGGATCGTCGATAATAAACGGCGTGGCCCAGGTGCGGCCATCATTGCGATTGCATGAGTTAAAGAAGAATGTGCGCAATCGTTCTGCCTGATAGCTGTAAGGAAACTGCGAGGTGATATGATCGGCGGCAGTCAAGTCTTCGACGCCCGGTTTTGCGTAGTAGTGAATCTGTCCATCGCCGGTCGCCGAGATTCCAAACGTCCACCAGCCGAATTGGTCTGCGGGAATCTCCCGACACTTAATGTCTCGCCCCATGCGATTGCCGCGATAGGCAAGGAATGCCGAGTCTTCCTCGACGTTGCGGCTGGTTTCGCTCTTGAAGTGAATCCAAATGCCCGGCCAATACGGTTCCGCCTTCGTTTCCATGCGCGAGCTGGCGAAGAAGCCGCGTGCTTCGGATCGCTCGGTCACCGTCGTGGAAGTACTGATACGGAACCCAAAATGCGGGCCAGTCCGGTTCTCCCATTCGTCGGCTGGCGGTAGATAGACGCGGACGACGGCACTTGGCATGTCGCGAACTGGAATGCTTGTTCCCAAACGCGAAATGCAGTTCGCGATCAGGTCGTCTTGCTGGACGTCGTTGGATCGATAGCCTGGAATGCCAGAATTAAGTGTGCGAATCAACAGGCCATAGTTGCTACCTGGCAGTCCGCCGGCAGGGCAAGGAACCACTTTCATGTGATCGGGGTGACCACGTTCAGGGCCCTCTTTCCAGCGACCATTCGTTGATCGGCCAGTGGGAGAGCGGAGTCGCTCGTCCTGCTCACGCGAACTCTTCGGAAAGTTATTGATAAACGACCATGAAGTGTCTTCGAAGTCGTCGCCGACGTAGTCGATCAGTGTGCCAGTTCCTGGCACCAGGCCTTTGGCTCGTGCGTCAGTTGAAGGGACGGAAACGATGAATATCGCCAGCAAGCAGCCAGCAATGTAGCGAGGCGATTGGGTCATGATCGTTATCTCTGCTCGAAGGTGGATCTGAACAGCTGCATCGAAGCCACAGCGGCGGTGACTCGTTTACTGTATCGGTCTACGGTGCGCTCGTTTTTCCTTGGACTTCCCAGGCTATGCGCAGCTTACCTAGTTCAACGACTGATGGCCTGCCAAAGAACCTGCTAGCTTGCGATCTGGGGACGAATGCTAGCGTATGGCAGTGTCCCACGTTGATGAGAGAAGGAACGACGCCAAGAGTGGCATGTCCAATCCGAAGCCTGTCTTTGCTGGCTCGCGTCGCATGGCTGATTTTGGCGTGGCTTACGTCGCGTTCTCAGCAGAATTTTCAGCCAATTGGTGCGACGAGCCTGAGGTCTAAATACCAAACTGCCGCAGCACGATATCCGCGACGTCGGTGTCAGCCATGGGGCGTTCGACGAATACGCCGCGCTCCGACGAAAGCAGTACTCCGCGCTGAATTAGATCGGTTGCCGGCGCACCGTGGGAGCCTTTCACCAAGGTCGCATCAAGCGGAATGCCCTTTGCGGTTGGGTCCCAGTACATTTCAACCGGGTCGTAACCCGGCTTGCGATGAATGTCGACCGTGCGGGCATAGCCTGGCGCAAGCGCATCGTCAGTCCACCAGTAGTAAGCCTGCCAACTATTGGGTGTCGAAACGAGCATTAAGTCACCGCAACTCTCGTGCTGTAGGTCGTAGCGCTCATAATCATCCGGGCACAGTACTTCGGCAATGCCCGCCTGACGTTCGAACAACTCGCGAACGGCATCGACTGCCGAACGGTCGCGTACAAAAACATGCGAGTACTGATGGTCCGCCAACGCCCAGGCGCGGCTGCCCGCAATGTCCAAATGCTCGCCGTCGGGTTCTTCTCGCACCGAGAGGAGACCCGCTTCGCGGAGGACGCGGTTCGGGTAGCAAACGTGATCGACGGCTGTAATCACATACTCGCTCGCGATCAGCCATAGTGGGCGGGCAGCACCGTAGGCATCTGCAAAGCCTTCCACCAGTTTCCCAATCCCGGCGTCCAAAGCTTTGGTCGCTTGTTTGGCCTCTTCGCTATCGGGGCCGAACTTTTGCGCTGCATAGTCGAGGTGCGGCAGGTAAAGGTAGAACAGATTAGGGCGATACCTTTCTGCGGCAACGATCGCGGAATCGACAATCCATGCCGTCGATTTGATGTTGGCAGCCGGACCCCAAAAGTGCTGTAGTGGAAAGTGGCCCAACTGGTCACGCAGTTCGCCATACAACGCCTCGGGACGCGTATAGCACCACAGCGACTCGCTACCGTCCGGATTGTGTATCGGCGCTGGCGTGCAGACGAAATCCGCCCCACACTCCTTGCTGTGCAACGGAAACCAGACGGCCGATGTCAAATTGGGATGGTGACGCTGCATAATGTCCCACAGTTGCGGCCGCGCGATGCAAGCGTTCGTCTCGGTCCACATTTCGACGTGGCCGCGTTCGCGATCAAAGGAACCGTTCGCCACCACTCCGTGCTCGCTAGGCGGCGCACCGGTTGTCATGTTCGCCTGTACTGGGCAAGTCACCGCCGGGAAGCTTGGTACGAGCTCACCACAATCGCCCTCGCCTACCAATGACTGTAGTTGGGGCATGGTTGCTAAGTCCTGTCGACGCAGACCAGGAACGGACAAAAGAATCACGAAGTCGGACATGTTTTGAGATTACGAGGGTGATTGGCTCAAAGCAGCGGCTCCAGAAAAGCCATCGCCTGTCGGGCGGTATCGGGCGCACAATGACTGTGGCGGCTGAGTTCGACATGAAGACCGCCATCGTAACCAATTTGCCGCAGCGCAGCGATCGCTGGCACGAAATCGATCTCGCCTTCACCGAACATCAAGTGTTCGTGTTTACCAACGCGCATGTCTTCCAGATGTACGTTCACCAGTCGGTTAGACCAGCGCAGTATCGAGTCGACGAGCGGTTCTTCAAGGCAGTGCAGATGGCCAAGATCGAGCGTGAGCCCGAGCCGCGGCGAATCGACTTGTTGCACCAGCTCGTCGAAGCTCGCCATCGTATCGATCAGCATGCCAGGCTCGGGCTCGAATCCGAGCTGCACATCGCAGCGCTCCGCATATTCCAACACAATCTGCAACCCTTCGACCAATCGCCGCAAGCCGTCCTCTCGCGAGTCGCGCCTGGGCAACGCCCCCGACCAAAGCGACACGCAGTCGCTCTCTAGGAAGGCGGCCATATCGACGGCGTGACGCAGGAACTCGATTCTCAGCGGTCTGCCGGAGCGCTTTGACGACACCAGTGTCGGATGATGTTTACGCCCAGGGTCAAGCAAGAAACGCGCGCCGGTTTCGATCACCGATCGCAATTCGAACTCTTCGAGCAATCGCTTGGTATCGCGAAGCTCCTGGTCGAAACCCGCAGCGTACGGATTCAAGGCGTAATGATCGACGGTAATCGCGACACTGCGGTAGCCGAGTGACGCCAGCAGCCGAATCGCCGCTGGCAGGCTGTGATGGGCGAGTCCATTGGTATTGTAGCCAAGTCGCATACGCATGAATGCCGAGGAAACCTGAATCGTCGGGCGCACGTTGTCGCCACATTATGTCATGGCGATCCTGCGCGTGGCAACATACGTCGGCACCATTAGCGACAAGATCACTAGGCCAGCGATCCAATCTGTGCCGGCAGCACCCGCTAGCGCGTCCAACGGGATAAAGAGCATGATCAAACGCGAGACAGCCTTTTGCACTGACGATGGCGTTGGGTCCAGGAAAGCTTCGAAGACTGCTATACGTGCTGCGAAGACGACAATCAGCCAGCCGGCAATCCAACCGTAAGCGGGGAGCGTCTCGAACGCGGCTATAGCCAGGAAGCCAATTAAAGCGATTTGAATCACATTCGCCGACTTTTTGATTGCTCGCGGCGTAGTCTCTCCCGCTTCATTGCGCGCCAGCAGTGTCAAGCCAAGCGTGTACACACCGATCGCCGCCGCATACACATAAGCACTGGATTTGTCAGAGGAATGCTCGACGAGACTCGCACCCAACAGCACGTTGAGGGATCGGCATAAGGCCATTGTCCAAGGGCCGGCTACCGTCGACTTGAGCAACGCATCGTATCCTACAATTGCCAGAGCCAGCAGCCCTGACATGGTCAGCGGCAACCAGCTTTCGACGAGACTGCCGACGACACCTGCGAGCGTTAGGCCGCCAAACAAAAGTAGCCATCCGACTCGCTTCGCTGCAATAGGCGGAATTCGCCCTGCCGGCAACGGTCGATCAGGCCGCTCGACGCGGTCGATCTCGAGGTCGAACACATCGTTAAGCACCATCCCCGCCAGATACAAAAGCGCGGAAGTGGCGGCGAGCATCACAAGTGGCAACAACGGTTGCCATTCGCCGCGAACAAGAAGAAAACCAGCAAGCACATTCGACACGGCCGTGAACACGTTTCCGGCGCGCAGCAATTGCCACCAGTCCGACCACTTCGTCTTATTCATCAGACGGCGGTCTCGGTCAGGCCGATCTGCTTGATTTTTGCCTGCAGATACTCGCGCGCCTCGCGAGCCGCCTCGTCGGGCGTATCGATGTAGGGATACAATTCGACGGTTAGCCAGCCGCTGTAGTCCGTCGCGTCGATAGCTTTCAGCGTTGCGGCAAAGTCAATTGCGCCATGACCAGGAATCAAATGCGCGTGGACGCGAGTGTCGGCGATGTCTTCAAGGTGGTAGTGAACCGTGTGGTCCTTCATTCTGTCGACCCAATCTTCTGGGTCTTCGTTCACACAGTAGGCGTGTCCGATATCAAAATTGAGTCCGACCACCGACGAGTCAATCCGATCGACGAATTGGAGGTACTGGTCGAAGCGCTCGATCAATAACTCCGGCTCGGGTTCGATCAACAGTCCAACGCCGAGTGATTCCGCCAGCTCGACGCAGGGCATGAATTCGTCGTAAAAGATATCGGCACCTTCATCCCAGGTCTGTTCCGGCGTGAGCAATCCACCAGGCTCGGTAGTGATGTGCGGAGCACCCAGATCTTGCGCCAATTGCAGAGATCGTTTGGTATGTTCGCGGCGAATGGCACGATAGTGGGGGTCAGGATCGGTCCAGCCAGGATGCCAATAGGGCTGCCTAGGATCCGCGACCGCGTTCATCATGAAGGCGTTGACGTTCGAGATTGTCAGGTTGTGCGTCTCCAGACAGCGCCGAATCTCTTCTCGACGCTCAGGCAACAAACCCGCTGGCCACGCATGAGGCACATCGGCAAGCAGCTCGATGCCAGCGTAGCCGATGTCAGCAATCCGACGAATCGTTTCTTCGATTGAGAACTGCAAATAAGCGTTCGAACTAAATGCCAGCTTCACGACAGGGGCTCCGCCAAAGTGAGAAATCCGAGTTTCAGTAGTTCCAAATTGAGCCGTCGGCGGGAGCCCCGGGGGGTCGGCGAGGGAAGTTTTGTTGTGGTTGATACGCGGCTCGCGCCGGCCGCGCAAGTTGAAAAAGGGACAAGTTTGTCGGCAAGAGGTTTTTTT
>JBCDBK010000135.1:0-9254 GCA_039184115.1 Planctomycetota bacterium | reverse complement strand
GTGCTGTAGGATGTAGATACCCGGGGCTTCAAACTTGGGGCTTCGCAAGTCGTCTAGTGCGATAGGCTTAAGCTTCTTCTTCATCCATTCACTAAATTTTTCGGCGGCAGTTTCTCGCGCGGACTTTGTGCGTTTTCTAATCGAAAACGCGGCGCGTCGGTACTCAATAGAAGTAACATCTTCTGGGCCGAACATTGCAGCGATGCGGTCGAACTCTCGTGCGAATTCTGGTGAGCAGAGGATGTCATCCAGCGTTTTCTCGTAATCAATTGCTAGTAGCCGCCACGCCACTTCGCTGGCAAACCCGTAGAGATTCATCTGCTTAGCGTTTATGACTTCTGGCTTACGCGTTGCTCGGGGTAGTCTTTTCTGTTTTCTTAAATTCAACAAAAGGTGATTCCATACAAACGCGTTCCCACTAATGCCATTTCTTTTGCATTGTGAAACAAATTCCGCATTAAGCGAGCTATCGCAAAGCAGATAATCAGCTGGAAACCCCTTCCCGGCCTTTTGGTAAGCCTCTATGACAGCTCTTTTCGAGTCTTCATCGAACGACTTCTTGCGTCGTTTTCCTACTGCAGTGCTGGGTGCACTTTCTATTGGATCTTCTGGCCCGTCTATAGGTTCCCCAGCCTTGGTCTTTTCCAGCCGCTGAGATATGTACCTAGCGTAGTCCTTCGATAGCTCTGTTCCCAGCCATCGGCGTCCAAGTTTCTTTGCGACGCACAGGGTAGTGCCACTACCACTAAACGGATCAAACACGATATCATGTGGGCGGCTCGAAGCTCGAATGATTCTTGCAAGCAACTGTTCGGGCATTTGGCAGCCGTGGAAACCTTCGCGTTCCTTGAAAGTTCCTGCAACCCTGGCGAAGTACCAGGTGTCGTGATTTGGGCTAAAGCTTTTGGGAGCATCTTGCGGCCGAATGATCCAGGTATTGTCGGGTAAGCGTCCATCTGGGTTAGCTCGAACGTCGGCATAGACGAGTTGTCGCGCAGATTTCACACGAATTTGAGGGCTGGGCTTGTCGAACGTGAACTTCTTCTTGTCTTTCACAAAGTGAAACAGATGTGTGTGCGATCGACTAAAGCCGTTCACGCAGTTCACCCCAAAAGTGTAGTACCAGATTACCCAGCTACGGGTGAAGAATCCGACGTTGCGTTGGGCGGCGACCTTCAGTTCAGCGGCGTACTCGTCGCCGATCGCTAGCCAGAACGTTCCGTTGGGCTTGAGAATGCGATGGACTTCGGTGATCCAATCTTCACACCAGGCGAGGTATTTTTCGTCATCCTGGCGGTCGTCGTATTCGTCGTACTCATAGCCGATGTTGAATGGCGGGTCGGCGAACACCAGATCAATCGACCCGTCGTCGATCTTTTTCATCAGCTTGATGCAGTCGCCTTGGTGAATCTTGCCGAGCTGGAGTGATTTGGATTTTCGCGTCATGTTTGGGCCGGCCTATTGCGTCCGTTCTGAAAGGAAGAGCAAGTCCTGGGCGCACCGAGTATGTGGGCGCATGTTCACTTATGCTTTATGCTATTGATTCTATCGTAGGGAGTCAATCTTCGCTATTCGCCTGCAGAAAATGAAATTCGCCTTTTGCAATGAGATGTTTGGGGACCGACCGTTCGCGCAAGCATGGTTGTTTGCGCGCGACCTGGGCTACACAGGCGTGGAGATTGCGCCGTTTACGTTGATGCCAGGCAAGGAGGTGGTTGATGCGAACGACATTTCGTCGGCGCGGCGTACCGAAGTCCGCCAGCTTGCCGCCGATCTGGGTTTGGAAGTGGTCGGCTTGCATTGGCTGCTCGCCAAAACCACAGGCTTGTGCCCAGTGAGTCCGTATTTGACGAGTCCTGAGCCGAGCGTCCGTCAGGTCACGGTTGATTACTTCATCGCACTAGCGCAACTGTGCGCCGACTTGGGCGGGAAGGTGATGGTGCTGGGCTCGCCCCAACAGCGCAATTTGCTGCCTGATGTCACGTACGACTTGGCAGAGAACTACGCTGCTGAGATTTTGCGTGCCGTCATGCCGGTCTGTGAAGACATGGATGTCACGATCGCATTGGAACCGCTCGGACCTTCTGAGGGTGACTTTCTGCTAACTGCGGAGTCGGCAATCAAGTTGGCGAAACGGGTCGATTCGCCCAACTGCAAGTTGCACCTTGATGTGAAAGCGATGTCGAGCGAAGACAAACCCATCGATCAGATTATTCGCGAGAGTCGCAAGTGGACCGCCCATTTCCACGCGAACGATCCGAACCTGCTCGGTCCCGGAATGGGCGACGTCGAGTTCGAGTCAATTTTTGCTGCGCTAAAAGAGACGAACTATGACGGTTGGGCATCGGTCGAAGTATTCAAGTACGAACCGAGTCCCGAGGAGATCGCCAGTCAGAGTATCAGCTACATGCGTCGCGTTTGGGAAACGTTGTAGTCACGCGCGCCGATTCGCGGAAAGAGAAACCACAACGCAAAAAAGCAACGAAGTCTCTTTTCTTCGTTGCTTCTTTTACTTTGTGGTTCAATCGAGATCTTCGAAGCTACGTTGCGCCGCGTAGCTCTGCCAGATTCTGGGCCGTAGTGACGAGGCGATCCCAGTTTTCTTGGATGTATTCGGGTGGGCCGCCGATTTGGGCCATGATCTGCGCGGCGTTTTCGGTCGGTACCATTTCGATCGCGTCCCAAGGGCAGACGAGCAGTTCGTAGGGGTTCGACTTCTTGCCGGGGATGTGGACGCAGACTTCGCAGCCGACGCAGCGCTCGATATCGATTTCGCACCATTGCTGCGTGCCATTGAGCATCGTGTCGCCGCGGTCGAGCTTTTTCAGCTCGATGCAGTCGACCGGGCAGACCTCTAGGCACGATTCGCAGCCCGTGCAGTTGTCGGCGTTGATGATCGCCAACTCCTTGGGAACCTTCTTGCGTGGAGCTTTTTTGGCCATGGTTTGCGCTAGGGTTCTGGGGTTTTAGGGGCAACCGGCGAGTCCGCCCCCGATTAACCGATACATTGTGAAATATATCACAATCTTACCTTATCATCGGCCCTCAGCCAAGCGTGCCTGAGCGGATTCTGGTGTAGAATTCGGGCCATTGGATGCTGCCGGTACCGCCATCGAAAGGAGTTCAAAAAGTGACCAAAGAACAAGAGGATTTCTCGAAGGCTGGATTCGTGCAGTCGGTCGTGCTGCCGGCCCTCCTGCTATTTCTGATTCCGACAGCGGGGCTGCTGTTTTTCCGACACGCTCGGTCCAGTTTTGATGATGACGCCCGTCGGGTCATGCTCAAACAAGTGACAGACGATCAGGAGATGACCGACGAAGACCGTGCGCAGTCGCGAGAAGTGATCGACTCCGTACCATTCTCCGCGATGCTGAGAAATCCAGAGTTCGCGCAGACTGTCGACGCGGGACTGCGCCGCGACTATGCCACCTTTCGATGGATGATTTGGCTGTCGTGGTGGAGCATACTAAGCGGTGTAGGTGTGCTGCTGTTGGCGGGAGTTTGCGTGGCGTTTTCGTTGCGCTCGCAGCAAGCACAGTATCTGAGCTTGTCGGTAGGCTGGCACGTGCTGCGGATCTATGGTGCTATCCAAACGGTTGTGCAAGGAGCGATCGTCGTTGCGCTCTCTTTTTGGATGACAGCACTTTGGGCTGAAGTTTACTACGTCAAGCTGATAGCGATTGCCGGCGTTGCTGCGCTGGCTGGAATAATCGCTGTGCTGGTTGCGATCTTCAAGCAACCGGAGAACGATTACTCAATCGAAGGCGAGGTGATTTCAAGAGATGATGCTCCTGCTCTATGGCAAAACCTCGCTTCGATATGCCAGCAAGTAGGAACCGAACTACCTGATCAAGTAATTGCGGGCATCGATGCGAACTTTTTCGTGACGACTCAGCCAGTAACTGTGGGGCAGCAAGAGTATACTGGGCGAACGCTATACGCAAGCTTAGCACTGATGAAGATGATGGCTGGTACGGAGGCGGATGCGGTCATGGCACATGAAATGGCTCATTTCAGCGGCGATGATACCACTTACTCGAAAAAGATTTCCCCGCTGCTTATTCGATACAATAACTATTTGCAAGGCTTGCATGACGGAGTCGTGACGCTGCCGATATTCTATTTCATGCTCTGTTTTCGTAATCTATTTGAGCTATCGCTCAACAAGCTGAGCCGAGAGCGGGAATTTCGTGCTGATCGAATAGCTGCCGATGTGACTTCGCCCGACGATATAGCTTCGGCCTTGCTGCGGATAGCCGCCTACGCGACGTATCGCAATTCCATCGAAGATGAACTGTTTAAGCAGGAAGAATCGTTGGGTGTGGCGAATATTTCTGAACAGATCGAATCGGGATTTGCAGCTTACTCCGCTTCTTTCCTGTCGAATCACGATCTGCGTAGCCTTGAGACCTTCCATCCTTTCGATACGCACCCTCCTACTGCGCAAAGGCTAGCTGCTGTGGGAGTGGATAGCTCTGCAGCAAATGGTCAGAGACTGCTAGCCAACGAAGTCGATGGACGCTGGTACCGTAATATTCATACGGCCGATCAGCTCGAAGGCGAGCAGTGGAGCGAGTACGAAGAACGATTCCGCAAGTTCCACGAAGAAGTGTTGACCTACCGCTACTTGCCAGAGAATCAGGAGCAGATGGAGTTGGTCGTCAAGTACTTTCCGGCGCGAGCATTTACCGGAAAGAAAAATGAGCTAGATTTCGACTACGAGAAAGTCAAACTGAGTAGCTGGGCCGAGCCGATTCTTTGGAGTCGAATCAAAGACTGCTCGATGAACGATGGCGGAGTGCTGGAGATTTCTTCCAAGAACGCTAAAACAAAAAAAATCAAGACGCGAGAATTTGGAGCGCAGGCACAGGAGGTTGTCGAAGTGTTTAATCAATACTACACGCGCTACCTAGCCGCCCGGGAATACAAAAAGAAAAAGGAGGCTGAGATCGCGACCGCTTTTGAATCAGAGGCGACTAGCCTAGATTGATATCCACCATCAAGTCGTTCGCGACGGCCTCAAGGGCGGTGCGGAGGGTGTCGGCGGTGAGCCCGTCGGGCAGCCGGAGTTGGGCGTCCGCCTGAAAGAGCATTTCGCCTGAATGCGGAGCACTGCTGCACTCGGTTGAAAGCTCCTCGACGTTTACGCCGTGAGTAGCAAGCACGTGGCTGATTTCGCGGACGATTCCGGGGCGATCTTGCCCGACGAGCGACAGTTGCACGGCTGAGCTTGCCGAGATCGCTGCAGCGCCGGCATCAGCCAGGACGGTCGATTCGAGGCCGCCTTCCGCGAGCGCGGCCAAAGCGGCTTGTAGCGATGCGGACTGATCGGCATCGACCTCGACACGCAGGATGCCAGCGAATTGGCCAGCGAGGTGGGCCATACGGCTTTCGATCCAATTGCCGTCGTGGACAGCGACCGTTTGCGCGATCGCATCGACTAGTCCTGGGCGGTCTTTGCCGAGCACCGTGAGAACCAGAGAAGTCTTGCTCATTGGGATGCGCCTAGTCTCCCACCATCTGCATCGACTTCTCACCTAGGGTAGCCATTGCTGACGGTTTGCTGGGCGTTAATTCGTAACACGCTGCTTCTTTGCCATTGCGAACAAACAGACGGTTGTCAGCGATCACGGGATGGTTCCAGGTCTTGCCTTCGATCGCCTGAATCTCGGCCAACTTTACGTGTTTCTTCGGATTGGCTTCTAGTAGCACGAGTTCGCCTTTCTCACCCAGGATCAGCAGCGTGCCCATGTCGGCGACCAGGAGCACTTGTCCGTGACCGTAGCGACCCCGTTTCCATTTCTTCTTGCCATCTTCAAGGTCAATGCAAGCGAAGATCTCGTTATCGAAGCCGTAGAGATGGCCTTCGTATTCTACGTAGTCGTTGAAGTAGGGCTTCATCGCGCGTGAGGTCCACTGCTCGCTGGTGCTCCACTGGTCGCCTTCTTTCGCGACAGTGATGCGTCGTGTACCCAGACCTAAGAACGTGCCAATCAACACATCGTCGCCGAGCACTAAGGGTTGAACGACGCGGTTTGGTTGCGGGCCGAGATCCCATTCATGCTCCCAAAGCACTTTCCCATCGCCAGGCACGAAAGAGATCAAGCCGTAGTTGCTGAGCATGAGTACTTGTTCGACGTCACCGAGCGTTGCCAGCTGCGGCGAGCTGTAGCTGTGCGTGCCTTTGCCGCCCATCCAAGCGATTTCGCCGTCTTCGCGTTGATAGGCAATAATACTCTGGCCGTCGCCCGCGCCGGCGTAAGTGATAACGAGATCACCAACGACCAAAGGCGAAGCAGAGAAACCCCATTGAGGTGGTTTGGCCGGTGTGTCAACCGTGAGGTCGCGTACCCAGATCGATTCGCCCGTCGCGGCGTCAAGACACTGAATCTTGCCGGCAGCCCCCTGCGAGTAGAGCTTGCCTTGGTGGTACGTCGGTGTGCCGCGTGGACCGGGCCCTCCGACAACCTCGGTGAAGCGTGACTCGACTTCGTTCATCCAAATCGGATCGCCCGACGTGGCGGAATAGGCGGTGACGACTTCCTGGTCGCCCCGCTGTTCTTGAGTAAAAAGTGTGTCTCCAACGATAGTAAATGATCCCCACCCCGGCCCAACTTCGCGCCGCCAAAGTTCGCGCGGCGGCGCAGCCTTCCAATCGGTTGGAAAGCTCACCCCCGTGACGCGACCGTCGCGCGCGGCACCTCGAAACTCGGGCCAGTCGGTCGAGCTGACTTCTTCTGGCAGAATCAGCGTCCGTTCAATTTCGGTGTCGGCAGCAGACTCGGAACTGGCCAGAAAGACTTCCTCCTGCGTTGGATCCCACCGCCAGGCAAGGTCAGGTTCAAAGCTGCCGCTTAGCCCGTCGAGGCGAAGCGTCATCGCATAGCAGCACATGATGGCGGTCGCAGCGACCGGCAGCCACCGTCGCGTAGGCCAGGGAATGAACTTGAGAATCAGCAGCCCGGCGATTGCAGTCACCGTCCACGGTATCGTGAACATGAGGAGGCTCATAAACATGCTTTCGTGCGACAGCAGAAACGCAGCCAAGAATAAGCCGACGACTAAGGCGAGCCCGGTCAAACGCTGGTTCCAAGACACACGACTTGCAAATAGCCACCAGATGAGCAATGCGCCAACACAAACCATTGGCGAAAAAAAGCCCGTCATGAACTGGAGCATTGTTCCAGAAGCAAATGCCTCCGTGCCTTTCTTCGCCGCCCACATGGCGCCCACGATCAGCGCCGCTGGCCAGATTCGGGGTGATGTTGGTGACTGGCTGCTGTCGGTCTCGATTGCGTCGGTCATGATGACTTGCCTCGTTCCTTTTGGAATTGCATGACTGCTAGCATGGGATAATCAACGTACTTGGTCGCTCGTGGGTATTGTCTCGCGAACGCGTGGTCTGGGGCAATCTCGCTCAGTTTCGCCAAACGAAGATCGTTAAGTATGCCTGACATCAGCATATCGCTAAGTGAGTGGTCCAGACTACCCGGTTGGACAATTTCGCCTGAGTCGGGATCAGTAAACCGCGCCTGGCTGCCACGCAAGAACATGGCCGGATGCATAGCAGACACGATAATGCGTCCGTCTGGCTTTAGCACACGGTGGCATTCGGCAAAAAAAGCATGAAGATCGTGAATGTGCTCAAGCACCAGACCGCTTACGAGCACGTCGAACGTGCCTGCGTCAAAAGGGAGCGGTTGATGTAAATCGTGCTGCACATACTCAATGCGATCGGACCCTTGCTTTTCTCGTGCCTCCGCTAGCATACCTTCAGAAAAATCGACAGCAGTCACCTCTGCTCCTGCCTGCGCGAGCCAGATGGCGTGCCTGCCAGTGCCACAGCCCAAATCAAGCGCAGCGAGTCCTGACACGTTGCCGGTCCACTCGCGTACGACGGGCTGCTCAAGCGCAGGCAGCGGATTTGCGTCGTGGTCGTAAACGAGTGACCAGCGGTCGTAGCCCGCCTGAACGGCAGAGAGTACTTGGTGGGCAGATTTCACGAGGGATACTCCTCGCCATGCGGCTGAGCCTACGGAATCACTTCCGTCGCGATCATCTCTTCGAAGGTTTGCCGGCGGCGGATGACGTGGGCTTTGCCGTTTTGCAACAGCACTTCGGCGGCCAGCGGTTTGCTGTTGTAGTTGCTGCCCATCACCGAGCTGTACGCGCCAGCACAGCCAATCACCAGATAGTCGCCGACGGACGCCTGGGGCAATGGGCGGCTGCAGACGAAGCCGCCTTCTTCTTGCGTGAAGATGTCGCCCGACTCGCATAGTGGCCCGCCAACGATCACATCATGCAGCTCACCTTGGCCGCCGTTTGCCGAACAGACGGCCATCGGGTGGTAGGCACCATAGAGAATGGGTCGAGCCAAGTCGTTGAATCCCGCGTCGAGCAGGTAGTACGTATTGTTGCCCATCGTCTTGATTGCGCGAATTTCGGCAATCAGACTGCCGCTTTCGGCAGCGAGATAGCGACCGGGTTCGATTTCGAGGCTGATGTCGTTGCCAAATGCCCGGGCAAGACGGTTACGCGTGGCGTCCCAAAGATCAAAGTAAGCGGCAATGTCGACGCGTTGGTCGCCGTCGCGATAGGGCGTTGGCAAGCCGCCACCGGCGCTAATCGCGGTAAGTGTCGGACCGACGAGGTGAGCCGCTTTTTCCATGGCACCGCACACTTGGCTGAGGTGCTCCATATCGGTGCCCGAGCCGATGTGCATGTGCAGGCCGGTAATCGTGAGGCCATGCTTGCCGGCCAGTGCCACACAGTCTTCGATCTGTTCGTGCCAGATGCCGTGCTTCGATTGTTCGCCGCCCGTGTTGGTCTTTTGGCTGTGGCCATGACCGAAGCCGGGGTTGATGCGCAGCGTAATGCCAAGCGGCGACTTGCCTGCGGCTTGGATCGCATCACCGTACTGTTCGATCATATCGGGCGACCCGCAGTTGATGGGTATGCCATGCGCGATGACTAGTTCGAGCGACTCGTGATCGAAGATGTCGGCGGTGTAAACGATCGGCGGATGCGTGCTCTCGCCTGGCTCGTAACCGGCGGCCAACGCACGTCGGATTTCGCCGGCGCTAACCGCATCGACGACCACACCGTGTTGTCGCACGAGGCTCAGTATGGCCAAGTTCGATGCTGCCTTTTGGGCGTAGCGCACCGCGTCGAAGGCAGCCAAATCATTCACTCGTTCGACGATTTTGTCCGCGTCGTACACAAACGTCGGCGTGCCGAATTGGTTAGCAAGGTCT
>JBCDBK010000134.1:0-9494 GCA_039184115.1 Planctomycetota bacterium | reverse complement strand
CGACGGCCAGACGGTCATCACGGTCACTTCTTTTTCGGTATCGGGGACAACCCCGGCGATGGCTTGAGCCATAACTGCGTATCCGCACGGTGGACGAATTGGTCACTACCAGAGCGGATAGACTATCAGACGGCCCGGAGGTTGGCTAGGCGGCGAAATTGCCGAATACACTGCAAAGTTTGGTGCATCAGCCCCGCGCCCTCGACTAAGCCAGAGGAGCGTCGTTCCGCTCAACCAGGGCACTAAGGTACAACAGCGAGGAACCCTCGTCGCGGCTGGGCGAGTGTTTGAGCAGATTGAGCGACGCGGCCATCACGTCGCGACGACTCACTTGGCCGACAAGTCGCCCATCTTCGAGCACTGGTAGTCGACGGTACGGCGTCAGTAAGAACACCTGAGCGATCGACAGCAGCTGAGTATCTGGCTCGATGGTCTGCGCGTCAGTATCCATGAACAGACGAATCTCGTTGCTCGGCAACTGCTCGTAGGCCGCGTCAAGCAACACCTGCATCGCGCACTTCTCAGAAAACACTCCCACGAAACGGCCTTCTGCGTCGACGACGGGAGCGCCCGAGATACGACCCTTCAACAACCGCTGCACGGCGTCGATCACGTCCATGTCCGGACGGAGAGTCACCAATTTCTTTACCATAAAGTCGCGCGCAGTAAGTTGCGTCATCGGTCACGCTCCACAATCACGGGGTCACTTAATCAGAAATCTGGTCGTCGAACCATGCCCCAGAAAGATGATTCAACTCGTTGAAAAGATGCGGGCTCGCCCCAGCCCACTTAAGAATAACATCCAAACGCAGTCATCGCCTAGCTTGTAGTCTACAAAAACCCTTGTGAATATTTTCACGACGGCTATGCGTGTGGCGGACTCAAGTTCGTGAAAGTTTTCACATTCAGACTTCCTCCGATTTTGCGAACCTTCAGCGCAGAAACTCGCTCCATGCTCGCAGCTATTGTTGGCTATTCTCAACACAACAAACGAAGCTCTGCACCATGGAAAGCAACGGCACCTCATTTCGTCGAAAGCGAGCAGACGGACTTGAGCAGTGGGCGAAACTCGAAGGTCGCAGCACAGGCTCGACAGAGGAACTGCTGCAATCGGCAAGCGAACGTTTCAGGGGCGGACCGGTCCCACCGCGAGCAGTCGCTGTTGGGATCTTTGTCTATATCGCGCTCGCGTTTGGGGTCGCAGTGCTGGGATACTTGGTTGATTCGACTTCTAGTTTGCCCAATCGTGACCAGCCCACCGGGCACGCGATAGTCGCGCCGAAGTACTCGACTTCCTTCCCACGCTAATAGAACTGCTACAAGCCGACGTTCAGACCCTGCAAGTCGTCAGGGACGAAGCGGCCATCCTTGCGCAGCAACTCGCCGTCAAACCAGATTTCGCCACCTCCGTAGTCCTCTCGCTGAATCAGCACCAAGTCCCAATGAATGCGGCTCTCGTTGCCATTGTAGGCATCTTCATACGCTTGACCTGGCGTAAGGTGAAAACTGCCCCCGATCTTCTCGTCGAATAGCGTATCTAGCATCGGATGACGAACGCGATTGTTGGTGCCAATCGCAAACTCGCCGCAATATCGGGCACCGTCGTCCGAATCGAGAATCTCGTTGAGCTTGGCCGACTCACTCGCCTCAGCGCGAATGATGCAACCGTCTTTGAACTCGAACTCGATGTTGTCGAACACCGTGCCCTGGTAGCGTGACTGCGTGTTGAAACGAATCACGCCGTTGATACTCTCTCGCACAGGTGCGGTAAAGACTTCGCCATCGGGGATGTTTCGTTCGCCGTGGCACGGAATGACGGGGATATCCTTAATCGAGAATTCTAACTCAGTTCCTGGTGCCACAAGTTTCACTCGGTCGGCAGCTTGCATGCGGGCAACCAGTGGCTCTTGTGCTTTGCCCATCGCCGCGTAGTCAGCCGTGCAAACGTCGAAGTAGAAGTCCTCGAAGGCCGCAGTACTCATGTTCGCTGCTTGCGCGAACGACTCGGTCGGATAACGCAGCACGACCCACTTGGTCTCCGGCACTCGGATCGATCCATGAACCGGTTTCCACCAGTGCTGCTGGTACAAATCCATTCGATCGTGCGGAACGTCGGCAAACTGGCTATTGTTCGCCGCACCGCGAATCCCAATGTACGCCTGACACGAGTGCATTCTCGCCCCTTCAAACTCGGCGACCGATTTCATGCTCGCCTCGGTAGCGTTTTGGTAGAGCGAACGAAGTACCGCATTCTGCTTCGTCGTGACCAGCGGAATCGCTCCGCGCTCGGCAGCGCCATTAACCAGCGCACAGACGAGGTTTGGCTCTGGCAGATCGAAAGCCTCGATCAACAGCTTTTCACCTTGCTGCAAGTCACAGCTGTGGTCCAGCAACAGATTCGCGAGTTGGTCAATACGTGGATCGTGCATGAGTTGGTGACAAATCGTAGTACGAGTTAGACGAGGTCGAAGCCAATCGACGCATCGGCATGGCGGAATAATGGGAAAGTTGCCGAAAATGATAAAGCCACTGGACACTTCCGGCAACGGCGACTTGACATTGATGAGGTATAATTGAGGTGCGGCACACTACACCTCACGACCAAAGGCAGGCCTCCGATGACCACGCAAATGCCCGACCGTACCGACCACGAGATTTCGTTTGCTGAGACGGCCCTCAAGCTCGGTGGCAAGAGCGAAGACGAGGCACGCCGCACCGGAGCGATCGACAAGGCAGACGATCAAGTCGAAGCGCTATTTGCCCCGCAATACCAGACCGTCAATAGCCCCGCTCACATGGCCGTCTGGAATCGAGGGGTGCCCGTCCAGCTTTTCCAAAGTGAGACGCAGACCGCCTCCCCTGACATACGGAAGATCATGGACGACGCAGTCGCGACCGTACGTAAGCATCGTTCGGCCGGCACGCTCCTCGACGAGGCGGGGAAAATCACCGAAACGGTTATGCAGGACCTTGCGTCTACGGGCTACTGGGGCCTGCTGGTCGACAAGCAGTATGGCGGGTCCGGCACACCGTTTTCGGCATTTGCGCCGTTCCTGACACGGATGGCAATGACCGATCCCACGATAGCGGGATTGGCTTCCGTTCACGGATGCATCGGCGCAGTCGACCCTGTTCGCACGTTTGGCAACGCCGAGCAGAAGCAGAGATTCTTACCTGGCCTGGCCGACGGCTCGAGACTAAGCGCGTTCGCGCTTACCGAGCCCTGTGCGGGCAGCGACCTGACACAGCTTGGGACGCGCGCGGTGCTCGACGGCGACAGCTATCTCGTCAGTGGCGAAAAGCTTTTTATTACCAACGTGGTACCCGGTCGCACGATCGGACTAGTCTGCCTCATCGAAGACAAGCCCGCCGTATTGATTGTCGATCTGCCGGCGGAGGAGAACGAGCATTTCCAACTTCGCAAGTACGGCCTCTGGGCGCTCAAGCACACGTACAACCAGGGCCTTATTTTCAAAGATTTGCGAGTGCCTAAGGAGAACTTACTTGTTCCAACCAAAGGCGACGGCCTGACCATCGCCTACCACGGACTTAACTTAGGTCGCGTTTCGCTTTGTGCGAACGCCGCGGGCACTATGCGAATCATGATGGCGAGCATGATCCCTTGGGCGAAGTTCCGCGTCACCTACAGCGCGCCCATCGCACAGCGCGAACTTGTGCAGCGCCGACTTGGCCAACTTGCCGGACTCATTACCGCCTGTGACGCGCTCACACATTGGTGCGCGGGCCTAATCGACGGCGGCTACCGCGGCGAGATGGAATGCATTATCGCCAAAATATTTGGAAGCGAAGCTCAGAAACATGCCGCGATCGAGCTCTTCATGAAAACACACGGGGGGCGATCGTTCTTGCACGGACATCTGCTCGGCGACAACGTGCACGAGTACCTCGCACCTTGCATCTACGAAGGTGAGGGCGAGATGCTTGGCATGGCCTTCTTCAAATCTCTGGTAAAAGATCATGGCAAGACCTACTTCGAGCCAATCGGGAAAGCGCTTGCTGCAGCGGGCATCAAGAAGCCCAATCCACTGAACCCTATGCATGCGTGGACGCTGATGGGAGTCGCGATACCTTACGCAAAGTGGATGGTGGCGCAGCGATTGCTCCCCACCGCCAGTAGCGCCTTGCCGTCGATGCCGCGCGAACTCGCCACACATGCGGAGTTCGCCTGCAATCAACTGCAAAAGATGGCACTAGAAATCAGCAATACGATGAGCAAGTTCCAGCTTTCGCTTGCCGATCGGCAATGCAGAATGGCCGAACTATCCGGTCGATGCCAAGACTTAATCACGATACTCTGCACCAGCCTCTATGGTGCCAACCAAGAAGACGAAATCGTGCGTGCATCGGCTGACTCGATTTGCCTAGAATTGACTCAACGATTTACTGGCCGGCGCGCGTCCAACCGTCAGTTCAAACAAGTTACGCAACTAGGGGCGGCAATCGTCGACGGCGGGTTCAAGAGCGTTGCCGGGTTGGAGCCGGACGAAATCCTCATGCCGTATACCAAGCCAAATTAGTAGCTTCAAAAGCTGCCAATGGTCTGCAGGAGCGAGCAACAACTGAAAAGCCTTTCACGTAAATTCGCCTCCTGAGAAATAAATCTGATAATTTCGGCGTTTTAGGTTTGCTTTTCCGCCATTTTGATAACCCATTAACCGACAACACTTTACGGAATTCCACCAGTTTCTCTGCGGCGGATTTACGTGAGATTCTGTGCGAAAAAAACGCAGATACCTCCGTCAGACGCAGCAAAACCATTGATCACCGCCGCGTCTCCGGTTACTCTGGGACTGTCAGCGGAAGCTTTGCGGAGCATTGCAAAGTGCTGGCATGGGGCGGACTGTCTCATCTGTTGCAGGGGCATTTCACGAAGCAACACGTGGATTATCTTCCGGGAGTGAGAACTAATGTTTTTCAGAAACTTGCGCAACACCTCAGCTCGGGGTGTGCTCGCACTGCTTTTGGCAGTCTGCGTTGCAGCCGGTGCAGTTAACGCCGGCGTTATCAATCACGGCATGGTGATGGGTCCAGGCGTGGCCTATATCGACATCACCGAAACTTCAGACGATCCCGTACCTCTGTACGGTGCTCCAGTCACTATCGGCGACGATCTCGCCTTCTTTGAGCCCTCATCCCCAAATCCAAGCCTTGGGTTTAGTGCACAGGCGGGCGGCGGTACCGTTGATCTGACTGACGGGTTTCTCAACATGACCATCATGGCGAAGCCGGCCGCGGGTGCCATTGGTATGATCACGTTCTCTGAAGGTGGCGATTACACCATGCAGGGTCTTGCAAATACTCAGGCCCAGGTCTCAGCAACGCTGAACGTATTCGAACTACGAATCCTTGAAGTAGACGGCTCGCCGATCGATCCGATTGTGCTGTCAGACATTCAGACCACCACGAAGAATTTTCCGCCCGACACTGTGGGTCAGTGGGACCTCTCGTCAACCTTCAATATCAATCAAGCTCTTACGGACGCTGGTGAGACGTTCACGCTTGGTGCAACGAAGCTGACCGCTCGCATCAACAACACGCTCACGGCCCTAACGACGCCAGGAGCTGTCGCTGGGATATTTAAGAAGGACTTCGACATTGAAGTTGAGACTCCGCTCGATCCTGATGTCATTATTCCTGAACCAACTAGCTTGGCATTAGCAGGGCTCGCTCTGGCGGCTGTCCTGGGCCGCAGACGAGTTGCCTAGCACGCCTCATCTGCGAGAGAAGCTACTCCCGAACAAGAGGCCACTAGCTCCAGTGGCCTCTTTTTTTGCGCTATGTAACCAGCAGCTATTCAAGCGAGCAGACCATCGATTTGGGCTAACTCTTGCGCTGCGAAATTGGCATTGGCAAGGCAGCCCAGATTCTGGTCGAGCTGCCTAACCGAACTCGCTCCGATGAGCACGGACGTAATGCGGCGATCCCGCAGTATCCACGCCAGCGCCATTTGTGCGAGCGTCTGTCCGCGACTATTGGCAATCTCGTTCAGCTGCCTGACGGTCGTCATCGTTTTTTCGTCGAGCCCGTCGGCATGCAAAAAGCCATGCGGTTTGGCGACGCGCGAACCGGCCGGCACGCCATCCAAGTAGCGATCCGTCAACAACCCTTGCGCAAGGGGCGAAAACGGTATGCAGCCGACACCTTCTATTTCCAACGTATCAAGCAGCTCGGCCTCGACCCAGCGATCGAACATCGAATAGCGAGGCTGATGAATGACACAGGCGACGCCCATCTGTCGCAGAATCTGACAGGCCTGTTTCGTCAGATCGGCGGGATAGTTGGAAATTCCGACGTAAAGTGCTTTTCCTTGCTGGACGGCGCTGGCTAGCGCGCCCATCGTCTCCTCAAGTGGAGTCTCAGGATCGGGGCGATGCGAGTAGAAGATGTCGACGTAGTCCAAACCCATCCGGCGCAGACTCTGATCGAGGCTGGCAAGCAAGTACTTTCTGGACCCCCAGTCGCCGTAAGGCCCATCCCACATCATGTAGCCAGCCTTACTGGAGATGATCAACTCGTCGCGATAAGCGGCCAAGTCTTGACGCATGACTTTGCCGAAGTTCTCTTCTGCCGAACCGGGCGGTGGCCCATAGTTGTTGGCTAAGTCAAAGTGCGTCACACCGCGATCGAACGCCCGACAGACAATCGCGCGGCCCGTTTCGTAAGCATCGACGCCACCAAAGTTATGCCAAAGTCCTAGAGACACCGCCGGGAGTCGCAATCCGCTGCGACCGCAACGGTTGTAAGGCATCTCGTCATATCTGTTCTTCGCAGCGGTATACACGTCGGTCTCGCAGGTCGTGCGTGGCGGGGTGAAGGAGGAATACGTAACATGTTCTAGCGGTTTTTGCCTGAGAAATGTATCCCCTGCTGCTGAGACGTCTCAGAGATACGGGCTCGCGATAGAAAAGCACGCGATCGTAAACAGTAGCCCGAATGTGAGGCGTCGGAACAATGGTTTTGACATACTTCCTCCAGCGTGCAGGCCCACCCACAGCCCCATTAGAATCAATGGCATGACGGTCATAGTCACACCGACTGCGGGAAGCACTTTGCTGCCATGCTCAAACCAGAACGCTGCCAGGGCGACCGGCAGCGCTGCAGCCGAGCAGAAGAACAGAAATGCACGTGACTTCTGAGCCGTCCACGTCAGTGAGTTGACGTACAGTACCATCGGAGCGCCACCGATTGCCGCAAAACCCATCAGAAAGCCGGACGTTGAGAAAGCCAATAACTTCCAGCCGACATGCAAATAATCTCGTGGGCGAATTTTGAATCCCAGCAACAAGCACACAACCACGATTAGAAACACACCAATCAGCTGTTTAGACTGCGCAGGGTTGAGACGCTCGTCAGCGACAAGCGCCATATACGCACCCACGGGTATCGCCAGCCATCTTACAGCGACAGGTAGCACGAGTTCACTGGGGTCGAGATGAGGCCACAGCTTCCACGCGCCGGTAATGTTCTGCACGCTTGTCGAAACAAGATTGATTGTGGCCGCTTCCGACAAGGAAAAGTTACAGAGCACAAGGAGTGGCACACCAATCAGTCCTGAGGCGAAACCCACGGCTCCTTGGACAATGCTGCCAAAGGTCATGATCAGTGCGACGATGACGCATTCTTCGAGCCCATATGTCATTTGCTGTTCACGATCTCACGCACTTTCCGACGCAACTCATCGCTGTTCCAGCCCTGCTTCTCTGCCTGTAGGAGTATGCGACGCTGCTGGGGGTGCGGAAGCCTCGCAACAGCGGCATGCGCTGACCAAGATAGTGTGGGACGACGGTTTTGCGGAGGCACTCTTCGAGCGACCGACGCATACCTGCTCACCATCTCGGTCGAAAGCGTCGAGCCGCAGACTTCGCCAAACTCTTCGCCGTAAAGATCCTCGCCTTGATTGATCATATCGCCAATCCACCAAGGACTCGCCCGCTGACACCAAAGTGCAAATTGCAGTGGCCCTTCCCATTCAGAAAGCTCTGGACGGCCCTGCACGCTGACGTTAGCGGGCCGAAACTGGAATGGTCCCAGCGCCATTTTGGGTTCTTGCATAGCAATTCAGCACTTAGCAGTCATTTGATCAGACGTCGTCGCAACGATTGCCAGTAGATTTTAATGGCAGTCCTTCTGATAATGGAAGTCTGAAACATTTTCCATTAACTACAACGACAAGAACTATGCCTGATTCTGCGCCGCGCCCCCAAGGCAGCTACCCGACGACGCGTCTACGTCGATTGAGGAAATATGGCTGGTCTCGCAGCCTCGTGACTGAGAATCGACTCTCGCCCAGCGACTTGATCTGGCCACTTTTTGTCTGTGAAGGTGACACCTGCCGCGAGCCAATCCCTTCGATGCCTGGTGTCGAACGGCTGTCGATCGATCTCGCGGTGGATGCGATCGGGGATGCGGCGGAACTTGGCATTCCAGCGATCGCACTATTCCCAGCGACACCGTCCGATAAGAAGACGCCCGAATGCGAAGAAGCGGTTAATCCTGAGAATCTCGCCTGCCGCGCCGTTCGCGCGGCAAAGGCGACGCATGGCGATCGAGTCGGAATCATCTGCGACGTGGCACTCGATCCGTATTCTAGCCACGGACAAGATGGGCTCGTGCGTGACGGGTACGTAGTCAACGATGAGACGATTGATATGCTATGCCGACAGGCAATCGTGCAGGCCGAAGCAGGCTGCGACATCATCGCGCCGTCGGACATGATGGACGGTCGAGTTGGCGCGATTCGCCGAGCGCTGGACGAAGCCAACTTTGTCGACGTACAAATCATGGCCTACGCGGCGAAATACGCCTCGGCGTTCTATGGCCCGTTTCGCGATGCGGTTGGTTCTTCCGCAAATCTCGGCAGTGGCGATAAACGCACTTATCAAATGGACCCGGCCAACAGCGATGAAGCACTTCGCGAAGTCGCCCTCGACCTCGCCGAAGGGGCCGACAGCGTGATGGTTAAGCCAGCCATGCCGTATCTCGACATCGTTCGACGGGTTAAAGACACCTTCGACGTCCCGACGTTCGCATACCAGGTTAGCGGTGAGTACGCGATGCTCACCGCCGCTGCCGCCAACGGCTGGCTTGATCGCGACAAAGTGATGCTCGAAAGCCTGATGGCTTTCAAACGCGCCGGAGCGGACGGGGTGCTGACTTACTTTGCCAAGGAAGTGGCCGAACTACTAGGTCGGTGATCCGCTATTGTTGCTGCTCACCATTCGCGGCTTTACGGCCTACCGTCGACACTGCTTTCACTTCGGCCACATGCAGCAGACTTAGAAATTGGAAATCATCGGAATCCGGATTACCAAGGACTACGTTTGACTTGAGCACCAAAGCCGTCTCCGGATGACGGATCTGATGTGCGTCACCGTTGCTCATCCGAACCTCCAGCGGCTGGAAGGGCACTCGGCGAAGAAAGCTTTGAAACGTATCGGAATTCATACCTATATTTTACAGGCACCAGCACCAAT
>JBCDBK010000133.1:0-9619 GCA_039184115.1 Planctomycetota bacterium | reverse complement strand
CCTCTCTGCGTCTCCGCGCCACTGCGAGAGGCTTTTCACCCGGCCAACAATCGCCCGCGCAATCGCCCTCTCGAGTTGGTAAAATCAGCCAGCCGTCTGTTCTCGGCACACCAACGTAAAACCACCTGACGCAGGATATTGAAACACCAACAAGTAGCCAGATTTACAAAACTACTGCCCAACTGGCGATCGTGAACTTCGCAACCAGCTACTACCAAAGCACTTGTGAAATCCGCACCGGCGCAAGCTTGCCGAGTTCTGTTATTTTGCAAGGCGGTCTACGAAATTCGCGACCGTGACACAATCCGAAACCACTGCTTTTGCAGGGCCTCGGCGATTTTGGAAGCGGAGTTTTGTAACGGGTGATTTGCAGAACTGGCGTTAAGCGATGATGACCTGGGAAATTCGCCGACCGACGCGGCGACTTCCGGCGAGGCCTTGCAGTTGCGTCGGATTTCACGGATCGGGATGACGAGTCAGAAGGCTTCGGCCCAGGTGGTCAGGTCACTGGATGCCGCTTCAACGAGATTCGCGCAGTGCATTTACGACGACCGCTGATCGAAACTCAACACACGACAATTATTGACACCGAATTGCAGGTTGTCGACAATTTGTGTTTGGATTGGTCCTTCTTATTCCTGAACACAGAATGCCGTTCGCCATGTTTGTTTGTCGAAATCTTCACCTGGCGACTCTCGCAGTGCTGGCGATCAACGTTACGCTGCACGCGGAAGACGTGGTGCAGGTTGAACTGCGACCCGACGTGCTGCGAAACATTGGCGGCATCATCAGGTTCGATCGCGACCAGTTCGTCACGGTCCACGAAGGGCCCGGCTCGGGCGATCTGACGCAAGCTGACCATCGAGTGCTGCGTGATGAGCTGGACGTGCGATATGGCCGCAATGGTGGCTTGCTTTCTTGGCAGGCGTCGCGCGTTCCGGCTGCGGCAAACGACCCAGACATGCCTGACGTGACTCGGCTGCGGAAGCTCGCAAGCAAACCTCCGGCTGATAACAAGGCTCGGGATTCGGACATGCGTGAGGTGGTTCTTTGCGCGCATCCAGAACTCTTGCACGCCATGCCAGATAACGATCACGCGGCCTGGGGACCACGGACGTATGAATCGATCGCCGAGTTCACCGCGCAATTCATCAAAGCTCACTTTCAAGACGACGCCCGTCCGCGGTATTTGGAGGTATTCAACGAGCCGTTCGTCAAAGCGCGCAAGATCGGCACCACGATCGACGCACTTTCTGAGCAGCACAACGTGGTAGCAAAGCGGGTTCGTCAGCTCTGCCCGAATGTCTTGATCGGCGGTTATTCAGCCGCGTACGTCGAACTCGAGATCCACAACTTCGGCCATTGGGACTCGCGACAGAAGCGATTCATGGACATCGCCGGAGAGGAGATGGACTTCTTTTCCTACCACATTTATGACGGGGTCAATGTAACTGGAACACCACGCGTCCGAACCGGCAGCAATGCGGAGGCGATTATGGATCTGATCAACACTTACAGCCACATGAAGTTTGGCGTTGCCAAACCGATCCTGATCACAGAGTACGGCAATATCCCTGCCGCAAGCATGTCGCCAGCGCCGTACGATGCCCAGAGAACGGCGAGCATGCTTTATTCGCTGGTCGGCCAGTTGATGACGTTTATGGACCACCCCGATGTTCTTGCGAAAGTCATTCCCTACATTCTGGGCAAAGCCGAATGGACGTACACAGCCGACACGAAGCCAGGCGAGGCGAACGTGTTCTTATTGTGGCGGCGCGATGCAGAAGGAGCGTACGTCGAAACCGATTTGTTCCTCTTTTACCGTTTTCTGCTGGGGCTCGGCGGCGAGTGGCGCTATAGTCGCAGTAGTAACCCCGATGTCCGCGTGCATCTGCTTGCCGACGGCAAGCGTCTGGCGCTGATGCTGATGAACCTTGATCACGCGGCAAAACGCGTGGTGCTGTCGGGTCTCGAAAACCTTGATGTGACCTCGTGTACTGGGCGGTTTCTCTACACCGACGGTAAAGAGCCTGTGCTAGGTATTCAAGCGTTGCCAACGCTACCGCGGAAACTCAAGCTTCGCGGTGGCACAGCCATCATGGTCATCGCCAATCTGAAGGATGCCATCGATGCCAACAGAGTCATACAGGAGCGGCGATTTTACGCTACAGAATGCACCAAGGACATCAAAGCAAATCGCCCGACGCGTTTCCAGTTCAGCAATATTCCGACGGGAAATGGCGAAGTGATCGTGCGCCTTTCGACGGGTCGACCGCCGGGGCTCAGCAAGCTTCCGACACGCGTCGAACTCAATGGCCAGTCGCTGCAGATTCCAGACAACTGGGCGGGTGGCGAACAGGAAGGGCGAAAGAACTTTTTCGGCACGATCGAGCTCAGCGCTTCTGCAAACTTGCTCGAGCCCGAGAGCCGCGTTGACGTTGTCTATTCTGACGGCGGCGGGAAGGTCGCGTCGGTGGTGTTGCAGACGAATCTTGAGAAGTGAACCTTGCTGTCGGCGGTATCCAAATTATTCGAAATAGCCGCGGCAATCACGACAGCACATCGTTCGACGCATTACTCAAGGTTCGAATCGCCTAGAGACTCTTCAAGCCACTCTTCCTCAAAGTCCCGATCAAGGAATAACGCCGCTCCCGAGAATTCATCCGCTGAAGTTTCTAGGTTGGCAAAGGCAATGTCCCGATCGGCGACGCCAGTCGACGAGGAAGTATTTGCCGATTCGAGTCGATGAACCGGCCACAACCAATGGCCTGCGTCTTGATCGTCCGATCTGCTCGCCGCTAGGCCGATGGCATCGGCTCCCGGTTGGAAAAACAGATCGTTGTCAACATCGTCGGTAGATGCGAAACTCGTATCACTCGACGACGTCTGGACGCCGACAAGCTCGGCTACGCTAGAAGCACTGCTCGCTGCCAGCCCAACCGTGAAGTTGATGTTGTCGAGGTAAAACGCCACGCCACTGCCGTTTCCGTTTGGTGGAGCCGATCCGATTCCGCCGTCCGCTAGGATCACTGCTGGTCGGACGTTATTTGCGTTGCTGGGGATGGTGCCGGTCAACACGATGGTATTCCACCCCTCACCTGCATCCTCGTCGCCTTGAAATCCGGCCGAGCCACTGTTGACGCCGTTAAAGTTAATCTGCACATACAACAGGTCCGGACCATCGAGCGTCGTTCCATTCGGGATAAAGTAATCCACTTGCAGCGAATACTCAGTGTTACGATACTGCGTATCCAGCGCAATAGTACCTGGTGTTATAATACCATATTGTGTGTTCCCCGTGATTGCCACTTGCCCCACGGAACCGCGCGAAGCGTCTCCCGTAACAGAACCGTTGACAGTGGTCACGGAGAGACCAACGTTTGCATCACTATCACCAGTTAGCGGAGCATTATCGACCCATAGCACGGCCGGATCTTGCACGGCTCCCGGTACAAAGTTGACTCGATCCGATTCCGATTGGACGGTGAAGAAATTTACGTAAAGGTCATCGCCCAAGCGCGTCCAGGAAGTTTGCGTAGCGTTTCGCACAGCGCTGAGACTGTTAACAAACGGTCGGTTCTCGACCGAAAATGTATTGCCCATATTTTGGAACCGAACCACGGTCGAGCCATTCTGTGGTCCATTCACGTTGAAGTACAAAATGTCGAACCCGTTGGACGCGGTGTTGACGCCCTGTGGAAAATCCACGGTGTAGTCACCCGCGTCTTTCTTCATCAACGTGTTGGTGCCCGCGAATTGACCGGTGCCGGGGCTGTTTTGCGCTTGATCACCGTCCGGCGTGGTTACACGGAAAGTAGGATTCTGGCCAGATGGCGAGCGCATTCGAAACACGGCGTACAAATCGTCCGAAATTCGGGCATTCCAACCGGCGGGCTTGGAGTCGCCGGAGTCGTAGAAAAACGGATGGTCCGGCACCACCGTGGAGCCCGCTTGACCACCAACATGAGACGAGAGCGTGCCATCCTCGTCATAAAGCACCGACGGCATCGACTTGCCAACGGGATTGTAGGACGACGTGCCGCCGTTGACGTCCGAATAACTCAGATTGTTTGCCGATCCGTCATCCTCAAACGAAGTGTTGCGCATGACGAAGTGTGTGTGGCGAATAGCGACGCCGTTGGTACGAAACATGTGCGAATTCGAGGCATCGAAGCCGGCAAAATGAGTACCATCCAGCGTGTTCGCGCCGTCGTAGAATGTGTGGCCCGTCACAATCTGATTGGGATCGCTGTTTCCCGTGCTGTGTCCCACATAGAGCGCATTCGTGATTCGCTGAGTGAACGTGATAAACGTGCTCGTGAAGTTGTCGGCGAAACGGCTTTCGTGAAAGTTGCCAGTTCGAGCACGATGATAGATGCCCGTCGTGTGTTTGTAGGCGGTGTAGTAGTTAATCTGCGGCTCCGCCGACGGGTTGTGGGCGTCGCCGTCGAAGTTTGCCTTCAGGGTCGCACCAACTGGACCTTCAATATCGCTGCCGCGATCAAAATTCAGTCCGATCGGCGACGAGTGCGAAGAGTTGTAGTCGAATTGCCCAAGATTCACGCGGTCCGGCCGCACTCCATTGTATTGCGAATCGTTGGCAGACAAGCCGATCGCTGAATCAGGAAAAAGGAACCAATACCCAGTTCCCTCAGAACCAGCAGACACATTGCCCACCCACGTATTGTCCGGGTTGGTCATCCAGTATCCGGCAGAACTCAAGAACCGCGTGGGATTCTGACCGACATGGTCATGCGTATCCACGATGAACGGGTCGTTAAGATCAGGATTGTTGTCTCCAACGGCATCGCTGCGACCAACTTTGTGGATGCCGAACGCTATATTCGAAAGGTAGGTGTTGCCGGTCTCGACCGCGTCTTCCATGAAAAATCCGTGGCCGTGGATATCGTGCAGCAATACGTCCTGGATTAGCAAGTTGTGCGTACCATGCACCGTCACGCCGCGATTGTTCGAGTTGGTTATCGAGACGCCTCGCAGCACATCACCTGTTCGGTCGCCTGCCAAATGCCAATGGAACGGATAGCGTCCCAACTGACCCGTCTGCCCCATACCCTCCAGCTGAACGCTATCGACGGTGATTTGGCCGGCAGTGCCCATGATCATGATGTGACCGCCGATACCTTGGCCGGTGCCGGCGTTGAACCGCGCACGGTCACCAAATTGATTGTCTGTGTCCTGCGAAGCCAGGCCCTGGATGCGAACATTGCGGTTGAGCAACGCGACCTCCGCCCGCATATCGATCTCTCGAACGTTTGCGCCACTGCCGTAGGACTCGATTTCTCCGTAATGGCGATTTATCAGCGGTGCGTCTAGCGTGAGCTGGGTTCTGCCGTCGCCAAGATCGTTGAGGGCAGTGATCGTGCGAACCTCTTGATCAGCGTAGTCCTGGCTAGAACTCGCGATAACAATTTGATCCCCGACTTTCCAGTTCAGTGCCCCGTCGGATGCGGCTGAGGTGGTGCCATCGTAGTTGCGTTCGATGACGTTTTCGACTGTGATTTGATTCGTCCCAGACGTAGCGGTCTGCGACAACTTGGTGAATGTTAGTGTGTTCTCACCAAAAAATTGCAACCGTCCGCCACCAGCGGCCATCAGAAAACCGTCGTTGTCGGTAATCTGCAGTGACCCAGTGGTTGTCTCGACCGTGTGATCGGCTTGCGTATCGGTGCCCGTAAGCGTTACGACGAACTCGCCCTGGTCAAACGGGTTGCTTGCCGTTCCGATCTGAAACACGCCGCCACTGTTGACATGAATCCAGTCTGCGGTCAGAGTTCTCGTGGTTGTCGCAACGGCGCTGCCATAGCTCTGACGCCAATCGGCCAAATCAACATGATCGACGTCGAGATCGTTGTCGGCATCCCCCAACCCGTGACTGCCCGACGGAGACGACAGTCCAAAACCGTTTTGCCAGCGCAGAAAGTCTGCACCGTTCACTGTGGTACTGTCGTCAAAGTCGCTGCTCACCTGCTCGGCGACGTCCAAAGTCCCGTGGACCACGATTTCTTCCGCCGCGTGATCGGTACCTGTAAGAGTAACGGCAACTCCAGAGGCAATCACGGCTCGCATCGTGTCGTTTGGCACTCCCGCACTCCATGTCGCGGGGTCATCCCATTCACCGGACTGAATCGCCGTCGTGACCGCCAGCAGCGCACGGGGCTCCAGCGTTTCAAACATCGGCGTCAATCGGGTGCATGCCGTAGCACGTTCTCGCGATCGACCTTGATTGCGTGTACCGAATCGCCTCTTCATCGTTCCACTCGCCTCTGTGACTACGCACCGTCTATCGGCAATTCCGTCTCCGCAGTTCTCTTCTCACTCCGCGGCAAATCGCCAAGCACCGTCACAATTTGATGTTCTGTTTAAGCTGATTCCTTCTCAAGAGCGAAGTCTGCCGTATTCCCGCCACTCTCCACGGTAAACTCCAATTCGGAAGTCTCCTTGTCGGAATACTTCTTCGGGGCTCTCCAAACCTCTTTCCGCGGCGGGGTCGGCATATCGGCGGCTAACGAACCAAACTCCTCCGCCATATTCCTCGCTTTCGCACTCCTAACCATATCCACAGCGGTAATAGTTACGTGATGATCACCAAGAAGTGCACCGTCGCCTGATCGAAGCGTGGTAAGCACAAAGGTTCCATCAGCACGTGTGACGCCCAGCGCGCGCCGACCGCCGGCCTGCTTCGGCGTGAACGCAACCGCCGCATCGGCGAGCGGCTTGCCGTCAAGGGTCACCTTGCCCTGAACCGGCGCATAGGGCGAGCTGCTGCCGCAACCCATCAGTAACGTACAGCCAAAGATAACCGCGCAGGTCATCGCTCTGACAGGTTGCTTTTTGCCAATGTCAGAATTCATCGCCTGAGACGACATTTCCGTCGTTCTTCTCGCCCAAGTACTGATAGGTCCACATGTCGATCCCTTCGGTCAGAAACCGGACACTACCGTCGCCGATACCGAAATTGGCACCACCAGGATGGAGTGACTTGAAACCAAACTCGGTGACCCAGTTGCAGTCTTTGTGTTGATTCTCAACAGACGAGTCGACCGGATTGCACGAGTCGTAGTTAATAGGGATGACGGTTCCAAACAGCCCATTTCCATTATTAGCATGCAGCCACCCTTGTCGAATGTGTCCCGACGAACAATCAGGTCGCACTTCGCCGAAGAAAATGGTGTTAGAAAGCCCGTCGGTAATCTCGTCGAGTTTGGTCGGATAATCGAACCGCGAAAATGGACCGGAATAGATATAACGCATCGACCATGGCGGTTTCGGTGTCAATGCGTAGAAGTTGATATCCGGTCGCAGCGCCTCGGGGAATGGGCAGTTGCCGTTTGAACCAGGCAGCTCCATCGATCCGTTGGACGCCGCGTAGCTGTGCATCGCCCGCTCCGCATCACCGACGAGGATCGATCGCTCGGTCGGATCGCTGGGGCAGATGAACATCGGTATCTGGAAAGCGGAGAGGTAGGTTCCGTCTGGCAAAACCTTATTGTGGGAACCCTGGCTGCTGTCAGTCGGATTGTCTGTCTTGGCATCGGGGTCAATCAAACCATGCAGTGCGTTGTTCTCCGCGTAAGCCAAAATACGCGCCAGCACGCCCGTCCGAAACTCTGGCTGTCCCTCTTCATTCCAGTGGATCGAACCCGGTGGCAGTTCTTCGCGAGCGATTTCGTAGTTTAGGGTCGCTAACATAACTTGCTTCACATTGTTCGTGCATTGGGCGCGCCTCGCTGCTTCGCGCGCTGCTTGCACCGCAGGTAACAACAGGGCAATAAGGACTCCGATAATAGCAATTACCACCAGCAGCTCGACCAACGTAAAGGCTTTTCGGACTGCTGGTCCTGCGAGTTCTCGAGTCTTGTTTGGCATCGAACCAATTTCCGTGACGTGGAACTGTGATAATTAGCAAATCTCAGGCTTGAGCTGAGACGTACATGCGATGTTATAAAATTGGTCCCTGGCGGGCCGCTGCCCCACGGCCCCCGGGATCCAAACTACCAACCCATCAGAGGTTTCGTTTTTTACTGCGAATTAGCCCCGCAACGCCGGCAAAGCTCAACAGCAGCAGCGTGCTAGGTTCGGGAACAGCCGCGATCGAAGACGACGTCCCCGGGCCGTAGTTGGCCTGCCAATCAGCAATGCCAGCCGGATTCGTGCGTTGCAACAGCAAGAAGTCCGCTCCGTCGACGTCGCCATCACCGTCGGCGTCACCAGCGACTCCAGCGAAATCATCGAAGTCGCCCGTGATCGCATTGACCTGAACCCCAGTAAAACCGGTACCGTTGGCATCGGGGCTGAGTGTCTGGAAGAACGCGTAGGCACCATCACCGGTGAGGGCGTCATAGAGCACTTGATCGACGCCCGTTACCGTACCGAGGCCTGTGCTGGTGAGGTCGCTCAGGTTCGTCAGTGCAACATCATACGTCGTCGAAGCAGCATCCGCACCTAATGTAAGCGTGTACTCGAAAACAAGTTCGTCACCTGCGTCGAGCTGCGTATCATCCAAGGTACCGCCTACTGCAGAAGAACCTAAGACCGTGCTAAAGTTACTAAGCAGTCGATAGCGATCAGCCGTCGCTGTTGGTTGCAGCAAGTCATCAAGGCTATCTAAAATCTGAATGTTCGCGTCAGCAGCCACTGCGTCACCAGTTCCGTGAGATTCGTTGGTGTTGTCTTCCTTCAATCCCGCCATGAATAGGTAAGTAAAATTCTCAGGAGAGGCGAACGGCCCACCCGTGAGTTCAAGATCGATGCTGAAGTTGAATGTCTCGCCAGGAGTAGTGAGCTGTATCGGTGCCTGATAAGTGGCAATCTCGCCATTGGTCATCGTCGCGGCGTTGCCGGTTCCGGCGGAGTCGGCTACCGTCCAACCTTCCTCGGTACTCCAGCCTTGCTGGCCGTTGAGTGCGCCATCCGAAAAGTCTGGACTCGTAAAGTCAAAACGTTTCTGCACGGGAGCTGCAGGAGGATCGGGAAGAAAACCAATCGAATTGACCTGCAGCCCATTGAGACCCGAGCCATTTGCGCCCGGATTCAGTGTCTGAAAGAATGTGAACGCACCAGGGCCAGTCAGTGCGGTGTAAAGGGCAGGATCGACTCCGCTAACGGTACCCACGCCGGTATCGGTGCCGTCTGTGAGGTTCTGCAGACGCACGGTGTAGTTGGTAGTTGCTGCATCTGTGCCGAGAGTGATTTCGTAGTCATACTGCAGTACATCGCCAGCATTGAGCTCTGTCGCGTCGATACTTCCACCAAGGCTGGTCGCTCCCGGGATACCCGAGAAGTTGCTCAGCAGGCGGTACTGGTCGGCGTTAGCACTTGCCATCCCTAGTCCTTCGTCGAATCCATCGAGCAGCTGAATGTTGGCATCTGCAGAAATCGCGTCGCCGGTGGGAAGACCAGCAGACGCCGTACTGTCTGGGGTCAACCCAGATGAAAATGCGTAGGTGAAGCCCGTGGGAGTCGCATAGGGTCCGCCACCGAATTGAAAATTCATGCTGTAGCCAAACGTGTCGCTAGGATTGGTCAGCGTAATCGGCTGACTGTAAGTGGCGATTTCGGCATTTGTACTGGTGATGGCACTGCCGCCGCCGGTGCTATT
>JBCDBK010000132.1:0-9806 GCA_039184115.1 Planctomycetota bacterium | reverse complement strand
GTGGAATAGCCTCCTGCCGAAGCGTTGGTTGTGGGACGATGCCCGCGCTGTCGAGCTGACAAACCTGTCCGAAGAGCTGCACGATGCGCTGCACGATCACGAAAAAGATCATTCGCATGACCAATTCGGCAAGACAGATTTATCGCACGATCATCCAGAAGTGATTGCCACGGCAGACCGATACCGCCAGGCTCAGTCAGAACTCGAATCTGCTAAGTTTTGGGCCAACTCGATGCCCAGCTACCTACGCTGGTCGGGTCTTTCTTTGTGCGTGGCAGGGTTGGCTGCGTACATCGTCGGCAGCGCTGAGCGTACATAGTGGTCGCTGAGAGTCAGGCCGACATAAGGCCGCATGTCTGTGCCTACCGTTTGATCGCCGCGAACAAGAGCGGAGACTTCTCCGTCCCTGCATACGCCGCGTCAGCACCTGACTCGCCGTCAATGCAATCGACGGATTCGACGCCGTCTTACCGGATACCCATCCATCCGTGGCAAGGTAGATCAGCCGATGCTTTGGAATCTTCTGACATCGCACTGTTTGGCTTACGGCGCTTATTTTCCCTCGCGATGCTTATCCAACAACCGGCCAGGTGAGCCCATCGCATTGTAGCCGCCGTCGAGGTGCAGAATTTCGCCAGTGATGCCCGATGACGCAGGCGAGAGCAGAAAGCTGCCGCTGTTGCCAGCTTCTTCGTGCGTGATGTTGCGGCCGAGTGGGGCCATGCCTTCGTACAGTCCGAGCATTTCGTCCACGCCGGCGCCGCGGCCGGAAATCGTTTGCAAAGGGCCAGCGCTCAGGGCGTTCACACGGATACCGCGAGGGCCTAAATCGTAGGCAAGATACTTCACCGTGCAGTCGAGGGCTGCTTTGCAGATGCCCATCACGTTGTAGCCGGGTACTGCCTTTTCGCCTCCAAAGTAGGTCAGCGTGAGGATGCTGGCGTCGTCGTTCAGCACTTCCTGGGCGGCGTTGGCCAGGGCAATCAGGCTATGCACACTAATTTCCATCGCCAGCTTGAAACCAGCGCGACTGGTCGCGATCGTATCACCCTTGAGGTCGTCGGGCAGGGCGAAGGCAATCGAATGCAGCAGGAAGTCGATTTTGCCAAGTTCGCCGCTACAGCGATCCATTACGGCGGTGATGTGCTCGTCATTGGTGACGTCCATTGGTTGGACGAATTTCGCGAGCGGATTGCCGTCTGTCAGCTTTGTGATCCGGCCGAGGTTCTTCTGGCGGGTGTCGTCGGGCTTGTCCGGCATGTACGAGAACCCGCACTCACCACCTTCGCTCATAATGCGATCGGCGATCGACCAGGCGATCGACTGCTTGTTGAAAACGCCCGTGATTAGGCCTTTTTTTCCTTCGTAATTTCCCATCCAACCAACTCCCTGATTCAAAGACAGCTGTCCGCCCGATCTTGCCAGCCGGCTAGCTGTGCTCGGGGCGAAGAACGCCAATCCCGCAAGTTACACCGCCGAGCACTCAACCGATAGGGGGCCAACTGACGCGAGGACCGGACACTTCGACTACACGACTGAGACACCTTTTTGTAATCATATTGACTTTTCTTCACTTTTGGTGTTGTCTTTCGGATCGTACTGCGGTATAATTCGTAGACAATTTCCTCTTGGAAATGATCTATTTGATCGTTAATGGGCGTTTTTCGACTCACAATGATGTCGCAGGGACAGGTAACCATGGAAATCAGCACACAAAACTCTGATCTCGCACAGCTCCTACTCGGTCGGATTGGCGAGTTTGAGGAGGTAGCTGCGTTTCTGGACGAAGTTTTGCCTCAGGCAGCGGATCAGTTGGGCGCAGAGGCAATTGCCGTCGTCCGATCGATTCCACCAGACTGGATCGTTGTTTCTGCCTCAGGCATTTCCGAGACGCATGTACCGACGGAGATGGCGGCCGACGCCTTGGACCGCGAGCGACCAACTCAGCAGGACGGATGGTCGGCGCTGCCGCTCTCGGACAAGCACGCAGCCGTCGTCCAATTGGAACTCGACGAGTCGCAACTTTCGAACTTGCAGTCGACGCTCAACCAAGCGTTTCTGGCTGTGCAGGACCGCCAGCGTCGCCTACGTCGGATACGGCGCCTAGAGAAGATTCTGGAAATCACGCATGCCTGGGGACAGACGAGTTGTATGGAGGCGCTGTTACAGGCGATGGCTGAGGCGGCGACGGAACTCATCGGTGCCGACCGGGCGAGCATCTTCTTGTGGGACAAGTCCAATAAGTCGTTGGTGGCTCGTCCAGCGTTGGGTTTAGGCGACGACGAGCTGCGAATCCCCGACAACACCGGCATCGTTGGCCAGGTCATCGAGTCGCTGGAACCGCGCCGAGTTGGCAGCAAAATCGGCGCTGACGAGATCGCTCGTAATGTGGACGCCGAGACTGGCTACCACACCGAAACGCTGCTTTGTGTACCTCTGATCGCTGGCAATGGCAAGTGCCTGGGTGCCTTCGAGGTGCTCAACAAACTCGACGGCCAGTTTACTGACGAAGATGAGCGCGGTCTGCAAGAGTTGGCGGCGCACGCGACCGTCGCCTTGGAAAACACGAAGCAGATCGAAGAGCTGCTGTCTAAGCATCAGTTACTAGTCGAAGAAGCGGCCGGTGGTGTCCAACTGATCGGCGAGAGCGCGGCCATCGAAGCGGTGCGTTCGACGACGCGACGAATTGCCGACACCGACTTGGCGATCCTGATTCTCGGTGAGAACGGAACCGGCAAAGAAGTGGTCGCACGCTCGATCCATTACCTCAGTGGCCGACGCGAGCAACCGTTCATCGCCGTAAACTGCGCGGCGCTGAGCGAGACTCTACTCGAAAGCGAGTTGTTCGGCCACGAAAAGGGGGCGTTTACTGACGCTAATGAAACACGTGCGGGCAAGTTTGAACTCGCGTCGGGCGGCACGCTGTTTCTCGATGAGATTGGCGACATGAGCCTCAGCGGGCAGGCGAAATTGCTTCGAGTATTAGAAGACAAAACTGTTGTGCGTGTGGGCGGTTCGACGCCGATTCATACCGAAGTGCGAATTCTGGCTGCCACGAATCAAGATTTGGCCACGATGGTCCGCGAGAAGAAGTTCCGCGAGGATCTGTTCTTCCGGCTCAACGTGGTGAGCCTCGAATTGCCGCCGCTCCGCGAACGTGGCGAAGACATGCTGCTGCTTGCTGAGTTTTTCCTTAAATCCTTCTGTAAGAACATGGGCCGAGCTGTCCCCAGCCTGTCGGCGGCGGCCAAGAAACAACTGGTCGCTCACCGCTGGCCAGGCAACGTCCGCGAGCTGCGCAATCTTATGGAACGATTGGCTTATCTTTCTGCCGGAGATCGGATCGAGGCGGAAGACATCGCGTTTATTGATACCAGTGGGACCAGCGACTCGGTTAGTTTCGACTTGAACTCAACCCTGGCTGGTGCAACACGCGACTTTCAGCAAGAGTACATCCGTCAGATGATTGATACCACCCAAGGCAACATGAGCCAAGCCGCAAAACGACTCGGTCTGCATCGGTCGAATCTGTATCGAAAAATGCGTCAGTTAGAGATGGCGGGCGCCGACGAGAATGACGGCGCCGGCGAATAGCTGATACACGCATCCAAGGTAGGAGGCATTGAGAAACTCGGCGGTGTAATGTCGCACTCCGAACGCGGATTTTTGTACGGTCACGCCATGGTTCGCCAACTTCCGCTCAGCTGCTCAGTCCGCGTACTCCTGCCCCGCGAGATTGCTTGATGCGAGCGATGACGATGGAAATAGTCGCCCCGAGCGTCGCGAGTGCCATATCTTTTTGCGCGTCGAAGGGATCGCCTTGCTGGCCGAGAAACGACTCGGCCCAGTCGGGCGCGCAAGCGGCGGCGACGAGCCACTCGCCAATTTCGTAGGCGCCGCTGGTGGCGAGTATCCACTCAATGGCCAATATCGCCGCCAAGCCGGTCGGTAGCTTCAAGTAGCGATGCTCGAATTCTTGAACCGGCACAGCCAGTAGCAGGCCGTAGGAAAAATGCACCAGCCGGTCGTAGTGATTCCGTTTGAACCCGAATAGGTCCGAAATCGACGTGCCGAACATCGACTCTGCCCAATCGTCGTAGGGGACGTAAGAGTACAGGTACCGCGCTCCGACGGTATGCAGACTGAGAAAGACAATAATCGAAACGAAACTTGCGTTGCTGATCGAAAATCGATTCGTGAACCAAGCCAGTGCGCCAATGACAAGCACCGTCGGCACATGCTGCATCAGCATGAACTGCAAGTACGGTGGATTGATGCAACTGATGGCGAAGAAGACGAGAAACAGCGTGAATACGCTACGCTGAAGCGGCGGCGCAGGCAAGAATCGCATGATCGTCATGCACCCAGTATACCACCGCTACGCCGAACGCAGCACGGACTCGACCTGGCGGATGGCCTCGTCGACCTGACACGGTCGGTCGGCGACCGAGATCTCCGCGTTTTCGCTGACGAGCTTCTCGATCTTCTTCTGGGCGGACACGACCGTGCTATGGCTGCGTCTTCCGAAATACTCGCCAATCTCACCCAAAGCTGCGCGGGTGTATTTGCGCGCGAGCCACATCGCCAGCATGCGCGGCTCGGTAATCGAACGAGTCTTGCGCTGCGACTTCAAGCTCGACGCCTCGACGCCAAAGACCTCGCAAACTGCTTTTTGAATATCGGCGAGCCGTACCGACGGAGTGTTCTGCTGAACGAATTCGGCAAGCGTCGCACGCGCCATATCGACCGTGATAGCCGACTTATGGGCCATACTTGTGGCGACTAGGCGATTGATCGCCCCCGCCAGCTGTCGAGCACTGCCGGCAACCTGCGCGGCGATCAGTTCGATCACTGGCTCATCGAGTGATACCTTGAGTCGCGTGGCAAGTTGGCGGACGATGCCATGACGAGTCTGGAACTCAGGCACCTCCATCGGGATCGAAAGACCGCCAGAAACACGCGACACCAACTCGACGCTCGTTTTCTGCAGATCACCTGGGCTGCGATCGCAAGTCAACACGACTTGCCGTCCGCGATCGTGCAAGGTGTCGATCGTATGCAGCAATTCGTCAATCGTAGCACGTTTGCCGATCAAGAACTGTATGTCGTCGATCAGCAACACGTCGACAGAACGGTACTTTTGGCGGAAGCTGGGCAGCGCTCGTCGATCGAGTGCTGCGAGAAACTCGCCGGTGAACTGCTCGGCCGTGATCCTTATCGCATGCAATCGAGCCTCCGATTGGCGCAGCTGCTGAAGCATGGCATAGCAGAGATGCGTCTTACCGACTCCGGGAGGCCCGAACAGCAGCAGCGGACCGTAGTGCCCCGGTTGTTCGGCCACAGATTGAGCGAGACGGTGGGCCAGTTCGTTACTCGGACCAACGACGAAGTTCGCGAACGACGATTTCAATCCGGGTCGTCTGCGCGGTTGGCGTCGTGGCCGTGAAGGCGGCGATGTCTGCTCCCGCTGGTCTGTACCAAGCTCAGGAAACAGCGGCTGTTGCGGGCTGTCTGGTTGTGATTGCTGCTTGGTTTTACGACGCTTCCGACAGACTTTAAAGTGGACGGACACGCCATCGCCCCAAATCTGTTGGCAACTCTCGAGCAGCGTCGATTGCAGCCGGCTGCGCAGCCACTGGCATTCGAATTTCGACGGACAACCGATCGTTAGTTTGCCATCGTCATACGCTAACGAAGTGTGTGGGCCGAGCCAAAGCTCGTAGCGCTGCGTACCCAGGCGCTCAGCCAACGCTTTCTGTAATGCGGACAGCCTGTCCGAATCGTCCATGATGCACTTCCTGCTAGTTTGCCAGAAATACAACGCTACCAGCGAATCTTTGACTTGGCAGACTTTCCGCGTCTTTCAAGTTCCGATCGCGAACACTCACTTGGTAGCTTGCCACCGAAAAGGTCATCTCGGGCGGCCAGAAGCTGCCCACTCAACTTCGTTGCGTTCGACAGATTCTAGAGTGCTAGCAGGCAAACAAAAGGTCTTGACTTGTATGGGTGCGCTGTCCAATTCGCGGCTGATGAAACTTGTCGGGTTTCTTAACGTTTTCGTCGCACGAAGGATCGGAAAAACTTTTTTCGGAGCTGGCGGCAACGTGGGGATAAGCTGTTGGACGAGACATTTTTGTTGGCAGCACGGAATTCTAACCGTTGATTCGTTCCAACCTGAAAGTTCTTGATAACGTTGTAGTCGATTCTTTCGATAACCACAAAATACAGTGGCAGTGAATAAGTGATCAGTACACGGATGGCGATCTAACTAATCGCGCTGCCTCAGCCTTGCGAACACGGTGCGGTGATCCCACGGCTGAAAGCCGGCTTGCAGGTAAGTGTCTAGCGCTGGCTTGTTGGCTTCGTCTACCGCTAGTACGAGTCGCTCGGCGTGGTCGGTGCCTGCCTTCCACATGGCAAATTCCAACACCTCGCGGCCAAGCCTCTGGCCACGGGCGGCGGGAACCAGCCCCATGTAGACGAGTTCGCAATTAGCGGTTTCCGGATGAGCTGCGAGAATTAGCGCGCCGGCGTCTTGTCCGTCGTGACGAACGAAGAACCACCGATCGGCGGAGAACGCGCCCTGCTGCCGATAGCCGTCTAGGATGTCTGCGGAAGTGCGGACGCCGTTGAGTTGCGGACAGTCCAGAGATCCCTGGTAAGTGAGCAGTAAAAGATCGCCGAGTCGTCGAGCATCTTCGCTGGCGTGAGATTCAAATTGCAAACGGGATTTAGGCTCTGTCGCGGGAAACATGGTGTTTTCGACGGACAGATATGCCAGACGTGCGAGCTTGCGAAGATCGGCGGCGGCCAGCAGCTCGGCGGGAATAGAATCGTCAGCATTTGCGAGTAGCTGCGCAAGCACGATCCGTCGCTCGTCCAGAAAATCCACAGCCGCTTCGAGAAGAGGCACGGCGGCGGGCGACGTGAAGTTAGGCAGCCAGATCACGGCCGTGGATCCCGGCGCGAGCTGACACCATGTCGCGCCCGCGATGCTCTCGTCGGCAAGTGCGACGATTAGGCCGTCGAAGGCCGAGTCATCCTGATCTCGCGTCGACTTCAACGCCTGTACCAAACCAAGTTGCTGCTCTGGCGGCAATTCGGCGTGCAACTCCCGTAGCGCAGTAGGCCTATGCTCCGGCGGACACCGTTGGATCGAGACGTTCTCGCTCATGGTCCCATGATAAGCGAATACGTGTTCGATCGTCTGCGCGGTCTCGCTACCAAAGCTGTCCACGGCGATCCAAACTATCGACTTGCGGCTTCGGCACGCGGCTGCGTGGAAAGAAGACTTCCCATTTTTCCCTGGGATCAACTACTGCTTTTTCGGGCGCGCTTGTCGCCTGCTTCGCCGATGACTTGGCTGCTGCTTGTTGAGGTTGAGACCGCTCCTGTGCGGTAGGCTGCGGCGCTGGTGCGACAGGTGGCATTGCTGGCAAGTCGAACGGTAGGGGGACGTTGATCGAAGGGTGCTGCAGACGGAGGCGTACCGAAAAGCTGTCGTGTGGCGAACTCGACCACAATACGGGCGCTGGACGCGTCTTCAGTTGACTGAAGACCTGCTCGCCGCGACGAACCTGAAACAGTTGCTCGCCCGCGATGCGCGTCGCTTGTGGCCGCAGTCCGTACTGCTGCGCGACGAGTGTAACCAGCTGCGTGGTATCGCCCGTCGTGCCTTCGAAGTCGATTCGATGCACGCGCGCGTCGGTGCCAAAAAAGTAGGTCAGCGAACCGGCAAGATCGTGAATTTGTGTGCCGGTCACCAGCGGGACACGTACACCGAACATTCCCAGTTCCGACAAGGCCGTCGATTTGCGTGACCAGCGAGAGTAGACCCATTCTTTGGTTACACCAAAGTTGAAAACCTCCGCGAGTGACATCGTCGCTGAACCCTCGATAGGCGTGTCCGTCGGATAGAGGGTAGCGCCTGGACCCTGGGGCATTGCAGGACGCGACCGTGGCCTTGGCAGGTCAGCGAGCAATTGTTGGTGAACATCCGGAGCAGGCGCAGTCTGCTGAGCAGGAGCAAAGTTGTCGAGAAGGCCGTCGATACTCGGGCCATTGGTCGCCAGATAGGGAACGCCCACGGCTGCGGTGAGTAGGACTGGGGCACCAAGCAATCGCGGGAACATCAGAACTTCCTCAGCAAAAATTTGCGTCCGACAGTAGGGGTTTGCGACGACATCGGCTACAGTTACGCCTGACGCGTGTAATTCGCAAAGTATCCAAATCTGATAATCGACGAACGCGCGACAGCGACTTGGGCATCTTTACATGGAGTTGAGCACCTTGCTTGATGAGTGCTGACGGCAAGTTCGCAACATGTGGACCAGACGTTGCGAGCCGGTCGGATGAGATAAGCATGAGGGTTCGTGGCGACACGATCGCAAGACCTTGGCAAACCTTGCTGATTATGAGTGGCTGATCGAGGACGGGGCCGCGGGCTTGCTCGCCGAAGCGCAGTCGGCAGCTGCGGCGCCGCATCAGGTGCTCAGCCGGCTCCGGCGCTCGCTTTCGCCAGAGCGGGCCGCACTGGTCGTTCAACAGGCGGACCTGCGTCAGCGCGGCGCTGCAAAGTTCGGCAAACTGGCCGACAAGATGTTTTTCACCGATGTCGGATTGCAGCAATCGACCGACCTCTGGGTCGCCCGCTACAAGGCTTCGCGGATCGACGATACTTGCTCGATCGCTGACTACTGCACCGGTATCGGTGGCGATCTGGTCGGTCTAGCCGACGTTGGGCCGACTCGCGGCTGTGATGCTACCCCCGAATTGGCGTTGATGGCGAGTGCGAACGCCAGAGTCGCAGAGACTAGTTTTCCTGCCGATGTCACTAATGATCACGCGGAAAATAGGCCGCCCACGTCAGAAGAGATTTGGCATCTCGATCCGGATCGACGGACGAATGATCGTCGTTCGACACAGTTGCAATGGCATTCGCCCGACCCTGCTATCGTCGATCGGTGGCTGCTTAGCAGTCACAACGGAATTCTCAAATTGGCACCTGCGACGCGTGTGCCCACCGTGTGGGCAACTCAGGCCGAACGAGAGTGGATTTCGCGAGATCGCCAGTGTCGGCAGCAAGTCGTCTGGTTCGGCCAACTGGCGACTTCGCCTGGTTGCCACCGCGCGTCGACCGTGATGGTCAATAAGGACGGCACCGTCGAATCGGCGAGCTTTACCGGTTTGCCTGATGGCGAGGCTCCGAGCAGTGCCGAGGTTGGGAGGTACATCTACGATACGGATGCGGCGATCCGGGCTGCTCGCCTGACGGGCGCGCTAGCGGCTGCGTGTGGTCTACGAGCTTTGCAATCTGGGCCGAGTTATCTCACCGGCGATCATGCGATCGAGCATCCTCTACTTGCCCGATTCGAAGTCAACGATGTGCTTCCCTTGCGAACGAAACCTCTAGCCAAACACTTGCGCAGCCTTGACATCGGCACCTTGGAAATCAAAAAGCGAGGCGTGGAGACCGATCCCGAACGCCTTCGCAAGGAACTTAAACTCCAAGGCGATCGAGCCGCGACGTTGCTATTGCTACGGATCGAGTCGCGAGAGCTGGCAGTTCTCGCGACTCGTGGCGAGGGGTAACTGTGGGCGTGCCAACTCGCTAGAATAGGTAGCTGTAAATAAAACTCATGAGTTCCAAAATGGAGCTTCTTTAACTTGAGCCGTGGGGGCGGGGCCCCGGGGGAACCACACACAAAATATAGAGGCAATCACACCCCGCGCGGGGCCCCGGCGCAAAATGGGAAAAAAGGAAAACAGGTTTTTGACGTTTTGGGGGGCCCCGGGGGGGGGAGGGG
>JBCDBK010000131.1:0-9900 GCA_039184115.1 Planctomycetota bacterium | reverse complement strand
GGCTGCAAAACTTCCGCCGGCTGGTCACACGCTATGAGTACTATCCCGATTTGTTTCAAGGATTTGTCCACTTGGCCTGCCTAATTATTGCTTTGAGACATTTTTGAAACTGCTTCTAGTGGATTCGGGTAGCAAAGCACCACACACCGATGTAGCGCCGCCGATCTGTGGCGTGTGCAACTTGGAGGTCAGCGCTGGGCTGACTCTGGAATCGGAAGATCCTTTTAGCCGCCGTCCGTCTAACTGGATCGCGGATTTCGCCTCAACAAAGGAGATCATGGCGACGGCTGAACTCTCTTGCGAGACCGCTGAAGTATCGGATCGGAATCTAGCATGACGACATTAATTGGATTCTTATCGACCAACTATCCAGGCAACGGATCGCTGTGTGTTATTCTTCACCAATTTGACCTAATTCACTACCAGACTTAAATGTAATGTTATGAAAGCCAAGATCACAGTTATAGGCAGCGCCAACGTCGATTATATCATGCAGGTCGATCGGCTTCCTGTCACGGGCGAAACCGTAACTGACGGAAAGTTCTTTCAGACTTTTGGTGGAAAAGGAGCAAATCAGGCTGTTGCCGCGGCCAGAGCTGGGGGTAGAGTTACATTCGTTGGAGCGTTGGGCAACGACGCTACTGCGGATCTATACTTGAGTAACCTACAAGCCGACGGAATTGATACCACGCATGTTAGCCTTGAAACACAGACGCCTAGCGGCGCAGCGCTAGTGATGTTTGATCGGCAAGGCGACAACTATTTGACCGTTGCACCTGGATCGAACTACTGTGTCACACCCGAGCGTGTGCAAGCCGTGGAACAGGTGGTCGCCGAAAGTGATTGGATCGTATTGCAGCAGGAAATTCCCTACGAGTCGAACCACCAGGCACTGGAAACTGCGTCTCGGTTAGGTCGACCGGTGCTGCTCAATTACGCTCCCGCCCATGATCTCCGACTAACACCAGACGATTCGGTTCATGGGCTTGTGGTAAACGAGATAGAAGCGGCGGCTCTCAATGGCAACGCACGTCCGAACGGATCGTTGGCTGAAGCTCGCGACACTGCCCAACAACTGAGGGTGGCAGGTAGCCATCGTTTTGTCGTCGTCACACTTGGAAAACTGGGTGCAGTTTTCGCCGATGAGAGTGGAGCATACGATGCTGCCCCGTTTTCGGTCCAGGCAATCGATACCACCGCAGCTGGCGATACTTTCTGCGGATCGCTAGCGGTCGGTTTAGGCGAAGGAAACTCACTTGCAGAGTCCGTAAGATTTGCCTCCGCGGCCGCCGCGCTATCAGTTACTCACGTCGGCGCGCAATCTTCCATTCCTATACGCAACGACATTGACTCATTTCTCAACACATGAATTCCACGAGACCTATTCGCGGACTACTTTACTCGCAAGTGGGTTATGAAAGCACGTTGCCTGTTCGGATCGTCATCCGATCGACCGACCGGAACTTCCTATCAGCTCAGGCTAAGTGTCAGCTCACAAAGTCCGATGGTAACGTCACTCGCGAGGCTCTTTGCGAATTCTGGGGATCGTTGTGGGGCAGTTATTGGTGGATTGCCGAGTTTATCGCCGACCTACCCGAAGGCCAATGGTCCGTCAAAGTATCCGACCAGGACACGATAAGCCTTGCTGACGATGGGCTTACGGTGGCAAAGAACATCCTCTGGGATCGAACCGTACACTTGATGGCAATCGAGATGCTCGAGTCACGGGCATTGCTGGCCAAGGCCAAGTCAGGTTGGATGGATGCGGGCATGATGTGGCAAGAGAGTAATGCCCAGAGCACGATGATTCTCGGTTTATTAGACGTCATCGAATACTCAAGTGATCGTCTTGATTCGATGGATCTTGAACGAATTGAGAAGCAAGTCATCAACGGCTGCAACTACCTGGTCGCGACGCAGAAAAAGGCCACCGAGTTAGGCCATCCAGATGGTGCGATGTGTCATGATATCATTGGAAATGAAAATGAGATTCTCCCCAGCGATGCATTGAAGGCCGTCGTCGCTTTGAGGCGATCGTCGCGACTATTATCGGATCAGTATGCGGTTCCTCGACGTCGCTACGCAGACTGTGCACATAGGACGTATCGCTGGCTGCTGAATAACGCTCAGCCTCTCGGCGACCAGGGCTTTTCTCGCCGACAAAGAGGCATTCCGTATAGTACGCCGATTCCACAAGATGAATGGCCCACTCGCGATCTGGTCATGCGCTGTTGGGGGGCGTTAGAGACTTGGAAGTGCGGCGACGCCGATGCAAAGCACGTCGCCGTCGAAACGGCGAGAGAGATCATCGCCCGGCAATTTTCTCGTGAGAACTCTGAAGCGGGTTATTTTGGCCACTTCCGAGAATTTAGATCGCTCGACTTCAGCGAGAAATCGTGGAGCCATTCTATCTATCAGATGGATTTTGGCGCCGACGCAGGAGGGATATTTCCAAACTACCTAATCCCCTTCTTAGAAATGTTGAGGCTATGGCCCGAGCATGTCGAAGCACACACTTGGCAAGAAGCCCTAAACGATTTTGTCTATGGCTACCTGCTGCCTGGCTGTCAGCAGAACCCTTTCTTGATCATACCGCTAGGAATCTTTGGTCACGAGGGTCCCCTTTACTTTGCCGGAACCTTTCATGGAATGAATGCGATCTACGGTTTTACAGCTGCTTTGGCAGTAGAACTGTATGAATTACTTAATGACCCAAAGCTACTAGAAGTTGCATACTCCAATCTCCAGTGGATTGCGGGACTCAACGCCGGCTTAACCACGCAGAGCCTGGAGACTGGTAGCGTCGTATTCAAGACGGACACTTCTGAAGGCACTGCAATACCTGTAAGCATGATACATGGAGTCGGCCACCGAACCGCAGGGACCTGGTTCGGAACCCGGGGTGTTATTTGCAATGGCTTTGGCACTGGAAAGCAATTCGAGCACGATGTCGACCCGCTCGCAGTCAATGATGGCCCACACTCATTTACCGACGAGGATTGGATACCTGGTAGCGCTGGCTGGTTGGCTGGTATCTGTCGTCTCCAGAACTACATTTGAAAGTGGTTACCATGAGTTGCTACGCTACGTCATCGTACGATGGAAATCATAATCTACATGGTGTGATGTGCTTGTCTTGCGGCGGCGCAAAGTTGACGCATACTGATCAGGCCAAGAGAATACCCCTAAAGGAGTTCTCAATAAGCAATTTATCACCTCCTACTTCCTAGATAACATCGTCGGAGGCCGGTGTTTTTCGGAGGTATTCAAGCCGGTCTAGGTGCGTCAAGACATCCTTTCGGCAAATGACCGCGTCGTCAAAAGAAATTGGTCGCCCAAAGTAGAAAAAAGTCCGCCTCTTGACCGCCTACTGCGGTGAGTGCGTCGCCTGGTTCGAGGTGCACATATGCGGCCGTGGCTTCAAAACTAGACTTTGGCCTCCATTCTAAAGCGATGGAAATAGTATTTCCGATGCTGCGCTCCCCAGAGGTGTCTCCATCGACGCCGGGAACTCCAGGCGGTACGTAAATCGCATCTTGAGTACTGTAACGCCATAGGAAATCGTACAAAACGACTGCGGTGAGACTGTCGGTAAGTTGGGCATCTAAGCTGAGATTTAAATCGTAGAGATTTGCTGGTGCAAAGATGGCGGCTTCGCTGAAATAGCTGTTATTCGGAAAGAGTGCGTTGAAAGTACCGAGTCTGGAATCGTCGGGATCGTCATCGCCGCTAATCGCGTCGAACTTGACGCCAAGCCGCGGCTTCATGGGCACCGACTCAAATGTGTATCCGATGATGTTCGCGACCGACCAAGCGAAGATATCCTGCCGTTCAATTGACCCGAACTGAATTACTGGTTCAACGTTGTAGTCCCAACCGTTGTTCTCCCCGAAGAGGCCGAACGCGCGAAAGCCGAAGCTATGGCGATGTTCATCGCCCTCGATTGAGTCGAAACGAGCCGAATCGTTCCTGTAGCCTAGATAGAATAGGTCGAGACCGCCGTGACCTGGAAGCAGCGAATCGGGTCCCGCTTTCAGCGTATTGTAGCTTCCCCAAAGCAACTTATCCGTCGTCGGTTTGTTGTCGAAGGCGTCACCCCCGAATTCGACGTCGCTACCGGCAACCAACTGTGTTGAGAAAGATGGATTTTCGAAAATCAGGCGAGCTGCGTCGAAGCTTCGTCGAATGTTTGGGCCGTTTCTCGTAGCGACCAATCGCCCCGACCCGAGCGAGAATGTTTGTCGTCCGAAAGTTGCTGATAGTCGTCCCCGGTCGTCTTCTAATAGCGTGATACCTGAGAGCAGTTGTTGAAAGAATGCGGGATCTTCATCGATTGGAGAGGGCTCAAACGGCGAACCGAACTGAAAGGCGCTTCCGAACTCGACCTGAAACAGCAACCAGTCATTCGGTGCTATCTCGAAATCGAGATATAGTCGTTGCAGCAGATAGTCGTTGTCGGCATCTTCCGCGAACCCAAATTCGCGATTTCGCCATGACTCGAACTGCTCGCGAAACTCGCCGCTGATCTTCAGATAGTCCGAGTCGAACGGCAGCGATCGCTCCAAAAACCCAACGTCGGGCTCATCATCACTCCGTTCACGAATCGGACCGGTCGCCGGCAACCGGAATCCTTCAATGACCGGACTAGCTCCTTCCGTTCCTTGGGCACGGCAATCCGCCATGGACCAGTAGTAGGCGACCGATACGATTACTACAAAGAGCTGGAGAGCTCGTGCCAGTCGATGTAGATGAAGTACTCGCATATCTTCTCGTCCTTGATTCGAAAGACATCGCAAAACGGAACCGTAAGCGTCGAGCCGTCCCTTCGCGTATAAGTCACTGTCCCCCGGTAGACGGCCTTGTCTCCCACAGAAAAGTGATCGTCAATTTGGTGGTGAATAGTTTGGATTGTGCCGTAAAGATTGTCGAATACCGCACGAATCGCAGATTTCCCGAAAATGCGTTCCGCATTGCCCGCTTGCAACATGCATTCTTCGGTCAAGAAATCGATCACATTATCTGTCACCATCGTATCGATGGCCGGTGAGAACGATTCAAGAAACGAATGATCCGCCATGAAATTCCTTTGCTAACCAAGACTGAGCAGAACAACTTCCGCAGCCTAAAGTCTCGTGATTGCGATTCAATCTCCATCGCTGGTTACTGCTACATGCTGTTGGCGATTTCGATAGTCTTGCGATTCACTTCGTTAGGTGTGTTCTGTGAACCTGCTATCCCGCAGGTGTACAAAAGTGGACTTCAAATTGCAGCCCCGGGAGCGCCGAAAATGGGAACTGGCGACCAGCCAGGGAGATTCTTCAGCGGTGGTGGGGCATACGCTGCAAAGTCGGCACTTGCATGCACGATCTTGCCACCCGTCAACGTTAGGTCCGCTTCAATGTCGGCGATTTCGTTCTCGGCGACCGCGAAGTAATCTCGGTCCAGCACAGCCATGTCGGCAAGTTGCCCGATCTTGATCTGCCCCTTCTTGCCGACTTCACGACTAAACCACGCACCTGCCGAGGTCCAGTGTTGTAGAGCTTCCTCTCGCGAAAGTCGGTCAGCAGGATTCCAAATCACATCACCACCCCGGCCCTTGCCAGAGACGGCCCAATGGATTGCAAGCCACGGGTTGTATGAAGAGACCCTCGTCGCATCCGTTCCGGCTGCTAGCGGCACGCCTGCGGCCATCATCTTTTTCACCGGCATCACTTTCCGAAGCGCGTCCTCCCCGTAGCGATCACGATAGGCGGTCGTCTGGAAAGCGATACGGTTCTGGTAGCTGATTCCGCCGCCCAGACGAGCGATTCGCTCCATCGTGGCGTCGGTAATCGTCTCGCCATGGTCGAAAATCCAGTTTAGTTCTTCGAGACCTTGATCGCGTCCAACTTTCTCGACCACATTCAACAATCGGTTTGCGCTCTGCTCGTAGGTGCAGTGGAAACGAATCGGCCATCGGTTGTCAAAGAGAAACTCTAAAACCGGTTCGAGATCGCCTTCCATCCTCTTTGCCAGCTCGGGACGCGGGTAAGAGAAGTCTTCGAAGTCGTACGCCGAGGCGACAAGCATCTCGCCAGCGCCGACACAGCGAAGGAAGTCATCACCTTCATCCGGTTTGACGATGTCGTTCCAACGCTTGAAGTCGTCGAGTTCAAGACGTGGCCGCTGGGCGAACAGTTGATAGCCGATCCGCACCGTTTGCTCGCCTCGACGGTTCAGTTCCGTGATGACGCCGTAGTCGTCGGGATAGTTAAGGAATCCGCCAGCACAATCGAGCGCTGAGGTCATACCGAGGGCGTTGAGCGCACGGAAATAGTGCTTGGTCGACGTCAATTGCTGTTCAAAATCTAGCTTCGGAGCCAAGTCGAGAAGTGCATAGAGCGGCTGAGCGTTCGGTCGCGCCATCGCCAGCCCGGTCGGACTTCCTTGGTCATCGCGCTGGAGGCGACCGGAGACGAACGGTTCGTAATAATGCTGATCGACTCCAATCGCCCGCAGGGCCGCCTTGTTGAGCCACGCTCGATCATACAAATGGAGAACATAGACGGGCACGTCCGGCGACACCGCATTGATCTCTTCAAGTGTCGGCAAACGTTTTTCGGCCAGCTGGTCCACCGACCAACCTCCGACGACTCGAATCCATTGCCCCGGTGGCGTTCGTTCTGCCTGACGCTTCAGCATGCGAAGCCCGTCTGCCAAAGATGGGACGTGGTCCCATCGCAGTTCCATCGCGAAGTTGTTTCCCTGACGAATGATGTGAGTGTGGCTATCAATCAGCCCAGGGATGACACGCTTGCCTCTGAGATCGATACGCTCAGTCTGCGGTCCCGCAAGCCCGAGGACGTCTTTGTTCGACCCCACTGCGACAATCTTCGAGCCCGTCACAGCGACAGCCTCAGCCTCACGCCGGTCGGGATCCATCGTGGTGATCTTCCCGTTGAACAGGATCGTGTCCGGCTTAATGCCTCCTCTATTTTCTGCTTGAAGGTACTTCTGGCCGACTAACCCAACCACTCCTGCAGCGGCCGCATTTGCCACAAACCGACGTCGTGAAACTGTCATGGGCGTAATCCTCCATGGAGCCAGTGTGAGAATATCTTGGTGAGTAGCGGCATCACGACCCAAGCGAGGGTGATCACCGCGGCGAGAGCGGTAATGGCCATCACGGCTGCCGATGGCAGAAACGAGAGCTGAGGTGCGAGCATTCGCGACCAGAACAAGACGACCGGATAGACGCCTAGCCAAGTCACGATCGCCATTTTCCATCTTGGCGGCGGAAAAGCTGGTCCGCCACTGCGAAAGAACGCTTCGAGACCGTGAAGTCGTCGATGTAAGGGTTCTCCTTCGACTAGGTCTGCTACTTCAACCTGCCAATCTTTGAACATGTCCGAAGCGTAGAACGACTCCATATGCTCCATACTCACAAACGATCGGAGGATTCCATATTCACGAGGCCGACTCGCATCCGTCGGGCGCAACAAGTGAGCCCCGGTCGTACCGCTATGGTCCATAGACCGCGAGACGAATCGCCTGATTGCCTCCTCGAACGCAGCTTCTTTGCCTTCTCGGACTATCCGAGTAATCGCGCAGTGAATATTACCGACCGCACTACTCACGTTTACGACTTTTTCGCGTCTTGCAATGTGAAGTAGCTGGTCATCAGGTTTCTGTAATTTGGGAGATGCTCGGAGAGTAGATTACCCAAGCCTTCCATATCATTTCGCCAATCCCTGTGCAGTTCGCAGGCTACAGCAAACCAGTTCATCATCTGAGCACCAGCCGCGGACATGCGATTCCACGAAGCCTGCTGGACGGTATGGTTAAATGTTCCCGAGGCATCCGTCACTACAAACACATCGTAGCCAGCTTCAATTGCAGACAGTGTCACGAATCCGACGCAAACATCCGTCACTACGCCTGCGATGATGAGTTGTTTCCGACCAGTAGCCTCAACAGCCTTAACAAACTCCTCATTATCCCAGGCATTGATTTGACCTGGGCGGTGGATGAATGGCGCATCTGGATGACGGTCCACGATTTCGGGAACAATGGGTCCGTTGGGTCCTTCATCAAAACTAGTTGTGATGACCGTAGGAAGGTTGAAGAATTTCCCGATATCTGCCAAAGCAACGACGTTGTTCTTGAAGTCGTCTGGAGTGAAGTCCTGAACGAGCGATATCAGTCCAGATTGATGGTCCACGAGGAGCAGAGCGGCTTGATCTTTGTCGAGTCGATTATATTCTTGTCCCATAGATTATTGCTTCCTCTCGAAAGAAGTTACGTTCGTAAAGCAGCATCCTAGAATATCGCTACGCATAAAATATAGAACGATTGTGCACGCGCGGGCATTTGCGGTGCTCTGTCGACCTACAGTTGCTCGTATATAGAACAAAACCCTAGATCCTCCGGTTAGATTATGCCTGGGAATCTGCAACTGACGTTTCTCCGCGAACCATCTTCCCGTATCGCAGATTTTAGACTGACTGACTCGGCGAAAAAGACCTTGCGTAAAATGCCTAGAGTTAGCAGGTTACCTAGCGTTAGCCACCTGACTAGGTAATCCGTATTTGGGCTACTGGCCAAACTCGCACAAGCAGTTAGTGCCTGTGCGATAGCAGAGGCGATACTAGCTAAACGTTGCACCGAGTTCGTCACGCTCACCTTTAAGGCATCTTGCGACCAGCGATTTCACGCCGGTATTGTCTGGGCGTGATTCCATGTATGCGCGTGAAGAAACGAGTCAAATGCGACTGGTCTGAGAAACCGGATTTAATCGCCGCGTTAGCGATACTCGCGCCGTCGGCGATCCTATGGCGAGCAGCTTCCACACGTAGCCGCATTAGGTAGTCGCTAGGCGTGTAGCCTGTCGACGCCGCAAAGCGGCGGCAAAACTGAAAGCGACTAAGGTCGCAGTGTTTGGCTATTTCCGAGAGCGAACCTATTCTGCCAGCTCCGCAGTGATCGTGGATGTACTCTAGTGCCCGCCTCAACGATTGGTCTTCCAATGCAAGCTTCTTTCTGTCCAATCTGTCTTGAGTGTTAGATGGGATCTGATTGGATAGTGAAAGCAGCCGAAAGATGAGGGCCGATCCGATCATCTCTTCGTAAAATTCAGATTCCGGCTGCCCTGAACTTCCTTGCCAACCCAGCATCATCAGGGATCGAATCGTACTATCCTGATTCGAACGCGAGTGCACTATTTTGAAGTCTGGGACGGGCCGCCCAGCAAGCTGACCACACTCAGTTTCCCACTTCTCCCAGTGAATCGCAGCACTCGTCAGCTCGAATGGCCCTCTACCATCGCCCTGATTAGCCTGATTGGGCGGTATCAAGATGAAATCGTTAACAGGTATGAGATTTCCGCGGATCGTCCCAAAGCCGAAATCTCCCCTGTAATCTGAGATAGAACCCTCAGAAACCATCTTGAGCACAAGGTCACCGCTCGGCGGGCTACCGCAACACGCTTGCCTTCGATTGCGTACAAAATCGATGCAGTTGGCGTTCTTCGTGTCTAAGTACGTCGAATGATGGTCGTTCCAGTCCACAAACCGATTAGCTTCTTGCCGATGCTTGTCTTTGAATCCATCTGCCACTAGCGAGAGCCTTCAGCTGTGAACTCTTTGGTAGGTCCCTGGTGTAATGCCATGCATCCGCTTGAAGAAGTGCGTTTGGTCAGAGAAACCAGCGTCCTGCGCCGAGATTGCTAAGCTCGCGATGCGATGACGAGCGTTTTCCACTCGAAGGCGCATGGGAGACTCGCTCGGCGAGTCACCTGTCGAAGCCGCAAAGCGACGACAGAACTGGAACTTCGTCACCGGATTTCCCAGCGTACCGATCCAGTCGATTCCACGTACGGGAGTGTGGAGGTCGGAAAGTTTGTAATCGTTCAACATACCAAAG
>JBCDBK010000130.1:0-10215 GCA_039184115.1 Planctomycetota bacterium | reverse complement strand
TGAGTTTGGCGTGGCCTTCGGGGGTAATAAGAATATTGCCAGGTTTAACGTCGCGGTGGATCATGCCCTGGTTATGGGCGTGCGCCAGAGCCGAGGCTGCCTGTGAAATCAGCAGCGCCGCCTTCTCTTGTTTCATGGCTCCGTGATAGTGAACGAGGCGCCGCAAGTCCGAACCAGGTACAAACTCGGTGACAAGAAAGTAGGTGTCGCCGTCGGTGTCAGCATAGGAAAGGCGAACCAAGTTGGGATGGTTAAGCTGTGCCTGCGCGCGTATCTCGCGTAAGAAGTTGCCGATCGACGTAGGATTGGTCTGTGTTTTCGGCAGCACCTTGATCGCCTCGACACGACCAAGCAGTTCGTGTTCTCCCTTGAACACCCAGCCCATGCCGCCGTGACCGATTGCATCGACAATTCGATACGAGCCGAGATTGAACTTCGTTCGCCCTTGTCGCAGTTGCTCGGCTTGCCAGCGATTGAGGTGCCCGAGTTCGACGAGATACTCAGCCAGTTGTCGGTCGGTGATTTCCTCGAGCGACAGTTCGGACGCCGGCAAGGTCTCGGCCATCATTTGCCAAGCGTGGTCAATCTGCTCTTCGGTTAGCAGGTTGCTAGCCAAGCCAGCTTGCTCCAAGATGGACCGATCTGCGCGCACCAAGAGAAGAGTTTCCTAAGCGAGTACTGCCAAAAAGTGACTATCTAATTCTACTTCGCGTTCGATGCCAGCGCCAACAATCGAGGGATCGAATGGCCGCTACTTTCGTGCTAACGCAACCAATTGGTTAGCAGTTCGATGCTTTTTCCAGCTTGGGGGTAGTGGTGCGCTAAGCGTCAGGACTTCGTCCCGCACGGGGTGAGCCAGTTCGATGTGTGTTGAATGAAGCGCGATACCTGCAGGAAAGCTCTGCTTGCTATCGTACTTGCGGTCGCCAAAAACAGGATGGCCGATCTTGGAAAGCTGAACCCGAATCTGATGTTTGCGGCCAGTTTCGAGGTGAACCTGAACTAACGCATTGTCTGCGTAATCAGCGAGCACCTCGTAGCGCAGCCTGGCCAACTGAGCGCCTGGGCAATCTGCGTGGGTGGTATGCACACGCCGATGCCGCTCGTCTTTGCGCAGATAGTGCTCCAGCCGATCCTGCCGCGTCTGGGGAACGCCGGACACAACGGCGCGATAGACCTTTTTTACGCGACGGTCGCGAAAGGCATTGGTCAATCGATCGGCCGCCTTCGAGGTGCGAGCTATGACGACCAAACCACTGACCGGGGCGTCTAACCGGCTGACGATGCCTAAGTAGACATTGCCGGGTTTATTGTACTTGCGAGCGATGTACTGCTTGGCAATTGTCAGCAGACTTGGCCGGTCTACCGCGACGCCCATCGTGGGCAGCTCTGCCTGCTTGTTGACAATCAGAAGATGGTTGTCTTCGTACAGGACCGAGAGAGGTTCGATGGCAGCGGGCATGATTTTCCATTTCGACGACTTGGGCTTCATGCTAAATTCTAACCAATTCGTCGCACGCAATGCAGTCTCCGCAGTCTGGCAAATTTTTCATGACTCCACCGAAACTGATACTCGCCAGCGGGTCCCCTCAGCGCAGGACACTGCTCGATAAGGCAGGCTTCGATTTTGAAGTCATGGTCCCCGACGATTCGGCGGAAAACTGTGGAATCTGCACGACAGGTGGTCCGGCAGCGCTCGTGACGGAACTGGCGATGCGCAAGGCCGCAGACGTGGTTGGCACGATCGCCCGCGATCAATACGGCGCCCGCGATCAGCAGCTCGGTCCGTCCTTGGTCATCGGCTGTGATACAGTTGCCGAGTGCGATGGTGCGGTGCTTGGCAAACCCCGCGACGAAGACCATGCCCGCGATATGCTGCTGCGGCTTCGCGGGCGACAGCAGCGCGTGTTCAGTGGGCTCTGCCTGTGGCCAGTCGGTGTCTTAAACGACGATCGCAAGCCTCAAACGCATCTAGCCGTAACGGAGTTGCGGATGGACAGCATCGCGGACGAGGACATCGAAGACTATCTCATTAGCGAGTTATGGCGAGGCAAGGCTGGCGGCTTTGGCTATCAAGATCGGCAGGGATGGCTACATATCCTCGAAGGCAGCGCCACCAACGTCATCGGATTGCCGATGGAGCTACTTACGGATCAATTGGCGTCGCGAGGCGTTCTTCCAAGGTGACGCTGGGCAAGTGGTCTGCTGATTGATCGGAGTGCGCAGGGTAGAAGCGAGCCAATCGGTTGGGGGAGACGCCTAGCCGCTCGGCAGTCACGAGCGACCAATTCCGTAATGTCTGCAGGAGCACTCCCTTACGCTGCCAGCGCCTTGGGCTGACGTAAACTGGTCCGGGCAGTAGGGCGACGCGACCAAGCTTTCGGAACTTGCGCATCAAGAGCAAGTCTTCCATGAGCGACACGTCTGGATAACCGCCGAGCTTTCCAAAGACATCGCGACGCATAAAGATCGCCTGATCGCCGTACGCAAGACCGCTCCACCCGACCCGTGCAGCGTTTCCGCATTCGAGCAATCGATAGAGGTAACCTCTGGCTTCGATGTGTTGCCGGAAAGCGCCGGCCGAGATCGTTTCTTCTTCGAGAGACGATCTTATCTGCTGGCCCGCAGCGGCCGAGAGCCAGTTGTCAGCATGGAGAAAGAGCAGCACCTCGCCGGCAGCATGCTGGGCGCCGAGGTTGAGCTGCGCTGCGCGGCCGCGCGTGCCTTGGACAACCAGTGCACCGAATTCAGCCGCGATTCGCTGCGTACCATCGGTTGAGCCACCGTCCGCGACGACGACTTCCTCAAAACCGCTTTCCCAGCAGCTTACGATCGCCTTTCTCACGCACAAAGCTTCGTTGAGGGTAGGGATGACGACCGAGATACGCATGCGACGACCGTTGCAGAATGGTTGGTTACGACGAATTCGCGATTGAGTCGAACGGCCGCCTTCCGCTATACTCTGGTACTTGTCTGGTGTCCGGTCAATTGCGTTTCGCAGATTGGCCGGCATGGGTGTGCGATAGCTCACGTTGACCCTAATTTTTCTGACGCACTTGCGCCTATGAAACTTCGCATCGGTGTAATCGGCGTGGGCGCAGCTTGGGAGACGCGGCATCTGCCGGCTCTACGAGCCCTGTCTGACAGGTTCGAAGTGGTAGCGTTCTGCGACTCCGTCAAGCACCGCGCCGAGCAAGCAGCGCGACAGTTCAATGCAACGGTTCACGATGGCTACCGTGGCTTGACGGCGCGCGAAGAAATTGACGCGGTACTGTTGCTTTCTGGCAGCTTTTTCGGAGCCCTACCGATCCATGCGGCGTGCGAGATGGGCAAAGCCGTGTACTGCGCCGCCGCGATTGATCTCGATGACGACGAAGCGCTTACGCTGCGACAGCGCGTGCAGGACGCTGGTATCGCCTTTATGGCTGAGTTTCCGTGCCGCTTGTCACCGGCGACCTTGCGATTGAAGGAACTGCTCGCCACACGACTGGGTGCGCCGAAATTGCTATTCTGTAACCGTAGACGTGTTCATCCGAATAACCCTTCAGCGGCAAACAAATGCTACCGCGATCTCGTTGAGCTCATCGACTGGTGTCGTTACATCGTCGAGAGCGAACCAACCTCGCTACTGGCGAACTCGCACAAGGTTGCTGGGCTCGATCAGCAAGACTACTTCTCGGTAAACCTCGACTTCTCGCCGGCCAACCAACCTGGGACGGGTTCTTTGGCAGTGATTGGATGCGGCGATTATATCAGTGAGAGCTTGCGCGAATCCTTGGCGTTTCGCAGACCCGCTGATCTGAAAGTGGTTTGCGAACGAGGCATTGCGTTTCTGGATCTACCGAACACCGTCGCCTGGTTCGACGAGGCCGGTCAACATCTCGAAACGTTAGATCACGAGCGACCGGTGGGCGAGCAACTGTTGCTGCACTTCCATCGGGCTGTCGCGAGCCTGGTACTCAAGTCTTCGAGTTTAGCAGACGCCCATCGAGCAATTTCCATTGCCAATCTTGCTAAGATCAGCAGTACTGCCGGCAAACGTGTTTCCTGTTAAGAAATCAGGACAAGTTGAACGGTTTTCAGAGTCGCACCAAGCACGGTCCGGAATTGACACTCGTCAATTTCACTGCGTATATTGTTGTTTCTTGCCATTTCGCACTTCGCATTCCCACCCCGCTCTAGCTACCTTTTTCGTATGACCGCAACTAGCAACGATCTCTCTCAACTGGCAATTAACACCATCCGCACACTTTCGATGGATGGCGTCGAGGCCGCTGGCTGTGGGCATCCTGGCACGCCGATGGCGCTCGCTCCTGTGACGTATCAGCTTTGGACGGATGTATTGCGCTACGATCCGATGGCCCCGCTGTGGCCCAATCGCGACCGCTACGTATTGTCCTGTGGGCACGCGTCGATGTTGATTTATTCGATGCTGCACTTGGCCGGTGTCCGCAAGGCCGACGCGGACGGAAACATCACCGACGAACCGTCCGTCTCACTTGAAGAGCTGCGAAACTTTCGCCAGTGGCAAAGCGCTACGCCCGGGCACCCAGAGCATGGACACACCACGGGTGTCGAAACAACGACTGGCCCGCTGGGTCAAGGTTGTGGCAATAGCGTAGGCATGGCAATCGCGTCGAAGTGGCTGGCCGCGCGATACAACAATCCGGGCTTTGAACTTTTCGACTTCAACACCTACGCGCAATGTAGCGATGGCGATTTGATGGAAGGCGTTGCTTGCGAAGCTGCCTCGCTTGCCGGGCACCTCAAACTCTCGAATCTCTGCTGGATTTATGACGACAATAATATCACGATCGAAGGGAAAACAGATCTTGCCTTCAGCGAAGATGTCGCCACTCGATTCCAAGGCTTGGGCTGGAATGTCGTGTCGGTGACCGACGCAAACGATCTGAAGGCACTGTCAGCCGCGTACGAGACGTTTCAAAAATGCACCGACGCGCCAACCCTAATCATCGTCAAAAGTATCATTGGGTATGGCTCGCCAAACAAAGCGAATACGGCAGGCGCCCACGGCGCAGCCCTAGGCGCCGAGGAAGTGAAGTTGACGAAAGCAGCCTACGGCTGGCCGGAAGACGAATCCTTTGTCGTGCCCGACGAAGTTCCGGAGCATTTCCAGAACACGATGGGCCAACGCGGTCTGGCGAGTCGCGAAGCATGGGACGAGCTGTTTGCAAAGTACCAGGCCGAGCACGCGGATTTAGCGGTAGAGATCACGCAGATGCAAGCGGGCGAACTTCCCGCAGGCTGGGACGCGGAGCTGCCGGAATTTCCCGCCGATGAAAAGGGTCTAGCAACACGAAAATCAGCGGGTCAATCGCTCAACGCATTTGCCAAGCATGTGCCGTGGTTGATCGGTGGCTCTGCCGATCTGGCGCCATCGACAAATACCTTGCTGACTTTTGATGGCACCGGTCACTTTGGAGCCGACGACTATGCAGGTCGCAACTTCCATTTCGGAATTCGCGAGCATGGCATGGCTTCGATCTTGAATGGCATGGCACTCTCTGGAGTGCGACCTTACGGAGCAACATTCTTCGTCTTTAGCGACTATCTGCGGCCGTCCATGCGGCTCAGCGCTTTGATGCATCTGCCAGCGATTTACGTCTTTACGCACGATTCGATTGGCGTTGGCGAAGACGGTCCTACTCATCAGCCGGTGGAGCAGCTAGCGGCTGCGAGGGCCATTCCCGGATTAGTCGTGATTCGCCCGGCCGATGCGAACGAAGCAGCTCATGCCTGGCGGGCCGCGATCGCCGAAACCGCGCGACCGACAGCGTTAGTACTAACACGGCAAAATCTTCCGACAGTGGATCGTAGCGTTTGCGCTTCGGCGGCTGGTGTGACGAAAGGTGGCTATATTCTGTCGGATTCTGACGGTGAGCCGCAGGTCATTCTGATGGCTTCAGGAAGCGAGGTGTCGCTAGCTCTTGCATCTCAGAAGCGACTTGCCGAGGCTGGCGTTGCTGCTCGCGTCGTTAGTATGCCATCGTTTGAGCTATTCGAAGATCAGCCACAGTCCTACCGCGACGAAGTGCTGCCGCCTACGGTGACGGCTCGTATTGCCATCGAAGCGGGCGTCCGTCAAGGATGGGATCGGTACTTGGGATCCCGCGGAGCCTTTATCGGCATGGACGGTTTCGGTGCTTCGGCGCCGTTCGCCAAGATTTACGAAGCCTTCGGTTTTACGACCGATAACGTGGTTGCCGAGGCGAAGAAGGTACTTGGCTAGCCGACCAAGTCGCGATGTCTCACGCAGCGTGGAGCAATCAAACTCCTCCGTTGGATATGTGCCGCTTCGGTTAACGTGATCGCGGCTTGCGTGAGCACGCCGCCTCGCAGAATCGGCCACTCTTTTACTTTCCGGATGCGACTACTTGCGCGAAACAATCTCAATCCCAGGCTTCTATGAGCCATTTAGCAGTCTGTCGCATTGGCTAGGTGCGTTTGTATTCGCCGCAGCTTCGTTCTGGCTGCTACGACGTGGTCGAGGCGACATGCCACGGATGGCCAGCCTGATCGTGTTTTGCATTGCCGCCGTGTTTCTGCTTTCGATGAGTGGCTGGTTTCATATGCTGCCACCTGACTGGAGTAGCCGCCTGGTCGCTCGCCGCTTGGATCACTCGGCGATTTTTATACTGATTGCCGCGTCGTTTACGCCGGCGCATGTGATTCTTTTCCGCGGCAAAGCGCGAGTGGAAGCGCTCATTCTAATCTGGTCCGTGGCTTTCATTGGGATCACCTTCAAGATGATCTACTTTCACGAAATGCCTCGCTGGCTGGGCATCGGCCTATATTTGGCGATGGGCTGGCTGGGATTGTTTAGTAGCTTCGCCTTATGGCGGCGTTACGGTTTTGCGTTCGTCCAATTGTTGGTTTGGGGCGGCTTGGCATATACTGCGGGTGCAATATTGGAGTATCTCCAGTGGCCGGTACTGGTCGGTGGCGTCGTACAATGGCACGAAGTGCTGCACGTGGCCGTGCTAGTTGGGTTGAGTTGCCATTGGGCCTTTACCTATCAAATCGCCGATGGACACGTCGAGCCCTGCCAAACGTAGGGCAGCTCCTTTATTCATGTTGCTGAAACTAGCCACAGATGAACACGGATGCACGCAGATAGTTGTTTCATCAGTGTTTATCTGTGTTCGTCCGTGGCCAGATCTTTTCAAGGATTGCTGTAGGGCCACAGCAAGTTGCTAAACTTGTCGAGTTGGGTATTTCTCGCGATAATTCCAAGGTGCGGTCTGCCGCGCGGCTTAAGCTCATTGTCTTGGTTTGGTTGGTTGCCATGATGTATCGCCAGCGATGTAAATCTGTGCTGAGTAAATGTGTGCTGATCACGCTCGCATGCGCTAGTGTCTGCCGGGCAGAGGACGTGTTACAGCGGATTCCGCGACGGGCGCTTGGTTTCGTGGTTATTCGCAATCTCGACGCAGTAGGGCGGAAAGTGGAGAAGCTATCGAAGCCATTCGGAAATTCGACTCCGAATCCTGTGGTGTTGGCACGCGTCGCGACAGGGCTCGGTATCGGTCTCAAGCTGGATGGTGATTATACGTTGGTGTTTCTGCCCGGCGCCGCCGCGAACGAGATGCTGCCGTTGGTGATCCTGCCGGTGGCAGACTACGAATTATTCTCCCGCTCGGTGCAAGCAGATCCGTCAGGCGAAATCTGCCGTATCAAATTGCTAGGCGAAGAGATACTCGCCGCTCAGGTCGGTGATTATGCGATGCTAATGAATGTGGAGCACCGTAGGCTATTGGAGCAAGTTGTTGCCCAACCCGAGGCTAGTAATCCGAGTTTTGAGCGGTTATCCGATTGGTTTGCTGAGCAAGATGTTGCGGCGGCACTCACTCCGGCCGGACTCATGCAGTTAAGCCGTTGGAGGCCTCCTCGCTCCCGGCGGATGATCTTTGGTACCGGCACCAGCGAGCAACCCTCAGTGCTCGCCGAGTGGTTGCCGCAGATCGCGACGCCTTCCATCCGCAACTGGCTGAGAGCAAATGCCGAAATTGCTACTGTTGGTATCTCAGTCGACGATGACCTAAATGTTCGCGTTGCTGAGCGCGTGCTACTAAAATCGCGTAGCCAGTTTGCTTCGTCGAAAATCGAAGTACGTTCCAATCGACCGCCGAGCTTTGGTCTGTCGTCGCAGCCGTATGTCGTTGCGGGAGGCGGGGCGATTCCCGCAGGCTGGGGGAGGCTGGCTGCCGGCTATCTGTTACAGATGGAAAAAGAACAGGCATCTATGACCGGTTTGGAGAAAGTCTCAGACGAACTTTGGGCCAAAGAGGGCAGGGCGTTTCGTCTGCTATTGGAGGACGTCACTGCGTGTTCGATTGTCATGTTGCCTGGCAAGAAAGGTGAGCCACTGGTTGGCAACCTGCTGGGTATCGTCACTGTCGACCGCGTGTCGGATTACCTCGAGTCGCTGGATGAAGTCGTCGAAACCTGGACGGAAATGACCGCCGCCTCAACCAGCGACATCAAGCCTACTATCGAGCTGGAGCGGGACACGATTGATGGACAAGCCCGCGTGCAACTAGTCGTAGATGTCGCGTCGGCGTCGCGCGACCCCAACGTTCCCGAGTTCAATTGGATGCTGGAGGCAGCCTTCGGACCCGAAGGCAAGTTTGTCGGCAAATTCTGGCAGATCGACGAGTCGCGGTTCCTGTTCGGACTCGCCACTGACGAGCAGATGGCAGCAGTCGTGGCTAGAGTAAAGGCAGGCGATGCAGAAAAGCCTGAAACCAGCGACAGTCGTCAAACGTTGGCGATGCTCGAACAGGGTGCCGCATTGAAGCTCCTTGTCCGACCACAAGGATGTGTCAACTGGTCATTGCGCGTGCTCAACGAGTTTTTGGGCATCGGATTGTCGAAGGAAAGCGAAGTTGCCCTTCCCGCGATGCCGGACTCACCACCGTTGGGCATGACCGCTACCTACGAGAACCGCATCCTGAAGTTCGACGTGGCATGCCCCGCGTCGACTTGGTCGATGCTGGGCGCATACGTCGCTAAACTGCGCGCCCCGCAGTGACTTCGCGCCCGGCAATCCACGTCCGAGCAACTTTGCTGCCGTCGTGCAGAATGGCACTCATCGGATCATCGGTGGAGGTGCATGGGACTGCCGTGAGATTCGCGCGCTTGCCCACTTCTAGGCTGCCCACGCGGTGGTCCATTCCTAACGCCCGTGCCCCGGCGATTGTTCCCAGCCGTAGTATCTGTTGGGAATTGAGATCTGCAAATTGCTTGGCAATGAATTGCAACTCAGCCAGCACGCTCAGGTCGGGGTTGGAGGCCCGACTGTCCGTGCCGACGGCCACGTTTGCCCCGCGCTTGAGCATGTCGGCGAGCGCGTAATTGTCGTGGCCAAAAAAATGATGTGTCCGCGGACAGTAGACGATCGCCAGATGATCGTTCGCAGCGACGAAGTCCAGTTCCTCTGCGTCGAGGTAATTGCCGTGGATGATCAAAGCCCGCGGCGCCGCGGACAACTGAAGCAGGTAGTCGAGCGGTTTTAACCTACGCGCAAAGACATCGTCGTCCCACATGCTGCGCCCTTCGAGCAGCTCGCGAAACGGTCCCCTGTTCTCACCTAGTAGCTGCAGCTCTTCTCGCGACTCGGCGAGATGCATAGCCATCGGCAATCTTCTTTCGTCGGCCAACTCCACCAGTCGCGAAAGCAAGTCTGGATGAACCGTGTATGGTGCGTGCGGGCTGATGCCCACGGTCTTATTTTTCTGCTCAGCCGCAAGACGCGCTTGCAGCTCAGAGAAAACGGAATCTCGTCTCGCGGACGAAAAACCAATCACCTCCTGAAACGCAACGACTTCCGCCGACAATTCCGATAAGGCTTTCGGATAGGCGGAGGTAGCTATATCGCCAATCGTTGTGACGCCGGCACGAGCCGACTCAACCAGGCCGCGACGGATGGCACGCGATGTCTCACTCCGCTGCTTTCGCGATGCGATGACCATTTGAATCCAATTCGGCAGTGAAACACCAGGTTCGCCGAGCGGCGCAGGCAATGCGCTAAACTCCAAATGCGTGTGTGCATTGACGAAGCCCGGTAGCAATGCAACGTCGCCAAGATCGTACAAGCGAAAGCCGCTCTCAGCCGAATTGCCGATGCGGACAATCTGACCTTCGGCGATTGATACCACACCTCCGTTGACCGGCGGTGAGGTAATTGGCACTAGC
>JBCDBK010000129.1:0-10601 GCA_039184115.1 Planctomycetota bacterium | reverse complement strand
TTTTTTTTTTTTTTTTAAAAACCTCCAACTTTTTTTTTTTTTCTTTGGGGGGGTGGGGGTTGGGGGGGGGTTTCCTTGATAATATTTTTTTTGTTGGTCCCCGCGGCCCCCCCCCCCCCCGCCTCAAGGTAAAGAAGCTCAATTTGGAACTACTGAACTTTCAAAACTCATGTTGGGCTGTCTCACCACACAGTCAATCGGCGATCATCTGTTCAATCCGCAACATCCGCGTCCTATTCCTCCAGCAGCAAACTAAGCAAGAACGAATGCCATGAGTGAACAGCAGCCACAGAAATCGGTCCGTGACTATCTGCTCTACACGTTGAGCCTGCCTGAGCGGGCGATTCGCACCACGACAGGCGCGGCAAGCGGGGTCGTGCGCGAGTCGGCTTCGTTGTTGGTACCCCAGGCGTTTCAGGATAGTCAGACGTACGGCATGTTGGTAGGCCAGACGCTGAAGTTCTTGTGCGAGAACGTCGGCAATGTCGAGGCTGATCCCGAAGACGACGATCCGGTGGTCGAAGACTTCGTTGCGCGCAAGACGGTCGGCAACTTCGTCGAGATGGCTGGCCTGGCCACGTTGCACATGTCGCCCATGCTGCTGCTCGCGGTGGTGAGCGACGTGGCTTACGGTTCCCAAACGTATCTCAACGAACTGGCCGACGAGTTGAAAAAGGAAGGCGTGATTGACGAGAACACGACGATTTCTCACGCCAGCGATTTGCTCTCCGCAGTGAGCAACGCCTCGGGAGTGGCCGCCAGCGCACTCAACACACCGCCGATTTCGCTCGACGGCTTGCACGAGACAATCCAAGACACCAAGAACGCCGTCGTCCAGATCGATCCGACCAAGGTGCTGCCGCAGGCGGAACTCGATCGGATGTGGAACGAAATGCAGGCGATCGCGACGAAGGAAGACGTCAGCCCATTTGAGGTTTCGACCGCGATGGCTTTGCACTCGCTCGATCGCGTTGCTGATGTCGGGCGCGGCGCGCTTTCGACGACGCGTGCGGCGACAAGAATGTTCGACCGTCACGTGATGGACCACTATCGCACCGCCCTCAACGATCTGGAGACCAACGGCTACTATGCGACGCTTGCCGAAAAGAGCGGCCCCTACGTTGACGCGGTGTGGAAGAACTTTTCGACGGATCAAACGACGCTGACCGAAGACCTGCTGTCGGGTCGACTGGTCGGCAGAGCCGCCACAATGGTCGGCCGCTGGTTAGGTGCGCCCGACGAGGCGCAGAAAGAGAAAGAAGAATAGGACACGGATGTCGCGGATGCTTGGGATGCCCGCGTATCGGATCCGTGACGATCCGCTGCATGCGCTTAATCCGATTCCTATTCTTCGACCCTCAATCGAACATTCCGCCGAGGCTGCGCAGATAGTCAAGCACTTCGTCAAGCTCGGGCGCTTCGACGCCGGGCTGCCGCCCTGCCCTGTCGCATTCGCCAAGCAGGACGAGGTCGTCATAGTGCTCGGATTCGCGCAGCCGACGATGAGCTCGGCTGCCGATCGAACGATCGGCGATCGCATGAGCCAGCATGTGGTGCTCGATCAGCCAAGCAGTGCGCTCGGTGATGGCTTCGTCAAGTGCTTCGAGACCGGCGTGGACGTGATCGTAGGGGTCGATGCCCTTGCCGACATCGTGCAGCAAAGCGGCAAGGAGGAACTCTTCGTCGTAGGGCAACTCGTCGCGTGCGTGGTCAAAGACCTGCACGCTATGGTACAGCGCGTCGCCTTCGGGGTGATATTTTAGGTTCTGCTGGACGTTTTCCAGCGGGAGGAGTAGTGCCTCGTAGATTTGAAACCGATCGACGGACTCAACGTGTTGCGTCTTGGCCTTCATGATCGACAGATTCGCCAATCGCGGCTCAGGAGGTTGCAGCGTGTCGAGTCGACGTAGCAGGCATCTTATCTCAGAGTCACGTGGCAAATCGTCGGACGGCCACCACTCGCAAGCTAGCGAACGCGCCGCCTGCTGCTTTGCCTGCACAAAGTCCGACTCCTGCCGCTCGTATATGAGCCGAGCGGCTTCCCATGCGATTTGGCGTCGCAGCTTCGAATTTGGCATCTAATGGCGCCGTTAGCCCATCTGGTCGGCGCGGGGCATTGAGAATCGAATCAGATCAGTTCGCCGTGACGGCGAACGCATCGACCAGCATAGTTGCGAGCCTGCCGTCTGTCGACTCCGCTGGCCAAGAAATGGAGGTTCGACAACCCGCGTGCAGTGGGATAAGCTAGTAGTTTCCCTAATTCGCGCTGGGATCAGCTAGCTACCCAGTCCGCTCCCGAGACCAAGCCCGCACCGAAGGTGCAACCAACTAATGACCGAGAACCACCGCCTGCAGGATGTCAACATCCTCGACACGACCTCGTTGACTTCACCCGCTGAGCTGAAGCAAGAAATATGTCTCGGCTCCGATGGCGTCGAGTCGGTATATCAGGCGCGTGAAGCTGCAAAGGCGATTTTGCGTGGAGAAGATCGCCGTCTGGTGGCCATCGTCGGACCGTGTTCGATCCACAGCCGCGAGAGTGCGATCGAGTATGCGGAAAAGCTCAAACCGGTGGCTGATAAAGTGAACGACCGCATTGTCGTCGTGATGCGAGTCTACTTTGAAAAGCCACGGACCACGGTCGGATGGAAGGGGCTGATCAACGATCCACATCTCAACGGCACCTTTGACATGGCGGGCGGCTTGCGTCTGGCCCGCGAGATACTGTTGGACATCACGCAAGTCGGCTTGCCTGCGGCGACGGAGATGCTCGAACCGATCACCCCTCAGTACATTGCCGACCTGGTGACGCTTGCTTCGATTGGTGCCCGCACGACCGAGTCGCCCACCCATCGTCAGATGGCAAGTGGACTATCGATGCCTGTAGGATTCAAGAACAGCACCGAAGGCAGCCTTGAGGTCGCAATCAACGCGATGCAGGCGGCGCGGACGCCGCATACGTTTTTGGGTATCGACTATACCGGCAAGACTTGCATGGTGCACACACGCGGCAACGACCTGGGTCATCTGATTCTACGCGGTGGTCGATTAGGTCCGAACTACGATGCCGCCAGTCTGGCTGAGGCGAGCAAGGTCCTCGCTGCGGCGAACCTACCGCCGCGATTCGTCGTCGATTGCAGTCATGCGAACTCGAACAAAGACTACACAAAGCAGTCGGTCGCTTGGAACGACGTGGTAGGGCAGCGAGCTGCCGGCAACGACGAAATCGTAGGGCTGATGCTAGAAAGCAATCTCAATGCAGGCAAGCAGAGCCTGCCAGCGGATCCCGCTGAGCTGCAGTACGGCGTCTCGATCACCGATGGCTGCATCGCCTTTGAAGAAACTGAAGAGTTGCTGCTCGGTGCTTACGCAACACTCGAGGCCACCACGGCGGCCGTGAGTTAGCTGTATTCGAAAGGTTGGTCGTCGAAGAGACTCTCTCCAGCTTACGTCCGGTTTTATGTCAGACTTTGCGTCATTGCCCGACAACATCCGTAGCGTTCAGCCTGGCGGTGGAAGATGCTACGACATCGAGCTTGCTTGGGGACGAATCAGACGTTGGTTCCTCAAGACGTTCCGGCCGCGCTACGTTGAACGGATGGCTAAGCTTCGACGCGGCGAGACCACCGGCGCGCCGCATGAGATTCTTGATCCGCGCGACCTGAAATATTGTTGCAATCTTTGCACGGCCCATTGGCTGCCCGCAGACGATCCGTTTCGATGGCGTGAGCAATTGCCTTTTGCACGCTGGGGATTGGCTGAGTTGCAGCTCATGGGCTGGCCACTGTTGCTAGCGGCAATTCTATTTTGGACCTGCTGTGGGCCGTGGCGGTGGTTGGCGATCGTTCCAGCGGTAATGCTAGGACTCGTGATCTATTTCTTCCGCGATCCAGTCCGGGTGATTCCGCAAGCCGTCGACGCGATCGTTTCACCTGCTGACGGGACAATTGCTGAGGTCACAGAGATTGAGCACTACGATTTTCTCGAGGGACCCGCGATACGAATCGGCATTTTCCTTTCGATCTTTAACGTCCACGTGAACCGCGCACCGCGCCATTCGCGTGTTGTGGACATGCACTACAAGCCAGGTGAGTTTCTCAACGCAATGAATCCCGAGAGCGCAATCCGCAACGAATTCATGTGGATTGGACTGGAGGAGATCGACACGCCGCATCGCAAGCTGGCAGTGCGTGCGATTTCCGGTTTGATTGCACGTAGGATCGTCTGTGTGCTCAAGCCTGGTCAGGAGGTCCAGCGCGGTGAGAAATTTGGTATGATCAAGCTCGGTTCACGGACGGAACTCATATTGCCGCGTGACAGTGTGCAAGTTGAGGTCACTGTGGGGCAGAAAGTAAACGCTGGAACAGACATCGTGGCCAGATATACATAAGGTGGGATCACCTTCGAACCGCTCGCAACTTACTACTTACAGCCCGCCACTCACCACCCGCCACGCATCTATGCGACAGATTCGAGCCATCGCTGTACTGCCGACGCTGTTTACGTTGGGCAATCTGGTTTGTGGGTTCTTTGCGATCGTCGTTGCCGCACGAATCGCCAAACCTGGGACGATCGATTTCGTACCTGCGCCAAAACTCGAGAATGCTGGGCAGCTGTGGTCGAGCGGTGATCCGACACACAATTTGCTGCTGTGCGGCGTACTAATCATTATGGCAATGCTATTTGATATGTTCGACGGTCAGGTAGCACGCCTTACGCGAACGGCTAGTGATTTCGGTGGACAACTCGACAGTCTGTGCGACGTGGTCTCTTTCGGCGTAGCGCCAGCTTTCTTACTGGTGAAGATGTGTCCGCAGTTCACAGAGTTGCATCGCGAAGCGGTATGGTCGATCGCAGCATTATTCGCCTGCTGCGCGGCCCTTCGTCTAGCACGATTCAATGTCGAGACGGACGAGAATGATGATCATGGCTGGTTCGCAGGTCTGCCCACTCCTGCCGCTGCGGCAGTCGTTGCAAGCTTTGCGATCTTATCGTACACGATTCGCAATGAGATCAACTTTGAAGTCTATCGCGGTTTCGATTGGTGGATGCAACGATTGCTTCCGCTGTTCAGCGTCGGTGTCGCGCTGCTGATGGTGTCTCGAGTTCCGTATCCACACTTGGTGACGCAGCTGCTACGTGGCAAGCGTAGCTTTCCGCACGTGGTGATGATTGTGTTCGGAATGGTCGGCTTGCTGACGGTTCGCTGGTACGCGATTCCGATCTTAGGTTGCGGCTACGTGGCGGTGCCGGCTGTGCGATCAGCCTGGGTGAGCGCTACACGAAGAAGAAGTTCGATTTCCGCGACGAGTGAGGCAACCTAACCGATGTTTACAGGTCTCGTGCAGAGTTTGGCGGCCATCAGTGCGATTACGCCTGAAGGACCCGGCGTGCGAATCTCAATTACCGAACCAGCGATTGCAGCCGAAGCGGCTCTGGGTGACAGTATCGCGATCAACGGCTGTTGCCTTACGGTCGTGGCAAGTGACGAAGCATCGATGGTTTTTGAGGCAGGACCCGAGACGCTGCAGCGCACGACGCTTGGCCAACTTTCTACTGGCGACCAAGTGAACCTCGAGACCTCGCTCAGCTTGGGAGACACTTTGGGTGGCCATCTGGTCAGTGGCCACGTCGATGGGGTTGGCAGCGTCGAACAGCGACAAGATGACGACGAATGGTCAACCTTCTGGATTCGTGTTCCAGGCGATTTGGCTCGTCAAATGGCCAGCAAAGGCTCGGTCGCTGTCGACGGAGTGAGCCTCACGCTCGTGGAAGTGGAAGACGATCGGTTTAGCGTCGCCCTGATTCCGCACACCCTGGCGGTCACCACGCTGGGCGGTCGGCAATCGGGCGACCAAGTCAATCTCGAAACCGATCTGCTTGCCAAGTACGTCCAACGCCAATTGGAGTGGAAGCAATAGCCAGCATTCATGTCGACGCGCCAAACAAAGAATTTCCTGATGCAGCGCTTTCGCGAGGTTGGAATACAGCCTGCCACGCGACATGGTCAGAATTTTCTGATCGATCTCAACCTGCATGAGGTAATCGTTGATGCGGCAGATTTGTCATTTCGCGATGTGGTCCTCGAAGTGGGTACGGGCACGGGGGCGTTGACGTCACTGATTGCCAAACGAGCAGGTGCCGTCATCACCGTCGAGATCGATGGACACTTGTTCGAGTTGGCCAGCGAGGTGTTGCTCGACCATGACAACGTGACGATGCTCAAGCACGATGCGCTAAAGAACAAGAACCAGTTCGACGCTCGCGTTATCGAAGCCATTGGTGTCGAACTTGCCAAAGACCCCGATCGCCGACTGAAGCTAGTGGCGAATCTGCCTTACAACGTTGCGACTCCGATTCTGTCGAATCTACTCAGCTGCCCGCACGTTCCCCATTCGATGGTGGCAACGATCCAGAAAGAGTTAGGCGAACGTATCGTGGCGCAGCCCAACACCAAAGACTACAGTGCGCTGAGCGCCTGGATACAGTGTCAGGCGAATGCCGAAATCGTACGCATCATGCCGCCAAGCGTGTTCTGGCCGCCACCAAAAGTCGAATCTGCAATCGTCCGCATCGTGATCGATGCGCAGCGGCGGTCTGCCGTGCCTGACCTGCGATACTTTCATCAATTTGTGAAAGCGATCTTCATTCACCGCCGCAAGTTCCTGCGTGCCAATGTGGTCGCGGCGATGAAGCAGCATCTGTCTAAGTCAGAGGTCGATGAGGTGCTGGCGGAGATGCAGTTTGCACCCGACACGCGTACCGAGCAGCTCGGAGTGGCCGAATTGCTTCGGCTGACCGAGTGCGTACGGACTCGGGCCCCTGATTGGTCGCTCTAGGCCGCCGGCGAACTAGACAACTGAGCGCCTGCCTGTTTCGACTTCGACGACGACTTTGGAGCTGACTCGCAGCTGCCCAGCGATCTCGACGAACGGTAGACCTCCCGATTGGAGTAGCTGACGGATGCGACGCCGTGAGACACCCCAACGATGAGCGAGGTGAGTCAACGAAACCGTGTCGTCCAACTCTGCGAGCGGCTCACGATTGGCCGGAGCTTTCATTGGTGCCATGCCTGGTTCTCCTGAAAAGCGGTTGGGTGAACACAGTCGCCTGTGCAGTGGCAGATGCTGATTATAGCAGACGCGCCGATTAGCTGGCCAGAAAGACGTCTCGGCGGCATAGTAGCCACGTTGAACCCGTCGAAGTGGGGGCCTGTCCGTGGTAAATTTGAGAAACTCCGACCAGACCAGGAATCTCACGATCTACCATGCCTAGAACTGCAATCATCAAACGTCAGACTGCTGAAACACAAATCGAGCTGGAACTGAACGTTGACGGCACCGGACAGGCTGATATTGAGACGGGTGTTGGCTTTTTCGACCATATGTTGGAGCTGTTTACGAAGCACAGCATCATGGATCTCAAGATTCGCGCAACGGGCGACTTGCACGTCGATCAACATCACACGGTCGAAGATACGGGCATCTGCCTTGGCCAAGCGCTCCGTCAGGCTTTGGATGACAAGGCTGGAATTCGCCGGTATGGCCACTTCACGTTGCCGATGGAAGAAACTCTAGCCACTGTGGCAATCGACTTTAGCGGTCGTTACGCTCTGGCCTACAACGCCCCAACTCCGGCGGCGAAGATCGGTGACTTTGACAGCGAGTTACTCGAAGATTTTTGGCAGGCGATGGCAGCTAATGCCCTTTGCAATCTGCATGTCCTACTGCACTATGGTCGCAATAGCCACCATATTGCCGAGGCAGTCTTCAAAGCTTCAGCTCGGGCGATGCGAATGGCCGTGGAAGACGACCCGCGCATGACCGGCGTGCCGAGTACGAAGGGCACACTCGACGGGTAGATATTCTAGAGACTCTTAGCGCGAGGCCAACATCTGTGCGATGATGGCGAGTGCAAGGTGATGATGGCAATCATCGCGCTATTCGCCGAATTCCTCCGCGTAATCGGCGAGGGCGGCCTCGACGACCTTGATAGCATGGTCTCGACCGTATACCGAGTCGATCGCGACCGTCGGATCACCCGGCGTTAGCATTTTGTAGGTGCTGAAGTAATGGCGGAGTCGGTTAACAAGCACTTCCGGAAGTTCCGCAACATCGTCCACCTGTTCCCACATGGCGTCGCAGTCGAGTACTGCGATAATTTTGTCGTCAGCTTCGTTGTTGTCCAGCATTGGCAGTCCGCCGACGACCTTGGCTTTGAGTATCACGTCGGATTGATTAATCGGACGTTCGCTGATGACGCAGATATCCAGTGGGTCTTGGTCACCTGACTGTGCCTTGGGCATCAGTGAATTGACGCGGTCGCCACAGTAAGTGCGTGGTATGAATCCATAGAGAGTCGGGCAAAACGAGGACGTTCGATTAGGACGATCGACTCTCCTGTAGCCTGTCTTCTTATCCAGTTCGTATTTCACACGATCGAACGGCGTCAGTTCGATGTAGGCATTAACAATGCTGGGTGGCTTAGGTCCGACATCTAGCCCATGCCATGGGTGAGGTCGCCACTTAAAAAAGGGTGATGGAAAGCCCATAATTTGGATTCTGTTCCCGTTTCGCGGTTTCCGGTGGACGTTTGCGACCGCCAGGCTGTGACTCAACAGATCAACCGTACGTCAAAAAAATGGACAGCTCACGCGTGTGTGACGCAAATTTCTGAGCCGTGCCGATGCGCCAGTCAATTGGCTTAGCGCAGCTCGTCTCCCTGATCGACGTAAGTTTCAAGAAAACGGGTAAGCCGCTGGAAGTCGCTCTCTGGCTCGATGTAGCGGACGACGGTCACCAGCGTGTCAGGATCGACCAAATCGTCAAATGGCACGTATTCTAGCTGCAGCTGCCCAGAAACCGAAACCATGACCCCATTGAGACCCTGTTCGACGAGAGCTCGGTAGGCGCCCACGCCGAGCTGACTGCCAAGCATTACGTCAAAGGCGTGCGGCTTCGCACACCGTGCCTCGTAGCCGAGTTGCAGCGCGTTGATCTTCCGACTTCGCCCAGTCTGGCGTTCGTACTCCTTCGCAATCAGCCTGGCAAATACATCGTGGAGATTGACCGCCGTAATATTGATATGTCCGTGGTCATCTCGACCGACCCCTTGGAGGTAGCTGCTGGGAAGGAACTCCGCAAGTCCTTCGGCGATCACAATAACTCCGTACTGCTTGCCCTCGCGTTCGCGCGTGGTCATGGTCGCTACGATGCGTGGAATGACCTCGTCCATATTCATGATCGGACGCGAAGTTTTCTCGCCGGTCTCTGGATCGACGGTTTCCTCAATGCTGCGGTACTTACCCACAATATCTTCGACGCTTACGACCAGGCTTGCTTCTCCAGCGATCGCCACGCCATAGGCAAGCCATCCTGCACTGCGGCCCATCGACTCGGCCAAAAAGTAACTCCGATTGGCCTCGGCGTCGGCGAGCAGGTTGCGTACTTCTCTGGCCAAGAAATCGACGGCCGTGAAGTACCCGAACGTAAAGTCAATTCCTCGGTAGTCGTTGTCAATCGTTTTTGGCAGATGCACCACCGGTATGCGATGAGCCTCAAGAGGCAGCCGCTCTTGATACATTTTGAACTTGTTGGCAGTTTTCAGCGTATCGTCGCCGCCGATCGACACCAAGAGATCCACACCGATCGACCGCAACGCCTCGTAAACGCGTTGTAGCGGCGCGCTTCTTTCTTCGTCGGCAAGATGAGACGGATGCGATACGAGTTTGCCAGGATTGGCCCGCGCAGTACCGATCATGATGCCCTGTGAGTTGCGCGTCCGCCCGAGCATCTTGTGATCGACCAACACATAGTCGCGGCCCTCGATGAGCGGCTCGCTGGCGTCGAAGTCAATCAGTTGTGAATAGCCATGCTTGATGCCCACGACCTCGATATCGTTGCGCAGAAAAGACGTTGCGGCAGCAGAGATCACCGCATTGGCCGCTGGAGCGGGGCCACCCGCAAACAAAATTGCGGCGCGGCGAAAGTTGTGTTGCTTCTTTTGGGGACTGGAGAGCGTGTTGTCGGACATAGTGGGGAGGTGTTCGGAAGTATTGGGGCGGAGGGAGGTGGCTGGAATCGGCGTTCTCGGAAAGTCCGAGACCCCGCGACGCGCAGCCGATCAACCGACCATTGTAGACAGCCGCGTCCAGCAGGCAACTGTCCCAGATTTGCGGGAATAGAGGGGCATTTCGACGTTCTTCCGAACGACCTAATCCAGAGATGGTGAGGTCGTCTGCTGCGAAGTTACCACGGGCGGTCGAAGCCAATCAGCTGCTCTAGGTGCGCGTCACGAAGATTTTCGCAAAACGCACCCATTGACTCAAACCGATCTTCAGCGGATTTGCTCAGAGCCTGCATGCATATCCGTTCCAGTGCTGGCGATACATTGCGATCCGGGGCAACCTCGCTAGGCGGCTTAGGGTCGGTGGTAGCGACCAGTTCTAGCGTATCGCGTGAAGTGGGCCCCATCAGCGGCGAATCATGAGTCAGGAATTCGTACTGCCCGCCGGCTAGAATGTAGATTTCTGGGGCTGGTTGCAGCTTGGGACCACACGGGACCTGTTGGGGGGAATTGTGTTCCCATGCTGCAACCAGCCA
>JBCDBK010000128.1:0-10819 GCA_039184115.1 Planctomycetota bacterium | reverse complement strand
TCTCGTCGAATTGCCTGTTTTCTAAGAATTCACCGGAGTGTAAGACAGGCTCGAGGGTCTAGTGACGATCCGCCGAACGCGAAGAGGTCCGCGAGCGGCGGGCTTTTCGAGGTGTCGATGAGGAGGCCGCTCAATGTCGTTTCGCTGGCGCGGCAATCGAACTCGTCCTCTGGGCCTTGCATCGCGCCCCTCAGTTTGGTAGGCTGAAGGCATACCAATCGGATTCTCCCTCCATGGCACCCACCGCAGCAAATTTTGACGCCGCCTCTGGGAGCGTTACTCGCGGCCTTGCTGACGAACTGCGGCACCGCGTCATCCGCGGCACGTTTAAGCGTGGCGAGTCGATGCCGTCCGAGCGGCTCTTGGCGGACGACTTTGCTGTCTCGCGAGATACCGTCCGATCGGCGCTTCAGCAGTTGGAGCGTGAAGGGCTGATCTCAACTTCCGGTCGTCGTCGGACTGTGGTTGGAATTCGGCGCGCTTCAATGGGGATCAATTCGCAGACCGTCATGGTCCTTAGCGTGAGCCGCCCCGACAGGGTGCTGCGACAGCCGTCGCCCGGTTGGGCAGTTCACTTTGAAAACGGCGCGATTGACGCGATCCGTAGCAATCGCCACAACGCTCTAGTTGTAGCCGTTGAGTCTTTCGAAGACCCGCGTCACCTTGACGAGGTGCTGCTTAACCCACCCCGTGGCATCGTTGTGAGTTCTGAGGCGCACTCGAGAGAGTGCGAACGTTCGGTGCTCGATCGCCTGAGTTGTGCGGGTATAGCAATCGTGACTGAAGGCCACCCGGATGGCACGGAGGACTTTGATCGCGTGTGCTCCGACCACGTTGCAGGTGCTCGAGCATTGACTCATTTTCTTCAGAAAATCGGCAGTCGACAAATTGTTCATCTTTTGCCAGACGAACCATCGCACCAGTATTGGACTACATCCCGCGAAGCTGGACATACCCAAGCGATGCGTGACGCGCATCTAGAACCGCGGCCGACAAGGTGGCTTGGAGAGATCAAACGACATCTGTTTGCTGGATATCGAGAGTTCGAAGCCGCAACAATGCAGATGATCGGCTACCTCCACGAAGAGCGTCGCCAGCACGGTGAGTTTGATGCAATTATGTGTCCATCCGACGGGTATGTGCCGATCGCTGCTGCTGCTTGTCGCAAACTCGGGTTTGAACCACAGCGGGATGTTGCGATCGTCGGCTACGACCACTATTGGGCGAACATTCAAGCGCGGCAGTGGGAATCGACCGCTCCGCTGGCCACTATCGATAAGCAGGACTACGAGATCGGTCGTCGGATGGTCACGCTACTTGAACGTAGGTTGGCCGGCCAGACTCCAGCCACACCGGCTAGCGAGACGATGCCCGTTTCGTTGATCGACTGTCGACAGCAGACGTGGCTGGACGTTTTACCTGGTACCTCAATGTTCGACAGGTCTTCTTAGTTGGCTTGCCTCATAGTCACGGCCGGCCTGTATCCGGCGATCTTGCATGAATCGCTTGCATCTAATTTGTTATGGAGGTTATCAAAAATGAATCAACAGATGGCAGCTTTAGCCGTGATCCCCATCGCGATCACCGTCCTGACGAGCCCCGCTCACGCCGCGTTGTTGGCGTACGAAGGGATGAGTTCCAATGGTGCACCTGTTGGCGAGTATGTTGCGGGCGATAATCTAGCCGGGAACAGCGGGGGTACTGGCTGGGGCACCGCTTGGCAGGCGGTCAATGGGGCCGTGTCCTACCTCGCCAATCCGGATGGTCTGGCCTATCCTCAGCTCGAAACTGACGACGACGTCAATTACACCCAAGGTGGTGGTTTCGTGCTGTTTCAGCGCGACCTTGCGTCATCGATCACGAGTGGATCAATCTATGTTAGCGTGTTGATCGAAAATCTGGCGGACGGAGGCGGCGATGACGTTGGCCACATCAGATATCTCAGCGAGTCTGGCGCTGATCTCGGGACGTTCGGTATCGATAGCAATCAAGCTTACGTAGCTGATTCGTGGTACACGGGCGATCAACAGCTGGTCCCCGGCGCTCCTCTTGGTGCGGGTCCGCATCTATTCGTTGTCAAAATCGACATCGACAACGACCTGGTATCACTTTTTCTCAATCCGACCGTTGGCGAGGGCGAACCGGCCGCCACGCTGACGAACGTCAGAGAGTCTGGCATTAGCGGAATCGGTGGCATTCAGCTTAACACGATTGGTGGAAATTATGCGTACGACGAAATTCGAGTCGGGACGACTTTTGAATCGGTAACACCCTTGATTCCTGAACCGGCTTCTGCGGCATTGATCGCCACAGGTGCTCTGGTGGTACTCAGACGGGGCTCGCGTGCGTGACGCGCTCAACTTTCACTCTACCTCCACGTCTCGAATAGCGTGGAGGCGGCTCGTATCAATCAAACTTTTCTCCTACTGAGGAGTATGTGTATGTATCGCTCGTCTCAACACGCAGGCTTTACCCTCATCGAGCTCTTGGTCGTCATCAGCATCATTGCCTTGTTGATAGCGATTCTCTTGCCTGCCCTAACTGCAGCACGCGCCACAGCCCAGGCTGCGGTCTGCCTCTCGAATCTGCGGCAGGTCGGCGTCAGTATGGCGTCCTACGCCGCTGACAACAAAGGTTACGCGACACCTAATAGCATGATCGTCGGCGGAGCCGTTCCCTGGTGGAATCCCGCGGTCGGTATAGGCGCCGGGAGTGGCTGGGTTAGCCGCCTGGCAAACGATGGCTATATGCCTACCACCCCGGAGCGTAATGCCGCGAAGGACGACGCGTTCTCTTGCCCGCTGGATGATATCGGGAACGCTGCACCTGGTGGCGATATGGCGTATTACAGTTCCTATCGAGGATTGGCTTATTTCTTTGCCTATGACGACCCAAATACAGCCGGAGATGCGGGGATGTTCAACACGAACGACTCGCTGCGCTTAGATGACCTTTACATGCCATCGATGGAGCAGTACAGCTGGCACAATACAGACATGTACGATCAGAATGCGCCGCCGAGGTATTTCCCACTGATTGTTGAGCATCACGCGACAGGCTCAGGAACTGCCAATCCGTGGAACATCCAATACGCCACGATGCTCGACGATGTCCCGCATACTAAAGGCAGGCGGGCTAGTCTAATGAATGATATGTCCGGTAAGCGAATGGAAATCGCGTTCGACCACCCCGAAGCCGTCGCTCCTGTTCGATTCTACTTTCCAGGTAATCAGCCGTAGGCAATGGGGCATTCTCATTGATTCGATACTCATCAGGCGCACTGCAAGCTGGATCTTGGTACGGCTCAGCCGCCGAGCGGCCTGGGTGGAACAGTCATTTACTAACAGTCTGTAGATGGTCCGTTATGCGACAGAAACTCGTCAACCATGCAGCTCATTGTCTAATCGCAGGATTGATCTTATGTCCTGCTTTGTTCGTTAAAACCACCGAAGCCCAGCCAGCTGATTTGGAGTATCAAGTCGCCCCCGCACCGTTGGGAACCGAGTACTCTGCTTCATTCAGGACCGAATCGCCAGGAACATTGGATGTTCTGTTTGATGGCGACATCTCTACATTCACTCGACCAGTCACAAATACCGCGTCATCGCCACAGTCGATCTATTTGATGTTTGCCAATCCACTGACCAATCTTGTCGGCATTCGCACAGGCAAGAGTGATCCATATCATAACTACTATCCAAAATCTGCAGAGTTCTTTGCCGACTCAAACGGTGATGGTGTGTTTGACACTGCGGTTGGACGGACTGACAACTTGGGACCCGCCGAGAAGAGCGAAGGCGATCATCTTTTCAGTTACACTCCACCCAAGGTCTACGCGCTCGAGTTTCGTGTAACCGGTCAGAGTGAGAAGGCTCAAAACCGTGCATTCTTGATGAACGAACTGGCATTGATCTATGCCGACAAGAAATGGGGTGAGATCGAGGTAGACAGCGATCGGCCCATAAGTCCAAACGGCCCCAGAAGACGGAGTGGCTCTGACAACATATCATTCAACACAAGATTGGAAGCACCAACGCCCGTCAAGCTAATCAACCCAGCGAATGCTGCGGTAAATTTCACGACAATTCGTGGTAGAGAACATGGGCATTCAGCCTCTACGTTGAGTGTTGATGAATCAGCTGTAATGCGATTCGTGTATCACAACAACAGCAAACAGAACTACATCGAAGCGGTGTTGACCAACCCGACGACGCTACATGCATTCAACAAGGGTGTTGTGCTTTCAATTCCGATCGATGCGAGCAGGGCAGTAGACGTCCATGAAGTCGTGGTTCGAGTTCGTGATGCACGTCAAGAGATTTACCAGTGGAGGCAGGGATTCATTAGTGGTCAACTCGGCTGGCAGGATGTTCGTGTGATGCTGGACCCAGCACGACATCAGGGCAACTGGGGCGGTCAAGATGATCAGATTGGTACCATCGAAGAGCCGGTTCAGCTGCTGTCACTCGGCTTCGTGGCTGACCGAGAACACGGCGTATCACATGAGGTACATGTCGACGTTCAGCATGTTGCGCGGAACGTTGTCGACGATAGTGAATTGACTTCGGACATGAGGCTTGACGCAATCAAGATGAGTCTTGAAGGTCCTCGCGACGCCAAAGTACTTACAACCGACGACTCGGATCCTTTCAGGGTGCGACTTCAGAATGATGGTCCGTTTGCTTGCACGGTCATTCCCGCGGCAAAGATCGTAGCTTACTGCGGCGAGGCATTCGATTGGATCGGTCAATCGGTGACACTCGACCCCGGAGAAGCTCGAGATGTGGACATGAGGATTGACTGGCCAAGATTAGGCTGGTTTGAGGTAGAGCTTCAGATTCAAGATCGCGAATCGGGGGCATCGGTCGATCGCAAGAAGCTGATGGTGGCGTACATTAAGCCCGTTGGTACACGTGGATGGCGACACGGGGATGACTTTGGGTTTGGTGTATGCGAGGCATTGAAGGACGAAGTGCTGGCTGAAACAGCGGCTTTAATGGGTGTCGATTTTGCTCGTGGCGGTGCTGGTTGGGAGGAGCTGGAGCCCGAGCCAGGAAGGTATGCGTGGGAGAAGATGGACAGCCAGGCTGAGCTGGCTCGGAGGTATGACATCTCGATTCAAGCTTTGACGGGATTTACGCCGCGTTGGGCGAATAGGGATGGTTACTTCGAGAAGTACAAGCCAACCGGATGGCAATCGCGTGGAGCGACGATTGCACCACGGATTGACTCCTGGAAAGCGTTTCTGCGTGCTGCAGCCGCACGACATCCCGATGTCTTCACGATGTGGGAAGTATGGAACGAGCCAGATCTCGATGCCTTCTTTCTCGGTACCACCGACGACTATCTTGAGATCCAGCGCGCCGCCTTTGAAGCGATTAGATCCGCTGCGCCGGATGCCATGGTCGGAACCGGTGGTTTTGCCACCGTTGGCTCACATGGTGGACACGCGCTTAATCCAGATCTAATGAAGCGAGTATTGCTTGAGGCTTACGAGTACTTTGACTATATCGCTCACCACGAACATGGTGACTTCCTCAGCTATCAAGGCATGATTGACGAACGACTCAGCCCGTTAACACGTCAAATGCCTAAACAGCGACCCCTCTACTACACCGAGACAGCGATCGACTCGGACTATACCGACGATGGCAGGCGACTCCAGGCCGAGACACTTGTCAAAAAATATGCGTTCGCTCATGCTCGCGGAGCTTCGGGATACCTGTGGTTCCACATGTACCGCCGCTATAGTGAGCAAGACTGGGGAATGTTATTTCATCCGTATTACCAGGTTCGTCCGATACTCCCCGCATTCACGGCTATGGTCGATCGACTCCGCAATCGGTCTGCTAGCGGTCAGCTTGATACATCGGTGGAAGATGTATGGGTTCTACATTTCGACGACGACATTAGCCGCTCACTGGTCACTTGGAGCGAGTCGAGTACTCAAGGTACTCAGCAACTAGCGGTTCGGGCGCCAGAATCGATCGATGTATCGCTATGGGACATGATGGGTAATGCGATTGAAGCAACCACGCAGGACGGCGTGACGATTATTGATCTATCACACGAGCCGGTGTATGTCTCGGCCAAAACGGCTCCTTCTACTTTACGTGTTATGGGGCCGATCGTTCGTGTGCCGGCTAGTCAGTATGTGATAGCGAGTCAGCCGTTCACCGTTGAAGCCGCTCTGGTCAACCCTTGGAAATCACCCACAACCTACGAGCTTATCTGGCGTCTGCCCTCGGGTGCTACGCACCAAGAAACGGTCACGGTCCCTCCTGGGGAAGAAGCTAAGGCCATACTCCGTGCCTCAGGAATCGGGTCTGGTGATGTGCCACTTGTTGAACTCTCCTACACGTTGCTTCATCGAGGCGTTGCGGGTGTTGTTCAGCAGCGCTTGCGCACAGCGAAGCTGCTGGCCCGCGGCTCTGAACCGCACTTCGTACTAGACAAAGAAGCCGATGTCGTAGAGTTCAACAGATTTGCTCCGGGTCGGGAGCATTTGCTTTGGAACGGTCCGCAAGACCTTAGTGCTCGGGCTTTCCTCAGGCTTGAAGGCGACGATATCGTCTTAGTCTTTGATGTCGCAGACGACAAGCTCAATCCCGCCGAATCTGCAGCGATAATGTGGCAGGCCGACTCGGTTCAATTTGCGATCGCCTCACCTGATCGAGAAGGTAGGTGGGAGATCGGTGTCGGCCGGATTACTGACGGTAGTACGACCGCGTATGTCTGGGCTATGCCCAGCGGGTTTGATGATCCCACGTCGCTCATTGATGCAACGAGTGTGGTGCGAGATGGTGGCACTCGCTATACCTTGCGCGTCCCAATCATTGCGTTAGGGTTGACGCCTGAGCAGGCTGTTAGTGGATTTAGTTTCAGCTTCGTTGTCAACGACAACGATGGCGAAGGTCGAGAGTCATTTGTCGAACTAACCTCGGGCATCGGTAAGGAGAAAGATCCATCTCAGTATCTAGCTGTTCGTTTCGCAGAATAAATTATATGTCATTTAAAATCCTCGTTTAGATTCTTTAGACTGGACGACAAGCGTCACAGTCGCCACAACTCACTTATTTCGTTTCGCACAACCGACTTTGGTTGGTCTATCTCTGTGTCGTCTCGTTGTATCTTTGATCTATCCACTGTAAGAGAGTAGCAGAATCATGCACTCGCCTAATAGCTCATTCATCGATGTGAAATGCTCGCAAGCTCTGGAGCCGCTCGAGCCGCGCATACTCTTTGCTGCAACGGCAGCGTCATGGTCAGACAGTTTTGTCGACTCGATTGGCGTGATGGTTCACTCGAACTACTGGGACACCGACTACAACCCGATTCAGCCCAGCATCGATGCCATTGAAGACATCGGCTTTCGCCACGTTCGCGGCATGATTGCACCTTTCTACGATCGTTTGGATCCTGGCTTCCAGACCATCGCCTACGCCGACGCCCGAGACGCCAATGGTTATGTAGACCCCAGTCCTTCCGCAGTCACAGATGTTCTAGAAAACATTAAAGATGCATATACTCGTCCTGAGGACGTGGTCGCCATCGAAGGCCCGAACGAATACAACGGCTCTGACGATCCCAACATGGTCGCGAATCTCAATGGCTTTATGCAGGAGCTTCACACGCAGATGCGTGCTGATCCTTGGTTTGATCATATTGCTCTACTGGGCCCGTCTATGAATTACACGAAGGTGAACTATGGTCAGTTCGGTTCACAAGCTGATTATCTCGACGCTGTAAACCTCCACAACTATGGCTTCGCGGGCGAGTGGCAAAGCAATGAGTTTGCTGTGAACCGAGAGTGGACTCGCAATCAGCCACAGACGGATCATCTTCCGGCGTGGGCCACAGAGTCTGGCTACAGCTACAACAGCATCGGTGATAATGCCCAGGGTAGGTACTGGCCACGCATGTTCTTAAGCAACTGGAACCGCGGCGTGATCAAGACGGTTGGTTACGAGCTCGTGGCCATCGGCGACGGCAGTTGGGGGATTCTCAACAGCGACTACTCGTATCGTAATGCCGCTACAGCGACGAAGAATATGATCGGGCTGCTCGATGACTCGGGCGCCAGTGATTTCGTAGGCGGAGCGCTTGACTATGAGTTGTTGAATGCCGAGGACGATCTTCAGCATTCGCTATTTCAGAAGTCTGACGGGAAGTTCTATCTCGCGCTCTGGCGAGCTGTAAGCAATAACAACACGAACGAGTTTTCTGCAGATAACCTCACTATTCAATTTAATCACGATATCTCTTCCGTCAATCATTACCGTCCTAACTTCGGGATGACCTTCTCTAGTCTTTCGGTTAGCAGCAATGCTGTCAGCGTCGGCGTCACCGATGCGATCAGTATCCTAGAGGTTACACTGAGTAGCCCGGGCAGTACGCCATCCGCCCCAGGCGACTTCAGCGTTCTCGCTCGATCGGGTACTGCGGTTGATCTTGCCTGGACAAACACGCCGGGCGCGATCGGCTATCAGATCGAACGCACCGATGGTCGAAATCCTTGGCACCGCATTGGCTTTGTTACAAGTAATGTCTACACCGACGCCACCTTGCAGCCCGGCCGAAGCTACGGCTATCGAGTCGTTGCTGTCAATGAGGCGGGCGGGGCGCGCTCGACCGAGTTGAATGTAACGACACCAGGTTCTTTTGTCACGATTGACGACCTGGCTGACTTCTCGAAGACCACGAGTTCTGCTGGATGGGAGCTACGCACAGAAAGCTATGGCTCGAATATGCTGGATCCTCATTGGGTCAAGCGAACCACCGATGACACGGCGGAGCTTGTGTGGAACTTTGACGATATCGATGGTTTTTTCGCCACGTTCTCGATGAATGAGAACGAGAGTACCCCAACCAGCAGTGCTCAGTTTTTCACTTCGAGCGACGGTTTGAGCTGGGTTCCCCTCTTGACGGGCAATACGCGGTCTGAGAAGCATGACGGGTGGGAGATTGTCAATCTGTACAACGACGGCCTTCTCCCGAGCAATACGAACTATCTCAAGCTTGAGCTTGCTGGCGACCAGGACCATAATCGCCTGCTCCAGCTCAAACTTGTCCATGGTAGCGGCACTGGCAACTATAGCTCTCCGAATCGACAACCGATCGCCAATGACGACGAGATCATCGTCGGGCCAGGCGGGGCCGTGCTCATCGATGTGCTTTCCAACGATCGCGATCTCGATCCCGCAGACGTGCTGACCATCGCTAACAATGGTGCGCCCGCCAATGGATCGATATCTACAGTTGATGGCTTGATCCGTTACGTGCCCGATGCTGGCTTTACCGGTACCGACAGCTTTACCTATTCCGTCAGTGATGGTCGCGGCGGTAGTGATTCGGCCACCGTCATCGTGACCATTCCGGGCTACTTTCACGAGAGCTTCGCAGACGGAGACTCCAGCGGCTGGATCACGACGGGCAGCGGAGACTGGTCGGTTTCGCACGATCATCGGTTGCGCGTCGAGTACCTCGCCAGTTGGTCTGACCACAACGCATTCTGGGATCAGCCTGAGGCTTACGGCTGGTCGGACTACGCCTTCGAGGCCGACGTCAACACCCTCGCCACCACCACCCAGCCAGAGGTCGGGATCAACTTCTATGTTCAGGACGCCGACAATTACTACCAGTTGCATGTATCCGATCACAGCGATCAGGCGGTGCTTCGCAAATCAGTTAACGGCAACTTTACCAACCTAGCCACTACCAGCGGCCCGCAATTCAACCGTGATGATCACGAAGTTGTTCGTCTCCGTGCTGAAGTACAGGACGGCGTCCTCCGCGCGTATATGGATGGTGTAGACCTCTTCGGGGCAATCAACGACACCAGCTTCAGCCAGGGCAGTGTCGGTCTCTACGGTCGAGGTCACATCAACTACTTCGACGAGCTCGCCGTATTCGATCTGAGTCCGGCAACGCCCGAGCCGGGTACGGGCATCGAGGTTCTGGGCGAGACGTTCGACACGGGGACGTCGGTGGCCAGCCAGTCGGATCTTGAGTCGGTGTTCAACGTAGACACGAAGGTCGGCAACAAGTGGCAGCACGACGCCAACTCGGGCCCGGATGGATCGGGCGCGTTGGTGGCGTCGTCGGGTCAGCTGACGTCGGCGATCCACCGGACGGGGGTGGCGGGCTTCGGCACGCACGCCGCGTTGACGCTGTCGATGGAGACCGAGGTGGTGGGCACCGGGTCGCCGGGCTATTCGTCCATCGACTTCTACGGGATGCTCAAGGACACGACGGCGGTGGGCCTGGGCGGTCTGGGGTTCGGGCTGGACTACGTGGCCGGCCAGCCCGAGAAGTTCAACGTGGTGGCCCGCAACGGTTCGACCGACACGGTGCTGGGGACGATCGACTTCTCCACCGCGTCCTGGTACCGCTGGGACGCCACGTGGACGCGTAGCGGCGACGACTTCGGCCTCGACCTGAGGCTGTACGACATCTCGGGCGGGTCCGAGACGCTGGTCGACTCGTGGACCGCCACGGGGCTGACCAACGCGTCGATGGCATCGGCGTCCGAGGTCTACGCGGGCATCTACGGACGCAGCCGCGACGGCATCGGCGTCGCCGCCGTCGATCGGCTCAAGGTCGAGTCACCGAGCGCCGCGGCGATCGAGGTTCTGGGTGAGACGTTCGACACGGGGACGTCGGTGGCCAGCCAGTCGGACCTTGAATCTGTGTTCAACGTGGACACGAAGGTCGGCAACAAGTGGCAGCACGACGCCAACTCGGGCCCGGATGGATCGGGCGCGTTGGTGGCGTCGTCGGGTCAGCTGACGTCGGCGATCCACCGGACGGGGGTGGCGGG
>JBCDBK010000127.1:0-10968 GCA_039184115.1 Planctomycetota bacterium | reverse complement strand
CGCTTCGACGCGCTTTCGAAGTTGAGCACGGCGAGCCCCAAGTTCTTTAGGTTGTTGGAACAGCTAATCCGCCGCGCTGCTTCCCGCGCAGCCTGCACGGCGGGCAGTAGCAAAGCAACCAAAACGCCAATGATCGCAATCACAACGAGCAGTTCGACGAGAGTGAACGCCCTACGAGAGGAGAAGCGGGGTTGGGTATGCATGACAATCTCTAGCCTTATGAGTTTTTCGTAAAATCCGTTATGTCGTTGTCTGCCAACCGCGGCTCGTCTGCCGGCTGATTGCCGACAGACGAAGCTGCGATTAACAAGTCTCAACTACTTAGCTACGACGACGTGCGCAAAGCATGCCAACCGAAGCCAATCCGGCCATCAACAGAGTTGCTGGCTCGGGTACGATGGTGATCGAGAAGAACTGATCACCGGCGAATTGATTAAAGTCAATTCCACTCAAGGTACCGGTGAAGCCACCGCCACCGTCGCCACCGAGGTTGGCCGTACCAGCGGGCAAGCCACCGAGCGTCTGGTTCGAGTGGAAGTTGTTGTCACCATTGCCGTAGGCGGCGTGAATCTTGATCGTGTCACCGATGCTCGGGCTACCGATATCGGCCAATGCGATCGAGAATTCAAAGCCGGTCGTGACTGCAGCAGCTGCTACCGGATCGGCAGCGCCCGTGCCGCCAACGACGCCAGCAATATTCGTATTGTTAAAGCCAAAGTCCACGTCCTGGGTCAGGAACGTACCGGCATCAGCGCCCGTGGTGGCGGTTCCGCCCGCCATCACCGTGCCGCTTTGGATGCCCGTTCCAGCGCCCACCGACGCGGCACCGGAGTTGCCAAGCTCAGCACCGGGCGTGCTCGCAGCACGGTCAACCACGTCGACTTCAAACGCACCGCCGCCCCAGCGACCAAAGATGTGATAATCCGCTTCAAAACCGCTATCGAACGTCAAACCATCAAAGTTCGCGCCAACGTCGCCAAAATCGTACGTCAGTGAGCCGTCGAGGACGTTTTCGCCGCCAGCTTGCGAGTCGATAAACACGCTCAATTTGTTGAAGTTTTGGCCAACATTGCCAGTCAGCATAACAAACAGTCGACCGCCATCGACGGCGGCGTAGCCTGCGTCCAATTCGCCCTCGTTACTGAATCCGCCTGGATCCATGTTGTCACCAAATTGCGTCTCGACGGTTTGCACGGCAAGCGCACTGCCGTAAGCGCCATCGAGCGTGCCGTCGACGGTAATCGCCGCGGCTGGTGTTGCCATCAGACAGACGATGGCTAAGACAAGAAATTTCTTCATGAGTGCTTTACCTCCGGGAGCATCTCCCCAAAAACAAGAAACAACTATGAAGTTTCATACTGAGATCGACCCGATCGGGTGCCGACCTGCGTATGTCACCCCTCCGATAAACAGCCATTTGGCTGTGACTTCAATTGATAAGCCTTGAGAAAAGTTGGTAGGACCTCGCGGCCTTCCTATATCTCATTGTTACAACGAACCGAAAATAAGTTAGTGACTAAACGCACCCAACAGAGCGAGATTGCGGGTATTACTCCCACTTGCTGGCACCACTTCAGCCAGCCTGTCCTCGCTATCTGCAAATGGTGCCTGCTTCGTGAACCGGCGTTGCAATCGTCCACGCTCGCCCCCCCAGCGACTGGTGACCGCTAGGAAGTTAACGCCCACTCGCAACTCGTCGACTTCGTGAATCTTCGATCCATCAAAGTTTGCCAGGCTGATCCGATCGAAGGCAAAGTTGCCCTTCAGAGTGGCGTCTGCTTGGCACAGATTCTCATCCTTCAGCGATTCGGGATTGCGAAAAACTTCGACCGTATCGCGATTGTTGGCACCGTAGGAAATCTTCACGACGAAAAAATTCTCGTCGGTGTCCTCATGACCGAGCGAGGGAAAATTCCTCAGCCCATACACGTTGACAGCTGACGTCACGCCGTAGCCCGTTTCATCGGCTCCGTTGCCAATGCAAAGCACTCGGTTATCGTTGCCGTCACCCCGATGCAGTTCGATGCCGTAGAACCCATCGTCAATTCTGTCCACACGTTGCAAGAAGCTAAAATAGACGGTTGTTCCGTCCTGTCCGACAAGGCGAACGCCATTCTGATTTTCAACCAAACCGGCGACGTCAAACACGCCGCCCAGCGAGGAGGCCAACGAGCGGCGGATACGATTACGCTGTGCGACAATTGCGGCATGGTTGCCACGAGGCACAACACCATGCGTGGACAGGCTACGGCCGCGCACGAGATTCGTATCCGACCCCGACACGTTATCGGCCGCAATCGTCGACCAAGGTCCTGCCCAGCCAAATCCGCCATTCTGAGCACTTAGCGGCCCGGCGGGATACGTGAAGCCTTCGTAAGCCAGCAACCCATCGTGAGGCCCTTCGGTCGGTGACATGCTGCGGACGAAGCGTGTTTCGTTCGCTGGGAATTCGAAAATTGTGGTGGTAGCGGGGCTGGCCAGCACTGCTTCCGATGCGCGAACTTCCATCTGCTCTCGCCGCTGCCCCGACGTGTCCAGGAAATTAGCCTCGACGGAACCCGTGAACACATGCAACTCCGACGCCCCCGAATCGCGGGCAAGCAAACCAAATTCCGCGTCTACGTTACACAAATCAAGCGTCTTAGTATGAATCGAAAGACGCTGCGACTCTGGCGGGAAGATCGCAGCCATCCGCCCTTCGAGCATGGCAATCTTCTCGCCGGACTCGAAAATAACCGTGGTCGGACTTTCCAGCAGCATTGTTGCGCCGTCTTCGAAAGTGATTTCTGCAAGCCCCTCGCGCAACTGAACTGTCTGACCAGCGTGCAGCGTAGAGCCGTAACCGATATCGGTGCTCAGTTCACCCCAACGGCAGTCCTGCGTGCTCGTGATCCGCGCGATCGTCGGCAGCGCAATCTGCTCAGACTGCTGAGCGACACTTGGGCCTTCGCGATCGAGCAGCGAATAGCCTAGCGATCCGGCAAGCAAGACAAACAGCAACGTCGCCGCCAGCGCCAGCCACGATCTGCCGAAAGACGTGACCCCGGAGGAGGCGGTAACTGCAGGTCTTTGCGTAATCGTCGCAGCACCGCTGACCGTACTAGCGAGCGAAGTAGTTTCGTTAGCCGACGTTTCAATAGCTGGATCAGCAGCTGTCCCCGCAGCTGGTAATGAAGGGCAGAGTATTGCCACTTCCGACGAAATGCACGCGTGCATTGACATGTAGTCTACGTAGAGATCGCGGACCTCGGGGAACTCGTGCAACTGGCTCGCTAGCCACCGTGCTTCGCTGTCGCTGATCGTGTCATTACACAAATTGCCAAGCGCACGCATCACGCGTCGATCGTCTTTAATGCTCGTCACTGCAACCCCTCCGTGGCAAGCTTGCTATCGATGCAACTATGCAACATCCGTCGAATCCTATTCAGCGCCTTGTATACGGTGTTGACCGGTCGACCCAATCGCTCGGCAGCGGTCTTAAAATTCCTCGTCTCGTGATCGTAACACTGCTGGACGATCTGACGATCGTCGCGGGACAGTTTTCGCAAGCAGCTTCGTAGCGCTTCGCGACGCGACTCAAAAATGTCGGCACGCCCTACGGCTGCTTCGGCTACCGCGCCCAACAATTGCTCATCCAAGGGAAAGTTCTTGCGACGCGACTTGTTGCGGAATCGATGCACCTGGTTGTTAGCGATCACGCTCACCCACTTCACAAAGTCCGTGCCCAGCTGGAACTTCTCATGTTCACGCCACAGCACAACACACACCTCTTGAAATACCTCTTCCGCGTCTGCGGGGTTACCCAGCAGCACGACCAAGTACGAAAACAACCAGCGATCGTGCTTGGCAAACAGCCGCGCAAAGGCCTCCCGGCGCTCACCGTCCCCGAGTTCCGTAGGCGGATCCTGCTCGTTGTCGAATTGGTCGTCAGCAGGCGACATTAACCGCCGTCCTGGAATACTGGGAAAAGTGCCATCCTATCCTTATGGCTGCCTTACCGTTGTTAGTTATGACAAGGCGTAATTTGGTATCAGAAAATCGTAACTCGACCCACCTTCATGACGCAAGCTACTGTGGGAAAACGACTTGCGCTGGTTTTCTCAGTTCTAAACCCATGGTAAACTTTGATTGCTTGGCCACCTAACCAGAGAGGATATCGACCCGCCAGCGGCAGTGGCTCAAAAGGCCAGTTCGCTGGTGCGTTTAGGTTCCAGGGCTGGAGTCAGCTCAAAGCAGAGCAGACTTGGATTCGACCTGACGGCGCTGAATCGTGTCGTCTCGAGACCCATCACGAGACTACGACGACTTTCCACTGATGCCCAGCAGCGAACTCTTGCAAGCGATCGAGTCGTTCCATTCATGGAGGCGCGCGCTGCTGTTGCCAGGTCACGCGACAGGCACTCATGCCCCAGACCCCGAACTAGTGCTTTCGAGTAAGATGCTCCGAGTGTTTGTCGCCCGACATCCAGAATTCAATCGGCATATCGTTCAGCTACAGCTGCACTTCGTGGAGCACGACTACACAAATCGTGTCAAGCCGCTGGAGTGGCAACGCGAGTTGACGTTGGTCGGGCAACGCGACTAGACACTGACCTGTCGGACGCCGCCGGACACCCGACACCTTGCCTCGTCGTTTAATTGCGGCTAAAAGCCTTCGAAAGCGAGATCGAACGTCTCGGCAAGCACCCTTTCGGTTGGGTCGGGGCCGTTGGCAAGGTCATGGACTACCTGGCGATGCAGCCTACTTCCAACGGGAACGGCATCGTCGGAGATCGTTGCCAAAGGCACGACAGACGGATCGAGGGACTCTCTCAAGCCATCATACTCTGCGTCGTCTGCAGATACGCTAGTCATTGGGACCTTGCTGCTGAGCGCACTGAGCCATGCGGCGTCAAACACTAGGTCAATCGCGCTGGCGGAGTTCGTCACTTCATCCGCCAAAATAGCGCGGCGCGGACCGTCGCCAGCATTTGGCACGTATTCGCCGTAAGTTGCCTGCCACACCGCAAGGTCGTTTTCGTCGACGTCGCCATCACCTACTGCATCGCCAGCTTCTCGCGTTGCTCCTTGCGATTGACCTGCATTTCGCTGCCATAGTAAGAAGTCGTGGCCACTGACGAACGTGTCACCATCGAAGTCCGCATGGAAGGTATCCGTGGGACGCGTTTGGAGTTCGAAGGCACCCAGGTCGATGGCTCTTGTCGCACCGTCCGGGCTTTGGACGACCCGCGAGTACGGTGCACCCCGCTGGTCAAACTCAGGAACGCCGCCTATTCCAGGCACGAGAGAAGGATCGCCCGCGTCGACCGCAGGACTTTGGGCCGATAGCTGGTGCGTGAGCAGTAGCAAGTTTCCTGGCAGCGGCGACTCCTCGCTGTTGCTTGCCAAACCGAAAAGATACGGATCGACCCCAAGCAGTAAATTGCTCGCAGTCACTATGGTTCCAGGTGCAATCGCACCGATTAATCCGAAGTGAACATCCACAATTGCCGATCCCCCGCCGGAAAGATCGATGTGTCGATCGCTGCTTTCATTCTGCGAGACAATGGAATGATCGAGTGTGAGTTCGCCGCCGCTGAGATGGATGCCGGCTCCGGCTTCCTGGCCAGCGGCTCGATTAAACGCGATCGTGCTATGTCGGACATCGTTATTTCGACCGCCACCCCGACCGGCATCGATGTGGATGCCGCCGCCCGTCAGTTGGGCGTGATTATTGGAAAGCGTGCTGTTGATAAGTGAAAAATCGCTCCCTCCTCTCTGTAGATAAATGCCACCACCTCGTGTGTCAGTCTGGTTGTGAGCAATTGTGGTTGCCTCAATGTTGATCGGACGGGCACCTCTCGCAAAACTCGACGCATAGATACCACCCCCGTCGAGTTGGGCGGAGTTGTTCATCACTGCCGATGAAGCGACATCTAGCATTCCGTTCGAAGCGATCGCGCCGCCTACTCCATCACTGCGGTTCTCGAACAAGGCGCTATCGGCGATTTGGAGTTCGCTGGAGAAGCCAGAGTAGATTGCACCGCCTCCTGATTGGCCCGTCTGATTGAAGGAAAAAGTGCTACTGGATATCGTAGTCGTGCCCCAACTATCGTCGTCGATCGCACCGCCACGCACGCCTGACCTGTTGCTGACGAAATTGCCGGCCAAGATCGTGAGTGTCTGTTGCGAAGGCGCCAAAGCGATTGCTCCGCCATGCCCCTCCCGCGCTTCGTTGTTTTCGAAGGAGGCGGTGTTAATGGAAATCGAGCTATCTTCAGCGAACAAAGCCCCACCATCGATTGACGCAGAATTGAATTGAAATGTGCTGTCTTCGATGGAGAGCGAGCTTTTGCTAGTCCAGAGTGCACCTCCAAATTCCGCGCCACTATTGTTGGATACGGCTGTGTCATCGAGGCTTACTGCGGACAGGGTTGCCGCAATGCCGCTGCCCGACAACGTCGAGAGATTATCGATAATCTGGCCACCCGCAACTGACAATATCACATCGTCGACATAGATTGCGCCTCCGCTTGTAAAGGACGCCCGCGCCTTATTGTTGGTCAGGTCACTGCCCTGAATTGTCAATGTGCCGCCGCGCTGAGCGATGCCGCCTCCTCGGCTCTCGTTCTGATTCGTGAAGTTGCCACGAACAAAGCTGTCTTGCACAGTCACATCACTTGATTGCAGTCCGAGTCCACCGCCGGAGTCGCTTGCCCGGTTGTTGGCGATGTCGCTGCGCTGCAAATCGACCGTACTGCTGGATGCGAAGATGCTGCCACCTTCGAGGCCGACGTTACCCGCGATCGTGGTGTCATAGATCTTGGCCGTTTCGTTGCTCAACCCCAAGCCACCACCGAAGCGAGCCGCTACATTCTCAGTTACCGAGCTCCCAAAGAGACTGGTTGACGCGAAACGTATTGACCATAGCCCACCGCCGTCGCCGCCGGCGACATTTCCAGCGAGCGTCGAATCGTGAATCTCGACGTCTGCGCCGCTAAAGACGCGTATTCCGCCGCCATTTCCGCCACTTTCGTTGTTGAGAATCTGCGTGTTTTCAATGACTGCCGTTTGCGAGACTTGCAATCCGCCACCGTCTAGGCCTGCGTAGTTATCTACAATGACGACATCCGTAACGGTCAGTTGCGCAGACGCGAGGATTGCTCCGCCAGAGTCTGACACGTCGCCGCCGGTAAGAGTTATTCCCGCGATCGAGACGTCGATCGGCCGGCGTCCTCCTCCGGAGATCTGAAACACCCGGCTGCCGTCGCCATTGTTCTCAGTCGGCGTGGGATCGTTACCGCTTGCGTCGATGATTAGGGCGTCGGCACCGGGGCCAGTCAGGATTAAGTCGTCGGAAATTCGCAATTCCCCTTCCGTCAATACGATTGGCGTGGGGTTCGTACTGTTGAGACTGAAGACAATTTCGTCAGGTCCCGGAACCACGTTCGTGGCAAATATCGCCTCGCGAAGTGATGTCACCCCGTCGTTGACGTCGACGATATCTTCCGCTGTGGTCACCGTCACGACGGCGAGCAAGTCGCGACCTTCTAGATTCTCGTAGCCTAGTGAGCGCCGAAATGCTGTCGTTCCAGTGCGAGCGATTTGTGGGGAGCGAAAAATACGACGAAATCTTTGCAGCGGCATCACAGCTGCTCCTTTCGTAGGTGTAGCGCGGTCGAACGTGCGAACAGGCGGCCGTTTGCCAGCGTGTTAGAGAATCTCAACTGATATCCGTAAACTCCGCGTCATACCCCTCATAGTCGTTGCAATCCGACATCAGCGGCGGAGCGCGCTGGCTCGTGTCGCCTTCTCATCGAGCTCTCTTCCGATTCACCGCATGGTTTGATGGTGTTCGCGGCGTACTTTACGGTATTAAAGAGCTGGCTAGCGAATTCTCTCCGAGCTGCAAGCAACCATCGCGCGGACCCGTGTGCACTTCGAACAACTTTTCCAATCCGATCGTTTGTCGCCGCCGATTGCTTTGTGGGGTCGTGGCTGCCACTTATGAAAGTAGATCGATCGTTCGACGCGGATTTACACTTGTCGAGTTGCTTGTGGTCATCGCCATCATTGGCATCTTGTTGTTTCTGTTTCTGCCGGCGATTCAAGCGGCAAGAGAAGCTGCCCGGCAGAACTCTTGCCGTCACGCGCTGCGACAGATCGGCTTGGCAGCGTTGCAGTTTGAAGGGGCAAATGGACACTTGCCCAGCGCGACGACCGACGGCGTTGAGCGAAGTCAGCATGTTCGGCTACTGCCTTATCTCGAGCAGCAAGCGCTTTGGGACCGTATCGACGACCAATACCAAGCGGGCGCGCAAAGCGAAGACCTTACCCTGGACACGATCGAGATATTTCTATGTCCGTCCGATGTCGAGAGCGACTCGTTTGGGCAAACAGCGCGAAACAACTATCGAGCAAACGCAGGCACCAACGTTGGCATGTGGAATCCAGAGCAAATGGAAGAATCAAACGACGGCCTTTTTGTCGCCGGTCTCGAGGTTCGTCTAGAGCAAGTTACCGACGGTCTATCACGTACGGCAATGTTCTCGGAGATGGCCATGGGCGACGACGACAGTGCCCGCGTGAATACATTTGGAGACTGGTTTTTTATTGGACGCGCCGGAACCGCCGATCAATTCTTCCTAAACTGCAGTAGCGTCGTGCCGGCGACTCTTTCAGGACAGCTTGACCAATTCAGCCTGTCAGGAAGAAACTGGGCGATCGGTACCCTCAACAATTCGCGATACAACCACTTGATGCCACCAAACACGCACAGCTGCATGATCGGCGGACGACGTGGTGGGCTAAGTGCCACGCAGGCTGATCAAAACGTTTTTACCTTCGGCGCCGCAGGTACATCGACCAGTTGGCATCCGGGCGGAGTGCACATCGTCTTCGGCGACGGACACGTCGAGCTGATCAGTGACGAAACGAGTGTCATGATTTGGCGAGACCTCGGCTCGCGCGACTCTGGAACGGGCAGTCTGAGCGGCGATCAATAAATTCGCTCACGCCAGCTACAAGAATAGACTCAGAATGAAGTTATTCTTCGCGTTTGAAACCGAGCGTGAGCAGCGCCGCCTCAGCGGCCTCACGTAGGTCAGGGTCGATTGTGGTGTTCACCAGCTTCAACAAGACTTCAATGGCTGCTGTTCGCTTCGCCGACTGCGTGGGAAATCGCACCGGATCCACCGCACCGTTTTCGAGGAGCACCTCCGCGGCAAACAATCGTTGTTTTTTGTCAGTGCTCGAGAGCATGAGATTGGCGAAAAAGTCGAGGTCTTTTTCCAATAGCGTTAGCTCTGTGAGATCCTCAAGCATCAGCTGAGATAGCAGCTCGCGTCGTTCGGCGTTCTTGACTTCCAGTTGCAACTGAAGCTGTTGAACGACATTTTCGTTCTGCTCACTTTCGGCCAGTCGCAGGCCCCACGACCAAGAGCCAAACACGGTCGCCGCCAAGACCGCGGCAAATGCAATCATCGGCCGCGGATTTCTGCGACACCATCGCGTCGCGAGTTCGACGAACGAGACGCGCCGTGATCGAATCGGGTGGCCAGATTCGATGCGCGCCAACTCGTCGGCCAGCTCGCCGCACGACGTCAGACGATCGGCCGGCCGCTTTTGCAAACATCGATCCACGATAATCTCGAGGTCTTTGGGGATGCTCGAACGCAGCTGTCTTGGTCGCTTGTGCTGCAGCTTGCAGATATTGTTACACAGCTGCAGATCCGTCGCCCCTTCAAAAGGCAACGCGCCCGTGAGCAACTCGTAAAGCAGCACACCCAAGCTCCAAAGATCGGTGCCTGCACTGATTTCTTCTTGAGCACCGGCAGCTTGTTCGGGGCTCATGTAGTCGAGCGTCCCGATCCGTGCCGCTAACGAGCGGGTGGCGTCACCGCCGACGGTTAGTGCCAAGCCAAAGTCGGTCAGCACCGGCTGATTTTCGTCGGTCAATAAAATGTTGGAGGGTTTAATGTCGCGGTGAATGATGCCTTGCTGGTGAGCATATTCCACAGCCAAGGCAAGATGTCGTACGAACTCGGCAATCTGCAACGGGGGCTTTTCCACGAATTCGTTTAGCCTAACTTTTAGGTTCTCGCCCTCGACAAGTTGGTACGCAATGTAGGTGACGCCTCCCGTCGTGCCGGAGTCCCAAACACGGGCGATGTTGGGATGATCGAGCGACCCAGCAGCCTTTGCTTCGCGGAAAAACTCCTCCAGCTCTCGTCCAGCAAGTTGGTGGGCAAAGCGCGGAATCTTGAGCGCGACTTGCCGCTGGTGGCGAGAATCCCAAGCGCGAAAGACGATTCCAAAGCCGCCATCGCCGATCTTCTCGAGATTTTGGAAGTGCCCCAGCGATTTTCCTTGGCCGAGCAATTGGCCTTCGCTAGCGGTGGACGTACCCAGCAATACGTCGACGGTTTCGCGGTGCTGCGGAAAACGCGCCTGCAAGTCCGAACGAAGTTGCCGAGGGTCGGCGGTGCGGCTGCGCCAGAAGACTTCGATCTTCAGCAGCTCTTGCACGAGCGCGGATCGAAGCGGGTCCTCACAGCCGTCGAGATGGTATTCCAGACGCGGCCAGTCCTGCTGACGCCACTGTGCTTCAAAGGCATCGCACTTCTCATCGAGCAGGTCTCGCTGAGAAGCGGTCAGCAACTGCTCATTCGAAGTGTGCAAGTCATCCTTCACGGGGCTGTCAGCTCTGATGGATAATCCTCGGACAATAGCTCGCGAATGCGCCGACGTTTGCGCTCGACGGTGGCGATCGAGACCTTCAGCTGCTCGGAAATCTCTTCGTTGGTGAATCCTTCGTAGCGTAGCACCAAAATTGTACGCAGCATCGCGTCCTTTAATTTGTCGAGAAGCTGCTGTATGCGTTCTGCAGCAATCTCTTTCTTCGAGGGCGTCTCTTCAGTGTGTTGAAATCGATCGAAGTCGCCGTCCAGGGTCTGGCTACCATTTGCCACGAAGATGGAGTTGCCGCGT
>JBCDBK010000126.1:0-11369 GCA_039184115.1 Planctomycetota bacterium | reverse complement strand
GTCCAGTTTCCACAAGCGGATTGACTCGCCGCTTGTGGAAACGGCTCCCAAAACTTAATCGTCTGGGCGGCCTCCGATCTGAGAGTAGGAATTCTACCCTAAATCTTGTCAGCCGCGTCGGCTCCCACCGTTCGCTATGGCGGATTTGGTAACTATGTATAGTCTCATCCAGATCCCGTCAGAATGAGATGAGAAATGGCTACTTGACCGTTCTGATCGCTCGGCACTACGAAGCAAGCTGAGCCAGTGTGAGCGCCAGCGTCTGGACACCCGCTGCGATCTGCTCGGGCGTCGAAAACTCGTCAGGGCGGTGCGACACGCCGCCTCGGCAGGGAATGAAGATCATGCCCATGGGGGCGATGCGAGCCATGAATAGCGAGTCGTGGTAGGCGCGGCTAATCATCTCTCGACTTGGCAATTCTAGGGCAGCCGCAGCACTGTTGGCTGCCTCGACGACGGTTGGGTCGGACGAGGCTGGCGGATCGGCATTCAGCACACGCCACGCAACCGTCACACCACGGCGATTGGCAATTTGTTCGACGGCGGCGGAAACTGCGGCAAGCACGCGATCGCGATTCGCCCCATCAATGTCGCGCAGGTCGAGCGAAAACTGTACGCGGCTCGGAATCGAATTGATCGCCCCCGGATGGACATCAAGCTTGCCGACCGTCGCGACCAAGTCAGCACTGGCGCTCTCGCGTGCCAGGGTCTCGATTTTCGAAATCATCTCCGCCGCGGCACTGAGCGCATCGCGGCGCCGTGGCATGAGGACGGCACCAGCGTGGCCACCTTCACCCGTCACCTCGAACTCGACCGTCGCGGGTGCTGCGATCGCGGTGACTACGCCAATCGGAATGTCGTCGGCTTCTAACTCAGGCCCTTGCTCGATATGCAATTCGATAAACGCCCGATAGTGATCGGCTGGCAGGCAGACATTTGCCAAGTCACCTTCAAAACCGGCCTGCCGACGCACTTGGTCGTAGTCGTGTCCGGCGTCGTCGGTGAGAGTGCAAAGCGCCTCTGGCGACAGCGCACCGCTGAGCAAACGACTACCAGTGCAGCCAACGCCGAAGCGCGTCGGCTCTTCCGACGTAAACATCACTAATTCGAGCGACCGCTGTGGGGTGAATCCGGCGCGTTGCAACGCACGAATTGCCTCCAATCCCCCCAAAACACCAACAGTGCCATCATACATGCCTGCATGGGGAATCGCGTCTGTATGCGACCCCGTGCCGACAGCCGGGGCAGCGGAATCTTGCCCCTCCCACCGCGCAAAGGTGTTGCCGATCGGATCGACGCGCACAGTCAGGCCAGCGGCTTCGTAGAGAGAACTTAGATACTCGCGAGCACGCAGATCGGTATCGGTAAACACCACGCGTGTTACCGCCGGCGGTGGTTCCGAGCAGTCGCTGATGCTCGCCAGCTGTTGTAGCTCGCTCTTCAGACCCTCGATGTCAATCGGCGGCGGATCCAGCTGCGTCATCGATCAATTGCCCTCGCCTTGCGGTATCGCCAACGGATCGCGATGGATGTCTTTGTAGTAAACGTAGCTCGCCGTCTGTTTACCCATCGCCACAAACCATTGAGGGCAATAGGAAGCCATCCAGATCGTATCGCCTTGTTGCACCGGATACCACTTTTCGCCGAGCCGATAAATGCCCTGACCACTGCGCATGTACAAGCCATGTTCCATAACATGGGTTTCTACGAGTGGCAGAGTGGTTCCCGGCTGAAACGAAAACACGTTGACCGCCATGTCAAACCCCGACTCGATGGGCAGCAAGGTCGCCAACATCGCGTCTTCGTCACCCATGAACGGCTCGCTTGGCGAATTAGCGTGCGAGCCACGCTGCCGGCTTGGAACGCTGGTGCCAGCCAGCGGCTCGTAGGCCTTTTCAAACACCAGCAGGCGAGCCTCTTCGCCCACCGTCAGTTCGTAAGCATCGCCGGGCGGAAACCAGGCGAAGTCGTCCGCCTGCAGCAGTTCGCCATCCAGACTGGCTTGGCCCGCAAGGACGTAGACCAGTCGCTCAACGCCAGCAGCTGCGCCCGTAGTCCGACAAGCGGACGAGCCGTGGACCAAATACTGCGAAAATCGTGGTCCGCCAACACCGCCGCGCAGCGCCGGGCTAATCAGCACGACCCCTTCGGCGTCTGTCCAACCGGCGAGGGGCGAGATCACATGACCATCGGGGCCGATCAATGCGTGATTAAACTCGACGGCCGTGCGTGTCACACCAAAAAGGGGATTCATTGGGATTGTGTACCTACCTGCTTAGGTTCGTGCTTGGCTGCCAGCTTGCGGACCAATTGGCACATCACCTCGATTGCCGCAGCCACATCATCGCGCAACACGCGCTCGTCTGGGTGATGACTGACTCCGCCAGGGTGACGCAAGAATAGCATTGCTGCTGGAAATTTTTTCGCAACGACGACCGCATCGTGGCCCGCACCGCTGAATAGTTGGAGCGGCTCGTGTCCGCAATCTCGTGCCGCGTCGGTCAGAATATCACTGAGCCCATCATCCATCGCTACGGCTGTCTGCGAGACTTGCTCGCGTACGGCAAATTTGCCGTACGCCGTTTTGGCAATTTGGCGTCCTGCCGCGAGCATGTCGTTGAGGGCTCGCTCGCGAACCAAGTCGTCGACATGACGCACGTCAAGCGACATCTGCACGCGTTGCGGTATGACGTTGGGTGCGTTGGGCGAAACGGAAAGCTGCCCGACAGTCGCACGCAATCCCTTGGTTTGCCGACCGATGGAGTTCACGTCCGTAACAAGCTGCGCCGCCATCGCCAACGCATCGCTGCGACCTAACATCGGCGTAGTACCGGCGTGACCGGCCGTGCCAATAAATTCGAGTTGTATTCTCGTCTGTCCAGCAATACCGCTCACTACACCCAACGGACGGTTGGCGTTCTCGAGCATTGGCCCTTGCTCAAGATGCGGCTCGATGTACGCAATCACTTCATCTGACGCGTATGCTGCTTCGTCAATTTTCTCCGCATCAAGCCCGAAACGCCGCATCGCCTCACGCATCGAGAGATCTTCGGCGTCGGTCCGATCCAGCCACTCCGGGTCAAATCTGCCCATCCGCGCCGCGCTGCCGAGATAGGGCATACGATACCGCACGCCTTCCTCCTCGCTAAAGCCGATCACATCGAGCCGAAACGGCAAAGACTCGTCGCCCAGCTGCTCAGCGACGGCCAGCGCAATCAGCACGCCCAACACTCCATCGTAACGACCGCCACCCGGCACCGAATCAAGATGGGAACCAAGCACGACAGCCCGGTCGATTGCGGTCTTCGTCCGGCCGATCACATTACCCGCGTCGTCGACGTGCGTTTGCAGTTCTGCGGCTTCCATCCAGCCGCGAACTCGCTTGTGCGCCTTTTGCATCGCCGACGACAGGAACAGTCGCGTGATGCCGTCGGCGTCGTCAGAGCAGCGTGCTAACTCGTCGCAACGCGTCATGACGGTGTCAGCTTGCTGTTCTAACGTCTCGGACATGGCGCCCCTTGGGATGTCACCTGGATGGACGCGTATCGGCAGTTCATATTGGGACTTTCACTCAAGCGATTACGGGATTCTTGCATTGACGGCGATCCGACGCCCACTTACGCTGCGAATAGGCGGCAATTGAGCATATCGGGCCCGCGGCGAATTGACAATCTAGCTCGTCGCGACTGCAGGCTCCGCTCAGCAATGATCCCGCCACCCAGATCGTTAGGTTTTCTTGATGCGCGACCACCTCGTCTTCTATCTTAACGGCGTTCGACGCGCGGTGCGTGGTGGGCAAGCTGCGATGACGTTGACCGACTATCTTCGCGACAGCTGCACGCCACGCCTCGCGGGTACCAAGGTCGCCTGTGCCGAAGGCGACTGCGGCGCTTGCACCGTCTTGGTAGGCAAACCTAGCGCCGATGGCGACCAGCTGCAATATCAAACGATCGACGCATGCATCGCGTTTGTCTACCAGATGGATCGCTGCCACGTCATCACCGTCGAAGGACTCCAGCAGGCGGGAGAACTGACCGATGTCCAAACAGCGATGGTCGAATGTCACGGCAGTCAGTGCGGATTCTGCACGCCCGGGTTTGTGATGGCCCTGCATGGACTTGTCGAGTGCCACCACAATCACGGTGCTGACGAATCTGCTACCGATGAGTTGAGCGACGAAGAGATGCGTTTGGGGTTATCCGGCAATCTCTGTCGCTGCACCGGCTACGCGCAGATTCTCGATGCCGGTCGATCACTTACACCGAGCCGCGTTCGCGCCGACGCGGCGTACGATACGACGGCGATCCTGGCCGATCTGTTAGCCGTCGAAGACGGACCGGTACACGTCAACGCAACTTCGCACCAAGCCGAGACAAACGGCCACGCAGAGGTCGTTTCGGCACCCGAAGTCTATCTGCCAAGCACGCTCGACGAATTGCTTCAGCGACGGCACGTACGGCCCGACTCCACGTTGGTCGCCGGCGCGACCGATTTAGGTGTGCAACACAATCACGGCAAAATTCGACCAAAAGACATTCTTGTCACCAGTCGAGTTCCAGAACTGGATGTCCTCAGCTACGAAGACGATGCGCTACTGATCGGCGCCGCCGTCAGCTGGTCGCGAGTGGAAGAGTATGTCGAGCAGCGTATTCCCGAGTACTTCGAAATTCTCACTCGGTTCGGCAGTCCACAAGTTCGCCACGCAGGAACCCTCATCGGCAACCTGGCCAACGCGTCGCCGATTGCTGACTCGATTCCTTTCCACTATGTCGCTCAATCGACGTTGGAACTAGCGAGTACCGGCGGACGTCGCACGGTGGGTATCGAAGACTTTTACCTGGGTTACAAGCAGCTCGACTTGCGACCCGACGAAGTGATCGTCTCTGTGCGTACTCCGCTGCCCGGGGCAAACGAAAAACTCAAACTCTACAAGATCTCCAAACGCCGCGACATGGACATTAGCACCGTGACGGCTGCTTTCTGGCTTGAAGCCGAAGCGGACACGATCGTCGCGGCCCGCATCGCGACCGGCGGGGTCGGTCCGACCGTGGTCAGACTGCCAAAGGCAGAGTCCGCGCTCGTTGGCCAACCATTAAGCGAGTCTAATATGCGCGAAGCGGGCCAAATTGCCCGCGACGAGGTCACACCAATCAACGACGTCCGCGGCAGCGCCGCCTACCGTCTACAATTGGTCGAGAATCTGTTCGTCAAATGCTTCCACGATCTTTCGTCCGAAGCGCAAACGGTGGGGGTGTAAATCGATGCCATCCATCGGCAAACCGCTTCCGCACGACTCGGCCACAGGGCATGTTTCTGGCTCAGCGCAATACATCGACGATCTGCCGCGCCGCGAGGGCGAACTGGTCGTCACGTTCGTTGGAGCGCCCGTCGCCAGCGGTCGCGTCCGGTCTCTCGACCTCGCCGCCGCTCGCGCCTTGCCCGGCGTCGCTTGCGTCTTGACCCACGAGGATCTTGGCGGCCCCAATCACTTTGGCCCGATCATCGTTGACGAGCCCTTCTTGGTGGCCGACGAAATCTCGTACATTGGTCAGCCCATCGTAGTCATCGGTGCCGAATCGGCCACTCTGGCGGCTAAGGCACGTAAGCTCGTGCAAATCGAATGCGAAACCTTGCCCGCTGTCCTAACCATCGACGAGGCGATTGCCGCCGACTCGTTTATCGGCCCAACGCGTCATATGACAAGCCCTGGCGCAGAAGATGACGAGGCGTTCGCTTCGGCGCTGAACGAGGCTCCGCACACGTTGTCGGGGCAATTTCACAGTAATGGCCAAGAGCAGTTCTATTTCGAGACGCAAGCAGCGATCGCCGAGCCGGGCGAAGCGGGCGTTGTCAAAGTCATTTCGTCGACCCAGAATCCGACCGAGGCACAAGCAGTCGTCGCCGAAGCGCTCGGACTTGGCATGCACGAAGTCGTGTGCGAGTGTCCCCGCATGGGCGGTGGCTTTGGCGGCAAAGAAACCCAGTCATCGCTCACTGCCGTGATGGCGGCAATGGTCGCTCGTCACACCGGTCGGCCAGCACGTTTGGTGCTCGATCGTGGTGACGACATGCGAATTACGGGCAAACGACATCAGTACCAAACCGACTACCGCGTGGGCTTTGACGATGACGGTCGTTTGTTGGCTGCTGAGTTTCACTTTTACTCCAACGGTGGGGCGTTCGCCGATCTCTCGACCTCGGTCATGGAGCGGACCATGCTACATGCCGACAATGCCTATTGTGTGCCGCAAATGCGGGTCTCCGGCACGGTGTGTCGGACGAACTTGCCGCCCAACACGGCCTTTCGCGGCTTTGGCGGTCCGCAGGGACTGGCAGTCATCGAGAACTGCTTGCAAGAGATTGCGCGCGTCGTCGGTCGCGACGCATTGGATGTCCGCCAGTTGAATCTCTACCGTGACGGCAACGAAGATCGTAGCGTGACGCACTACGGACAAATCGTCCGCGATCACGTGCTGCCGGAAATCTGCGGGCAGTTGGCCGAATCGTCGGATTATCGCGAGCGACTGTCTCAAGTCGACGAATTTAACCACTCTAGCCGCACCCACGTGAAAGGAATTGCCCTGTCGCCGGTGAAGTTCGGCATTTCGTTCACAACGAAGTTTCTGAACCAGGCCAACGCCTTGGTCAACGTATACACCGATGGCACCGTGCAGGTTTCGACCGGCGGAACCGAAATGGGCCAAGGGCTCAACACCAAGATCAAGCAGCTTGTCGCCGATGAGTTCGGACTGTCCCCGCAGTCAGTTCGCCTGATGACCACGTCGACCGAAAAGAATCACAACACCTCTCCGACGGCTGCCAGCGCTGGCACCGATCTTAATGGCGCTGCCGCACTCGACGCGTGCCGGAAGATAGCCGGTAGGATGAAGCACTACGCCGCAAACCTGTTTGCCGACGCCCAGCGCGGACTCGTGGCATCGCCGGAACATGTGTGCATCGCCGACGGCTACGTCTACGACGATCGCGACCCCGATGTCTCACACAGAATCGAGTTTGGCGAGTTTTGCGCGATGGCACGTCGCGAACGTGTTGACTTGGGAGCACGGGGCTTCTTCGCCACACCTGGTGTTGATTACAACCGTGAGACCGGCCGTGGGAATCCGTTCTTCTACTACACCACGGGCGCGGCGGTCGCCGAAGTCATCATCGATCGCCTGACGGGCGAGTTGCAAGTCGATCGCGCTGACTTGCTGATGGATATCGGCAAGATGATTAACCCTGGCGTCGATCGCGGTCAGGTGATTGGTGGCTTTATCCAAGGCGTCGGCTGGGTCACGGACGAAGAGCTGCGCTACGACGACACCGGGCAGCTGCTGTCCACGGGTCCGACAACCTACAAAATTCCCAACGTCACCGATCTGCCGCAAGAGCTCAACGTCGACTTCATCGACAATCCCAAGCATCAGAAAAACGTTCGACTTAGCAAGGCGGTCGGCGAACCACCGCTGATGCTCGGTCTGGCTGTTTGGTTGGCCGCGCGATACGCCCTCGGTTCACTCGCGAACGGCCAATCGATTAATCTGGCAATCCCAGCCACCAGCGAAGAACTGCTGATGACCATGACCTCGCTGGTCGCCAACACCTCCGCAGTTGGTTCACCTCAATGAACCAAGCCGAATTTCTGCGACGCTGCGCCGAACTCGCCGAGTCTGCCACGCCCTTTGTGCTGGTGACTCTCGTGGAAACCACGGGGTCAACGCCGCAGGACACGGGCGCTAAAATGATCGTCACGACCGCGGGATTGGTCGCTGGCACTATTGGAGGTGGTCGTGTCGAAGCAAAGGCGATCGATGAGGCTCAAGCAATGCTTGTTGACCGCCGCATCAACCAGTTGCTCGACTGGAGTCTCAAGGCCGACGTCGGCATGACCTGTGGCGGCCGCGTCAGGTTGTTTTTTGAATGTCCGGGCGTGTCGCATTGGCAAGTGTTTGTCTTCGGCGCGGGCCATATCGCCCAAGCGCTGACACGGCTCTTGAGCACACTTCCCTGCCAAGTCACGTGCATCGATCCGCGTGACGAGTGGCTGGCTCAGTTACCCGCGGGCATCGCGCGTGTCCAAGCGGACGATCCGCCCTCGATCGTCACATCGCTGCCAGACGACGCGTATGTGCTGTGTATGACCCGCGGACATCGTAGCGACTTGCCTGTGCTGCAACAGATATTCAAGCGACCGCAACCCTATCCGTTTGTCGGCGTGATCGGCAGCAAAGCGAAAGCTGCCGTGCTAAGAAAGGAACTAACCGACGCTGGGATCGACGAGAGCATGCAGAACTTTCATTGCCCCGTAGGGTTGCCTATCGGCTCCAATCATCCGGCAGAAATCGCCGTCAGCATCGCCGCACAGTTGCTCGAAGCCCGCGACGGACAATAGCACCCGTCCGTTTGCCGAAGCTCACCGAGCGTTTGAGTTCCGCGGATAGAAGCCTGCGCTGCGTCCTCTAGGTGTATTCACGCTTGACAGGCTTGTGACCACCATGCGACAACTGCCCGTCAGGTTGGGACGGCACGCTTCTAAAGATGGAACAAAATGCGCGACGAACCGATTGTGGACCCCACCGACAACGCCAACTCCTCAGCCGATGATCGATCAAGCTCAGCCGAGCAATCTGAGCGACCCAGACCTTCTGCCTGGCTGACCATCGACGCCGACACACAAATCGCGTCGCTGCTGCGCGAGTGCGGCGTTTGCCAGTCAGGCGAGGAAATCGTCGCTATCGAGCGTGCCGGCGAAGGCAACATGAATCTCACCCTGCGAGTGCGCACAACGAGCCAGACGGTCATCGTCAAGCAATCGCGTCCCTGGGTCGAAAAGTACCCCCAGATTTCCGCGCCCGTCGAACGCGTTTTGCAGGAGCTGCTGTTCTACGAAACTGCGGGCACCGACTCGCAGCTGGCAGCGCACATGCCCAAGCTTTTAGGAAGCTGTAGTGATCAGTACGTCATCGTACTACAGTGCCTAGGTCAGGCAAACGATGGTTCGTCCCTGTACAGACAGCACCACGCGGACGCGGCGCTGAACAAGCTGTTACCCGATCTGGTCAATTGGCTAGAGCAGCTTCATAGGATTGTGATCCCAGCGGACCGCATCACGGAATTTTCCAATCGACCGCTGCGCGAACTTAATCACCAACACATCTTCGTGATTCCATTTTCTGAGCAGCCTGCACTTAACCTCGACCAAGTGACGCCCGGGCTCGCGAACCTCGCCCAACCGCTGGCCCACGACACCCGGCTAACCAGTCGGCTCAAGCAGTTGGGAAATCTGTACCTTTGCGATCGGCCAAATCTGATCCACGGCGATTTCTTCCCCGGCAGTTGGCTAGTGAGTAACGGACAGGTGTACGTCATCGATCCCGAGTTCTCGCACGGCGGTATGCCGGAGTTCGACCTGGGCGTTTTGGTGGCACATGGCCGGCTGATATCAGCCGATGATTCGCCGGATGTCCTGACGCGCATTCGTTCGCTTTATCGCGAGACATCGCGTGCAATCGACTGGAAGTTGGTCGACCAGTTTGCCGCCGTCGAGGTACTACGTCGTTTGCTCGGCGTCGCGCAGCTTCCGTTGGCGCTGGAACTTCGTCAGAAAGCCCAGCACGTCGAAGCCGCGGCGAACGTGCTAAGTGCATGAAAAACGCCCTGCAGCTCAAACGCGAGTGCAGGGCGTCAGGGCAAACTTTGTTTGTCGCTCGACTGCGGTTGACGGTAGCGGCTAGCGCGGGACGGCCGACCATCCGTCGGCGTCGATCTCAGCTTGCGTGCGAGTGCGGCTGCCGGTGGGGCGAGTCGTACTCACTCCTTGATTCTGGCCTCCGTTTCGATAAATGGCTGTCCGCACGTCGACCGTCGGCTGACGCGAATGATAAGTGCGCGCCGCCGTGCGATCGCGTGGATCGAGCAACTGTGGAGCGTTGTACCAAGTGCTGGAATCCGACTCTGTCTCCACTGGACCTGGGTCGTACTGGTCCAGTGGATCGACGTCGTTTGCAGGTGCGTCGATTTCGCGACTGCCACTGCCCTGGATGGGGCGTTGGCTGTTGTACTGTGAGTTGGGGGCAGGCACGGGCGCCAACGAGGGCTGCGTTGTCGGCGGACCCACCGTGGCAGGCTGACCTGCATTCGCTGGCGGCAAGACGTTGCTGCTTACACCAGCACTGCTGGAGGCACAGCTCGAGCATCCCGGCGTGTCGCTGTAAACGGCTTGGCTCACGCCCGTCGAGCAACTATCGCAGCCGCAACTTGGCGTAAAGCTACAGGTATCGCAAGCGGAAGCCACGACAGGACGCATCAACACAGGACGCGCGACGGTTTGCGTGCAAGTATTGCAAGTCGTCGCAACGGGCGTCGACAACGGCGCGAAGGCTGTCACGTAGGGCCGATAGGCTGCGGTGTACGTCGGAGCATAAGCGGCTGTATAGCTCGCCGGCGTGTAGGCTGCTGTGTACGTCGGAGCATACGCCGCCGTGTAGGTCGGAGCTGGCGAGTAAGCTGGAATGGTTGTCGCTACGCCCGCGCGGCGCAATCGCCACTGGTCAAGCCACTTGCCTGGATACCAGCCAGTGTAAGGTCGGTAGGCGACAGTTGGCTGCGCGACGACTGGCTGGGCCACGACGGGCTGGTAGGCAACCGTCGGCGCCGCGCAAGTGTTACACTGCGCCGACGCTACGCCAACAGTAATCGCCACCAACAACATGCCGGCAATACAACTACGCAACATCTGAGTACTCATAATCGGTGTCCTGAAAATCGGTACGATGCGGCAAGCCGGTTCGACTGCCTACCATCTGGTTTAATCTCCCACCACTATGCTTGGCAATGATGTTCTGCCGAGAAATGGTGATTTGGTCGCGAATACAACTTGGGGAGACTTTGCTATCTGCGAAACATACGACCCCGACGATTCCAATAGCAAGCGATCGGACGGGGAGGAGGAGTCTGCAAGCGTGCCGGCCAACAGCCATCAACGACAGCAGCCAGCAACGACGAATCTTGTTGATGAATTATAACCTACGATCGAGCGTCATGCCGGTCGCGCTGCCAGAAAGCAACATTTGCTTGCCAGCATGTTGCGTTTCTGCAACACAGCTAAGCATTGTGTTACTACGTGCGCGAGAATGCGTTGGTTCAATTCCTCCAAGGTTGATCGTATGCGGCGGATTCCTTAGCGGCAACAAAAAAGGGCCGCGCAACAGCGCGGCCCGTAACATCTTATGCGATCGCTAAAACTTACCGACGAGGACTACCGCGGAGCATTTGGTCGACGGAATCCGAACTGCTCCAGAGCCGCGTACACTTCTTCGAGCGTCTTCTCGCCAAAGTTTGAAATGCTGAGCAGATCTTCGCGCGTGCAG
>JBCDBK010000125.1:0-11616 GCA_039184115.1 Planctomycetota bacterium | reverse complement strand
CTTCGGCAGCGGTTCCGAGAAGTTCGATATTCTCAAAAGTCAGGCGACCCGAGTAGGGTGCGGCGACGCCAGAGAGGGTAACATTCCAAGCTGTGTAGTTTGAGAACGTCGATTGGAGTTGATCCTCATACGCCTGCGGTACTGGGTCGAGGATTTCTTCGCCAACGAAGTGGTCGTCATTGTCGTCGCGGTTGTCGGTGTGCAGATACGCTACGACAAGGCCTTTGGCGGCACTGTAGGTCGAGTTGCCGTCGAAACTCGGCACAGGCACGTGCTTGGTGCGAACGAATGTGCTTTGGTCGTCGAACAGATCACGCCCTGGCAAATTCGATACGCGCACGAGATTTTCGCCCAAGCCCTTTTCGACGAGGCCTAGTGTCCAGTAGATGAAGCCATGGCCAGATGCTCCAGAGACGACGTTGTCGTCCACAGTGACGCCCGCACCATGAAACCAGAAACCGTCGCCTTGCCAACCAAAGTCTTGAGTAAGGACACGGATATCGGGCGACTGCTCGAAGACAATCTCATCATCTGGTGGATTGGGTGCACCGTTTGGGTTGACCGTGCGAATAGCAATGTTGCGCACGAAAGACCCAATTTCGTCGCCCGCTTCGGTGTTGTAGGCGGCCCCGGTGACATTGTGCGAGACGTTGTCCAAGAAGTCGACGTTGGAGGAATGGTTAACATAGGCCCATCCCGGATCATTACGAACCACCGCACCTTGGATCAGTGCTGGCGAACCAGTCGGTCCACCACGATGGAAATGCAGCGAGTAACGCCCCCGCACGTTGAAGCCGCCTAAGTCTTCTACCTCGACAAGATCGCCAATTGAATCTTCAGAGCCACTGACAAGTTGCCAATCTTCCAGATCGATGCTCTTGTCAGTCCGCCCCAATGCTTGAAAGCTGAAGTAGCGTGCGTCGACGTCGTTGGTGTGCATGAACATGACATGACCGCGGCGCTGGATATCTGTGTTCTCGGATGTGAACTGCACATTGCGTGTTAAGTTGGCAACATGCACGTCGAGATCAGCACGAGGTGCAACATGATCGCGAACCAACGACGTATCGAAACTGACTGTCGAACCGTTGATAGCGGTGATGGTAACAACTTCATCACTCGCGGGATCGTTTGGGTCGACACCAGCAATCGAGATCGTATCGTTAACTCGCCAGCCGGTGGGGATCGACGAAAGCGTGATCTGCGTCGCTCCCTGCACCGCCTGCTGCCCGCTGTTGGCGAGTGTAACGAACGATGTTTTCTCAGCACCGTAGATTGTCGTTCTTCCTTGTAAGAGCGCACCCCGGCTGAGAAGCGACGGGTCCCACGTTCTGTCAATGGCACCATCGTCGGCAAAGACAACGCGAGCTGTTACGTCTGCGGCAATTGGATTGCTGGCAGTGCCCATCACGAAGCAACCCATCGGCGAACTCACGATGGTATCGACTCGCAACTCGGTGTTGCGATCGGTAGCGAAGCTGAGTGTGCCATCGATGCGAATCGTCTTAAATTCCTCCGCAATTTGAGAATCTACCGTCAGCGTCATTCCCGCAGGAATCACGATCCGTGCGCCGTCGGCAGGCAAGGCCCCGCCCTGCCACACATCTGGATCGGACCAGTTACCCGAACTCACGACCGTATTCGTGGCCTGATCAAGTGGTACAAGCGCCATCACCGCAGGATTCGCTGGGTGATGGCCGTGGCCATTATCCCCATGGCTGTCCGTTGCAGCAAAGTTGGCTTGCCAGGCCGATAGATCCGCTTGCGCTTGGCTTGGTATCGACGTGCCTGCGGTCTGCTGCCACCTCAAGAAATCACTTCCGTCGACGTCACCATCACTGTCGTAGTCAGAGGCAGCGCCTGTACACGATAGCAATTGCCGAGCCTCTAGATTCTCGATGAAAAGTCTTCGGTCAGAACTTTTTCGACGTGAATGGGACATCTCCGCTCTCCTTTGTTCCGTCGCACGCCTTTCAGCGGCTGAGTTACGTTCGCCATCTGAAGAGTTTTGCATTACCCATTCCAAGCTGAGAATAGTCGCAACGAAACCGATCAGAAGACGAAAGAAAAGGCCTAACTTCAATCGATCCACGAGTGTCCCCTCGTCGCATAGCAACGGTCCGCATTTGTGGTTCGCGATAGGCGAACGATTCCTAATACCTCACTTAACCACTGCGCTACACTTACCAGAACCTTTCAAGAAGTTTCTGGCTAGCGATGAAGTTCTTGCAACCGCAGGCGAACCGCGTGACCGCGGCGACGTCTCACGTCTAGGGTTCAATCGCTCGAATTAAAGGCCGTACTTCAGCCCTTCAGGACATTTTCATCATCGCTTTCATTGTTGGACACGTGCGACGACGCGTGACGATTAGCAGGCCCAGTCCGAGCAATGCTGCCGAGGGCGGTTCTGGCACAAAGAAGGTGAACCGGCCGATGTCGGGTACATCGCCTAAGACCGTGCCGGTAATGGTCAGTCGAAAGTTCTGCGGCTCAAGTGTCCCTGATGCGTTGACTTCGTTGAAAGCGTCCGAGATCGTGACGGCGTCGAAGGCGAAGCTGCCGTTGACGAACGAGAAGCCACCACGAGAGTTTAGGAACGTCCCCGTGCTAGACAGTCCGTAGGACCCGCCTACTGGGGTCGGAAGATCGCCGGCTCCGTTCAGGTAACTGAAGCTATGCCCGCCCGTGGTAAGACTTCCGCCTAGTGGTGGCATAATCCACGTGAGATCAGAATTGAAGAGCACGCCAAAGGAGAATTGGCTGGCGTCGACGACCAATCGCTGGCCGTTCTCGGGACTCAGCGTTAGCTCGATCGCGTCGTACGTGTCGCTCGGCAGCACGACGGGAACCGCGTCAAACTCGTAGACATCGGTGAAGATCGTCGTCGGCACGGTGAAGTCGTCAAAGACACGGGTATGTTCTACGAATCTAAACGACCGCTCGATCTGGATCGTGGTGGCTTCGGCCTGTGCAGCGACCGCCGCCACGACGACTGTGCAATTCAGCAGCGCTTTCATGATGCTCTCCGAGTACTGATTGGATCGTTACGGCTTGGACAAGGCTTACTCTCGGCGTCGCCGCCCGTGCCTAGCAACAGGCCCCCCGTTGGCTCAGGAACCGGATCGAACGTGTACGCAACCGTGAAGATCGCGGTCGCGCTTAGCTCCGTCGGAGTCAGATCCACCGTAAGGTCGTTCACTGAACCCGTTTCAACCAAGTAGGTCGTCGAGTCGCGGGATTCGACGAGGCCGACAAAAGTGCCGCCGCCGATGTACGGGCTCAAGTCCGTTGGCATGCCCAACGGGCCGTCGAGGAGGGGCACCGGAAAGTCGGCGGACAAGCTCTCTCCTGCACTTAGCGAGAACGGTCCGCCGCCACCGCCACCGCCGCCACCGCCCAACCCTGGGAAAGTGAATCCGTTGGACGAACCGCCCGATATCAAACCAGAGGCGGTAGTACTTCCCTGGTTGGCGATCGACACCGCAACCCCAGTGTTGCTGACGCTCTGAACGGAAACCTCGACCCCAGTCAGCGTGCCGAGTGAGGGGTCAAACCGAGGCAGTTGGACGCCGAAAATCAGCTCGTAGGAGAGCACGAATCCCCCTGGCTGGTCTTCGAGGAGCGACGCGTCGGTCTCGGTCAACTCTTGACTGAAACTGATCTGAGCGGCCTGGCACGCAGCCGGCACGAGTGTGGCGCCAAGGATCAATAGGATGTAGTTCAAACGCATTAATTCTTCCTCGGAGAAGCTTGAGAGGATCGGAAATACCGCGGCGACATCATTCGTAGTGCCGCAAGAGCAAATAAAATCATCGAGGCAGGCTCGGGCACGACGATCCAATTGCCGCTGACGAGAAGCTGCCCACCGCCACCTGCACCGGCAGAGTTGTAGCGGTAGTCAATCGATCCGAGGCCCGTCGTGCCGAACTCGATACGAAACGTGTTTGGGACCGTGTAACCGGGGTAGTTGGTCAGGTCGCTAGGTATCGGCGGCGACCGGTATCGAAAACTCGTTGATCGTTGTCCCTGGCGAGCCAACGGCGATGGGGATCGTGATGGCGTGTGCGTGGGGTGCTGCTATAGAAAGGGCGGCGGCGACGAGCGTGAAGTGTGTGCGGCTGCGAGTGAACATGCTGTATCTCCTGGTGCTGTTTTGCAGGTGCTTTACCGGCGACGTCGCGCGTGGGTCCAACTACCCAAGCTAAGCAACGCGAGCGATCCCGGCTCGGGGACGACGCGGATCGACGTAATACTCCCGCTGACCAATTCTTCAAGGAAAACACCCCCGTGCCGTCTTCCAGTGCTTCGAGGTTGACGGAGAAGGAGCCACAGAAGTGTCTCCGAACATGCCGGTGACCTCGATCAGAGTGGTTTGAGCGGAGGCGGGGTGGACGAACATCAATGTGGCGGCGCTGAGCATGCCGAGGATTACGGTTTTCATAGGTGACTATCTCAGTTGGGGGCTTAGTTGGGGCACAGCGTCAGGGCAACAGCCGAACGGACAACAGGCGTATATCGCATCATTGGCCAGCAAACTTCAGCAAGGAGGTGAATACCGAGTTGGCAGCGTTCGGTTGCCGGAAGCGCCGGAGAAGGCGATCTGGACGTTGTCGTTGATGCGGACGGTGAGAGTGGGCTGACCGGTACCCCGCCGATGGCGTCGCCTTCCCGGGCGACAAGGTCGAACTCGTAGCAAAATGGCGAGAATGCGATTGGCAGGCCTGGCTTGCCGTTGAACGGCTGCGCCTTCGCTGGGATGGCGAAGGGGAAGCAAGCGGCGAGTAATGTGAGTGCTGCAGCAGGTGATTTGCCCATCGTGCGGTTTCCATTGGAATCAAAAAAGACTGTAGCTACGGTGTTAAGGATTTCCCGGTTATTCGCCGTCCGGTACTAGTCCGTGATATAATTCAGTAGGCGTATTCCTTAGGTTGTACGCCTACCTCCAGAACCACTTCATGGCCGCTCTACACAGAGACTGCTGTAGACTGCCGTTCAGAACCTTTCAGGGTTTCGCAGGATTTAGCGAAGTTTTTTTAAGTTGCCCTACAATGGCCCAAAGCTGCGTTGAATTAATGAGCTCATGCACTAGTCGATTTCGCTCCACAGCTATCCAATGCCTGTCACTACCCGCCTCAGCCTGATTACCAGAATCTCCGACTCAGAAGACTCCGCTTCTTGGTCAGAATTCGTAAACCTTTATGGGCCATTCGTTTATGCGATTGGCAGAGGGAGAGGACTGCAGGACGCGGACGCGTGCGACTTGGTCCAGGACGTCATGCGTGAAGTCGCGAAATCTGTAGATCGGTTCGACACTAATCCTGAATTGGGAAAGTTTCGCAGTTGGCTGAGTGTCATTACCCGACGCGCCTTAATGCGACTACTCGAGAAACGACAGAAGCAGGCCATTGGTACAGGAGACACCGCGAATGTAGTTGCCCTGTCCAATACACCGACTCCGGAAGATGAGGAGTTCTGGGAACGCGAGCATCAACGGCATCTTTTTCATTGGGCTGCCGAGCGCGTGAAAGGCGACTTCACTGAGACAACTTGGCGAGCTTTCTGGCTCACGGCTGTCGATGGCCTCCCAGCAACCGAAGCTGCTAATCAGTGTGGCGTAACCGTCGGTGCCGTCTATATTGCTAAGAGTCGCGTAGCAAGTCGACTGCGGGAGAAAATCTCACAAGCAACCGCTTAGCAGACCTGATTGTGAATGCCAACTGCCTCACCGACGAGCAGCTTCACGAAGTTGCTTCCTCACTAGAATCGGCTGCTGCTGATGCATCGATTATCCTGCACCTCGATCATTGCGAGCTCTGCCAACAACGATTGGAATCGATCGCAAGCACCTCGATCGACGGTGATCTGCCCTGGGTGGGACTGAGAACTCCACCCCAAAGCTCAGCAAACTTGATCGCTACAATTGATCAGCTTTCAAATCGATCCGCAGCAGCTGGCAGAAAGGGATCTACGCGTTACGATGACCTGGAACCTTGGCTTGAACCCTCTTCCGACAACGGAGCAACCACGCTCGACAGCTATGAGTTGCTCGAATGTGTCGGACGCGGTGGGATGGGAATCGTTTTCCGAGCTCTCGACCCAACAACGAACCGTGTTGTTGCACTAAAAGCCATGGCACCAGACCTGGCCCGAGACGGCAAGGCCCGGGCGCGCTTCTTGCGAGAAGCCAAAGCGATCGCTTCGGTGCGGCATCCTAATGTTGTCACGCTATACTCCGTCAACGAGGTAAGCGACCTTCCGTATTTGGCTATGGAGTTCATCGAAGGGGAGTCTCTGGATGCGAAGATAGGAAGTGGCGAGTCAATCGAACCCGCAGAGATTGCGCGGATTGGCGCAGCAATCGCCTCAGGACTCGCCGCCTGTCATGAGCAAGGTGTGATTCACCGCGACATTAAACCGAGCAATGTATTGCTGAGTCAACCAGATTCCACGGTGAAGATCACCGACTTTGGCCTCGCGGCAGTCGCTAGTACGCCCACGCTTACACAAAACGGATATCTATCAGGCACACCTGACTACGTAGCGCCAGAACGATTAACGATTGGGTCGGAGGCCGACGAGCGAAGCGATCTGTTTAGTTTAGGGTGTTTGCTTTATGCAATGTCCACGGGAGAGGAACCGTTCGGCGGCGATACGCCACTAATCACGCTCCATCGAATTGCCACAGAGAGGCCTGTACCCGTCCGCGTCAAGAACCCAGCGATCCCAGCCCCCCTTGAGCGAACGATCGTAGCGCTGATGGCGAAAAAACCAAAAGACCGTCCTGTCTCCGCCCAGGAAGCGCAGAGAATGCTTTTGGGCAATCGCCCACTCAGTCAATCGCGGGCGACTGCCACCCGCCGATGGACTATGGTAGCGATTCTCATGATGATTGGCGTGTTGTCTGCTGCGGTTCTGACCCCGTCTTCTAATCCAGTGTCGGAGCGAGTCATCGTTTCCACATCCAGAGAACTCGAAAGTGCCCTCACGACGATTGCCGATGGTGGCGAGATCCAAATTGATGCTGATGGCACCCTCGCGATACGACCCATGGAGGTTGTAGGCAAGTCGCTCACGATCAAGGCGACGGACGGACGGGCACCTCAAATCACACTGATGCTCGAGGAAGACGATTCGCCTCCAGACTTCCTCCTCCGCGTGTCTCGTGGAGGCCTGCATCTGGTTGGCCTGAGCCTTAGTGACGATTTCCAGTTACGAATGCATCCTGAACGAGATGAGAATATCGAAGACATTATTGACGCGGAGTCGTATAGCCTAGTGAGCATCGAAAATTCGGCTTTTTCGGCCAAGCAGTGCCGATTTGAGACGCAATCGCTTGGGTGTTGTGTAGAGCTTGTATCCAGCGAAAACGCTCATGTAAGTGAATCTCAACTGTTTGCGAGCTCGGGTTCCGCAATCAATTGGTCTGCAGAGAGTGGAGATCGACTCGTTCTAGATGACTGTGTGGCAGCATGCGTGTCTGCAATCGTTGCTACTTTGAAGGGACGCGCTGAACTCGAATGGACTGAATCAACCACGCTCACGGACATCGCTGCAATTGAGCTCACTCACGCAGCCGGCAGCTTGGTAGCTGAGGTGTCTGACTGTGTGTTCCAGTCTCAAGAAGCGCTAGTTATGACGTCATTGAAGTCTCAATCAGTGAGCCAGTTTAAGCAGCTGTTGACTTGGCGTGGCGTAAGCAACCGAATTCTCGGTCAGGAATTGCATATTGCCGACGTCGAACGTCCTCAACCGTGGACGCGGCACGTGGCTCAGTGGGCTTTGACAGATAACAATTCAACTTATCTCGACAAACTGTTCAAATTGCCGCATGAAGAAGTGTGCAGTCAACTTCGTGAAGGCAAGACCGCCGAGAGCTTGCTACTCGGTAAGGCACCGCGATAAGTCGTCGTGCTCCGATAAGCTGCAATTGTGCAAACGGGTGAATTGGTTCAATGCTTGCAGCACTGCGTTTGACCCGTACCTCGATTGCATTCCCCACGGACGCACAGGTCGGTTGGAGCGATCCCGCAGACGTGGGCTGTCGCGTCACGCAATGGTGAGCGGGTTCGCGGTCCAGCTTCGACACCCTATCGGGACGGGAGCACCGCAATCAGTAGCGTTTCTCGTCAACGTTACAACATCTGCTTTACTAGGGCAGCGCTAAGTCAGAATTGGGGATACTCGAAAGAAATCTGGATTTTTCGGAAAAATGCTGAAAGGTATTGGTTGATGGTCGGCAGGAACTATTAGAGGCAGTCAACACCTATGATGAGCATACCCCTTCTGGCAGAATTCAACGAGGAGTACGATCAATGAGAACGCCGATAAAATTGCTATTTTTAGCTGCCCTTTTACCGACGCCCGCGCTTTGTGTCCGAGCAGACCTTATCATGGTCACGGAAGGCGTGGATTTTAGCAACGCGGGACCGCTGGGCCCTGGGACGCCAGTGGGAACACTTGATATTGGCGTGAATACGATCAGTGGAAGCCTTTTTGAAATTGACGATGATACGGTAGCGTTCGACTTGCCGGCGGGATTGCAGATTGATTCCATTGATTTGCACGTCTCGAACCATGTCGATTCCAATCTATTTCCAACTGGTGTTTCCGGGGTGTTCGTCTTGCCGGGTGGGTCGGTGAGCAGTGCGACTCAGGGGGGCGACGGCACGACAGACATCTTCACAGGCCCGTTGATTGGCCCGGCCACATCCCTGATCCTCCTTGCAGAACATGCTGGTGGAATACCGGGGGCATCTTCAGATTGGCGGTTTGACATCAGCGTATCCGCGGTCCCGGAACCATCGGCCATCCTTTCCTGTGGCCTCGTTGGTATGCTGACTTGCGCTGGCTATCGCATGAAGCGGCGAATCGTGTAGCGCCACAAATCGGCCAACGTTGTTTAGGTATGCCAGATCTTGCCACCCGATCACGACCTTGGCGCGTTCCTAATGCACTCTAGTTCAATGGGTAACTTGAGAGTCACTGTGTCGACTTTTGATCCACGACATCCTTAGCGAGAAACAGGCCTAACTGAATGAATGTCAGCGTACATTCCACCCTCGGCGATCCCCACCGCTGGTGGAAACTGAATTCCGAAAAAACTGCACAAGCCGATGAAGTCGATGCCGAGAAATCCAGAGATTTTTGGCAGATAGCTGAAAGGTTGCGGATGATGGCGGGCAGATTACCCACGGGGCAGTGCACCGGCCTGAACCCGCGGACTCTCGCACCCGGAGAAGAACTCATGTTGAAGCAACTTCTAGTCTCCGTCGCGGTCCTAACCGCGCTACCGTCAGCCAACGCCGACCTCGTGGTGTACACAGGCAATCCATTTGCCACCAGTTCGGACAGTGTCACCGCGACTTTTGACTTCTCAGTGCCGCTTTTGAACGGAGCAACGCTTACGGAGGCGAATATCATCTCATTTGAGATATCTGCGATCGGTCGAACCATAACTAACTTAAATGCTTCGTTCTTCGATGCCGAGTTTACAATTGGACCAAGCGGCCTGCCAACGGGATGGGCGTTCGTGGCAGAGGCAGACTTGGAGGGTTCGGCACTACCAGAGCAAATCGATTCCCAGAACGAACAGAACTCAGTGAATCTCCCGGCATTCAGCATCAATTTTCCGCGGGACGGACTAACTCTCGACGACACCATGCAAAACTCTATTGAGTTTGGTCCGGGACTACTCGGGGCCGGTAACGCTAATTCACCGGGCACTTGGTCTGCTATACCCGAACCATCATCGTTCATTTGCGTCGGATTGGTTGGGATTCTAGCTGTTGGATGCAAGCGATCTTGCAGTAGTCGCAGCTGATTTCGAAGATTCGTGCGTTTGCCCCGATTGCTGATAGCTACTTTCGCTGAGAGCTAGTGCCCCCGGCGTGTCTTCCTGGCAGGCGCGGGTGCGGTGTGAGAGGTGTAGGGTTTCTCGCCACGGCGAGTCTCAACTCTGGTGGAATCTGGATTCCGAGAAACCCACGATCTATTTGGTCGTGTCAAAGAAGATGCCGAGAAATCCAGAGATTCTTGGCAGAAAGCTGAAAGACTGAAGGTGATGGCGGGCAGTTCTTCTCCGGGAGCCCATGCCTCGGCCCGAACTCGCGGATCCACGCACCTGGAGAAGAACTCATGTGGAAGCAACTTCTTGTCGCCATCGCGGTCGTAAGCGCTCTGCCGTCAGCCAACGCTGACCTCGTCACGTACGAGTACGTCGGCTCGAACTTCACTGACGTCGGTTCGCCATTCACCACCGCCGATGCAATCACGGGCGTGATGACGATCGATGTGCCGACGTTCCCCGGCACTCTCCACGGCGTGGGCAACATCACCTCAATAGAATTTTCAACCACTGTTGGCGGCGCCCCTGGTTTTACTTTTGCAGGGTTGGACAACGCCGGCTTCCCGTCGTTCTGGCTCTTCACATTCGATGGAGCGGGGAACATTACGGATTGGGCGTTGGCGTTTCTTGGCGATGTCACTGGTAGTCCCGACACGGAACTGCTCTATACATCCACTACGGGCGATTTCGGTTCCTTCAGCGGTTTTGCGTCATTAGGCTCCGGGGGCGGCGGCTCTACCAATGCGTCAGTCCCCGGCACTTGGTCCCGTGTTACCGTCCCCGAGCCCTCTGCCTTGCTCTACGTTGGTCTCATCGCCACGCTCGTCGGCATAGGACAGCGGCGGAAGCGTCACGCGGGCTAGAGCACCTGCCGCGGCGAGAAATCCAGAGATTCTCGGCGGAAAGCTGAAAGACTGTGGGCGATGGCGGGCAGCTCATTACAGAGGGGCGTGCTACGGCCCGCATTCGCGGATTCGCGCAGCTAGAGAAGAACGCGTGTAGAAGCAATTTGTCGTCGCTATCGCGCCCACGACCGCCGTTCCATCGGCACACGCCAACGTGTTTGTACTCCATAGATTGCTAAGGAAGACCAGAGCATGATTCTTCGATCGATACTCTTATTTTGCCTACTCTCGATCCTTATAGCCGGCAACTCGCGAGCCGCGTTGGTATCCAATCTTAGCGAGACCCCCGACGGTGGTTCCGGCGGCGTAGGAGTCAACTTCGGTGGCTTCATCGAGCTTCGGTCGAACAGTTTTACAACCGGGAGCAACCCGCTGGGTTACAACCTGGAGGCAATCACACTGCGAATGAGCGATGCTTTCGATTTTTCCGGGACACCGAGTGGATTCAGCCTCGAACTCTTCTCGGTGCCGGATAGCGTACCGGAAACGCCTCTCCTAACGTTCAACGGCGACAACAACCCGGCGGTGGCTGGAGACTATACATACACCACTCCAGGGTTCTTTCTGACGCCAAATACCACATACGCTTGGGTGGCGTCGGCCCCCGATTCACCCATCGACACCTTTTACCTTATCCGATCGACGAGTTCCCCCAACGAAAGCAGCTCCGACGATTGGTTGATCGCTGATCAAAGCCTGATTCTTAGTTCGTTCAGCGGCACATGGCAAAGCAGCGGGTCGCTCTCCGCCCATCAGTTCAGCGTGAGCGCAACCGCGATTCCGGAGCCAAGCACCGTGGGATTCCTGACCATGGTGTCCGTTGCACTGGTTAGCCGAACACGGAGCCGTCGACGACCACTCCGCTAG
>JBCDBK010000124.1:0-12209 GCA_039184115.1 Planctomycetota bacterium | reverse complement strand
TCGGGGGAGGGGTTAGGGGAGGGGGGTTTTCAGGTTCTAGGATAAGCTCCAAGTGTCCACTGCTTTTTCGTCTTCCTCTAGTTGGACAACACTGACCATAACACGCCTGCCGCCACTGCCGAGCCGATAACCCCCGCCACGTTTGGAGCCATTGCATGCATCAGCAAGAAATTCTGGGGATCTTCCTTCTGACCAACCATTTGCACGACTCGCGCGGAATCGGGCACCGCGGACACACCCGCCGCGCCGACCAGGGGATTGATCTTCTCGGCCAGGAACAGATTCATCAGCTTCGCGAACAGCACACCCGACGCGGTTGCCATCGCAAACGATAGCGCGCCTAACGCGAAAATCTGCAGTGACGCAGGACGCAGGAAAGTCTGGGCTTGGGTACTCGCTCCGACGGCAAAACCAAGCAGAATGGTGACGATGTCAATCATCGCCGTCCGCGCCGTCTGGGCTAGCCGTTCGGTGACCAAACTCTCTTTCAGCAGATTGCCAAAAAACAACATCCCAACCAGCACGAGCGAGCCCGGTGCAATCATCGTGCAAATCAGGAATGCTGCAATCGGGAAAACGATCTTCTCGTGACGGCTGACTTGCCTTGGCGGAGCCATTCGGATCAAACGCTCTTTGCGCGTGGTCAGCAATTTCATGATTGGCGGCTGAATCACCGGCACCAATGCCATGTACGAATACGCGGCAATCGCGATCGCTCCCAAGAGGTCTGGTGCTAGTCGCGAAGCTAAGAAAATAGCCGTCGGTCCGTCCGCGCCGCCGATTATGCCGACGGCTCCTGCCTCCGCAGGTGTGAATCCGAGGTACATGGCACCCAGCAGCGTTAAGAAAATACCCATCTGCGCGGCCGCGCCTAGCAACACGAGTTTGGGGTTGGACAACATCGTCGAGAAGTCTGTCATCGCACCGATGCCGAGAAAGATTAGCGGTGGAAAAACTCCCTGGCTAACACCAAAGTAGATTAGACTAAGCACGCTACCTTCGTCGTAGACGCTCAACGCCATGCTCTCGATGGTCGGAATATTGCCGACGATCACGCCGAATCCTATTGGCAGCAGCAACAAGGGCTCGTAATCCTTGACGATCGCAAGGCCAATAAAAATCAGCCCGATGACGATCATGGCGGCATTGCCCAGTTCCAACTGCACAAAGCCAGTGGTTTCGAGAAATCGTTCAAAGATATCCATCGCGGGATCTCTCAGGTGCGTGCTGGCCTGGGCGTGACTTCAGACGCTCTGCCTGAGCCTGGTAAGCCACCCTCGCTCAAATTGCTATGGGTCGCACGCTTCATTTCATGGTGCAGAACGTAACCAATCGCCGCGATAATGCGGGCGTTGTCAGAGGGCAACTGTTCGGCGGTCGTAGGCGGATGGGCTCGAGCTTCGAGACTAGGGAGAATCGGCTCAAGCCGTCGAAGGATGATTGGTAGCAGGCGTAAGAAGAGGCTGATTACAGCCAAAGCAGAAAAGACAATCGCCATGCCAGTAATCGCGATGCCAATTCCGTTGCCTTCATCAATGGCTTCAAATCCGTTAGTTTGTGCGAGCAGCGTTAGTGACGTGGTCACGCTGGTTGTCCTTTCGTCTGGTGGTGTCGCTCATAGTACCTGACCTCGCAGCAGGATTAAAGCTGATTCCATCGGAATTGTCAGCGACAAGGCCACGAGACACCTCTGACGCGGACGTCTCCGATCGCTTCCGCTGACGCCAACTAGCGCCAGGGGCAACACTCCCTGATGCGAGTGTAGTCAACCTAGTCGGTTGCCGGAAGTTGTAGGGCGTCCCATGATTGTGAAAGCGGTGCAACCACACTGACCGCCTCGCCAGTCATGGGATGGCTGAACCCAAGTTGTCGAGCGTGCAAGGCAATGCCGCGTTCGCGAATATCCTCGTGCTGTGTCCCAAACGGGGTGTCGCTCCCATACTGCGAATCGCCACGCACAGGATGTCCACGCGATGCCGACTGAATGCGGATCTGATGCGTGCGGCCGGTCTCGAGTTCGACTTCCAGCCAGCTTCCTAGAGGAGACTGCCATCTGACGCGATAGTGCAGCACGGCGAGCTTGCCAGCGGGGTGATCCTCGTCGACGACCTCCGACTGTGCCATGCCGTGCCTCTTGTGTAAAAAATCGCGCCAGGTGCCCTCGTCTGGGGTTACGCAGCCCTCGACGAATGCCCAATAGACTTTGCTGACCGTGCGATCAGAGAACTGTGAGCACAGCTTGCGTGCCGCGCGTACGTGGCGAGCGAATACGATCGCACCAGTTACCGGTCGATCGATACGATGGGCAAGTCCTAGATAGATATTGTCGTCTGGCTGCTTGCCTTCGCGTTGGCGGTAGAAGTTCTTGACCCAGATTTCCAAACTGTCGATTCCGCGCGGGGCTTGGGTTAGTAGCCCAGCAGGTTTGTTGACCACCAAACAGGGACCGTTGTCGTAAAGAATATCAAGCATTGGGTTGGTGCCTTGGGGCGGAAAGCGCACTGGGTGGCTCTTAGCTTACCTTCCGCCGCCAATCATCCACAGTGCTCAACCGTAGCGATTCATGATGCGGTCGAGTAGCCACGGTGCGACTCGCGTGAGTAGCACGAGCAGCCGGCCCCGCCAATTGGGATAAATCTCGAATCGTCTGCGTTGCATCCCGCGAATGATCTGATCGGCAACCGCTTCGGGCGGCAACCCTTTCTGCTCGTTCCAGGGCAACTTCTCACCCTTGGCAATCAGATGCTCGAAGAAATCCGTGTCTGTCGTACCTGGGCTGACAATCATCAGGGCAATTCCGTCGCGTCCCAATTCAGGGCGAATAGACTCGCTCCAGCCGCGGAGGGCGAATTTGCTGCTGCAATACTCGCTATTGTACGGGACGCCGCGATGGCCAAGAATCGAGCCGACGTTGACCAACAACGCATCGTCTCCCGATCGCAGCAGCGGCACGGCGATTCGGACAAGCTCCGCGGCAGCAAAGAAATTGACGTCCATGATCTGCCGAAGTACTTCAGGCGTGCTGTTCTCAAACCGACCGTGTGCGCTAATGCCTGCGTTGTTGATTAGCACATCCAGCCCTCCCCAGGCGTCACGAGCGTGCCAGATCGCTCGATCGCGCACCGTGGCGTCGGTCACGTCCCCCACAATCGGGACAACGTCTGCTGCGCCCCGTGACTTAAGTTCGTCGGAGAGGACGCTTAGCTCCTCTTCGCGTCGGGCGACCAGCAATAGTCGAGTTTGAAAGGGAGCCAGTTGCAGCGCGAGTTCGCGACCGATGCCGCCGGACGCGCCGGTCAGCAGCACGCGACGGCCTTTGAGTGAGCGTCTGCCCATGAAGCAACTACGCTACTTCCTCGATGGAGCTACCTGAATTCGGCGATGGCTGGCGATCTGCCGGTAGTTCTTTGCTAGACACATTCAAGTGAATACCATCATCAGCTTTGTATGGACGAACGTGTACGTCGTTCGCATCGCGCAGTTGTCCAAGATGCCGCTCCGAGATGCGGCAATGCACAATCATACGATCTTCGGAATAAGTCTTGCTTAGCACCTCCCCGTACTTGGCAAGATACGCCAGCAGTCGACCGTTGCTGACGGCCATGTCGATCTCAACGTCATGGAAATCTCGGCTCATCGCTCGACTGACGCGCTGAGCAAACTGCGACATGCCTAGTCCGGTTTTCGCACTGATTTCGATGGCATTCGGATACCGATTGCGCATCGATTCGAGCTGCACCGGTTCCTCGACGGCATCGACCTTGTTGAGCACAAGCAGGATATCTTTCTCATCAATGCCAAGCTCATGCAACACCGAATAGACCGCAACGATCTGGTCGAGGGCTCCCGGGTTGCTGGCGTCAGCGACGTGCAACAACAGGTCGGCCTGACGGGCCTCTTCGAGCGTCGCCTTGAAACTGGCAATCAAACTATGCGGCAGATCGCGAATGAAGCCGACCGTATCGCTCAACAAGACAGGCCCCCATCCTGGAAGATGCCATCGCCGTGTGCGCGTGTCGAGTGTCGCAAACAGCTTATCTTCCGCGAGAACCGTCGCCTCAGTAAGAGCGTTCATCAGCGTGCTTTTGCCGGCATTGGTATAGCCGACAAGCGAGACCGTCATGCGATCGCTGCGTGCAGCAACTTCTCGCTCTTTACGTTTCTCGATTTGTCTTAAGTCGTCGCGGAGATCGCTGATTCGCTTCTCTACCAAACGGCGGTCGGTCTCTAGCTGCTTTTCACCGGGGCCACGCATGCCAACACCCATCTTCAGACGAGAAAGGTGAGTCCACATTCGCTTGAGACGCGGCAGCGAGTACTCAAGCTGCGCTAACTCGACGGCCAGACGGGCTTCGTGGGTCTGGGCACGCGTGGAGAAAATGTCGAGGATCACTTCGGTGCGATCCAAAACTTTGACCCCGACCGTCTGTTCGAGATTACGAATCTGTGCGGGTGACAGGTCGTTGTCAAACACGACAATATCGGCTTCGGCAGCGGCAACGAGCTGCTGCAGCTGCTCGACTTTGCCTTGACCCAAATAGGTGGTCTTATCTGGTGCCTGTCGGTTTTGCGTCAGTCGGCCAACGACTTCTGCGCCGGCAGTTTCAACCAGGCCAGCAAGCTCGTCGAGTGGCTCGCCGTGAAAGGAGTGCTCTGGCAGATGCACGCCTACCAATATGGCAGACTCGCTTTCCATACCCCGCTTGCGGTCAGAGGAAGTCACCAGTTAGTTCAGGCTCCGGGTGTAAAAAGTGGATGAAGTTGAGGCCGGCTGCGACACCTATCGGCGACTAGCGCTTATTATAACACTTCGATTGCGGCCCGTCCTAGTGCATGTAGGCACTTGATGCAAGCACGAACGGACGACATGTTGCTTCCGCTAATCGCCGCGATCAGGCTCCAAGCCAATCAAATACCATGTCTTCGACCGCGACCTCAAGCTCGTCGTTCTCGTCACTTGGCGTCTCGATTACGCTGTCGGCGCCGCCTCGATAATCGCTGCGGTGAGACAGCCCCGCGAAAGCATCGTCGCGAACAGCAGCAACGGCCTCTGCTGCGATATGCGCTTCGACAGCTTCATCTTCTGCGATAGAACTGCCGATGTCGGCCACTTCAGCCACCAGCACTGAGGGCAATGCCTGTAATCCAACCGCTGGCGAATCGTCTGAGACTAGGACCGCGGCGGCGACCAAAGGTTCGCTTGTCGGTGCACTTGCCGCTGCTAGCGCGACACCCGACGGTTCGTCCCCGCTGGTGCCATATTCCATCGACCAGATACCAAAGTCCAACCCGTCCACCGCACCGTCGGAGTTTGCATCTCCATCGGCAGTCATGGCTCCGGTGGTGGTACCAAAGCCACGTTGCCAAGCCAAGAAGTCCGAGCCGTCCACGTCGCCGTCGCCATCGAAGTCAGGGCCAGCCACCAACGGCGTCAGAGGCCCGAAAGCGGACTCAATGGCACCCGCATCGATCCTCACTGAGCTGAAAACACGGGTGAATCCGGCGCCACGTTGGTCGAATTCTGGCACGTCGCCGATACCCGCATCGGCATTCGGATCTCCAGCGTTTACGGCAGGACTTTGATCACTTGCAATGTCATGAAAGAAAGTTCCACTGCTGATATCGAAACTGAGTTCGGTGAGACCAGGGTCGACCACGCCAACTTGGTCGCCGGCCGCATTGAACGCATCCAGTGTGAACTGCACACCGTTACCAATGATGTTGTAACCTAGTGAGCTGAATGAATTCACAGCTCCTTCAACAGATTCAACATCGCTGAACAAGTTAACCGGATCATTTAGCGTATGATTGCTAGAAATGATCGACGACCCGACTTCGGTCATAGTGCTAAAGGTGCTGCCGTAGCTAGCTACGCCGCCACCTGCGCCAAAGTAAGGAACGCTGTTGTCGGTAATCGTACTGTATTTTATCTGCAGCAAGCCGCCCGCGTTGTAGATGCCTCCTCCGCGATTTGCTGCGTAGTTTCCAGAGATCGTCGAGTTGATGATCAGTGCTTTGTCGCTGCCCGTGAAATCCTTTTGTGTGAAAATTCCGCCTCCATTTGAGCCCGCCTGATTGGCTGCGCTATTCGTCACCGAACTGTCGCGCACCTCGAGATTGCCGCCAGATGAGAAAATGCTTCCGCCATGTGACGCGAACCCGCTTGTCTCATTGCTATTGAGCGAAGAGCTGGAAATCGTGACGTCCGCATTGGTCGCGGCGACGGCTCCACCCGAGGAGTCTTGTCCGAACGTGCTGTTAAGCGCGAGACCAGTGTCCTGAATGGTTAGCGTGCCACCGTCGACATAAATCGCTCCTCCCGAGGATTGCGTGCCGACAGTCGTGTTGAACGATACGGCGGAACCAGTGATCGTGACATTGCTATTGATGCCGGCGATAGCGCCGCCATCTGAATTTGAACCAGCAGTACTATTTCCACTGACAATGGCATTGTTCAGCGTGACGGTCGAATTCTTAGCGTACAACGCGCCGCCCATCCCGGTTGCTCCAGGTGCGACGTTGCCGGTGAGGTACAAGTTATCAGCCGTGAACGTGCCGTCTTTGATGTAAATCGCCCCGCCACTGCCGTCAGTAGCGCCGGTCGAGCTGCCAGAGATAAAGCTGTTGTTAATTTCAAGTTCGCCGGTATCAACGAATATGGCTCCACCATGCCGCTCAGAAGAATTACCAATGAAATTGCTATCGACGATTGTTAGCTTGCCAACGCGGTGGCTAATTGCACCCCCGTCAATAATTTCTAGCGCGTTCGGTTCGGGCACATTATCTACAAACTGCATGTTCGTGAGCGTCAGATTCTCACTGCTGTCGATATGGGTGCCGGAATCGAATCGCAGGCTGTCAATCGAGACATCGATAAGAGCCTCATCATTTTCGTCGTCAACGATTATGTTCGTGTTGAAAAACCTGAAGCCGTTGTTTCCGCCAACAATCTGTACGGAGTCACTAACCAGAAGATCATCAGGAAAATCCTCACCAAGCCAAGATGGTAAGAAAACTATCGTTTCGGTTGTTGGCGTTAGATTAGACTCTTCGAGTGCAGCAAAGAATGTTGAAAATCCTGCCGCCGGATCTGTTGCCAAGTCGCCTATGAAAAGAATGTTGTCTTGGACTTCGAATGACCCAATGTCAATGCGGACGCCATTCTCGATCCGCTCGAAGGGGAAGCCACGCTGATCAAAACCTGGAACGTTTCCGAGCCCGCCCGCATTTGGATCGCCAGCGTCAACGGCGGGGCTGCCCGGCAACAAGCGGTGAACGGGCGTTGGGCCACCTAATCGCGCTAGTGGAGCGAGCATTGCGTCGGCGAAAGTCTGGTCGCCGGGTGCCGCGAAAGCACCCGTCAGCACAGCATTGCCATCGCCAACCAGGTTATAGCCGAGTGACACAATGTTGTCGGTTCCAGCGCGGAAGTGCTGGACATCATTGATCGTATTGCCGGAAATAATACTCGAGCGCACCTCGGTAGTAGCAGTACCGTCGCGGTAGCTGACAATACCACTGCCGAAGGTGGAGGAAGCAGTATTGTTTGTGATCGTACTATATTCGATTCGTACAGCACCGTCATAGTTCGCGACACCGCCGCCGACGAACGTACCGGTGTTTCCAGATACGGTAGAGCTTCTCAGCGTTAGGTTACCGGCGGCAACAAATATCCCACCGCCGCTGATGGCGGCTCCATTGTCGTACACGGTTGACGAGTCGATGAGCACCGTGCCACCGGCAATGTAGATACCGCCACCATCACCAGTGGTGAAGTTCTCTGTAATGGTTGTGTTCAGCAACGTCAGGTCCGCAGAAGATAATATTGCACCACCAAACTCTTGTGAATCGCCACCACGCAGAATGAGGTCGCTGATTGCTGTGGTTTCCAAAATGGAAAACACCCGTGAACCACCACCACCGGGGACTCCAGGCAATGGGTCGTTGCCCGACGCATCGATCTCCAACTCAAAAGTGGTCGGCCCTGCGATATTGACGGGTACTGTTACGACCAACTCCCCTTCGGTCAGCTGGATTGTCTGCGCATCGGTGCTGGCCAAAGGGTCGGGATTGGCCAGTTTGTTCGCGAGATTTTGCGAAAACGAGATGACATTGGTCGCGGTAACGCCGGTAGCCAAGTTTTTTTCTGCTAGTTCCAATGCCTCACGCAAGGACAGATCGGGCACAAACGTTAAGGCATTGAGTGGGAAGACCCCCACTGAAACCGGTACGGGAGCATACCGGCCGTCCGACTCGTCTACGACGGTATTCACGACAAAATTACCAACTTGGAGTTCGGCGGCACCAATGTCAATTATTGGCGTCATGGCCATGCCCGTGACATCCGCAGTTCTTGCAAACGCGAAACCTCGCTGTCCAAAATCACCCACGACATTCATTGGATCAGGATCACCGCGATCAATAGCCAGATTGGCTCCCACCATCGGATCAGTCTTGTTAATATCCGGCATAAAGACGGGTAGTATGCCCCCAAAATCGTTTAGCCATGCCTCGGGCATCATTGCGGCTGGGTTATCGATAAAGATATTCGTGGGATCAGCGCCGACAACATCGTTGGTTCCGCCGGGAGGCAATATAATATTTGGGTTGGAAGTCATGCCCGGGTGCGACAGCACACCAAAAATGTTGTATCCCAGACTGTTGATTTGAGGTTCGAATGGTAACGGTGGATCGTCGTCGGTCATGCCCGCGTTGCCGACGTCGTCAGGTGCCATTTGCGCCGTATTTCCGACGATGATTGAGGACCGAATGTTGGTGGTCGACGACCCGCCCATTGCAGTTGGCATGCCCATGTCATCCGCCTCTGGGTCAAAACCACGACTTGCTACACCGCCCCCGTAAACGGATGCTTCGTTGCCGTAGATCGTGCTTTGCTCGATGTTGGTCGTTCCAGCGCGGTTATAAACACCCCCGCCGTAGCCCGTCGGCGAGTCGTCCACTGGCACGCCGATCGCCGTATTGCCGGTGATGGTCGAATTGACAATCGTGGTGGTCGGAAGATCATCGTCTTGATCGGGTTCGCCTGTTTGAATACCGCCGCCGCCGGTCAACGACGTATTGTCCCGAACAAGGCTGTTCTCAATTCGCAGCACACCCGTCGAATTATGGACGGCGCCACCACCGCTAGGAGCAAAGTTGTTCCGTAGTTCTACTTCGCTAAGCGTCAGATTCTCCACGTTCAAGATCGCACCACCGAGCCCATCTTCGTCATCAGGTTGTGGACTTCCACCAGCGAGAGTCACGCCGCTGATCGTAACACGCGACGTCACCTCATCGTTTCCGTCGTTGATAAAGAATATTCGGTTGTTGCCGGCCGCATTAATCGTCAGTCGGCCAGGAACTTCCTCTTCAGTAAGCCCGTCAATCATCGCCGGTCCCGGCCCGATGATATCAACACCGGCGATGTCGGTGAGCAGGAGCGGACCGCCATTGTCGCGTCCATCGAGGTTGATTGTCGAACCGATAACGTTGTCGAACAAGAAATCGGCGAACATGATCGTATCGCGACCTACAGTAGCGTTGGCTTCTTCCACCGCGTTACGAAGCGAACCCGTGACGACATCCCCGCCGCCGTCAAGATCGAAGAAGTTGTTAACAACAAATGTTGCCAACACTCGCCGATCTTCTAGATGCTCAAGGCGCAGAGACCTTGAAAGAGGGGTGCTGCGCATCGCTGAACTGATGCGTTTCGATGCTCGTCCCGCCGGAGTGCTACGCGTCCGCGCACCCTCGCCCCACCGCCGTTTGCCTTTAGCCATTTCGGATCGTCCCAACAAGATACAAATGAAAGCCTCTCGTTCCGCGCGCTGGAATTCAGCAGCAGACTGAGAACTACATTGTACTTACAGACGTCGAAACTAGCAAAAACCTCGCTTTAGGAATTATCCTATGCCTCCCGATGGCGAGAGGCTCGTAGCAGACGTGGGGGGCAACGCTCTGGTAGCGTCGTTGATGACGATTTTCCTCCGGAAAATCGTGATTTTGCTACCAGATGTACTCCAACTCCGCGTGAAATCCGTGGAACAACAAGCTCGACTGAGTCGATCGGAGCCCCGCACCAATCGCTCCCTGGTTGATATTACCCCCCACGGTGGCAAGGCTGTTGAGGTACAGCACCTGGTAACCCCCGCTCAGTGACCAGCTCGGCAAAATGTCGGCCACGATCGAGGCGTCGGCCTCGGTAGCAAACGCAACCTGGTTGCCCTCAGCCGCGTTGCTAAAGTCTTCAATCACGACCACGCCGACAGGTGCCGTTGCCGCATCCGCTGAGAAGGTTCCGGAATTGTTGAACTTATAGCGATTGTTGTAAACCCCTGCCGTACCTTCCACCCCGATTCGAAGCCCCTGCCGCAGCCCCAGCCAAGCGTCTCCGCCAAAATGAAAGCCGACCATATCATTTTCATTGTTCCATTCTAGCGATACTGTCTCCGAAGCAGCCCCCACGACACCCTCTGAATTGAATTGGAAAGAATCGGTGTAACGCAAGTACCGCGCACCGACCAGATAGGTTCCTGAAACCCGTGGATTCACACCGACCCAGTAACGACGGTAATTGATCTCTGTGCTTTGGAAATCAGCCTCGAAATCTACTGAATGAGTGATACCTTGGTCGATCCCGGCGATCGGTGCACCTGCACCGAAGTTATTGAACACGCTGACTAGAGCGGAAGGTGCACCGCCCGGCGCAACGTCAGCGGAATTCACCGAATCGGCAAAGCCGAAGTCATAGAGCCCCATGTAGGCAGCCTCTAGCACGGCTAACGCTCCAATGTCATACCGAAACGCCACGTGCCACCCCGGCTCAAACTCGTCAGAATCGCCTGCGGGATCCAGGAATCGGTCTGGGTTACCGGCACCTGGTGCCGTAAATGCTTCCAAATTTCCAAACAGCCGCTCGCCTTGCAAGTAGACGAGACCGCCGTGAACGTCGAAGTAGTGCGGACCGACTTGATCTTGACCGTAGCCCCCGAAGTCGATGGCCATGGGATCGCCACCGCCAAAGCCGGCTGGGTAGCCTTCGGCGAACTGCGTTTGCACAATGACATCCCGCCCTTGCACGTCAACAAATTCGCCGCCCTGGGTCGCCGCTGGCCCGCCGGCTAGAGGTGAAGCCGGGAACGCAGGAATCTGCTGCGCCTGGTGAAACTTTTGCCCAGCCATGCCTGCAAAGTTAGGAGCAACGTACCCTTGAGGCTGCCCGAGTGCGGTAGCCACCGGCGATAGCAGAACAGCTAGAAGAGCAACGATCCTTCGACCGTCTAACGGCAAACTGCGTTTCATCCTTGAATCCCCCTGAAGGACGCGGACGCGAGCGACCCACTAAGCAGTGCGCTGTTGTCACGTGTGTATCTCTTTTCACGTCAGATGAGCGATCGTTCGCCGTGGAGCGAATAACCATCGACGTCGCGAAATCTTCTTCGTGTGGTTTGGGTATCGGTCCGTCATGCGCGGAAAAATCAGATTTTCCGTCACAGACGGCAAAATTCCTCAAAACTTTCCCATTTTCCAAGCTCGGCAGGGCAATCCTCGCTGAAATGGGTTGCTAACTGTCTTAAGTCCTTTGCAAAAAGCAACTTAGCATTGCCCTCGCAGGGGGTAATCAGGTCGCGGCCCAAGGTCGGTCAAAATATCTCGATTAGCAATGAGTGCGCCAGCCGCTACGGACGACAATTCACGTGTGGAACGTTCGTTCCTGCCGATTAGCCGATGGACAGCAATTAGGGCCGTCGGGGCAATTGTGAGAAGTTTGACGCAATTGTGGCTGGAAATTACTATGAATGCTTGATGTAAAGCCGTTGGCACGGCGAATTAACGATCCGGTCTCGAGTTGGAGATCCTTGCAGGTTCGCTAATCGGCCCGCGCCTAATTTCCACATGGAAGTCGGCAAGCTTTCCCAGGAACAAAACAAATCGCAGGCACAGCTGGCAGATCCTACGCCCAGCCGCAGCACCAGTTGCTGCGCACCTCGGCATTGGGCCAGCAGAATCCGATCGATGTGGTCCGACTGCCGGGCTGCGCGCTCGGGACTTACTCTTGAGAGGTACGAAGTGAGCAACTCTAAGCGATCACGGCTGGCATCTAGCGCATCGAACCGACCTTGGCGTCGCCGCCCAACTGGGATCAGCCGCCGCAGACGACTTCAACTCGGTTTTGAAACGCTCGAGGACCGTCGCGTGATGTCTGCGGA
>JBCDBK010000123.1:0-12239 GCA_039184115.1 Planctomycetota bacterium | reverse complement strand
GCCTGTGTCCCACTCGCTCAGTTTCGATTCGATGAACTCAACGAGTTTAGCTTGTGCGGCGGAGCCGCGGTCGGTGACGTGGATCGGTGGGCCGAATGCGATACGGGCAAGCTTGCCAGGGTCGAGGCCTCCGGCGGCGACAAGAATCTCGCAGCAGGCCTGGCAAGGTCTCTTGCGCGATAGGAACGGACTAGCGCCGTCGCGTCGCAAGAATGCCACCCAGCCAAGAAGCGGCGATCAGCAACGCCGACGGCTCTGGCACCGACTGCGCACCTGCCACGGCAGCCAAACCACCGTATTGTGCATGCCAGATTGCCAGATCATCAGCGTCGACGGCACCATCGCCGTTGGCGTCACCTGCTGCCGGCGATGCACCCGACGTCGTGCCTGCGCCGCTTTGCCAGGCCAGAAAATCGTCGCCGTCGATGTCGCCGTCGGCGTCAAAATCGGCGTCCTCCGTCGCGACAAACGTCGTATCGGTGAGCGCAATGCGATCGACATACACCGTCGCGTTGCCCGACCAGCTACCAGCGAACCCGAGGTGCATGTTGGCCGACGACAGACCGGCGGTGAGATCGAACGTGCTCAGTGGAATTTCGACGGTGATGGTCTGATCGGCAGGCGAATTGATCTTTGCATGCGGCCAATCTTGCGACCAACTGTCGAGGTTTGACTCGAACGAAATATGCATGTCGATGTCTGTAAGATTCGCCGGCAGATCGTCAGCCACGTAAGTCACATCAATCTCAAGAACATAGTCATTGATGTTGTCGGCAAGCGCATCTTGCAGAGCTTGCAACTGGTCGCCAGCCATCTCGACACGGGCATCCCAAGTCCACGGCGAGGTCGGCTTGGTGATCGACAGGCTGTGCGATCCCTCAGTCGCGCCAACGTCGGCCACTTGCGCGAGAATCGACGCGGGTTGTGTCTCGAAATTTGGATAGAAAAACCCCTGCACACCATTTTCGAAGCTGTACAGCACTTCGGTAGCGCCAGCCGGCGGGTCGACGGCGGTGGTATTGCTTACAAAATCCGAGAGCCACTGGGCCGTCTGTTGATTGTTGGGCTGATTGCCGCCGTCGGGATCCATATTCCACAGACTGCCGTTCGACCCAGGCATGCCCCATTGCCAAATATGCGTGGCAAGAAACTCACCGTTTTCCCGACGGCCATCGAGGGCCCGCATCAATCCCTCGAACGCCATATTCTGTTCGTCGCGGTCAAGCGTGCCGCTACTGTTTTGTGGCGTGACGGTGGTGCGGTTGTAGGGCAGATAACCCACCTCGGTAAACTCGACTGGCAATCCTGCACCGCCCTGCCGCGCGGCGGCATAAGGCAGGATGTCGTTGTCGAGTTTATCGTTCCAGGCGTTCTCGACCTGAGCGATAAAACCGGAATCGGGATAAGCACCTGATGCATTCGCTTGGCTGTTGGATAGCAAACCCTGAAAGTACGAATCGATGCCCAGGTAGTCGATCGCCGAGTGTTCCCAAATCGCGGTGGCAACGTTGGGGTGATCAAAGTTGTCCCAATTGGCCGCGTAGCCAAGGGTACCGCCGAATTCCGCATCGACGGCGCTAATCACCGAGTTCCAGCTGGCGTTGTTCCCAGAATTGCGTGTGATCGCACGTAGTTCAGTGCCAACAGTCATCGAATCGGCACCGTTGGCTTCGGCCATCTGCGCGACGTCTACGAGATAGTCTTCGTAGTCCGACCAGAAGGTATTCGACTCGGCGCTGCCGGGGGTCGGATCGTAGAAGCCACGCCAAGTGCTAAAACCGACCGGCTCGACAAACGGATTGACGGTGACGCGCATGCCGAGCGACTTCGCACGCGTGATACCAGCAGCGACGTGACTAAGTTCCGGCCCCTGCGACGAAGACGTCGCTATCGAACCAGAGCCAATCGTGTAGAAACGGACGGGACTCAGCGAGACCTCGTCGAATCCCGCGTCATACGCCGACTGCACGGCATTCTCCCAGATCGACGCTCCCCCGCCGCCAAAGTTGGCCCATGAGACAAGATTAAACCCCACCCCAGGATCGACGCCCGGCTCGTAGATACCTGGGTCGGCGGTAGCGATCGCTGGGCATAACACCGCGAGCAGCAACGCAAATGCGCAGATCAAGCGAAGCAGTGATGACTCGATCATACTCACTCCTAAGTTCCCATCGACGGCGCTAATTCGAGTGCTAGGAAAACGGGCGGTAGCGACTTGCCAGCGGCTACGGCTTAGGGATCTTAATGTCAAAGGGCGCATCGGCTGTATCGACCACGAGCGGCGACGTCTCGGCGCTAGTGTACTCGCGTTTCGTTATTTTGGCGGGTCGGCCATTCTTGTCGCGTGCGACGATCACTACGCGATGTTTGCCTGGAACGAGGCCGTCGCCATACTTGTAGCTCGTCGCGTGGTCGAATGATCCGTCAGCCAGGTTAATCGGTGCCTTCGCCGGCCTGGGTCGCTGGCTTTGCTCGCCCGATCGATCCATCGCCACGAATCCGAGTCGAACGCTCTGTGCGTCGCTAATCAGCGAACCGTCTTCGTAGCTCAGCTTGCCGGTCACTGGTACGTAGTCGAACGGACCGCTATCGCCGCAGCCAACCAGTACGCAGAGTGTCGCAACCGCTAACACGTCGCGGATTCTCACTTCAGTTGAACTCCCTTGTCAGACACTTGGGTTTGCTATCGACGAGTCTGCCAACTCGATTTTAATCAATTAAAAACACCCTGCACACTGTAGCCGTCGTGCGAACTGTTGATGCGTTGCCAGACACCCATCGGTGTTTCGCGGCAGTCCACGCCCGAACCCTGTTCTCCCGCGTCGATGAAGTCGCTCACAAAGTGCACGCTGCCGTCGGCCATCGCGATATTCACACCGCCCACGTGAGGTCCGCGTACCGTACTTTGTGCACTGAAATCAAAGCCACCATCAAACGGATACATGCACTCCTGACGCAGCGTTGGTTCGCCGATATCGCCAATAAACGTCGAGGCATTCAGCACGTCGTCTTCGCCACCCTCGCAGCTATTGATTGCATTCACGTCATTCGAGGCATGCTGACTGTGCACACTCGAGCCGACTAGGCCTAACGCCCAAACTCCGCGTGGATCTGACTGTCCAAGCCCAGCGCGTAATTCTGCCAGGGCGACCGTCGTTGACGTTCCATCTTCGATCATTCGTATCGACGCACCGTTGTTTACCGTTGAAATTCCGCGGGCACATGCGCCCTCCAAACCTTCACCATTCCACCATTCGTCGTATTTTTCGATGAACCCCAGGCCGCCATTGATGCCGTAATTTCCGCGTGCCCAGTTACCGCCCAGCCCTTCGTAGGGCTCCTGATTGCCGGGATCACTCGGACATAGCATTACATCGATTCTGCTTCCGCGAAACTCTCTCACTTGAATTGCTCGCATAGATAGAGTTCCACTAAGATCAGCTGCAGTATCAATTTCGGAGACTCCTTTGACCTGCCCAAACGACGCGAACTGGTCATAGAGAGGCTGCTGTTCAATGAACGGCAAAGTAAGCATTACCCAGTTCGCAAACAACCGTTGCCCATCAGTCATAGCACGAAAATTGCCGCCACCGCCACCACTGCCGTCGAGGAAGAACTTTGGCATCTGAATCGCTTCGGGAAAGCGTTGAAACGTATCATGGTGGTTTTGCAACGCCAGACTCATGTTGCGTAGATTGCTGGAACACTGCATCCGTCGCGCGGCTTCGCGCGCGGCTTGGACGGCAGGTAGTAGCAGCGATACCAGCACGCCGATAATGGCGATCACTACCAACAGTTCGACTAAGGTAAAACCGTCTGATTTACGAGTGAACTTCCGTTTGTTCATCGAATTGCCTTTCGGGTAAGACTTGTCTACTGCCAAACTCTGGCACTGCGCCGCAAAGACGGTGCGGGCGGCGCTGCCCCGCCGCTAATACCGCCCATCGCCACACACGGTGCCGCTTTGGCTGCGGGAATGCAGCCGGCATTCGTCTCTCGAAGTGCGCACCTTTCGCGCACTCGCCTTCCATTGGTTGCCAATCGTATGAAGTACAACTTAGCGGTTGCGACGGCACATGCCCAAGCCAGTCGCCGCGACCACCGTTAGCAGCAGGCTCGAAGCTTCGGGCACGGCTGCCAGGCCGCTCACCGCTGGAGTATTCACATAAACCACGTTGCCTTCTCGCAAGAAATCTGGACGTCCCGGTTCTCGGTAAAAGAACTGCAAATTTTCGTCGGCACCTGGAGTAAATAGGTCGCCCAGGCTAAACGACTCGGTGTCTGCTAAGTCCGAGCTGCCGAGGAAGTTCGATTCAGCCACGGCACTCGAGACTCCGCCCGATGCGGTCCAACCGTCGAACGTGTCGGATCCTCCGCTGCTAGCGTCAATATTTTGATCGTCCAAGCTATTCCACGCGGTTGGGTCGAGCGACGCACTGCCGCCACCGCCCGCGAACCCCGCCTGCCAGTCGGCGATCAATCCGGCGTCGCTTCGCTGAAGTTCCAAGAAGTCGGCACCATCGACGTCGCCGTCAGGCTCAGTATCGATCGGACCAATCGCGTCGTCACTGAGCACTTGGTAGTAGTTAAACTCGACCGTCTCGCCACCCGTGCCGTCAGCGGTCGAGTTGTTGACGATTCGCGTGGCACCGCTGTCGCGATTCACTTCGAGCGTGAGCAGAGCAGGCTCGGAAATCTGTCGTAGCCGCATATTGTCGAAGAACACCGTCGCGGGACTAAAACCCCAATCGCCGTTGATTGCCAAATCGAAATTATAGAACGGCGATCCGCCCTGATCAGGCAACGCCCAACTGCTTAAGGGTTCGGAGAAGGTAATTGTTTCCGGCGAAGAAGCAAACTCGTACAAGGCGAGACTGTCAACCTGTCCGGAAGTGGTACCCGTGCTGAGTCGCAGCGAGAGATTGACGAATGAACCGAGCGGGATGAAGCTGGAATCGTACGTCACGTCCAGCTCAAGCACGAAGTTCTCTGCGCCGATGTCCAGCGCTTCATCGAAGGCGTCGCGAGCGACATTGCCGGCACCGAAGACTGACGTGCTGGCTCCGAAGTTAAAGCCATCTAAAGGCTGTTGAATAGACAAACTCGTGGCACCGGTCGTCGCGCCGGTGGTTGGGTTACCGAGCGTCACCCCCTGACCGTCCGACGCCGAAACGTCCCAGCCGTCGAGTCCGCCCTCCCAATCGAACAACTGAGTGTCCAGCAGCTGCGCGTTAGCATCGGTGCCAGTACTCGCAGCTACACAGACCACCACGACCGCCAACAGCACCTGCTTGCGCTTGCGAATCGCGAGCCCGCCGATTGCGGCCGACAGGGTCAACAGCAGCGATGACGGCTCGGGCACACCCGCCAGCAGCGATGCAAACGGCACGGGACCACCAAGTGTGTTCCAGCCATCTTCAAAGATGCGGAAGTCGTCGAAATCGTTATCACCGTCTCCGTCGAGATCGCCCTCGGCCAACGTGTCGGCGTCGGGATTAAGGTGGTTGGCCATCAGGATCTCGAAGTCGTCGGCGTCCAAGTCGCTGTCCATGTCGAGATCCAAATCGCCAATCACAAAGGCAGCCTCGAATCGCCAGTTGTCGATATTAAACGCAGCCCGCTCGCCAAGTTCCCAGTTGCCATTGAACACAAATCCAATCTGGTAGGCGGTTGGGCTGGTGGTTGGCAGGCCCAAGTCAGCGGCCGGAAATTCAATCGTCTGGCGCGAAAACCCGTTGGCCTCCAGGTCAATGAGGTCTTGCTCGCCCCACGAAAGCGCGTCACGCAGTTCAGGTGGCTCGACGAAGCCGCTTGAGTTCTGGAAAAAACCGACCTGGACAAACGGCGTGCCGGCAACACCGTCGGTCGAAAATGTGTCGGGGATTTCATCAGCAATCAGCGTGATGTCCGCAACCATTTTGAAGTTATCTGGATTCGCCGCGACGGTCTCAAACCCGGCATACCGCGGGTCGGTATTGGTAATTCGCAGAATGGCCGGGCGGTCGAACGCGGTATTGCCACCGCCCTGGTTGCCCGGGTTGTTATTGGTCATCGAGATGTTGAGTGCCTGACTCCCCTCGGTAACCGCATTGGCATCGGTCGACAGCCCTATGATCGTATTGAGCGTGAAAAAACTACCGCAGCATGTCGATACCGAAGTGCCGTTGTCGAATACTCCACCCGGATCGACTGCAGCCGCGGCGTCGAGATCCGTTAGAAACACCGGTTGACCATCTGGCTGCGTTACCGCGCGTTCGAAAAATTCAATCTCGAACTGCGCCTTCGCATGAAGCGATATGCTTGCAACCGCAAAGACACACAACACGACTCTTGAAAACTGATTCATGCTCATCGCTTGAATCTCCGTCCTATCAGTAGGTTTGCCGTTCCGAGTGTTCTAATTTAGCAGGGCGCGGCCCAGCGACTTGTCCGGCAAAAGATAAGTGATAAGTGGTGACGACCTTTGGTTGACCTCGTGACAATCAACCGACTCAGGCAAATTAAGTGTTTGGCATCGCTTCGTCGTCTCTCAGGCACGGCCTCCCGACGACGAGAGGCCGTGCGATAGCAGCTTCGAAAATCAAGAGCGTCAGACCGACGACTTCCGACGTCGCACAAGCAGCAATCCGCTACTGGCCATTCCAACCAGTACGATGGTTGTCGGCTCCGGAGTAATCGTCAGGTTATCGATATACACCGTGCTCGGACCACCGAGTAGGTTCGCATCCGTGTTGAGGGCAATCGTCAATCGATAGAAGCTCGAGTTCGATGCGAATCCTGAGATATCGCCGCCAGCGGTGGGTCCATCCAAGGGAATGGAAACACTCAACGTCTGATCAGCGGCGGTATTGATTTCCGCAACGCCGTCCACCTGCTTGAATCCGTTGTCGCTCTGCAAAGAGAACGAAAGATTTGCGAACGTAGAAAACGTGGGCAGGTCGTTCGCCAGGTAGGTCACGTCGAAGGTGATCTTTTGGTCAGTCGGGTTATTCGCCACGTCACTAAGCAGACCGTAGATGGGGTGTTCACCCGCGCCGAAAACTAGCGAGGCGTCCCAGCTGAAATCGCCACCGCTATGACCGAAGGATAATGCTTGGGCGCTGCCGCCAGTCGCTCCCGTTGGCGATAGCGCAACAAATTCTGAACCGTTGCCAAAGCCCGACGTGGTCCAACCATCGAGGTCGGTTTCCCAATCGAAGGTATATTGTGCGACAGCCTGGCTACATGCCAACACCGAGACGAGTACAACGCCGATCACTTTCCTGAACTTCATGAGTACCCTCCAATTCAATTGATGAGAAAATACGAAGAGTCGGTCGACCTTGCGGCTAATCGCCCCCGGGCCGATTGCGAATGCTCAACTACTTTAACAGCCTCTTGACATAAACACCAGTAAACCCCACTACCACTGTAACCAAACGGTAAAATAAGTCGAGTACGCGTGATGCAGGCTGGTAAAGTACTTGAGCACCCATGATGTTACTGCTATAGCCGAGCACTGTCAAGAAAAAACTTCGATTTTCTGTCAGCCGCGTGGCACAGCGCCGAGTTAGTCTCGGGCAGCGGTCACTCAGAACCGACGATTTTGGCCGGTTGGTCGCCAGCCGAGTCGTTCAGAAACCAGCCCAAGATCGGCGGGCGCGGCTTGGCGGGCCTAGCTTGGCGGAGATGTAGAGCCACGGACGATCAGCTCGGCACCAACCCGGACAGTGGTCGGCGTGCTGTCAGAAAAGTCGCCGTCCAGTCGATCCAAGATCATTTGCGCCGCGCGGCGACCGATCTCTTTGGGTTGCTGCCGCATCGTCGTTAGCGGGGGCTGCAGCGTTGCAGAGAAATCAAGATCCGCAAAGCCGACGACGGACAGGTCATCGGGGATACGCAACCCAAGCTCGGCGGCAGCTTCGTAGATGAAAAGAGCCTCGTGATCGGTTACGGAGAAAACCGCTGTGGGCCGTGGTTCCTGCGAAAGGATCTCGCGGGCCACTTCTAACCCATTGGTGCCCCACTGATTCAGGCGGAAACTGTTTACTTCTAGGCCCTTAAGCTCAGCGATTGCCGCCTCAAACGATGCACGACGTCGCACAGCCCAAGCCTGCCAGGCCGTCTCCCGCGAGGAAAAACAAGTGATTTGCTCATGCCCCAGGGCTAATAAGTGCTCTGCAACCGCCCGCGCGCTACGCTGCTCGTCGGTCTCGATCGAGTCCGCAATCTGCTCTTCGGAGAACTCGTGGTCGATTACCACGACAGGCACTCGCCGCTCAATTAATTCGCGAAAATGGTCATAGTAGGCCACCGCGAACGACGGCCAGAGAATCAGTCCATCGACGCGACGGTCCAACAGCCGACTAATCTGGCTGAGGCCTTGCTTGTCATCCTTTTCAAAGTGGGGCATTTCCTGGCAATCGCCCACCCACACGGTGATCGGCAGATAGTCGGCTGAAGCTAGCACAACGTGGATGCCAGCCAGCACATCGACCCAAAAAGAGTCGTAAGGCGGAATCATCACGCCTACCGTCTTGGTGCGGCCAGTCTGTATGCCGTTAACCAGCAGGTTCCGGCGCCAGCCGAGGCGCTGAGCCTCTTTCAGCACACGCTCACAGGTTTCGGCCCCGAAGCGGTCTCGTTCGCCGCGCAAGATTCTCGATGCCGCGCTCAGCGAGACATTGGCCGCCTTGGCCACATCCTTCAATCTTGGTGCAGAGGAACCTGACATACTGGCGTTACTCGACCTTTTGGCTACGAAACCTCCTCATCTTCCGACAGAACAAGTCGGGCCGCAATCACGAAATCTCGATAATTCTCTGAATACGGATGTGCTCAAATACTTGAACAGCGTCGCTTTGCATGTTAGGCTGCAATTCTCGGTATCAAGGATCTTACCGAACTGTCTTTTTTGGCGATGCTCAAATAGTTGAACGCTTTCGAGTCTGAGCCAACGCTGAACGAGACGCGCCCATCAGCCTAATCTCATCCAGGCGCAGCCGGAGACCGCGAATGAGTAAGCAATCGAACGTCGAATCCTCGGACTTGGGGGCTGCTACGCTCCCCAAGTCGGCGCAGCCAAAACTCGATGCGGACCCTCGTGGAGGAACCGGTACGATACCCTTTCAGCAGCGACCAGCGGGATCGCATGAGCTGTTTTGGCGACACAGTGCGAACCCGGTGATCGGGCGCCATCATTTGCGTGGCGCGTTGGGAATCTACAACAGCGCTGTCGTCCCCTTTGGCGATGGGTTTGCAGGCGTCTTTCGCGTCGAACTCCAGTCTCGATTCCCACACTTGCACGCGGGCTGGAGCGACGACGGACTGACATGGCATATCGAACCGAATGCGATCAGCTTTACGGGGGCTGCTGAATTAAGCGGCGGCGAGGAAGATTACGCCTACGACCCACGCGTCTGTAAGATCGAAGACAAGTACTACATCACTTGGTGCGGTGGACACAACGGCCCTACCATCAGCGTCGCAGTGACAACCGACTTCCAATCGTTCGAGCGTCTGGAGAACGCCTTTCTACCATTCAATCGAAATGGTGTGCTATTCCCACGCAAGATCAACGGAAACTACTTTATGCTCAGTCGTCCAAGCGATGATGGGCATACACCTTTCGGAGACATCTACCTCAGCCAGTCTCCCGACATGTGCTACTGGGGAAAGCACCGTTTGGTGATGCGTAAGGGCGGCGACGAGACCGGACAATGGTGGCAACGCACCAAAGTAGGTGCCGGCCCCATTCCGATCGAGACGGACGAAGGATGGCTGACCCTTTATCATGGCGTCATGGACACGTGCAACGGCTTTGTCTACAGCATGGGGGCGGCGCTGCTGGACTTAGACGAGCCTTGGAAAGTTCTCTATCGTACGAATCAGCATGTGCTGACACCCGAAGCAACCTACGAGGTTTCTGGGCACGTGCCGAATGTCGTCTTCCCGTGCGCTGCGCTGCACGATCGTGAAAATGACCAGCTTACCGTCTACTATGGCGCCGCCGATACTGCCTCTTGCGTTGCCTATGCGCGGCTAAGCGAGGTCATCGCTTTCACCAAGGAAAACTCTCGAGTATTCTGATCGCATACGGCCAACTTGCGTCGCGTCGCCCAACAGCGCGGAATTATTTGACGGCCACGAATTCGCATCTCCGTCGCCGCACGCAGAATCGCGGGCGCGAACATGCGTGATCGATCCAGCGGCAACGATAACTAACCGATCATTCGACGTTGAGGAGTTCTGTCGATGAGAGCCAAGCTGGCACTACTGTTGTGGAGCGCTGGGTTGCTTGCCGCAGCATCTGCCGAGCCACGCAAGTCGGGCCAGTTCGTAACCGCGCGTGGCGACCGACTGATGCTCGGCGAGCAGGATTATCGGTTCATGTCGTTCAATGTTCCGAACCTGCATCTCGTCGAAGACAACTTTGCATTTGCCGAGCCCAACCCTTGGCGCTGGCCCAATGCGTTTGAAATCCGCGATGCTCTCGAATCGATTCGGCAAATGGGTGGCAGGGCGACTCGTATTTACGTGCTTAGCGTCAGACGCGACGGGTCGGACATGGGCGAGCACGTTTTCGTTCGTAGCCCAGGTGAATTTAACGAGGACGCGTTTGCGGTTCTTGATTTAGTGCTACAGATCGCCAACGAAACCGGCATTCGCCTGGTCATACCGCTCGTCGACAACTGGAAATGGTGGGGCGGAAAGGCGGAATATGCCCGTTTTCGCGGCAAGCAACCTGACGACTTCTGGACCGACGAACAAGTCATTCGAGATTTCGAGCAGACCGTACGTTTCACGCTCAATCGTGTGAACACCCTCACAGGCGTCGCCTACAAAAACGACCCCGCGATTCTCGGTTGGGAAACCGGTAACGAACTGGACAGCACACCCGCATGGACGCGGCGGATTAGCACGCTGATTAAGAAACTTGACCCGAACCACTTGGTGATCGATGGCAACGCGCTGCATGGTGTGCAACAGGTGTCGCTCGACGATCCCAACATTGACGTGATTACGACCCATCACTATCCCAACACCGATTCAGACTACGTCGCCGCAATTTCCAAAGCGCATGCTAGAATTGGCGGCAAAAAGCCGTACTTTGTCGGAGAATTTGGCTTCGCATCGCCCGACGAGTTGGAACGCGTGATGGACTTGATCATCGACAAGGGCATCTCGGGTGGGATGCTGTGGAGTTTGCGTTTCCACAATCGCGACGGTGGGTTTTACTGGCACTCGGAGCCCTCGGGTGAGAATCTCTACAAGTCTTACCATTGGCCCGGTTTCGCTTCCGGCGACGCGTACGACGAACGCCGGATTCTCAACATCACCCAGCGCAAGGCCTATCAGATTCGCGGTTTGGACTTGCCACCCCCTACCCTGCCCGCCGCGCCAGAGCTGTTGCCAATCGCCGATGCGAGTCGTATCTCATGGCGGGGTGCGGCTGGCGCAATGGCATACGACGTAGAGCGCGCCAACAGCCCCGAAGGACCTTGGCAAACCGTCGGGTCAGACATTTCGGACGCTGCCGTGCAGTATCGTCCGCTGTTCAGTGACAGCCGTGCAGAGGTTGGCCAGTCGTACTTCTACCGTGCAGTCGCTAAAAACGGCGCCGGCGATTCGAAGCCTTCCAACGTTGCTGGTCCAGTTGCAGTCACCACAAAATGGCTCGTCGATGAATGTCGCGACTTCTCTGCGACGGCTGATCACTCCGGCGAAGTAAGCGTGCTGAGTCGGCAAGCACGCAAGACCCAGGAGGATGTGCATCGGTTTCATATGCCAAAGAATTCCGCGCTAACTTACGCGGTGCCAGAACCGATCGAGGCCTGGAGAATTCTGCTGTTTAATGGTGCCGAAGCGGCTGTGCCGGAGATCTCGCTGTCGACCGACGGCAAGAGTTTTCACGCGTGTCCTACAGAGAGCGCGCCAATTCCAGTCGGCCAGGGAGACTACGGGTATCTTCGTCCTGTTGCACTAGCGGGACGGAGCAATCGTAGCGAGGCTCGCTATCTGCGTGTCGAAAACCGCTCCGAGAATACCGAACTGCAGCTCTCGCGTATCGAAATCAGCTACGGCGGCGACGACGCTAGGCCCCGCGGAGTGTCTGAATTTGACGGACGCGATGCCGGGCTCTACCCATCAATTCTGCTATTTCATAAACCCTATCACACCGAAGGGGTGACCTACGTCCAACGCGCTGCAAAGCTAGGCTGCACGAAAGTCAACGTCATCGTCACGCTGCTGTGCGAAAT
>JBCDBK010000122.1:0-12776 GCA_039184115.1 Planctomycetota bacterium | reverse complement strand
GTCGACCTGTACAATAGCTATGCAATCACCGCATCGGGCCAAGCGACGGGGACGACGGGTACGGCCACCGCCGCCTCGGTGAATGGCTGGGATTTTCAGACGGTGCAGCCTGGCGCTGGCAACGAGTTGCTGTACGACATCATCGTTCCGGTGGGCAGTACGGCAACGGAGCTATCGGTTGCGCTCACTTGGAATGCGGAAGTCAGTGCCCCATTCAACACCGGCGACCCGGTGCTCGCCGACCTGAATCTGGAACTTGTGGACAGCAATGGCTCGACGATCGACACAGATCTCTCCGATAGCTACGTCGACGGAATTAGCGCGAGCGATGTCGACAACGTCGAACACATTTACCTCACCAACCTGCTGCCTGGAACCTATACGCTCAAAGTTTCAAGCCTTGATTCAGCCAGCGAATTCGGTCTCGCTTGGCGAACGGCCACGGCGTTCGACACGATTTCGGCAGACTTCGATGCTGATGGCGACGTCGACGGGCGCGATTTTCTGACTTGGCAAGCAAACTATGGTGCCATCGTCAACGCCAGTCGCGGCGACGGCGATGCCGACGGCGACGGTGATGTGGACAGCGACGATCTTGTCGTCTTACACACGGCAATCGCCGCTACGAGCCCCGCCTTCGCGGCTAATCTGCTGGCGGTGCCTGAGCCATCTTCTTTGCTAGTTGCGGCGAGTGGGCTGATTCTTGTCGCAGCCTCAAGGCGCCGACGCCGCAACTGACTTGCCGCGGGTTCAGCTCAACGCGTGCAGCCGCCATTCGCCATCGCGCTAGCCATTGAGCAAACGTTTCCACTGCTCGATGTGCGCGGGTATCGCAAAGCGTTCCCGATATCGCTGTAGTCCCAAAGACGCCTGTGAGGCGAGTCGCGCCGGATCGTTGACTAGTTCTCGAATAGCCGCGGCCACACGCTCATCGTCGACATCATCCAAGAGCAGTCCTACGTCGCTCATCGTGAATGGAATCTCGCCCACCGTCGAGGTGATGACCGCACAGCCGGACGCCATGGCTTCGAGCAGCACCAACGGTTGCGCCTCGACCGGATACTGGCTAGGAAGTACGAAGAGGTGTGCCCGTCGAAAAAGATCGAACTTGGCCTCGCCGCGCGCACCTTCGATCCACCGCACATCGATTTTTCCACTCTGAATGATCTCTGCAATCAGTTGTTCGATGTGTGACCTCGCTTCTTCCGCGCTACTATGATTATCCGAAAACTCGCTGAGCTTTAGCGGTCCGCAAAGCACTGCGGAAAGTGGCGGAATGTCACGCTGGTCGGCTAGTCGTCGTAGCGCGTTCAGGTAGACGAGATAGCCTTTGCTAATGATCAAATTCGACAGAAACAGCAGCTCGATTGGCTCCTCGCTACCGATTTCGTCGAAGTTCTTCCGTAGTTGCTTCTCGGTAACGACGGGTACTTCGGCCGTGTTGCACAGCACTTCCACGCATTTCTCCGGCACTCCAAGATCGATCAGGTGTTGCCGCTGCTTCGGCCCTAGAACCGTCACGATGTGTGCGTGACAAAGGATTTTGACAAAGTCGCGCGCGAGCGGCTCGCCTGGCTGCCACCCCATAAACACGCTTCCATGCAATGATACGATTCGCCGCGCCCTCGGCCGCAGCCATGCCAAGACTCGAAACGGAATTCCTTCCCGCAGGAATGCGAGCCGAGTCTGCCCCAGATTCAAACAGACCACCGACGACCGCAAGCCGAGGACGATGGCCTGGCACCAGGCGAGCAAGTACTGGCATAGCAGGACTGGGTAAGCCCACTTGCCCCATCTGTCACGATCGTAGGCCCATGTCACCGCGCAACGAACGCGATAGCCAGACTCCGAGAGTTGCTCCACCAAAAGATCGGTCGCTGCCTGTTGTCCCGCGTATCCACTTATGCGGGAATAGATGAACAGCACGCTTCTGTTTGCTGTGATCACGAACGATTCTCATGCTTTAGCGATAACTGCCATGTCTGGGCACGACGATTAGTCGACTTGTTCGACCCAAGAGGCATCCGGTTCATATCCCGCCTTGATCAATGTTTGACCGGCGAGCCGATGAAACACCTCGGCAGCTTCGCGACTAAAGTGGTTCTTCCAGTCGCCGGCCGCCCCCTTGCGGACGAACGATGATGACTCCTGCTCGCCACGCTTTCGCCCCGTCTGCTTCTCAAAGGAGAATTTACGAATCGCAAACTCCAGGAGTTCTTCGTCGACTGGCTCTCCGGTTAATGTACCAAGTGCCTTCACCATCTCTGACTTCGGATCAATCAGAAGGTTCTCGTACTTCACAAACGGCACGTCTTCTCTTGAGCTTCGAAAATACGAATCTAAGTGTGCGTTCCAATCCACTCGACAGCCTGCCGGACGCTGGAATTGATACTCGATAAACTTGGGAAGAAACTCACGCACATTCGCCTTGTTCTTCAATCCGCGAAAGTACCTTCGCAGCCATCGTGGAACGTTGGGATGATCACCGTCGGGCAAGTGCTTGCTCAAGTAAAAGTACATCGAAACGATCGCATCCCGCCCATCGCGCGCCACGTAGACCATCGGAATGCCACCGCTCGCCGGAACGCGATAGTGCGTATGAATCACGGCGGGACAACCGACGGGCGTAAAGCTAAGATCAACGAACGGGAGCTGCAAATAGTCAGACACCATCTGTGTGACCCAAACGGTGCCCGATTTTGGAAATCCTGTGACGGCCGTGACCGGAATTCTCTGTGGGGCGAGGCGCGCGAGCAGGTACGAGCAGTGGTTCACCAATGTGATGCCTCGGCGCTCCCAATGTGTTATGCCGCGTTGTTCGAGATTTGGAACAGCCATCACTAAGCTCTTCGAAAAATAATACCGGCGGTTCCGGGATCCACTAGTTTGGGGTAGTTACCGTTCGGTCTGCAGGACGGTGCGTTCGATCTGCTTGATTCGCTGCGACCACCGAAAATGTTTCTCCATCAGCGAGCGCGCTGCTTGACGCATTTCGTTAAGGCGATTTGGGTCAGCAAGGTCGTTTCGCAAAATCTCTTGAAACTCCTCTGCCGTATCCGCGACGAATCCGTGCTGGCCAGCGACAAACTCTGGAATGCCGTTGAATGCCGTAGCATCACCCACGACCACGCAACCGGCCGCCATCGCTTCGACGACCTTGTTTATTAGCCCAAAGCCCTTGAATATTGGGGCGATCAATACATCGTGCTCACGGTAAATATCACTTAAGTCTTCGACGAATTCGACATATTCAACTTCGTTTTCGGCCATCGATTGCCGCAACGCTTCGTTGGCACCACGACCGATGGCCGTCAGCGAGAGCCCATTTTCGACTCGATCCACCAGCCGCCAAACCTGGTGAATAAACCACTCGAAACGTCCGGCGTAAAGCGCCGACAAAACGCCGACAAATACGATGCTGTTTGTCTCTCGTTGAACGGGAATCGAGAACAACTGGTCGTTCACGGCATTAGGCATTTCGACGCTTCTTCGATGCAACGCCGCCGTACCTTTTTGCTTTATCCACTCGACTTCCTTCTCGGTCTGCACGAAGTGATAGTCGTAAGCCATCAGCATCTTCATTTCGCTCTTGGCCAGCAAATTGCTCCTGGCAGCGAAAGCAAACCGCTGTACAGTTCGGGTGAGAATACGATGGTTCTTGGAGGCGTTTGCTGCTAAGCGGGCGATTACCAGCGAATGCACATCGCTGATAGCCGCCACCCAAATTGGATCGCCTGCAATTGACTTCTGACGCTCTTTAGAACCGAAGATTCCCGTTGCCGTGAGCGTGCATGTGAATACCGCGTCGTAGTCGGTTTGCGCGATCACTTCGGGCAACTTGCCGTCCAGTTCCCAAAACCCGTAGTATGGCGCAACGCACAGGAACTCTCGAACTAGCCCAGTGAATTTTGAACCTCGATTGATGGACATCTGGCTGAAGTGCCGAGTCCGAGCACGAGTCGCTTTGACTTCTGAAGCGACTGGCGGCTCACCAGCTGAGTTTACGAGCAGCAGAAAGTCGATCTCGTGCGTTTCCGAGAGACCTTGAATATAGTGCGCGGGAGGAATGCGCACTCCGTCCGACGGTGGGAAGACAGGTACAGTGCTGATGAACAGTATTCTCAATGAAATTGGCCTTCTCGCCGTTGAATCGGATGAGTCGCCGTGTGAGACACTATTCCCGCTGGAGTCGGCTGGACAAATGTCCGGCACGGTCCGCACACTTCCTTCTACTTCAATTCGATCAAGTACTTGCTGGTATCGACGGTGCGATTTGGCCGCGACTGGGGAATAAACTCACCGAGATCAGGAATTTTCTCACACTGGTTTACGCAGTCTCGCGCTGCCTGGCACAAATCGATCAACTCCTGAGTTGCCGTCATCGTGACGCGTTCGCCTGCAGGATTGAGCAGGGTCTGCACGAGTCCTTTCGCTAAGCTCGCAAGACTGGGTTCGATCGGCTTTTGGAAGGACCAAGCGAGTTCATCACCCGGGGAGAACAGTTCGCAATGCATCACCATGGGAATCGTCGGCGTCGCCGGATAGAGGCGTTGGCAAACGCCCTCGAGCCCTGTTGAGTCGTCGAACAGCAAATATCGAAAGCCTTTCTCGGCTGCCTGAAGTATGCGATTCGCGGTGTTGATGTGATCGTCAAAATAGACGAGGCTTTGACCGTCGCCCAACTGAAATTCGATCTCAGAAAAGTCAGCCCCGTCGATCAATTTGGCCTCTCGAACAGCATCGGTTGAGACTTTGAGTTTCGACAGGTCTGGGTCAATCGCTACCACTCGGTCGATTGTCTCCGAACTAACGAATGCGTGCAGCGAACTGCCAATGAACACTCCAGACTCTACGTAGGTCTCTGGGCAGAGCCTCTTGCCGAGACACCACAAGTTCAAATGATCTTTTTCGCGGATGCCGCCTTCTGCGAATAGACCCAAATTGAGCGCTGCCGCATAGGAACGTTGATAGCCGTCAACCATCCCAGGCACGTCAACCTCGGTGCTGAGGCCCAAGAAGTCGCCGTAGAACTCACAGGCCCGTCCAATCGCCGCGGCAAGTAACTTGCTGTGAAGGTTTGGGGAAATGGTGGTCAGCGAGCCTCCCTTGGCTGGAGATCTCGTGAGCATATCCATATTTCCCATCAAGAATTTCTCGTCCATACCGTCTCGATCTAGTGGCTTAGAAGCCCTTTTCTAGCGCCGCTACCGCCGAAGGCACTTCGCGTCGGCAGGCCTCAGCTAATTAGCAAGATTCGCGAGATATAACATACCGCGTGAAACTGTACCTTATCCCAGAAATGGGCGGCTTCGGATAGGCTCAGGGGCCCTACTTCCGACAAGATTGACATAATCCGCAATTCGGTCGCCAACGAGAATTCTTTTCGATTTCCCCGGACTGTACTAAAATAGGATAGTGTTACACGTCGTCGTCCGCTGTGGCTTGCCTAGCCGAATCCACTCGCTCCATCGTGACCAATGGTGGAATTGTAGGCGGACTCTTGTCTCGTTAGGCAGGAGTAGGTCCGCATGCTAGGCGTGACGCCGCCGTTCGTCAGCAACGCATCCTCAATTCAGTACTGCGCAGCATGCATCAGCCCTACTATTACGCCGAACAAAAGTCGCGTGCCAACGCGCTGTTTGTTCCCCTCCTGATACTCGCACACATACTGATTTTTAGCTTCAGTGTTACGGCAAGCAACTTTCCGACGAAGTCGTTCGCACATGTACTGCTAGGCATTATATTTTCTTGCGTCGCGGCTTGCGCGACATTGATGTATAGCAAGTCGAACGTACCAAAACTGATCGCTTGGTTTCTGGTTGCCACTTGTACGTTTAAGTTGCCAATCTGCCTGATCGCGCCGGAAACGACGTTTCTTGCTGTCGTACCCCTGGAAGGAAAACTGCTCGCCGAACTCGTTTGCTCGAAGTTCTTCTGGTTCAGCCTTGGCTTCTTAGGCTACGCCGTTGGTGCCATTGCCGCCTCCAGGTTCCTTTGGAACATGGCGGACCCGCGCAAACGAGACGTGCAGATGGCTATGCCTGAGAAGGGATTCTTCATGCTGCTGGTCCTTTACGGCTGCCTCCAATTCATGCGCGGATTCTTGCTAATCGTCTTGCAGATTGGTGCACCCAATGTGGAAGGACGCGAATTCCTGATTCCGAAACTCGCCGGTATCCTCAATATCTTAGGAACGCGTGGCCTGCTTGTCGTGGTAGCGGCGTTGCTGGCTTGGGCGTTGGCTCGCAAGTCATTTTCGGCTCTGCTGCTGGCAGGACTCGCTGGACTGACCTATGCGGGCGTCGAGATGGCAGGGGGCTGGCGAAGTGGTCTCTATTACTACGGACTGTGCGGCTGTTGGATTTTTTTGGCATCCGAGCCGAGCAAATTAAAAAACCGACTCAAGCCGATCGCCGTCGGATTCGCGATTGCCGCGCTGCTGCTGTTTATTCCCGTGATGGATTTTCGTCACCACCTTCGTCGCGGGATGACGCAGGGCGAAGCATTCAAGGCGGTCTTGGAATTCAAAAGCGATGACGAACGAAACTTCGGCGATAAGTTCCACACGATTGTTCGACGCTTCAATGGAATCGACTTGTACTTTGCAGCCTCCTATGGGTCCGAAGATGCTCCGCAAGGGCTGATGAGCTTATACAACGGTGCAGCAAGCCAGTTCTTCACTTTCGGTATACTCGGTACGCCTGAAGAAGCGATCACAATGCAAGGTATGACCTACTGGGGCGGCATTGCGATTGCCCTGGGCGACCAATGGCTGTGGTTCATGGGCGTGGTGCTGGGCGTGGTGATTGGTGGCATTCCCGTCCTGTCACGAACCTTGTTCTACAGCCCGATGATGCGTACGACTTTCGAGAGCGTATCGACGATTACCCTGCTTCACTTGGCGATGGGCAACGTCGCATTCATGCTGTACTTCAAAGAGTTGCTGACGATCGTCGTTGTCTGTTTCATCGTCAAACTAATCGTTGGTGGTTCGCGATCGAGCCCACAGTACTACCACGCCGGGGTGCCCTACCCTGTGGCCTTCCAGCAGTTGCAATAGACCGCTCAGCGACTGCCCCCCAACTGGCTAATCCGATCACAGAATGCGCGGATATCGGTCTTTGGCTCAGTGATGCGTGTTTCGTCGAGCAAGGCGGCAATCTGATCGCGTGGCAGCTCCCACCATCGCGATTGCAAGAGTGCCGCAACGTCTGACTCGTCGAATCGCATCCGCAGTACCTTGGCTGGTACACCACCTACGATGGCGTAGGGCGGCACTTCCTTGGTGACCACCGCGCCAGCGGCGACGACTGCTCCAATGCCAAGTGTAACGCCTTTGAGCACGACGGCACGCGAGCCAATCCAAACGTCGTGCTCAAGCACTGTGCGTTCTGAGTTACGCGTGCGCACCTCGGCAATTAGCGCATCGGAATACAACGCCTCACTGGTAGACGCCAGATCAATAAAGTGCTCGTTCGGACCAATCTGGCAATATGGACCTAGCGAGCAATAATCGCCTATATCAGTCGTATAGACTTCTACCCCGACGTTGAGGTAGCAGTGCTTGCCGATCTTTGATTGTGAGATAATGGTGTAGTCCTGAACTGTGCATCCAGGACCGAAGCCGGTACCGTAGGCCACACCTGCCGATCGAATATCGCAATCATGTTTCAGTCGAAAATAGACCTGCTTCGCCAGTTTTTTGGGATAAGGAATGCTCAGGCTCATCGCTACCAGATACCTCGCCGATAGCGAACGATGTTCTCATAGCCGAGCGAGTTCTTGTAGGCGCTGATCGCGTGTCGCAGTTTCGTACGGCTGAACTTCAGCAGATCGAATAGGTAACGCGGTGAGAAACTCGTGGAACCCTCGCCAAACAGATAGTCGACGAACTCTGCTTGGTGGTCAGTTAAGACCGCTTTCCACTTGTCGGGGTTTTCTGGCAGAATCCCGATATCTGAGCTGAACTTCATCGCTTCGTTGTTGTACGACGAATCGACCATACCAGGCGACAGCATACGAGGGTCAAATTCCTCGCCAATGTAGTCGCAAATCGCTCTCAAGGTTTGCTCTGGCTGGCAAGTGAGATCGTCGTACGAAACTTGGTGAATCTTATCGGCGAAGCGTCTTCCGGCGGTATAGCACAGATAACACTCAGCGGCACCCTTGTAGAAGTCGTTAGGTAGATGCGAGCTCTTGACGTACGACGCGATGACGTTTTTGGGTGAACGGTTCAGCATCAACACACGACTACTGGGAAACAGCTCAAAAATCTGCTGCAAATAGAGCGAATGTAGCGGCGTCTTCTCACCCCAGCGCTCTTTGCCCTTGGCAGCTGCGAAGGCAGCCAGCACGGTTTCCGCGAATTGGCTATACGTCGTGACTTCGTTAGCGACGCGAGCGGTCAACTCTTCGCGAAGGTAATCAAACTCGCGCATCGTTGGATCGCCCGATCGATAGAGTTTGTTAAAAAGCTTCTCGACATTCTCCGAGATCGTAGATTCCGGAATCAGCTTGCGATTGCCGTAGACCTGGAAGAAGAACGCCGTCTCGGGACAGATATAGATTCGTGGATGCTGACTCAGGCAGAATCGAAGCAGGTGTGTTCCCGAACGGGGCGAACCAACCACGAAAATCGGCGCATCTCGCAATGAGCGCTCCCCTTCGGCGGCGGCAGCAGTCGCGATGGTAGCTGCGGTCTTATCCATAGTAGCGTGTTAGGCGGTTGAAGAAATCGTCACGGGCTGACGGACTGGATCGATTGTCCCGGCTATTATGTTGTCGTTCCTCTGAATTATCTAACCGTCACGAGCTGCCTCAGTTCCTATCGTCTTCCAGACGACCATGAATTGCATCAAAACCGAGACGCTATGAGATAGTATAAGTGAGGCTGCTGCACCCGGTCCGCCGAATCTCGGCAAAAGTAGGTAGCAAAGTCCAATCGACAGCAGCCCGGCTGATATGCTGATCAGAAAGTAAGCACGGCGGCGACGGAATCCGAGCAGAAACTGGTTAATGACAAGAGCTGGGCCATACAACAACGGCCAGCAACAAAGAATCTGCAGAATATCAGAAGCAGGCGCATATTCAACGGGCAACAACGTCTTGATTAGCCAAGGACCGAAGAGGAAAATGGGAGCAACAATCAACAGCGACGCCGCTAAGACCGAAGCAATATAGCGCAGCAGCGTCCTCCTCAGTCTCATGGTCGTGAGTCCACTACGCGTAAGTTCAGCGGTGCGTGGTGCCAACAGGCGAACGACCTGCGTCAAAAACAACTGAATCATCAGCACAACTTGGTTAGCAACCGCGTAACTTGCAAGTTGGCTCGACCCCTGCTGGTGCTCGAGTAGTAGTTGATTGGCATGGGTCATCAACAGCGTGGACAAGGCTGCCATCAGCACTAACCAATTCTGATCGACAAGAAAGCAGACGTTTTTCTGAAGCGAAGCGAAGCTGGGCACGTAAGTTCGAGAGGCATAACCCCATTCGCACGCCAAACTCAGGCCGCGAAAGACGACCAGGCAGGCCGCCGCGACGATGGCGTAGTTTCCTTCGAATGCGTACCGCACCAGCAAGAATACGCAGATGGCGTAGCCGACTCGCTCAGCAAAAGTGATGGCCGCGTGAATATGCATCTTGTAGTGACTATCGAGCCAGCCGCGAGAACTTAGAGCTGACATCGCACCCCAAACGCTGCACAGCACAATGGGGATCCGTTTGGGTCCCAGGGAATCACTCAGCAGCACCCAGACCAGGCAGAATCCCACAACGACCAGTGTCATCACAACTCGCAAGACCAATGACGCGGTCAGCGTTGCGTTGCTGTCTTTGCTTTGCACCAGGTCGCGAACCAACGTGCGGTCGCTACTGAACCCTACTAGCACAGTACATATTCCGCCGACGACGACGCCGTACTGGAAGAGGCCATACGCATCAGACCCAAGCGTGCGTGCCAACCAAAAATTGATGACGAAGCTGATACCCGCTTGCGCATAATTCAGCACGACCAACCACATAGCGATGCTACGGGTCGGCGACTTGGGTGCTATGTTCTTCGTATCTTCGTCTGTCATTTACGCAGGATCACTCGTCTCGCGATGATTCGTGCACATTACCTACGGCTCCACTCGCTAAGTCGGCTTCACCCAACAGACTTTGCACGTTTGGCTCGATGGCAGCTGCCCATGCAGCATAGCCTTCTGCGTTCAGATGCAATGCGTCTGGCATAAGAGCGATGCTTGCGGCACCGTTTGGGTTCGCCAAACGGGCACCGATGTCCGCGAAAAAGATCGATTCGTCATCCGCTAGCCGCTTAATGATCGCGTTGGTCTCATCATTCCTGAGCCTGCGCGAGTCGTTTGCTTCTTCGCCTCTGGGAAATATTGCCATCAGTAGTATCTTCGCAGTCGGACACTTGTGTTTCAATTCAAGCACGATCGCCTCAACGCCAGCCGCGGTCTCAGTCGCCTCATCGTCCGCTGAGTTATTGGTACCGACTAATAGTACAATCAGTTTTGGCAAGGCCTTTGAAAGGTCCGTATTCGCCATTCGCCAGAGAACATGCTGCGTTCGATCAGAAGCGATCCCCAGGTTCAGCGCGTTGCGATGAGCGTAGTATTTCTGCCAGACTTCGCTACCGTCGGTCTCCCAGTTCTGCGTGATCGAGTCGCCGACAAAAACCAAATCGTGCGGCCCAGCCGCCGCCTGACGACAGAGCTGGCGATGACGATTTAGCCAGCGCAATTCCCACCGCCGACACGGCACCGACGCGCTGTCGCGTGCTTGTCCGAACGGCCACCAAAACGCACCAGCAATTGCTAAAGCTGCCAGCAGGCCTGCCAATAACTTCGATGCTCCTCTCATAAAATGGCAACCAGTCTGAGGTTTCTACGGCGCGTCCAAACTCGCTAACTTGTACGATCAGTTATTGCTTCGCGAAACAGCATAGCCGCTGCATTCGCCCGGTGATACGTCAAGCCCTCCGAGTCAGTCCCGATAAGGACGCCACCACCAGCCATTTTGTAGGTACCAATCAACGGTTTTCTCCAGTCCCGTCTCGAATGACTTCGTTGGCCGCCATCCAAGTTCTTCGCGAATCTTCGTTGCATCGATCGCGTATCGTAGGTCGTGACCAGGGCGGTCGACCACGAATGTGATCAGATCGTGATAGCTGCCTTCTGTGCGGCGCTTTCGCCTGTCGAGAATATCGCAGATCGCCCCCACGACTTGGAGATTCGTCCTTTCGTTACTGCCACCGATGTTATAGCGCTGACCGACATGACCAGCCGCAAGCACACGCATCAGAGCCAGGACGTGATCGTCGACATGAAGCCAGTCTCGAATGTTGTCGCCAGTTCCGTAAATCGGCAGCATCTTCTCCTCAATTGCATTGAGGATCACCAGCGGGACTAATTTCTCGGGAAACTGGAAGGGCCCGTAGTTGTTCGAACAATGCGTGATCAGCACTGGCAAACCGTAGGTGTGATGCCAGGCCATCACGAGATGATCGCTACCCGCCTTCGATGCCGAGTACGGGCTTCTGGGATCGTAGGGCGTCGACTCGGAAAACAGACCCTCGGGACCAAGACTTCCATAGACTTCGTCCGTCGAAACGTGGACGAAACGGAATGCTCGTCGCGATGACTCAGAAGCGTCTTCCCAGTATTCGCGTGTCGCCTGCAATAGCGTGTATGTCCCTAGCAGGTTCGTGTGCACGAAATCGGCGGGTCCGGCGATGCTGCGATCGACGTGTGACTCAGCCGCACAGTGGATAATCGCTTCGGGTCTAAAATCGCGTAGCGTTGAAAGCAGAACTGACTGCTCACAGATGTCGCCTTCTAAAAAGTGATACTTCGGGGAGTCATGGAACTCTCTCAGTGACGACAGGCTTGCCGCATAAGTGAGTTTGTCGAAATTGAGGACTTCGGCGTCAGTCGCGCGGAGAAAATGCCGAACGACTGCTGAGCCGATAAACCCGGCTCCTCCCGTCACGACGATTCTGGAAGGGTGATTTGGCGGGGCCATGCGCTATCAATACTCGAAACAGTATCGAGACGGACGTCCTGAGTCCTCCAAGGTGACGAATTCCATCCTGCGACTTCGCAGAACGGAGTTCAAACCGTCATCTCGTTTGCGGTGGCGGCGACAATCGCTTCGCCGTCGAACTCAGGGTCTTTTTTTTTCTGCTGTGACGCCAATTCGACGACTTCGGCCTCGATGGGCTCGAGGAAATTGATGAGTTGTTCGATCGCTTCGCAACTAGAGATTCCGACTTGGTGGCAACCATGAACCACAAGTCGACCCACGATGTGATCGCCGGCAAACAGCGGAATAACCGTCTGCCATCGTTCGCGTTTCTCACTCGACGAAGGCCGTCGCCACGACGCGTGATAGCCTTCCTGGGCGGCGGCGAGATTGATGTCGAGTTTCACATCTACTAATTGATTCTTCTCGGCAAATTCGACGAGGGCTTGCCAGATCAGGTCCCACTGCCGCGTGCCCTGCAATTGAAAGGCTGCTTCGTGGGTTCCGCCGCGCGAAAGCAAAAGCTGCTTTAGGCGGCTAAGCAACATTCGTGCTTCGACGTGACCAAACGCTTGCGAGACGATCAGTATCGCAAACACTGCGGCAACCGAACCAATTGCCACCATGTCGTTTTGCATGAAGACGCTGAGCATGGCTCCGGCACACGTCACGATGCAACAGATGGCAACGACAGCCAACACGATCGTGTTCTTACCGAACTTGGCCATCAAGCGGTGATGAAGATGCCC
>JBCDBK010000121.1:0-13058 GCA_039184115.1 Planctomycetota bacterium | reverse complement strand
TGCAAGATGGGTTGGTTGACACAACCATCTGAACAAGCGAGGCCTTTTCTACCGACATCAATTCAACGAACCCCCATGAATGCAATGCTGCGAAAGCAATGCTTAACAGTTGGTGGGAAAGTACTTAGCAAAAGCTACGTGCCATTCGTTGTTCACACCGCTTGTGGATAGATTGGGCTCGCAGTTTGCATAAATGTTGTGCACCGGGGGGCCTTGGCTCCCAAAAGCACAGCACTGGGCCACAACTATGCAAGATATGTAGACCGGGGCTGCGGTCGATGCATCCGCCGCAAATTAGCCGATGTGGGGCAGAGCATCATCTCAACGATTTCTTGACGACACGTGGCAAGTTCGGCGACCACCAGTGGTCTGCTGGGATAGCTACTTGCAAATTCGTTGCAAATGCGATAGATATGCATCTAGTTGTCCCGCCCAATCTCCCTCCCATTCCTCACCTGGAGTTGCTTCTAATGAGATGTCTCACCTTTTTGTTTCCACTTGCAGCCATTTTTGCCCCCACACTGGCTTGCGCCGAAGTCGTCCTCTACTCCACGGGTTACGAGCCCCCGGCCTATGCGGTGGGACCGCTCGCCGGTCAAGATGATTGGACAGGATTCAGTTCCGCCGTGACAGCGGACTTTTCCCGCAGCGGCTCTCAATCGCTAGTGTTTGACCTTAACGCTAACTTCTCGTTCAACCAACGACCTGAAGCGTTCTCTACTTCGGCACCGACCGTCACGATGCGGCAGGCTGTTTACATCGAACGTCCGGATGTGAACGCGGAAGTGTTAAGCAATTTCTTTATCAGGCCCTTCTTGCCTCTTGGCGAAAACCCCAACGACGTCGACGGCGGCGAGTTCCTCGGTCAGGTTGTTGTGAAAGCAGGGGATTCACCATCAGGCTTGGTGGCTGTTTTGGAAGCAGGTGCCGGAGACCTTGGGATAGTCCCGGTCGCACTCGACGAGTGGTTCGTGCTAGAACTTGTTCTCGATCTCGATACCCAATCGCAGGAAGCCTACATTGACGGGCAATTCCTCGCTTCTGCTCCGTTTGCGAATCCGGCTAGTGAATTTTCAAATGTGGAGAATCTCGTCATTGGCAAAGATAACCATATCGTCTTCCTCGATGATTTGAGCATCACCGCTGTGCCTGAGCCAGGCAGTGTTGCACTGCTAGGCCTCGGCAGTTTGACCATGCTCGGACTGGGTGTCCGCCGTCGTTGAATCTTCGTTTACCGCAATCGGGTGCGAACAAGCCGCGAGGCGTAGGTCCGCGGCTTGTTTCGTTCGCTAATAAACGCATCGCTCTGACCCAAGGGTACGCCGCGTCGGGTGGACCAATGTCATTCCAGCATAGCTGTAGCTACGGTCGGTGAATCCATCAGACGGCATTTTCCGCAGCGAAACAAACGCTTTCTAAACATGCTGTTTTCTGCCCAAAAACAAGGCAGTGCAGTGTTCGCCCAGAATTTGGTTCACGACGATTCCAGAAGCGTTTTGACTCTTCTCCGCTGGAATCTGCTCCCAAACATAGCCGTTCTGAGCGGCCTCGGATTTGGGAGTAGGAACTTACGCGTAAGTCCATTCAGCTCCGTTGCTTGTCATCGTTCGCTGTGACGGATTTGGTACCTTAGAGCAAATCCGTTTCTCATAGAACTGCCGATCAACGCAGATAAACACCGATGTTATTGAGTAGCCATTTCATTAGCGTTAATCAGCGTTCATCGGCGGTTACCATATTTCCGAAATTGCTCTAGTGCATTTTTACCCAATAGGAGGAAGTGATACGGCGACTTGCTCTAGACTTCCGCTTCCAGGTCGAGATGCTTGGCCTCGGGGACCTGCTCGCGGATTTTTCGTTCGATCGTGTCGATCTCTGCGGCGAGCAAATCGACGACGTCGTCGCCAAACTCGTGGGCAAACTTTTCGAACGCTTCAAAGCTCTTGATACTGTCGTACGCCTCGCGTAGTTGCGGACGCAGTTTGTCGGCCAGCGCGCCCCCGTCGAAATGAATGTCGGCTTTGATGCGGTAGGTGTCGGTGTCGAGAATGCGTGTCTTTAAGTCGACAATCTCTTCGACGGCCGGATCGTCGTTGATGATTTTTTCGACCTGCTTGCGAATCCTAGTCGGAATACTTGCACCTACCAACAGCGATGTATTGCGGGCGATCAGCCAAATCGCAATCGCGCCCAGCAGCACGCCGATGACCAGCGAGCCGATCGCGTCCCAATAGACTTCGCCGGTGAGTTTCGAGAGCAGAATCGCACCCAGCGCAATCAAGACACCCAAACAAGCGACGAAGTCCTCTAGCACGACCGCCGTCACGGCAGGGTCGGCTTCGTAGCGCAGAAAGCGCATCAGTGGTTTGCCTTCGGCCTGCTGCTTCGCCGCACGTAAGGCGATCCAAAATACGATCGCTTCCAACACGAATGAAAAGATCAACACCCCGATCGCCCAGCTCAGGTCTTTCAACTCGTGCGGATGCAGCAAACTTTGAATGCCGTGATAGACCGTCACGCCGCAGCCTAGAAAAAAGATGCCGACTGCCGAGATCAACGCCCAGACGTAGCGCTCCGACTGATAGCCGTACTCGTAGATATGATCCGGATCGCGTGTCGATCGGACGATGCCTACCATTAGCAAAATCTGATTGAGCAGATCGGCCGCCGTGTGAATCGCCTCGGACAGCATTGCCCCCGAACCGGTGAACAAGAACGCAACGAACTTGGCGATCATTACCAGGCCGTTGCCGCCAATCGCTGCCGCAACGGCGGTTTTGGAACTAGAAGCAGCCATAGAAGTTAATTGATGGTTAGGAATCTAAAGGAGAAGACAACGGACCGTTAGCTAAATGATAAACGATGAGTGATGAGTGATAAATGGTGAAGGCCATACCAGCAGCTCATCACTTATCGTTCGTCACTCATCATTTCGCAAAACAGCCGGCTGAGCGGATAACTGCTCGGCGGACCAGGTGAGCCAATCGCTCGTCGGCTTCCCGTACGGTCGGAATTTGACCTGGGTGCCGAGATCGTCGCGGTAGAAGACGGCGCGCTGTTCGCCGATGCGGCCCGCGGCGGGGGAATCAATGAGACTCGTCGAGTCGGCGGCGCTCATCTGCATCGCGACGCGGTAGTCGATCTCGCGGAGCGTCATACGGTCGACGAAGCGGGTCAGCCCGTTGTAGGAATCGCACCAGACGAGCACGTGCATACCGACGGCGGGGCCTTCCTTGAGCAGGTTGCGGAAGTGCTTGTCGGCGGGCGTCGGTTTGTCGCTCGGCTTGGACGAGAAGCTGAATTCTTCTTCCGTTTGGCGAAGGTTGCGGAATTGCGCCAAGTCGTGAATGACGACGAAGTGTGGCGCGTGCGGCTGCTCCGGCGAGTCGTTGCGACGCGCCAGTTCGTCGGCCAATGCTATGATCGCCGTTGTGACCGTGCTGGGCGTGTGCAGATCGATTCGGTCGGGCAGCGAATCGGCCACGTTCGACCAAAAACCCGCCTCGGGCGATTCGGGACGCGTCCCGTCGAGAACCGTGACATTGGGCGAGGTGCCCGTTTGCTGCGCGGCGAGCGTGATTGCCGCCGTAGCGAGCATTCCCAGTGCGAGTGGTTCTTCCTGACCGACGACGAGCAGATTGTTGCCACTCTGGCGGCGGAACGTGAGACCGGTCGGCGGCTCGATGCGTACCGCCGAGCCGAGCCACAGCGTCGGGTCGTTGAAGTCGATCGTCGATTCTTGTGAGATGAGAGCGCCAAGGTCGGCGTTATCGTGTGGATCGGCGGGTACGTTGCCTTCAAAAACGATGGCCGGCTCGGGAGCGGGTTGGTCGGCCGGCAACTGTCGGCGAATTTGGTCGAGATACTGCTGACGGTTGGCGTCGGGCAGCCAGACGACTTGGAAGGGACTATTGCCTTCGACCATGCCGTTTTGATCATTGTAAATCGCTTCGCCGGGTCGGGTGAGCAGGCGAGCGGCGGAGTTATCGTCGCTGAGGATCAGGTGCGCGTCGGCTTCGCTGCATTCAAGGGCAACGCGAACCGCCATTTGCCCGAGCGTGCTGCGCGCGAGCGAGTACGCGCCTGCGAGCGTTTGCGAACCGAGCAGCACATGGATGCCAAACGCACGACCTTGACGCACAAGTCGATCGAGCAGCAGCGACGCGTCCTGTGACAGTTTGTCGTCGGTGACGAACAGCTCTTGGAATTCGTCGATGACAAGCAAGATGCGAGGACAGGGGTCGGAGGTGAGAGATGAGTGGTCAGATGGATCGTTGGCTTGGCCATTGTCTGAGCTCTGACCTCTGTCCTCTGACCTCCGCTGGCGATAGCCGGCCAAGTCTTGCACGCCAAGCTCCCGGTAGCGTTCGCCGCGGCGGCGGAGTTCTTCGTCGAGTCGTTGCAGGACGCTGACGCCGAATTCGCGTTCGCTTTCGATGGCAATTACGCGGGCGTGCGGGAGTTCGCCGGTCGCGTAGGCTTTGAATTCGACGCCTTTCTTGAAGTCGACGAGATAGAATTCGACTTCGTCAGGGCTGTAGTGCAGGGCGGTATTCGTGATCAGTGCGTGGAGCAGCGTCGACTTGCCCGAACCGGTCTTACCGGAAATCAGCACGTGCTGCGAAGTGCCGCGACCGAGGCGGAGCGCTTGAAGTTCCTTCGCGCCCGCGCGGCCCACGGGGACGACGAGTTCACGAGCCGAGCTTTCGGTCCACAGCTGGTCGTCCGGTGGTGCGACGACCTCGAACGGCACTTCGACCCGACTGGCGTCGTGCGATTCTTGTGCGGCCACACGCAGCAGATCGTTGAGGCGATCCGGCGGCGGAACCTGATCCAGCCCAAGCGGCAGTTTTTCGTAGAGCGGATACTTCCACACCAGCCGCTCGCTGGTCCATTGCAGGTGGACGGCGTCTTTCAGCAGCGGCGACAAGTCGAACTTGGTCGGTAGCTTCACACCGGTGTCGACGCCCAACAGCGTGTAGACACCGCAACGTGGCCCGGCGGTGGCAATGGTCTCGAGCTTGCGAATCGATGCGTCGCTGAGGCCAGCAGGGAAGTTGGCCATCACGAGTACATGATAAGGTTCGGCAACTTCGCCAGCCTGCTCGTTGTATTCGCGGAGGGTCGCGAACTCGTTGCGCAGGTACTTCTGGAGCACCTTTTCCATGTGATCGGCGAGCAGGGTGAGTCGTTCTTCGATCTGGCGCGGGTCGGTCCAGATGCGTCCGCCGATGAGCTGTTCGTCGTGATCGGCCAGATGCATGAAGGCGGCAAAGTTCTCGCCCAGCGCTGACGGATCGATGATTGTGAACCGCAGCTTACCGGCGGGCATCGCGGTGAGAAAGCGAAGCATCAACGCCTGCAAAATTTCGACCGACTTGGTGCGTCCTTCGCCTTCGGCAGTGACCACCATACGCGGCATCTCGTCGAAGGGCATCAACGCCGGCAGCTCGAACTCGGTTTGCTCGGGTCGCAGGCGTTCGTCTGCGGACAGTCCATTCTTGACCACCGACAACGGCACGCGATAACTGCCAAACTGGATCGCCGTCGGTGGTTGCGCAGGGCGTTGCCAGTCGCTCCATTCAGTGATCGACCAATCGGGAAAAAGCTGCTGGCACTGTTGCTGAATTTCCGTCAGTTCGCCGGCGATAGTCGCGAATCCAGTTTGCCATTGATCGGCGAGTTCCTGCCATGCCGAGTCATGGGCCGATTGTGCGAGTTGCTTGCGCTGCTCGTAGTGCTGTTGGTTCTTCTCGTTTTCTGCTTCACGCTCGCGAGCGAGTTGGTCGAGCAGCGGCGGATACTTCTCGTCGGCGGCAGCGATCGCGGAGTCGCGCGTCTGATCGGCCTTGGCGTTGCCTTCGGTGAGCAGTTTCTGCAGGTGCTCGGCTTCGGCTTGGCGGCGCGCTTCGTTCTTGGCGGTCGCTTGATCGCGATTGGCTTTGGCGGCTGCAAAGTCATCGTCTTTCTTCTTCTGGATGCGTTCGGCTTCGAGGCGACTCTTCTCTTGTGCGTCGCTACGAGCGGCGATTTCCAACTCGTCGGCTTGGAGAAGGAGCCCTTGAATGCGTGCAAACAGGTCGTATGACTGCTGCTTCGCCTTGCCGCCTACCAAAAAGGAGACCAGAGCCGCTGCCACGCTGCCCGCGATCACTCCGATGAGCGGAGTCATCGTCAGCGACCAGTTGACGAAGCTGCCAGCGGCTGCGGCCGATGCGACGCAGGCAAACACCCACCAGCCGATGGGGCGAATGCCTTCGAGCAGTAGGGACGGAAGACGCTGATTCTGCAGGTCGATGACGGACTGATGCAGGGTGTTGAGGTTGGATTGCTGTTGCTCCTCGGGGGTGCCCTCAAGGGTAGCCTCTTCAGAAATCGGCTCGATGTCATCGGCCTTTTTGTGCAGCCGACGCATTTCCATGAGCGTGTTCGCGTCGCGTCGCAGGCCGGTCACTTGCTGGTTACGTGTGAGCAGACGTTTTTCCGCCTGATCGAGCATCTCCTGCGGTTTGTCTTTGGCCGCGTCGAACACGGCGAGTGCTTGCCATTCTGCCTCCTTGCGTTTGCGCTCGATTGCGATCGCGGTCTGCTTGTAGGTTGATTGGCTTTGCGAGTCCTTTTCGTCGAAGTTTGATTGTAGCTTGTTGACTTTCGCGTGATGCTGATCCGCGGCGTCTTGTTTTGTCTGGGCGTATTCGTTTTCTAGGTCACGGCGGCGCAGACCGAAATCGGTTTTCAGCGCTGCCGTCCTGCCTTGGTAATTCGACTCGGCGGCCATCATCTCTGTCGACAGCGTATTGGCCACGCGTGTCTCTGCGTCGGCACGCTCGTTGGCCAGCTCCTGCAGCTGCTGCATCAGCTCAAGCTGTCGGCGGGTTGAGAGTTGGGAATGACTAATGGCGAATTACCTGTTGGGAAGATGGGAATACAGCGGCGCGGATAAGAAGCCCGTCATTCTCTGAGATCGTCGCAATCCTGGCGGATCTGGTTCATGAGTTGTTGCATTCGCGACACCGCGTCGAGGGAAATTTTGACGGCGGGGCCAATCGGTTCAAGGTGTTGCTCGCAGAACTTGCGACTCACGTCGTCGGACCACGCTTCCGATGTTTCCTGCCAGGCAATTTGCAGATCTTCGGTTGCCTTGCGGATGCGGGCTGCGCTTGTGTGTAGATCCCAGGTCGCCATGTGTGGCTACTCCTGCTCAGCGCTAGGGTTGGTTGTCGTGGTCGGTTCGGGCGGACGCGAGAGCGGTGTCTGTTCGACTTGATACTCGTCCAATCGACGCACGATCTGCTGGAGCCGTGCGCGCGCGGCAGGCAGCTCGGTTTCAAGGAGGCGTTTTAACTGACCGATGCGTCCCGAGTACTCCAGCATTTCGTGCTGGATCTGACGATTCCAATACCGAACGCGTTCGACTTTTTCGCGGCAATATTCCAAGTGGCTCTGGGCTTTTCGCAAGGCGACCTTTTCTTCGCGGCACGAGGGTCGATCGCCTGATACGGTTGGAAACATCAGGCAGCGTTCCAAATTCATTTTGGCTTCGTGAACGGCATCTTCGGCGAGTTTGGTTTGCTTCTTCCAGTAACTGGGACGATCATTGCGAAGCCAGCCGGTCGCACGCTGCAGTTCCGACGTCAACGCTTCGAGTGCCACTTGTACTTGCTCTTCGTACTTGGCAAGCTGTTGGCGGAAATGCTCGATGGCATCAACGTTATAGACTTGTGCGGGTGTGGACATGGTGATGGGTTTCGAGTGGCGAGTTGCGAGACTCGAGTTTTGTTAAATTCGATGAGATGCTCGCGACTCACAACTTTCTATTTTTGATTCAAATAGTCTTCAATCCGCTCGGCTTTGCGAAGGAGAAAGGGTGCATATTCGTTGGAAGTTTCGATGGATCGGGCGATGAGTTTAAGATGATTCTCAAATTCCTCGGCAAACTTCATGTGTTCTTGGTCGCGCCAGGTATTGTTGAGGTTGTGGAGCTGGCTGGTGAGCGTCGACAAACGCTCTTCCAACTCGACGTTGAAGGCACCGAGCTGCTGCGCAAATCGGCGGAGTTCGGCAGGATCGACGATCGCTTGAGACATGGGCGACCTCATATGCTGTAGCCTCGCGCTGCCTTCGCTCCGTCACAGCACGCAAGTCTGAGTGTGCAAGTCGTGGACTAGCGATCGCTCCCTGCCGCCGATGTCCAACAAAAATGATGGTCTAAGAATGGCCACGTCCGGTCGCGGCGATTCGCAACTCCCCACCTCGACATTTTAGTCGTACCAGTATTGGGGGTAAAGCAAATCACCCGTTCAGGTGTGGCGGAGTTGCTAAGACTGCGGCATAACCGGACTAACCTGCACGATCGTCGAATCCGTGTCGGAGGATGCTTGCGGTCGCTGGTAGCGAGGATCGATCTCTGTCAGACATTCTGCCACAGCTGCCACTGTCTGGCGCACTTGCGATTCGGTGTGCGTGCTGGTGATAAAGAAACGTAAACGAGCAGCGCTCTCTTCGACCGCCGGATAAAGAATCGGTTGGACGTTGATGCCGCGTTGGAAGAGCGCCTGCGATAGTTTGAGTGCGTATTCTGAATTACCTGTGATGATCGGCACGACAGCTGTGTTATTGCTCGTGCCGGTGTTCAGGCCTTCGCGCTTGGCGAGTCGGAGGAACAGCTTTGAGTTGTCGGCCAGCTGGGCGACTCGGTCCGGTTCTTCTTGCAGCAGGTTGATCGCTGCCAAGGCCGCCGCCGCGTTGGGGGGACTGAGACCAACGCTGTACACGAATCCAGGGGCGGTATACTTCAAGTACTCGATTAGCGCTGACGAGCCCGCAATGTAACCACCGCAGCTACCAAACGACTTGCTTAGCGTGCCCATCCAAACATCGACGTCACGCGGGTTCACGTCGTAATGTTCGGCCATGCCGCGGCCACGCATCCCCATCGTGCCGATGGAGTGTGCTTCGTCGATCATCAGGTACGCCTTGTGACGCTTTTTGATATCGATGAACCGTGGTAGATCACAATAGTCGCCGTCCATGCTATACACGCCTTCGGCAACGATCAGCACGCGTCGGTACTCGTGACGCACTTCTTCGAGTATGCGCTCGCATTCCTGCCAATCGTTGTGGCGGAATGGTCGCCGTCGCGCGCCCGACAGCATGGCACCTTGCAAAATGCTGTTATGCGAGAGCCCGTCATGCAGAATCAGGTCGCCGGCACCAAACAGGTGTCCGATGACCGTCTCATTGGTCGAGTGTCCGCCGACGAAGACGATCGAACTCTCAGTGCCAATGAAGTCGGCGATCGCCTGTTCCAATTCGATGTGCACCGGTTTTTGACCCGAGACAACCCGGCTAGCCGAAACGCTGGTGCCGTACTTCGCGACCGCCCTCCGCGCGGCATCGATGACCACCGGATCGCCAGACATGCCGAGGTAGTTATAGCTGCACCAATTGATATACTCGCGGCCGTCGATCACGGTGCGATCGTTAGTGACGCTTTCGTGCACGGTGAAGTACGGATTCTCCATGCCGGGGAGCTTGGTCAACTCCATGTTCTTTTGCAGGCGGAGATACTCGGGCGATTTGGTGAAGACGAAATTCTCTTCGTCGATTTCAACGGTCGACGGTTTCGCGGACTTCGCTTTAACAACATCGCCGCCCATGTGCTGTTGGATCGCTTCGACCACCTGGCCGCAAGTTTCCATTTCTTGCATGACCACTTCGGGGAAGCGGCCGCCAAAGGTCTCTTCCAGCGCGTGCACAATGTCCATGCGTTCGAGCGAGTCGAGGCCCAGTTCGACGATGTTGGTATCCCAGTTCAGTTCGCCTACACGTTCGCGTCCGATATTGCGGACCGTTTGGTAAACGACTTCGGCGATCTCAGCCCCGTTGCCACCAGGCTGCTGAACTGCGTTGGTGGCGGAGCCGTTGTGGCCGGTGCTCGGTTGCTCTGATGCCGCGACGCTTCGTTGGCCGTCTTGATCGCCTTCTTCAACCCAGTCGGTAATCTGCGATTCCTTGCGCTGACGGCGTAGCGAGGGGGTTATCTGCACTTGGCCGTTGGCTGCTGACCACGTCGCTTGCGCGGCGAGTGTGCCCGCCAAGTAACCATCGCGACAGGCGTGACGTTGGATTTTGCCGCTGGAAGTTTTTGGGATACTACGAGTCTTGATCAGCACGATCGCCGCGACAGGCAATTCGTGAGTGATGGCAACTTTCTTGCGCACTGCATCGATGATGGCAGCGAAGTCGAGATCGCGTCGGCGAACGGTCTCTTGCACGAGCACCAATTGTTCGTTGCCTTCTTCGCCAACGATGACCGCCGCACCCTGGCACTGCGACACATGCTCGTGTGCAGACTGGGCTGTGTGCTCGATATCTTGCGGATAGTGATTCACGCCGCGGATAATCAGCAGGTCTTTTAGTCGACCCGTGACGAAGAGTTCGCCGTCGCGTAGGAAGCCGAGGTCGCCGGTACGAAGGAAGGGTCCTCGCCCGTCGTCGAGTCGCGCTTGGAAGGTCTGCTTGCTAAGTTCCTCGCGTTTCCAGTAGCCGCCCGCCACGCTGGGGCCGGAGACCCAGATTTCGCCGACGCGATTGTTGCCGAGCGAGGCGTGTGTTTCGGGATCGGCGATCACGATTTGTTGGTCGAGAACGTTACCGCCGCTGCCAACGAGTTCGCGGGAGTCTTCGGCACCGGGTTCGGTCTCGACGACTTCGTTCTGTTCGAGAGCGCTGGTTTCGAACGACTTGACGACTGGCATGGCCTGCTTGAATCCGCCCGTGACGATGAGCGTCGCTTCCGCCAGTCCGTAGCACGGATAAAATGCTTCGCGACGAAAACCGCATTCGGCAAACGCTTTGCTAAATCGGTCGATCGTGTCAGCTCGCACTGGCTCGGCGCCGTTGAATGCCAGCGCCCAGCGGCTCAGGTCCAGTGTTGTTTTCTGCTCGGCAGTGACTTTTTCGACACAGAGATCGTAGGCGAAATTAGGACCCCCGCTAATCGTGCAACCGGTCTGCGAGAGCATTTGCAGCCAGCGCACAGGCTTTTGCAGGAAGTGTGTGGGAGAGAACAAAGTGTTTGACTTGCCCATATACAGCGGCTGCAAGATGCCTCCGATCAGTCCCATATCGTGGTAGAGCGGCAGCCAGAAACATCCACTGCCTGAGCGTGTGTGCTCGAAGGCATAGGAAATCATCGCCGAGTTGTGCATCAAGTTGGCGTGTGAGAGCATCACGCCTTTGGGGGTGCCGGTCGAGCCGGAGGTGTATTGCAAGAAGGCGAGTGTCTCGCCATGCACGTCGGGACGTTGCCAGTTGTCGGCGAGTTCCTCGCCCCATTGGTCGGTCGCGCGCCAGCGGATCTGCTGTAGCGACGGCGTGTCACTGATCATGGTTTGCACGCGTTCGAGCACGTCGAACGTCGTGAGCGCGATTTTTGCTTCGGCATCGCCGGCAATCGCATCGATGCGTGCCATGTTGCGATTGCGTCGTGGTGGATACGCAGGCACAGCGGTCACGCCGGCGTACAAGCAGCCGAAGAAAGCCGCAACAAAGTCCAAGCCGGAGGGATAAAGCAGCAGCGCTCGCTCGCCTTCCAATCCCATCGATTGCAAAGACGTAGCGATCGCCCGCGCTTTGCGATCAACATCAGCGTAAGTCCATTCGACCGTTTCGCGTTCGCCGTCTGTCAGAAAGCGAAAACCAATGTCGTCTCCCTGATGCAGTGCTCGATGCTGCAGAAGTTCGACAAGATTGGACGGACCAAAAAAGGAGCCGGGGAGATGATCGAGGTGCACGGCGGATAAATTCCTAAGGGCGGGACGGAATGGCGAAATCGCAGTCGTCGACTAGGTTGCCGAGGAAGGTGCCACGGAGTAGGACCTAATCGTGACTGTCGCCAATTCCACGGTTGCAAGCGCGTGCCTCTCCACGCGGAGTGATACGTCGTCGCAGAACACTTGGTTCAGTAACCGCAAAAGCCAGTTGGAGCAGGCATCTCGAACTGGGAAAATTCGTAATCCACCATTGTAGACAGCAGAAATCATCGTCACACCCCCTACAGGAGGGCTTTTGGGGTGGAGCATGCGTCAATACGGCACACTTGCGCAGGCAAAAGTCAATGCCAACCATTGAGACTACCACCCGTTAGTTGGCTGAGCAATTCGCCGTCAACGGGAAAAGCGCCCTATTCGCAGTACAAAAAACTGAAGTGCCGATACCGCGTGCACAGGCCAACGGGTTTGGGTAGTCGGAGTTCCTTTTGTCGTCCTCACAGGCATCAAAATGCCGAGGGTCTGCCCGAGCGGTTGTGGCTGGCAGGGTTTAGCATTATCGCGACATGGTAGCGGTTTACCGAAAACGGCGGACAGGCAGATTCGTCCCATTGTTGCGGACGCAAGAGTGGCAGCTACCGCTCTACACCAAAAAAGCGCGGGCGGTCGCCGATCTGTACGGCAAGAAACGGGGCGTTGTCACTGCGCATCGCTAGTCTTAGCTTGCGTGAGTGAATCGCCGGCGAAAGCGCCGAGTTTTGCGCAATGTACTTGCTGTTAGTTACGTCAGCAGGAATAATGGGATTTGTCGGTGCGTTGTTATCACATGATCTCATAAAATAAGGAGCGTCACCTTGCTGACCGAAAGCGAAGTTTCGCGGAGTTGGGCTCGTCTATTCAAGGATGGTAATTTTACGGACGACTCATTTGAGAGTGCCGAAAACCTGCTTGACGAACTGCGGCCAGAGAGCCCGCTACGTCATCGACTATCCAACGAGTTGGTTGAGCTGCAAAAACTACATGAGACGAAAGCCTAGGCGGGTCGCTTTCTAAACCAGTGGCCATCACAAGCCACGGTATCTCAAACGGACATCGACAAGTCGGCTAATAGCAAACTTCCGGAGGGGAGTTTGCTATTTTTTTGTGCCATGATCAGCGCACAAAAAAGCCCGGCCGTGATAGCCGGGCAATTGAGACTTATGACGCGATCACTTGCCGATCGCAGCACAACGAATCTGAGTTGGTCGATCAATACACAACATCAAAGCCAAAGTTGGCACCATT
>JBCDBK010000120.1:0-13105 GCA_039184115.1 Planctomycetota bacterium | reverse complement strand
TCGATTAGTGCAGCACTAAACGATGCGGCGGCGTTTCCGCCCAGTCGCAACTGATTGAGGTCCGCCACAATTCCATCAACCATAAACGCCGTATCGACATAGTCTGCGATGGTGTCGTCGAAGCCGGTAAAGGCAGAACCACCGGGAGATTCCAAGAACGCGCCAGCCGGCTGTTCGACGTAGGCGTTAGTTTCGAAATCGAGCGCCAGTGCCGGATCGTTCCCTGCCGTACGCAAGTCGACATTGACGACCGATACTAGCGTCGCGTTGGCCGCAGTTAATCCATCAACGAATGTGGTCGCGTTCTCAGTCCCATCAAGCAGAATGCGATCTTCGTCCGTCACAAGCACGATTAGTCGCGTCGACCCGGCACGGAAGGCGTAGTTATCGAGTGCGAATTCAACCGCGGCAAATCCGTCCTCTTCGGTACCCGACAGAGTCAGGTCAGCCGAGGCGGTATCAAACTCGTCATCCGTGCCAAACAGCCCGCCGCCGACCATGATCGATCGACCTAAGTTGCCTGCGCCACCACCGCCGTAGCCCACCAGGCCATACTGGTTAGCATTGGCGCCCGTGCCAACTCCTGCCGCCAGGAGTTCGGCGTCGAGCGTCTGAACGAACGAGCCAATAAACGCTTGCTCGTCGCCCATGCTGCCAGACTCGTCCATCACGACGATGACATCGACGAATCCGCCGGTCATCGCGACGCCGCCATCGCTCCCAGACATCACCCGAGTGCGTGCTGAAACAATGTAGTCGCCGTCAGGCAAAGGTGTCGAAGTTGCATTCCATGCCGCGCTTGCACCAAGTCGGTCGGCGTCGACGACCGTGACATCGCCGGTTCCGGCATTGGTGATCACTAAATCGACATCGTAGCCAACCGCATTCTCGCTATCGATGGTACCAATCTGCACGTCGGAAAATGGCACCTCTAAAAACGTCTCCAGATCGTCCTGAATAACAAACGTCGGCGTGTTGTCCGCCGTCACGCCATCCGAGTTGTCAGCGCCAGTGTCCGACGCCGGCGTCAGAGCCAATCCGCTTGGCACGGGTGCCGAGATGTTTTCAATCTCCATGCTATAAACAGACCCAATCCCGCCACCTACCGTGTCGGACACCACTAGGTAATACAGGTCGCCTTCAATGACGGGCAACGTAATCACTTGCCCCGCAGTCTGCACACCACCGATCAATGAGTTGTCGCCTGCGTCTACCACGTCGATACCCACATCTGGCGTCGTAGCAAATGCCTCAAGAATTAGCTTGCCGGTGCTGTGCGCTCGATACCGAAACACGTCCTGAACATCACCTGCCGCGTCATCAACACGAAAGTTAGCTATCGAGATCGTCGGCTCGGACCCGATAGACTGTCCAAGTGGCACATCGAGATTGTTCAGAGCTTCGAGATCGTCACCACCGCCAGCGATGCCGCCCCCAATCAATACCGCCAACATTCGACGATCTTCCAATACCTCGATACCCAACGCCGTCTCGCCGCCGCCTACAAAGTCCGATGATTGGTGTGTTCGACCTGACTTACGGCGGGGACCCTTCGTCAGTTGGCGTTTGGGAACTTCAGTCAAAGAATTGCGACGAGAAAACATGATGGTGCCCTTTGGCGGAAAACATTCGTGGGTGTCGTCTTATGATGCAAAGATGATGGCTTTTCCACGCGTAGCTCCCAACGAAGCGTAAGCGTGAGAGAAGGTGCGTTTGAGAGCGACGCAGAAAGCGTCTCAGACAAATTCCCCCCCCCAGACCCAGCTGCCCGACCGAATATGGCCGGGCAAAATACGCGGCTGATTATAAGACAGGAAGAATAGGGGCTTCAAGCAATTATTGCAGATTACCCCAATAATCAGGTGTGACCCGATTGTCTGCACCGGTGGCCTGTTGATCGAAAAACGATCGAATCCATTACGCTGAATGGACTTGCGATGAAAGATGCTCACACAGGGAGCCTTGGCGCGCAAAGAAACGGCTCGGTCCATCAGGCGTGATAAACCGAGCCGCTAGAGTTTTTAGGCTAGAGTTTGCGGAGCGTGATAATGCCCGCTTCCGCGTATTGTTCTAGAAGCGCAGTTCGAGGCTGGTGGTAAGGCCCTCGAACATTAACGTGTCGTCGGCATTGACGAAGTTGTTCGCTTGCACCGAATTGATGAATTCCGACGTCGTCATCGTATTGAACCAGAACGAGACCATGTAGCCCGCCGAAGCACGAACTCTGCGCTTCTTGCTCGTCCAATGTAGGCCTGCTTCGAGATCAAGCGTCGTGACGATGCGGTTTTCCTCCCAATCGGCGATCGCTATCGCACCAATCGGGGCGGTTCCCACGCTGTTGTTGTTCAGCAGATAGTCAGCGTGAAAGCGTCCCGACAACGCGCCCAAGGTGCCTTTGCTGTACATCGAAAGTCCGCTCGCACCGAAGCGACGTTCACCATCCAATCCGAAGGTAAGGCCACCGCCGTCAAAGTCGATGTTCGATTGAGTCAGGATCGAACCGCTTTGGCCGCCTGAGAATGTTCCGAGCGAACGAAAGTCCTGCGTCAAACTCGCGTAGCGCCCACCCGCACTCCAATTGATCGCGTAGGTGTCGGTCGCTTTCAAAATCGATCGATACGCGAAGTCCGCTAACTGGAAATCCACATCGTAGGCGGCACTGACAGGGCCGCTCGATCCTGTGATGAGCGCGGCTGGATGATGCACTAGGGAGTTGACACCACCGCCAGCTACAGACGGAATGCCGATGGCATCGATCGAGTCACTCTCGAAGAATGAATAGCCCAGCACAAGACTTGAACATGCCGAAAACGCCATCGTCGCGGTCGTACGGAACCCAGGCTCATGATGCGGTCCGAGTGAACCCACCTGGCCAAATGGGACCGTGCCCGCACCGCCAACGCCATTGACTTGTTGCGCGTACGCGACATCGGCGTCGGTGGTGTGTAGGTACAAAAAAGTTGCCCCGACACCGGACATATGAGCCCACCACGGCGGCGGACAACAACAGCCGCCGCAGCAGTCTCCTACGCAACAGCTGTCGCAACATTCACTTGGACAACAGGTCGCGTTGCAACATCCAGACTCACAACTCGCAGGCTGAACCATGCGTTGCCCAGGACGCTTGCGCTGCGGTGCCTCGCCGATGTGGTCTGAGATCATTACGATACCATCCTGCGCGTCAGCAATTGACGGCGCAATATCGGCCCATGAAAACGCACATACCATCGCAGCCGCGATGCACGTGCTCAACCTCCACTTAGCATTCAACATGATTCCCCCCCCGGGTCAGCCGCAACAGTAGTTGGCAATTTGCAGCTAAATCTGTGTTTTCTGTGTTTCTGGCAGATCGTTGAACTGAGCGAAGCTTGCTAGAGCTGCTTGGATAAGTGCGAACGAAAACGGGATGTTCGCATGCATCGATCAACGAGTGCCGACGGGTCGCATAAGCTACTCCTAACGATCGGGTCGTTCCTACTAGGTAATTTAAACCAGCAGATGCGGGCAGCAACAACGCCCCAAAGCGCCTAGACTACGAACCAGAGTGTGACAAGCGTGCTTCGAAATCGTGCTAGCAGGCAAAATTCTTCGAGCTTGCTAGCAGTCACGCACGACGAGAGGCGGCTGAGCGTTAGTTGGAGGCAACGCCATCTGGGGCGTCTTCGATCCGTTCAAGCAGTGCACGCATTTTTGCCAGCTGCTCCGGTTGGCGCTTGGCCAGATTGATCTTCTCCCGTGGATCGCTAGACAGATCGTATAGCCGGCCCGGTGGCTGCAGCTTTTCCCATTTCCACGGGCCCAGGTTGTCTCGCACACCACCCGGAGACACGTACTTCCATTGACCCATCCGCAGCGCTAGCCCATTGGCTTCGTGCAGTAGATGTTCGCGACCGATCGGGTCTCTTCCAAGCAATGTGTCCAGTCCGTTGCGGCTATCGGGGAAACCGCCGGTCGGAACGTCCGCACCGACCAGAGTCGCCAGCGAGGTCGCCAGATCGACCTGACCGTGCAGCGCTTCGCTAATGGCACCTGGGGCAATCTTACCCGGCCACCGCGCGACGAATGGTACTCGTGTTCCGCCTTCGTACTTCGAATACTTGCCGGCGCGAAACTGGCCTGCAGGTTGATGACTGCCTAGTTTCTCATTGGCATCGTCGACATAGCCATCGTCGAGTACCGGCCCATTGTCCGAAGTGAAAATAATGAGCGTGTTCTCGGCGAGGCCATTCTTGTCGAGCGCCGCGAGCAATTCGCCTACGCACCAATCCAGCTGAGCCATCGCATCGCCTCTTGGCCCCAAGCCCGTTACGCCAGCGAAGCGAGAATGCGGGACACGAGGTACGTGAATGTCATGTGTCGAGAAGAAGAGAAAGAACTTCTCACTTTGGTGCGATTCGATAAACTTGACCGCCTTGGAAGTGATCGCATCAGCCATATCTTCGTCCACCCAACGGGCCGACTCGCCACCGGTCATGTAACCGATTCGCGAAATTCCATTGACGATCGTCTGATCGTGACCGTGCGACCATTTCTGCTTCAACAGATCAGGACGCTCTTTGCCCGTCGGCGCGTCACCAATTCGCTTGCCGTAGCTGACCGCAATGGGGTCGGCTGGATCAAGGTCGACGACACGCCCTTGTTCGAGGTACACACACGGCACACGGTCGCCGGTGGCTGGAATCAGAAAATGGTAGTCAAAGCCAATCTCGTTGGGCCCGGGCTTCACGACACCGTTCCAATCGATGGGACCATCGCCGAGACCCAAATGCCACTTGCCGATCACTCCGGTCGAGTAACCAACCGACTGCAGGCGATCGGGCAGCGTGATGGTTCCCGGCGGAATAATCAAATTCGCGTCGCCGGGTCGAATCCCGGTATTTTTCTGGCGAAACGCATAGGAGCCCGTCAACAGCGTGTATCTTGACGGAGTGCATGTTGCCGCCGAGCAGTGCGAATCGGTAAATCGAATACCTTCGCGCGCGATTCGATCGATATGCGGTGTTTCTAACGCCGCGGTTCCATTGCACGACACGTCTCCATACCCGACATCGTCGCTGTAGATAATAACGATGTTCGGCTGCTCGGCGGCCAGCAGTCCGTTTGCTCCCAGCAGAGTGGTAGCAATCGCAGTCAGCAAGAGGTGATGGGCAGCGTGCATATTATTGGTGTTCCCTGAAAAAGCCAGAAAGAGAATGACAAGCAGGTCACTTAGTGTAGCAGAAACCGTACGTGGAGTATTGCCTGACGGTCGCCAACTCCCGTGGTCAGTCCTCAGCGGCAGTGGCGGCTTCGATGTGAGTGATAAAGCCATCCTGGTTCTGATCGAGAGTGGAAAACTGCGCGGCACTGCCAAGAAACTCGCTCCTGCTCACGTCGCCATCAGCATTGTGATCTGCGTGTCGGAACCAAGGCGGAGTGGACGCGTCATAGATCGCTGCGTTAACCGATCGCGGTACGTAGAAGTCTTGCCGACCGCGTGGTTCGCCGCGTGCGAAGACGATCGTCATGGTCGATGGCAACTCGTCGGCAGCGAGCTGCTGGTCGCCATCGGCGTCGGTCTCGGTAATTCGACCTCTTGCTTCGGCAATCTCACGCTCACCCAGCCGTCCATCGGCGTTGCGATCAAGCAGCGCAAACAGCCCATCGTTGCGATCATGAATCATGATGCTAAGTTCGCAAGCGTCCAAAATCGACGATTCGCTCTCATTACTACTTAGGTCGTCAGCCGAAATATTGATGCGGCAATCCTGGACATCAATAATGATTCGATCATTGGCCATCACTTGAGCCTGCGTGCTTGCGGACAGGTTGAGCAGACTGAGCGTGGAGCGATCACCAACGGAATCGAAGTCGACGGCCAGCGTAACATGCGGTTCGACCGTCAGCATGGCTGCTAACTCGGGCGCACCGAGCAATCGATCGCCATCCGTGTCGAGCTTACGGAAAAGCGCAGCTCGCGCTGAAAAACTTGTCGGCCCAAGTTGTTGCCGCGGAGCATAGAGGTCGCTCAGCAGGTAATCGAGCTGACTGGCATCGCCATCCGTTCGCAATCGCACGGCAGCATCGCGGCGTACGATGCGTTCGAAACTCGAGCGCAGCCGAGACTCGGCATCGAGCTGCTCTGCCAGGGTTGCCAATTCGGCAGAACTAATAACTCGGTTGTCGTCCGTGTCGAGCTCGAGCAGGCGCTCCGGCGCAGTCTTCAGCTCCTGCTGATGAAGGCGTCCGTCACCGTCATAATCGAGCACTCGCCACAAGCGCGATTCGGCGCCCGTCGCCGGTCCGTAACGCCGACTACTGCGCATCCGCAACCCCGTAACACTGCGTCCGCTGCTTCGGCCTAGCCAAGCAGCAGCTTCCGCACGCTGAAGTCTTCCGTCCTTATTTTCGTCATATCGTTCGACCCAGTTCTTGACCGTGCGTCGGCGAATCGGGCTCAGGTTCGCCAGCTCGCCGCGCAAGAACTTATCGTTCTGACGCCATTCGTCCCAAGTCGACCGATCATCGCCGTCGGTGTCGCCAGCTTTTAGCACCCGATCGACCAACGAATCGACGGATCGTTCGTACGATTCGCCATCGACAGTAAGCAGCACATCGAGAATCAACGGGCCGCCACGCGCTAGAAGCAGGATTCGCTCCGGCTCAGCGACTTGGGCATCTGACTTGGCCTCTGGCGCGACCGCGACGATCTCGTTAGGCTCCGCTAGGGACTGGTCTGGCCCATCAGATTTCTCGCTGCCAGCGTCTGGCTCTGCACGCTGCTGATTCACCTGTGGTGGCACTGACCGACCATCGTCACAGCCGACGACGATCGCGCCCATCAGGAAGAGTGTGAGTAGCCTGATTCGTTGCAATCTCGGCCTCCGCTCGTTTTCTTCACGCAAGAATCTCGTCAATGGGCTCGCCTTCGGCAATCTTGATGGGGCGGTCCGCACCAGTCACATTTTCGGCGTCTGGCGAAACCCCGACGGCAGTGCTTAGCGTGGCCAACACGTCGCCGATCTCGACTCGGTTCTCTTCGACCACGCTTCCGTCCGGGCTAGTACGCCCATAGGCCTGACCGCCAGCAATTCCTCCACCGGCCAACACACACGACCAGGCGGACGGAAAGTGGTCGCGCCCGCCGTTGCCATTGATCTTGGGTGTCCGTCCAAATTCTCCCATCCAGAGTATCGTCGTCGAGTCGAGCAGACCGCGTTCGTCGAGCTCAGTCATAAGCGTCGACCAACCAGCGTCAAGCTCCGCCGATAGTCGTTGCACCTTGGTAAAGTTGTCGTCATGCGTATCCCAGGCCAATCCATCGCCCAACGCCACTTCGACAAACGGCACACCACGCTGCACGAGTCGCCGTGCCAGCAGACACCCTTGACCGAACAGGCCGGGACCATAACGCGATCGCACGTGTTGCGGTTCTCGCGACAGGTCGAAAGCATCACGCACTTCCGGAGTCATCAGCCCCGCTGCCTTGAGATAAAGATCGTGATGAGCGCGAAGCGAGCTTGCGGTTCGCTGCCGGAAGAATCCGTCTTCAAGCTCGCGCCAGAGCTGCATTCGCCGCTCCGCCTGGCGCGGCGCGACGCCGGACGGCAGATGAATATTATCCATGCGTAGCTCTGCTATTCGACCGTTGGTATCCGTCGCTGATACGCCTTCGGTTAATGCAATTCCATCAACTATGGCTGGCGCATATTTTTGCCCAAGAAAGCCAGGTCCAAACGCTGGTGGACTAATCTCCGCGCGTGGTGCCACGCTCACGTAGCTCGGCAGTTGTGATTCTGAATGGGCGAGTTCCTTGGCCAGGGAGCAAGCGATCGAAGGATAAGCAACGTCGCCCATTGGCGTCTGTCCAGTACGCACCAGATGCGTGCCGCGCGCATGATCACCCTCTTTCGTGCTCAGTGAACGAACGATCGCCAGTCGATCAGCGTGCTCAGCCAGCTTCGGCAAGTGTTCGCTGAATCGCAATCCAGGCACGCGGGTTTGAGCTTCCTTGAACTCGCCGCCGTTCTCGTGCTGCGGCTTCATGTCAAACGTATCGATCTGACTCGGCCCGCCGTTCATCCACAACAATATGCAGTGCCGTTTTCGTTGAGGATCAGACGCAAGTTGCGAGGCGAACGCAGGAAGCCAACCGGCACAGCACGAACCGAGTACGCCGAGACCGAAGTGACTGAGCATCTCGCGTCGGCTCAGTTGCATCTGTGTTGGAGACATGACGACAGCCTTCTCGCTACTAACGGTTGAATGCAAACTCGGTACTGTTGACCATCGCCCACAGAAGATCACTTAAAACCCGATCGCGGTCGTCATCAGACTGCGACGATTCTAAAGTCGCTTGGGCAAGCGTGACCTCAGCCTCGGTCGGAAGTCGACTGAGCGCCGCGAGAAACAGCGTGGCGATACGATCGTCGTCGTCCAGGAACGGCGCCGTTAGCGCACCAACAATGCGACTGCGGTCGAATGTCGTAAGTTCGGAAGTCACCGTGCCATTCATCAACATCAAAGCCTGCATCGTTCCAGCGCGGTATTCGGTCGGATTACCGGGAGGCTCACGCATTTGACGAATAAATTGCATGCGAAGTAAACCCCCGTCGCGGGCAATCTGCTGCGGGGCAGAAGCACCAATCGATCTGTTGCTATCGACTGATACCGGAGGTGAAAGCAGCACAAAACTGTCGTATAACTGCTCTGGCGTAAGTGGTCTCGGCAAGACGTAAGCGAAAAGATGCGGGTCTGCGTCTGCCGGCACACGCTGCCAGCTTGAGAGCTGGTACGCATGGGTGCCCGCGATCGTCAGCATTAGTTCGTGAAGATCGAACCCAGTGTCCACGAAGTAGTCTGCCAGGTCATCCAGCAGGCGATTATTGATAGCATCAGACGAATCGCCGACCTGATCCAGCGTGTCCACCAGTCCATTGCCGAAAAAGTGAGCCCACGCCCAATTGACCGCAGCGCGCGCAAAGTAAGGATTGTCGCGTGATGTCAGCCACAAGACCAAACTAGCGCGGCGCGAGCCCATACTCTCGTCAACTTGCCTGTTCACCTTGAGGTACTTCGGAGTGACCAATTCCTCCGTATCTGGCAGTCGAACTTCGCCTCGATTCGTGTCGATCAAGCGAAAGCTCATCTCCATATTGCCCGCCTCTGGAGTCTGTACCTGAGCGAAAAACGCGGCCAGCCCCCAAAAGTCTCGCTGCGAATATTCAGCGAATGGATGATCGTGGCATTGCGCGCATTGCAGCTTCATACCGAGAAACACGTCGGAAACGCTCGCGGCTAACTTCTCGGGCAGCAGATCGTTGGCTTGATAGTAGAGCGCCGGTCCAAGTTCCTCGGATCCTGTGGCAAGCAATAAGCCCGCGACCAACGCATCGTAACGCAGATTGCGCGCAAATCGACTGCGAAGCCACTTCTGCAGCCCCACTGATTCTCGCGGATGGGCTTCTTCGGCACCGGCGGGCAGGATCCGATTTCTCCAAACGGTAGCCAAGTGCGTCGAACAGCGCGGACTCGTCGCTAGTCGCTCTAGCAATTGCTGCCTCTTTTCGGGACGTTCATCGACCAGAAAGCTACGCAATTGCGAAGTCCGCGGAATCACGCCCGTGAAGTCCAGGCACGCGCGTCGCATAAACTCGTGATCGGCAATGGTCGCTGCCGGACGCACGCCAGCCGTATTCCACGCGTCCGAGAGAGCGCGATCGATTAGGCCGATCATCCGCTGCCGCGCGGTCGCAGAAACCTCAGTCTCGTCCGCTACCGTTCTTCTTGTAGTCTCTTCAGCTCGGCCCGGAATGCACAAGAGCAGAGCGATCATACAAAAGTAGCTGCTACGCATTGGCTTGCACTATCAATTTGGCTGCGAGATTAACGATTTCTGCGAGGCAGACGCAGCGTGCCCCGACTCTATTGTAGCGAAAAGCTATCGTCGTTGGATGCTTACATTCTGCCAGCCGCTAGCGCATCAAAGCAAGGGACGACCGCTTTGCCCCAGTGTCACGCGATCGACATCGATCGTCAGCCGCCGGCGAGATATCACCAGTGCATTACCATCGACAACCGCGTGCCGTCGAAGTCCCGCTCAGTTCTCAAACGGTGGCAACTCGGGCGGCATAATGCGCCGCGGTGGTTCGCTCAGAGCGTTCAGAAATGCCGTCAGGTCCACGAAGTCCTGCTCGTTGAGATGGAGCGGCTTGAGAATCGGCGAAGTCGTCGGAAAGAGCGGATCGTCTAACTGATTCTTCCGCGGCCGAGGCGATGGCATGCCGCCGTTGTACAGCGTGAGTAGTTCTTCCAAGGTGAACATGCCGTTGTGCATGTACGGAGCCGTCGCCGCGATATTCCGTAGTGATGGCGTACGAAACGCGCCGACATCCTTCGGATCGTCCGTGACGAGATACCGACCGAGGTCTTCGAACTTTCGTCCGTAATTGCTAAGTCCAACGTTGTGAAATTTATCGTCGGTCATCAGGGGACCATGATGGCAGTTGATACAACGTGCGGTCGTACGAAACAGGTGTAGTCCGGCTAACTCGTCGTCGGTTAGCGCCTTCGACTTACCGTTCAAAAAGTAATCGAAGCGACTGCGTCCGCCTTTGAGCGTACGCTCAAAGGCCGCGATCGCCTGCGTGACTCGGTCGAGCGTGGGCTGGCTATCGCCAAAAACTTGCTGGAATCGCTCACCGTATTCGGGCATCTTCGAAAGGTTCGCGACGATGATCGCTTCTGACGAGTGCATCTCGTCTTGATTATTGAGCACATCGCTCGCTTGCTGCTCCAAACTATCCGCCCGTCCATCCCAGAAAAACGACGTCCGCAGGCCACCGTGCAGCACGGACGGCGCATTCCGCGTCAACTGCGTGCGATTGTGTCCAAACGAAACGGCGCGCCCGTCGCTCCAGTACATATCTGGCTCGTGGCACGATGCACACGCGATCTGGCCACTGCCCGACAGACGCGGTTCAAAGAACAACATCTTGCCCAATGCGATCTTCTCTTTGGTGCCTGGGTTGTCGCTGGGGTGCGCAATATCGGGAATCGGACCTAGCTCTACCCACTCGATTCCCTCGTCGACATGCGGAGCAGGCCAAACGTCGGGCGCTGCGGAATATTGCTCACGCAACTTCGCGATATGCGCGATACGCTGGGTCGCCGACAGCGATGGACGCGGTTCGGGACGGTCAGCGCGGGACGAGTTCGGAACGAAAAAACAGCAGAACGATAGACCTGCGGCAAGTCGAAGCGCATGTCCTAGCAAAGATTGGCTCATAATCGAAGTCCCGAGATGGCTTCCTTGAAGGTCAACGACTACGCCTGACTTTGCCACCGCTGCGTGTCACCGACGTCGTTTGCTACCTGTCCAGTATAGCGCTGTGATCAGCAAGCAAAAGGTGCTCGGCTCGGGAACGCTCGCAGCGGCGCTGCTACTAAGCGCAGCCGGTAGTGACTGACCGTAGCTGTCTTCCCAAATTGCCAGGTCGTCGCCGTCAACATTCGCGTCACCATTGGCGTCGCCTTCGGCACGCGTGGTACCAATGCCAACGCCCGCTTGCCATGTTAAAAAGTCGGTGCCGTCATTGTCGCCGTCATCGTCGGCATCGGCAAAGGCGGGAAGTAGTCGAAATCGCGACTCTCGATTATTCACCTCAGCTGCGACGTACACGACAGGGAAGTCGCTGCCTGCTGCGGGCAGATTCGATATCTCAAATTTCCCCAGCGCGAAATTCGTGATTTCCGCATCACCAATACCATCGTCGTCGGTATCGACCAGCGTGCCAGCCTGAGCGCCATCTCGCTCGCGTGCGACGAGTTGGCTATTGATGAACAAGGATTTGTCCCACACAAACGCGTAGTCACCAACATCGTTAATACCCACAGCCAGCACTTGTCCAGTGAGCTGCACGCCGTCGACGATGTCATTCTCTCGATGGATGATCTCGCCATTGAGCGCCAATACTGAGTCGTTAACCACGCCATCATTGAAACCAGAGAAGATAAACTCGCCAAAGTTATTCACGTCGTACAAACCAGAAATATCCCAAGTCTCGCCCGCAAGGCCTCCGTCTGCGGCGGCTACCGCATTCCCCTCGCGAATCACGCCACCTGAGGGCGTCGTCGCCGGCTGACCGTTGATGACGAGCACGTCGCCTGTGCTGGTGAAACCCGGTTCTACATCAACGTCGGTGATGTAGTTCGTACCCGCGTCCGACCAGCGGATGTTGCCGCTAATGGCAAAATCCTCGTCGACGACCGTGCCCTCGCTACCGATCGTGTCGCCAGACTGGAGCAGCACTTCGAAGTTGGTCGTGTCGCGGAAAATCGCCGTGCCCGTGGCCGTGCCTAGCGAACTATCGGCGTAACGACTAATCCAACTCGACACGCCCGACGGCGAACGATAGGCACCAAACGCCGAATCGACGAACTTGCCGGCTAGCGGACCGGCGGGAACAGCATCGCCTTCGAGGAAAATGAGCGTATCGTTCTCCCATAAACTCGACAGGCGAGTGGGCGGCGGACTCCCATTGGTCAGCGAGGCTGTGTAGGTGATGTTGCCGGCAAGATCAATTCCGGTGGATCCATAGGCTTCGACGACCTGGCCCGCCATAGTGCCTTCGCGACGAATCGCTGTTGGCTGTGTTCCCTGGGTGGTCGAGCCAAACTGATACGATGTGCCGTCGTTAATTCCGTTGGCCTGAAACGGATCGGTATTCACCACGGTAATAAAATTACCGTTGGGCGCAACATAAATATCTCGGCTGCCATTGTCGCGCACCAGATCTCGGATCGGGTCAAAACCCGGAACCGTCTCGCTGCCTGAGAGGGCCTCGCCTTCAAAGTAGATCTGCTGCAGCACCGGCACAGCCTGCGACGCGCTCGCTGCGGCGTTACAAAGTACAGCGAACACTAGTAAGCCGGCTCTGATGAGCTGTTCGGTCTTGGTTTCCATGGACTAAGCCTAACAGATTAGCTATCTGGCATCCGTAAACGAAAGAAGCCCTCGCCTAACGCGAGGGCTTCTCCGTGATTGAAGCCATCAAGACTAGCTTCGCTTTCTTGCCAGCATGACTAACGTGCCCAAGCCAATCAACGTCAGCGAGCTTGGCTCTGG
>JBCDBK010000119.1:0-13199 GCA_039184115.1 Planctomycetota bacterium | reverse complement strand
CGAAAACGGGGGAGGGGAATTTGGGAGAGGCACTAAGGCCGAGGGGTCGTAGTTTTGAAAGCTTTGGCGGACTCGAAATTTGCAATACTCCGCGGTTCCGAGATGAAGCAACTAGCGCAAACGACCTTGGCTACGCGACTTGCGCTGATCGGTCGGGTTTCGAGGAGCCGAGTTTTGCAATTTTGCAACGCGATTTGCGTTTTGTCTTGGCGTTACAACATACGAAGTTGCCATACAGCAGGGAGTTTCGCAATCGGCCGAGGCGAGTTTTGTAACACTCGATTTGCAGAAGTCCTGACTGCCGATTGGTGAACGGCCAGACTCGGCGGCTTCCGATCGCCGGCGTTTAGCTGCAAGCGGCGAAACTTTGTTGCCGCTAACGGGTTCCATCGGCAGGGAGTTTTGTATTCGCATACCACCAAGGGGCTGAGCATGATACGGATTTTCATAGCGGTCGGCGTACTGATCGGATTTCAGGTCGCGGGAACGCAGGCACGCGACTCGGACTGGCTGCGTTTTCGCGGACCCAATGGGACCGGTGTGGCGGCAGGCGAGTCGTCGACGCCAGTGACCTGGAGCGAGACGGAAAACTTGAAATGGAAGCTGGCACTGCCAGGGCCTGGATCTTCTTGTCCGATCGTGGTGGGCGATCGCGTATTCGTGACCTCGTGGTCGGGATACGCGGAGAACTTAGACGATCCGGGAGATCAGCAGCAGCTGAAGCGACACCTCACCTGTGTCGATCGCAACTCGGGCGCAGTGGTCTGGACACGCGATGTGGCGCCGTATCTGCCCGAGGACGAGTACCGCGGTATGTTTGCCGAAAACGGCTACGCATCGCACACGCCGGTTTCTGACGGCGAAGCGGTCTACGTTTTCTTCGGTAAGACGGGTGCTGTGGCGTTCGATATGGACGGCAATCAGCTGTGGCTCACCGCTGTTGGCACCGAGTCGGGGGCGAAAGGCTGGGGTTCGGCATCCAGCCCGATTCTTTACGACGACTTGCTGATCGTCACGGCATCGGCGGAAAGCGAGTCGATGGTCGCGCTCAACAAGAAGACAGGCGAAGAAGTCTGGCGAGCGGAGGCTTCGGGTTTCAACTCGGTTTGGGGAACTCCGGTGCTCGTCAGAGTTGACGACACCCGCACGGACATCGTCATTGGCGTGCCGGGCGAGATTTGGGGCTTCAATCCGGCCAATGGCAAGCTGCGCTGGCTTTGTGAAGGTTTGGGGTCGAACTCGTTTTGCAGCAGCGTTGTCGCGGCGGACGGAGTGATCTATGCACTCGAGTCGGGGCCGAGTGGCGGCGGAGGCATTGCCATTCGCGCCGGTGGCAAGGGAGATATCACCGACACGCACGTGGTTTGGTCGGGTCGGCAGTCGGGGCGTATTGGTTCGCCGCTGGTGGTAGACGGCAAGATTTACACCTTTTCGCGCGGCGTGGCAAACTGTTTTTCGGTAGCGGACGGCGAGCAACTTGCGAAAGAGCGAATGCAGGCTTCGACCGCTGCCGAAGATCCGCAGCGTGGTGGCGGTCGACGCCGTGGGCGCGGCGGCGGCCAGGACTACGGGTCTCCGATTATGGCCGACGGCAAGATTTACTACACGACGCGTGCCGGCGATACCCACGTTTTCGGAACGGGCGAGAAGCTTCAGACGCTGGCTGTGAATCGTGTGACGAGCGAACGAGAAGATTTTAGCGCGACGCCGGCGATCAGCGACGGCGAGATTTATCTTCGCTCGAGCAAGCACTTGTATTGTGTGGCGGAGTGAGGCTAGCTTTCCTCGTCGTCGTCACGCAAACCTAAGGCGGACAGCCACCGGCGACGCGGCTTGTCGGGTGTCGAATCCTCTTCGGCCATCATCTCGGGCAGTAGCGCAAGCTTCTCTTCCAGCGAGGCTTGCTCGCGTGCGAGCTTGGCACGTTCGAGAGAGATTTCGAGTTCGGCTTCACGCAGTTTTGTGTCAAGCAGTTCTTGCTGGTGCTTGAGGCGTTCGCACTCGGCTTGCACCGCCTGATCGTCGCCGAGGACCTCGGCGGTGATTTGATCGCGCAACTCTTGCATATCCGTGCCTGCGGGACGGCCTTCCAGCTGGGCGTTGATCTCGCCAATTTCCGCGTCTCGTTTGGCGAGCAGAGCGTCCTTCTCCGCGACGATGCGGTCGGTGATCGAGATGGTGCCTTCGATCGTCGCCCTTTCCTCAACCCGGTGCTGATCGATCATCCCTTGATCTTCGGCATCCAAGGCTGCCATCAAGCGCGCCTTCTGCGCTTGCCAATCTTGAGAGTCGTCAGACGGGCGAGCAGCCGGCGTGTCAGAAGCTGCTTCAAGCTGCTGTCGCAGTTCGGTATTGTCTTGTTTGAGTTGCCGCACGTCGTCGACTGCCAGCTCGAATCGACGCTGCAGGTCTTGTAGCTCTTGTTGGCTTTCGCTGTCGGCAGCCGGTGCGGGAGCACTTTCCAGCTCCGCGACACGTTCGGCCAGTGCATCGCGTTCCGACCGCAGACTCACAAGTTCGGGCGACTCTTGGTCGTCGGCTTCGGGCCGACTTTGTAGTTCTTCACGCAGCTCGGCATTCTCGCGCTTGAGTTTATGCACGTCCGCCAACGCCAACTCGAACTTACGTCGCGTCTGCTCCAGCTGCTCGTCGGCGTGCTCCAACTTCGAGAGTTCGGCGATGTGTCTTTCGGCGTCGCTCAACTGAACACGAACCTGCTCACCGTCCGACTGTAGCACGTCGACCGATTCTTGGGCGGCGGTAAGATTTGCCAAAGCGGTCTCGTGCTCGCTCTGGAGCGCGGCTAGTTGCTGTCTCGATTGGTCTAACTGGTTTTCAGTGGCAGCCAACTCGCCGTGCATGCGCTGGCACTCTGAACATTCTTGCTGCTGATCGTCGTCCGTCGCGGCGCGCGCGATGGCTAGCTCGCGCTCGAGGGTTTCACGCTGCTGAGTTTCCTGGTCGTTAAGTTCGAGCAGCTGTTCAAGCTCTTCGTCGCGTTCGACGAGCTGTTGTTCGAACGCCAGTTGCTGCTCGGCCAGCTGCTCCAAACTCGCGGACACCTCGGCTTCTTTCTCACCGAGAGTTTTACGCAACTCGGTGATTGCAGCCGTCTGCTGTTCGGACTGCGCGAGGGTTGCCTCGTCGGCTTCGCGGGCACGCTGAAGTTCGTCAGCCAGAGACTCCAGCTGGGAATTGACCCGTTGTTCGATTTGCCCGACGCGCTCGCGATGCTCTCCAAGCGTCTGGCCTGCCTGTTCGCGGAGTGCGCGCAACGATTCAGCCGTTTGCAGAGAGCGATCGTCGCCCTCAATCGGGCTGGATTGCGTTTCGTCCATGACGGAGCTGGCCGGTCTAGTCAGTGTTGCGCTAAGAGAAACCGCCTATTCTTGCGTCTCAAAATAGGCTGCGTACAACGAAAGTTTCCCAAGAATATATAGGTCGCCCAGCCGCTTGGGTCAAAGCTGTGGTTGCGGTTGTGCCGATTATGCTAATCGAATTGCACCGTTTGCGGCGCGTCACGGTCGCCCGGACACGTCGGCGTACATCGCGTGGATTTCCGCGGCGAAGTTACCCGCGATCGCCTTGCGGCGCAAGCTTAGTTTCGTCGTCAACTCGCCAGCTTCGACCGAGAAGTTACGTGGCAGAATCGCGAACTTACCAACCTGTTCTTCGGCGCTGGCCGTGACCAGCAATCGGTCGATCTCAGTGCGGTAGAGTTGGCGAATCTGCGGATGCGTGACGGCACGTTTCTTCGACCAGACCCAAAGACGATGACGTTTGATCTCCGCCCGAATGGCGTCGGGATTGGGCACGATCAACGCCCCTAAGCACTTCTCAGCATCGCCGACAACGCAGATATGCTCGATCATCGGCGAGCCAGAGAGCAGTTGTTCAACGCGAGAAGGCGCGACGTTCTTGCCCGTCGACAGGACGATGATTTCCTTTTGTCTTCCGACGATCCGCAAATGGCCGGCGCCGTCGAACTCGCCCAGATCGCCCGTGTGCAGCCAGCCGTCGAGGATCGCTTCGTCGGTTGCAGCTTGGTCTTGCCAATAGCCTTGCATCACGCTCGGCCCGCGGACGAGGATTTCGCCTTCGTCGGAGAGCTTCACGTCGAGATTTGCCATAGGTCGTCCAACCGTGCCTGCGCGATAGTCGTCGTGCCGCGTGGCCGAAATCACCGGCGAGGCTTCCGTCAGTCCGTAGCCCGTGAGGATCGGCAGACCCTGCCGCTCGAACAGTCGTTCGACTTCCGGCGCGACGGCCGCGCCCCCACAGAAGCAACGTTTGAGTTCACCGCCGAATAATTTTTTTAAAGCACCCGGCCCGGCATCGCCGAGTTGCTGTGCGATCTTCTGATAAAAATAGGGCACCCCGTTAATCACGGTTGGCTTGGCCAGCTGACAGTCACGCACGATCGTATCGCGGCTTTCGGCGAGTACGAGCTTTGAGCCGCGATACAACCAGCTGTACAGATCGCACGTCCGTGCGTAGATGTGGCTCAGTGGTAGAAAACAGAGTCGCGTTTCGTTGGTATCCGAGCCAACAGCTTCGCTCACGGCGATCGCGTTGCTGACGAGGTTTTCGTGCGTGAGCATCACGCCACGCGGTTGGCCGGTAGTGCCAGAGGTGAAGAGAAGCGTGGCGAGCTGACTTGCAGCTACCTCAAGCTCATGACGCTTTGAAACCTGTTCGAAGCCAAGTTCCGCGTAGTCTAAAGTCTTTGGCTGTAATGTGAGTGCTAACTCGGAAGCGTTCTCAACGACTACAACCTTTGGATCGGCCAGCGAAATCTGATCGACTAGCTGCGATGTGTCAAGCGTTGCATGCAATGGCACATGTGCGGCGCCTAACGAGAGAATCGCTAAATCGGCAAAGATCCAATCAATAGAGTTTGGTGCCCATTGCGCTACGCGGTCGCCCTGGCTGACCCCTGCCTGACGCAGTCGTATGATGGCGTGGTGTACTTTGGCGGCAATTTCGTTCCAAGAAAGCCAGCGTACGCTGCCTTTCTGGATGCTACCTAACGCTGGCCGGTGACCAGACAACTCGACTTGAGAAGTGAACAGCTCCGAAATGTTGCGTATGGAGTGGCTGGCCATTGACCGAAATCCGGGTGAGGGCAATTCACTCTGAAGCGATTCAGGCCCGCAGTTCGCCGCCAAGTTGCTTGGCGACTGCCGCGACGATGCTTTCTCGTACGCCGTCTGCCTGCTGGTTGGTGAGCGTGCCTTCGGGTGAGCGTAATTGGATGCTGAACAGCAGGCTCTTTTTACCGGCACCGAGTTTGTCGGCATCGCGATAGGTGTCCTGGAATGTGATGTGTTCCAGCAAGTCGCCGCTTTCGGTCAGCACGATTTTTTCGATCGACGACCAGACGACGCTCTCCTCGACGACGAGATTCAAATCGCGGCCAACGGGCGGATACGGTGACAGCTTTTCGACGCGCCGGATTGGCACCGCGGCATCGACCAGTACGCCCAGATCAATCTCCGCGACGGTTGTTGAGCCGCGTAGTTCGAATTGCTGGAGTCCCCAATCGCTAACTGTACCGAGGTAGCCAAGCACGCGATCGCCGAGTTTTAATTCGCTGCCGTGATTGGCTGCAAACAACTTGGCGTCGTTCGATGTGCTTTCAATTCGGCTGCCGGGGGCAATCGTGTCGACTAGCAGCTGTAACACGCCTTTCAGCTCGGCGAACGAGCCACCACTCGTAATTGTGAGCATTCGTCGTTGATCGGGCAGGCTGCCCGATTGCGGTAAGTAGACGTTGGCGATTTCGAACAACTCGATGACCGTGTTCGAGAGCTTTTCGTTGGTCCGCCGCGAAGTGAGCAGGCTGGGTACCAAGGTTTGACGAAGCTGATCGGCCCGACGCAGCACAGGCGTGCTGACGGAGAGCGATTCGGCGGTCGTCCAGGGTTGGAATTTTTCGACCTGATCGGGTTCGACGGCGCTAATGGTCATCGCTTCGTTGAAGCCGGTCGCGACCATCACGTCACGCACCTTTTCGAGCACGCGATCTTCGCGACTACGCGTCGAGGCGACCATTTTCACGCCGGCGTCTTCGGGAATTTGATCGTAGCCATGAATCCGCGCGACTTCTTCGATGAGATCGATCTCGCGTGTGAGATCCGCACGCCAAGTGGGTGGTATCACCTTGATGCAGTGATCGCAGGTGTGGGTCTCTTCGCAGCCGAGTTCCGTTAGGATGTTGCCAACCTTTTCCGCTGGTATGTCGATGCCGAGAATGCGAGGGACTTCGGTGAAGCGAAGCTTGATTTCTTCGCAGGTGGAAGTCTGATTATCGACGTCGATCACACCTTCGCAAAGTTCGCCACCGGCGAGTTCGAGAATCAACTCGCAGCACCTGCGGCTGGCCCAATCGATGCCGGCCGGGTCGACGCCGCGTTCGAATCGGTACGATGACGGGCTATGCAAATTGTGCCGTCGCGCAGTGTTGCGGACCGACAGTGGTGCGAAGTCGGCCGCTTCGATCAGCAAATCCACGGTCGTATCACTGACCTCCGAATCGGCGCCGCCCATCACGCCGGCTAGCGCGACCGCTTTCTCGCCGTCGGCGATCACACACGTACCGGCTTGCAGTTCGTACTCTTGATGATTAATCGCCGTGAACTTCTCGCCCGGCTGTGACTCGCGGACAATAATCTTGCCGCCTGACAGTTTGCCAAAGTCAAAGGCGTGCAACGGCTGGCCGCACTCCATCATCACGTAGTTCGAGATGTCGACCACGTTGTTGATCACCGCGATGCCCAGAGATCGCAAACGATCTGCCAACCAGTCTGGACTGGGACCGATCTTCACACCTTTGATCACTCGAGCCGTGTATCGTGGGCACAGCTCGGGGCAGGTCACTTCCACACTAGTTTGCTCAGCCACCGGTGTACCGGACCCAGCAGGCTGCGGATCAGGTTTTTTGAGCGATTGATCCCAGAGAACAGAAATCTCACGCGCAACGCCCACGTGGCCGAGGCAGTCGGGGCGATTGCTGGTGACTTCTAGATCGATTGCCGTATCGTCGCCGACTTGCTCAATCCCTTCGAGATTCAGGCCGGTGAGTGTCAACCGCTCGGTCAACTCATCGAGCGACATCGGCAGGTCAACGTAGTCGGTCAGCCAGTTCCAGGAAACGATCATGGGATAAGTCTCACGCAGAGGCGCAGAGGCGCAGAGATTTTCAAGTCACATCTCGATGGCTTCTGCTGCTGTCCTGTCAATAATCTGATTTATCTATTCTCGGCGCTGTTTCTCTGCGTCTCCGCGCCTCTGCGTGAGGCAATCAGAACTGCGAAAGAAAACGCACGTCGTTTTGGTACAAATCGCGGATGTCGGTGATGCCGTGTTGTCGCATGCAGATGCGTTCGACGCCAAGGCCGAAAGCGAAGCCGGTGACTTCTTCAGGGTCGTAGCCAACAGCTCGCAGCACGTTGGGGTCGACCATGCCGGCTCCGCCCATCTCCATCCAGCCGGTGTTGCCCGCGCCGTCGGTCCAATTCATGTCGACTTCGACGCTCGGTTCGGTGAACGGAAAAAACGAAGGTCGGAATCGCACGTGCATATCTTCGCCACCGCCGAAGTAACTCACGAAGAACAGCCGCAACACGCTCTTCAGATCGGCCATCGTCACACCTTTGTCGACGAGTAAGCCTTCGATCTGATGGAACATCGGATAGTGCGTCGCATCGGCCGTGTCAGGGCGGTAAACGCGACCTAGCGAAATAATTCGCACCGGCGGAGCGGTTTGCTCCATTACACGTATTTGTACCGTACTTGTTTGACTGCGAAGTAATAGCGGCGAATCTGATTCCGCGGCAGCGGTCGCGGCAGTGCCCAGATAAAAATTATCGAGTGGGTCGCGTGCAGGATGCGAGAGCGGAATGTTCAGCGCTTCGAAGTTATGCCAATCGTCTTCGATCTCGGGACCCTCGACGGCGGTAAAACCGAGCCGGCCCATGATGTCTTTCATCTCGCGGATCGTCTGCGTGATCGGGTGCAGACGACCGAGTCGCGCTGGCTCACCTGGCAGGGTTACGTCGAATGCCTCGCTGGTGGATTCGCCAGAACCAGCGGAACTCTCGACAGCAGCGTTGAAGGCTCCTTCAACGAGTTGTTTGACCTCGTTGAACCGCTTGCCGGCAACTGGTTTATCGGCCTTGTCGACTTTACCGAGGCCCTTTTGTGCGTTCTTCAGCTTCCCGCTCTTGGCACCGAGAAATTCGACGCGGGCGGCTTCGAGCGCATCGGCAGAGTCGGCGGAAGCAAACGTAGCCTGCGCTTGCTCGACCAGGCTGTCGAGATCGGCGATGAAGTCTTGCAGAGACACTTCGGTGGCCTCTTGCCTACGCGGCCAGTGCTTCGCGAGCCTTTTCGACTACAACGTCGAAGCCAGCTGGATCGTGGATCGCCATCTCGGAAAGCATCTTGCGATCCAGGTCGATGTGGGCCTTCTTCAGGCCGTTGACCAGTTCGCTGTAACGCAGACCGCGTTCGCGTGCGGCGGCGTTGATGCGGATGATCCAAAGCTTGCGGAACTCGCGTTTGCGAACCCGACGGTCGCGAAACGCGTAAGCTTCTGCTCGGACGAGCGTTTCTTTCGCGGTGCGGAGCAGCTTGCCGCGTCCGCCACGATAGCCTTTGGTCTTTTTGAAGAGGCGATTCTTCGCCTTGTTGCGGGCTGCGCCCTTGGTGGTTCTCATCGCGGGAACCCTTTGCTTCTACTTTGTGTGCCCGTCCAGGTCCCTTGCTGACTGATGCAAGGCGTTGCTACCCGACGAGATTGACGGAGTTGCGAGTTTTGAGTTACGAGGCGCGAGTTTTACAGGAAAAAACTCGTCACTCGAAACTCGCGCTTCACAACTCAATAACTATTCCCAGCCAACGCCTTGGCAACCATTTTCGAGTTGCTGTCGGTCGTGACGGCGGTACCGCGGAGGTTGCGTTTACGTTTCTGGCTCATGCGACCGGCCAAGTGGCTGGTGCCCGCTTGACGGTGCTTCGCCTTGCCTTTGGCGGATAAGCGAAATCGCTTTTTCGTGCCTTTGTGTGTCTTTTGCTTGGGCATAAATCGTCTGCTCCCGAGGAGCCCTACTGGCGAACGGTGTTGACAGGTAGCTCCGCATTTTAGCAGTTTCTGCCACGCTGAAAAGGCCCGTTGACGCTGCAGTGAGCAGGACAAAGACGCAGATGACTAGGATCGGATCGTACCTGCAAGGCGAATCGTACCTGGAAGGAACGCAGCAATCTGAAGGCTGACGAACACGCAGTCGGCTCAAGGAGAGCGAGCTCCGACTGACCCACGACGCGTCTAGACCGTTGGCGTCGCACGGAATGCGAGATGCGTCGTCAGAGACATCGGCTCAGCGGGCGGCGATCACAGTTGCCATCACTCGCAGTCTGATCGCCGATTGGCCGGGACTGTTGGACCAGCGATGCTCCGTTTGAATTATGACGCTCGGGTCGCCTCATGCGACTTCGGCGGTAGAGTCTACTTCTTCCTACTTCGGTGCCAGAATCCTACTTCGGTGCCAGAATGATGACAATCCGCCGGCCCTGCATGGCAGCGTTTTGCTCCACCTTAGCGACCTCTTCCAGCTCTTTGACTAGCCGTTCGACCAACTTAAAGCCTTCGTCGACGTGCGCGTTCTCGCGTCCGCGGAAAATGACTGAGCAGATGACCTTATCGCGCTCGTTGAGGAATCTGCGGGCGCGGTTGACCTTGGTCATAAAATCGTGCTCGCCGATTTTCGGGCGGAGCCGGATTTCCTTATTTTTGCCGTGATGAGTCTGGCCTTTGCTGTGCCGCTTTTTCTGCTGATACTTGAACTTCCCGTAGTCCATGATCCGGCAGACAGGTGGCTTCTCTGTCGGCGCGACTTCGACGAGATCGAGACCTGCCTCGCGTGCTTTCTCAAGTGCGTCGTCCCGACTAATGACCCCTAATTGTTCTCCTTCGTCAGAAATAACGCGAAGTTCCGGCGATCGGATCGACTCGTTGATCCGCTGTTGCTTGTTGTCGATGTCTCAAATCTCCGCTGGTTTGGCTAGGTTGATACGGTAGGAATACACACCCAATAAGGTCACGGCGTGGTCATGCATTCTGCCGACAGGTACACAAGTATTGGCCATGCTTGGGGCCAAGGTCAACAGATTGTAACGAAAAGTAAGCTGGCAATGGGCTTAATCCGTCAGCCAACCGACCCGTCAGACTGGCTATCTTGAGCCACCTGCCGCACGGTCTTGTCCGCGATTTCCCGTTTCAGCTTCTGGATCGCCTCGGCTACCGGCATCGCACCTAGGTCTCCGTCGATGCGGTCGCGTACCGTGACAGTGGCGTTTTCGGCGTCTTTTTCGCCAACAACCAGCATGTAAGGTGTCAGTTCCAGCTGGGCTTCGCGGATTTTCGCACCCAGTTTTTGACCACGGAAATCGCCGGAAACGCGGAAACCCTCTTCCTTCAGCTGCTGCTCGATAAGTCGACCGTACTCCTCAGATTTTTCGCTGACGGTTAGCACGCGTAGTTGTTCTGGAGCGAGCCAGAGTGGAAAAGCAGCAGCGAAGTGCTCGATCAAAACGCCCACAAATCGCTCCAGCGATCCAAACGGGGCGCGATGGATGATAACGGGCCGGTGCGGCTGGTTGTCGGGGCCGATGTACTCCAGGTCGAAACGCTCTGGATTCTGGTAGTCGACCTGCACCGTGCCGAGCTGCCAGTCGCGGCCAATCACGTCGCGGACCACGAAGTCGATCTTCGGCCCGTAAAACGCCGCCTCACCGGGTTCTGCCGTATACTCTACGCCCAGGCTTTCGGCTGCCTCACGGCAGGCTGCCTCGGCGCGATCCCATTGCTCGTCTCGGCCCACGTACTTATCACTCGACGGATCGCGCAGCCCGACGCGAACTCGATAGTCTGTCATACCTAACGTGCCGAGTACGATTTTTACTAGCTCCAAACAGCCGGCGATTTCGCCGGCCAGCTGGTCTTCTGTCATGAATAGGTGTGCATCATCCTGGGTAAACCCACGCACCCGCGTCATGCCGCCCAGCTCGCCTGACTGTTCCCAGCGGTAGACGGTGCCGAACTCCGAGAGTCGAATTGGCAGGTCCCGATAGCTGTGGCGTTCGCTGGCATAGATACGGAAGTGGTGTGGGCAATTCATCGGCTTCAGCAGATAGCCATCGATATCCCCTTCGCGAAGCATGTTGGATAGCTCGCCGCAACCACAGCCCTCGTCGGCCAGCCTTTTCATGACTTCGCGATCGACGATAGGGGAGAACTGCGAGTCTTCGTAGTAAGGGAAGTGGCCGCTGGTACGGTACAAGTCCAGTTTGCCGATGTGCGGCGTAAATACCTGCGTGTAGCCCTGACGGACGAGGTGCTCGCTGATGAAGTTCTGGAGTTGCTGGCGGATGATTGCACCCTTAGGCTTCCACAGAACCAGGCCGGAACCAACCTTTTCGTCGATCTCAAACAGCTCGTGCTTCTTGCCAAGAACGCGATGGTCGCGACGCTTGGCTTCTTCGAGCCGTTGCAGGTGCGCTTTTAGGTCCTTTTTGTCGAAGAATACCGTTGCGTATAGCCGCTGTAATTGCTGATTGCTGGCGTCGCCTTTCCAATAGGCGCCGGCAAGGCTAAGCAGCTTGAACCCTTTGCCAATGTGGCTTGTGCTGGGCACATGCCGACCACGGCACAGATCCAGAAACTCGCCTTGCCTGTAGAACGAAACGGACTGTTCGTCCACCAAGCCTGTGTCGAGATGTTCGACCTTGAATTCCTGCCCCATTTCAGCGCAAAGCTCGATCGCCTCACTCCGAGGCATCTCGATTCGCTCGAAGCGCTCGTTCTCTTTGACGATCTTCTTCATCTCCGCTTCGATCTTTGAAAAGTCCTCCTCGGATAGTGGACCGTGAGAAGACTTGGCGAGTGACATGTCGTAGTAGAAACCGGCCTCGGTGTAGGGGCCGAAGGCAAGTTGGACACCATCGAAAAGACGCATCACTGCTTGTGCCATAACGTGCGCACACGAATGGCGAAGCACGTCGAGCGCTTCGGGGTCGCGCTTAGTGATTAGGCGTAGATTGACTGCGCCATCGCTAGGTAGCGGCGCGTGCAAGTCGATCATGGCTCCGTCGACTTCCGCGACGACCGCGGCCTTCGCCAGGCCGGGTCCAATTTCTGAAGCTACGTCGTAAGCAGAAACGCTAGAACTGAATTCACGCCGACTACCATCCGGCAAAGTGACTCTGAGCATGGGTAATTGATGTTGTAATGATACCTGATGAAATTCTGATGGTCGCGTCACCCAATTCGGAGACGTCCGCCCGTCAACATACATCCGAAGGGACGCGAGTATAGGCTGCTACATTCACGCAGGCCAAGACGGGATCTCGGCTCAGCCTGCGGAAGCGATTTACAAGGCTGGTAAGCCATTGCCGTGTTATCAGACTAGACACAGCGAGGCGACCTACCCGTTCGCGCCCGCAATATCAGCTGCTTACCGGTCCTGGCTTCGTAAACCGAACGCCATTCACACCCCCTCGAGGCAGTCAAAGGTGAGTGTCATTTGGAGGGGGGAATTGGCACGATCCCCGACTTTGAACGTGAGCGCGCTTCGACCCGCTCAGACCGGCATTTTCCCGCATATTTGCAATAACTCACCTACCGCATAATCTACGTAAGATGTTTCCCCTCAAGAGGAAAGCACGTTTTCCTCGCCTAACCCTTCTATTTTCCCCAAGAAATCTCCTTTTCAGGACTAGCAAAAGTGTTGCAAGCCGGGAATTCCTTGGTAAAGTGGTGGAAGAAAGGGCGGTAGTTCCGCCGATCAACGGGAATTCTTATCTGGGGTAGTGGCTAATTAGACTGTATTTCGACAAAAGTTTGCCCGTAGGGCACGCCTAAGAATACTAGTTTGAACCGAAACTTCAGATCACTTGTGTCAGTTCGGGTCCATGTCAAATCGAGGACGGGACTGTAATCACGGGTGGGGCAGACTTCTTCGCTGACACAAGAGTCAGATTTCCTGACTGGATCGTAACGGCTACTAGCTTACTTCCTTAACAACTTAGGCCCCCTAAAGAAACTGAGATTCGTCCTTATCAATCTCAAACGCATCGTTATTCGTGACAAAAGCGTTTGACACGGGGAAACTGGAGAACTGAAAAATGAAACGCAGTCT
>JBCDBK010000118.1:0-13625 GCA_039184115.1 Planctomycetota bacterium | reverse complement strand
TTTATTGGCCCACTTTTTCTTGTCCAGCTCGATCACCTGAGCAAACTTCATCTCTTTCTTTTCGCTCGTCGTTAGGCCGTCGTCGTCGGCTTCAATCCAGCAGCCCCAGTTCAGCAGAACTCGTCCGACGAAGAACAGACCAATCAGCGCCGTAAAGCCGCCCATGTAGAGCTGCTGAGCGAATGAGTACTCTTCCTTAGGCGGGCCATAAGGCGTTTGCTGCTTTCCCGCGACTCCAGGTTCCCAGCCTTTTTCCGTCGCCACTTCTTTCCATTGGTCGAACAGATCCTTCTCGCCGACGTCGGGGTTTTGCTCTTGGTATTCGAGGTACGCCAATGCGCGCTCGCGCTGCGCGGGATAAGAATAGAGCCCGTCCTTGATACAGAGACCGGTCATGCCGAGGCAGAACAGCCCCACGACTCCCATCCGCAAGAGGAAGCGAGGATTGATTTCTGTGCGCAAGTTCATCTGCAGTAAGCTCCGTGGCGACTAGCGTAGAGATTGCCTGGGTGTGGTCGTTTGGTACTAACCACCAGTGTGATTAGAGCAGCAAGCCACGAGGCCCTTAGTTTATCGTTCCGGACGACATTTTTCCAGAATTCCGTCCGATCGTGCGGGCTGTAACTGTCGTCGCGATAGAGCGTGGAAGCAGCAAAAGTCCCCTGCTCAACGCATTTTCGCATCATCAGAGAGATGGAAACGGAAGCAGGGGAATCACTTCGACCTCGGTACCCGCGTCGTATTGGTAGTCTCCGCTTGGCAGCAGAGTCAGCGCGTTTGCCGCTGTTAGAGCTGCTAGATCGGCGGAGCCGCGCCAAGGCAATGTCTCGACGGTAGGACGACCGCTGGCGCGTTCGCCAAAACTTAACCTACTCGGATAGTAGGTGGGTCGCTTGCCGTGATGCCCGATCGCGTTGGTTAGCACGGCGGGTTGCGACTGAGGCGGGTGAAAGTCGTCGCCAGCGAGGACTTGTAGCGCAGGCTTGACGAATAGCTCGAACGACACCAACGTGCTGACCGGGTTACCCGGCATGCCGTAGACCAAAGTGCGGCGATCTTGGTGTTCGTACTCGCCAAACCATAGCGGTTTGCCCGGCTTCATCCGCACTTTGTGGAAAACCTCCTTCACGCCTAGCCCTTGCAGCACACCGGGCACCAGATCCATCACGCCTGCCGAGACGCCACCGGTGACGAGCAGAATATCCGCTTGGAGACCCTGCTCCATCAGTTTCATGAGTTCGACAGGCTCGTCTCGGCTGATACCCAAGTCGACCGGTTCGGCCCGACAAGCTCGCAGCATCGCCATCAGCATCGGTCCGTTGCTATTGCAGATGTGTCCCGGCTCGACCGGTTGTCCGCATTCGACCAGTTCATTTCCAGTCGCGAGAACGGCAACTCTCGGCCTTGGCGTGACGGTCACTTCAGCACGGCCAACTTCGGCAAGCAGTGCGATATCGATTGGCGAGAGACAGCGTCCAAATTCGAGGACCTCTTGGCCGACATGAAAAGCAGCGCCACGTTCCAAGATGCCGGTCCCGGCCGCAACGCCCGATTTGGGTACCTCGATGGTTGTTGCGTCTTTGGTTTCCACTTCGCCGACGATGTCCTCGACTTTGATGATCGCGTTAGCACCGTCAGGTAGCGGCGCACCGGTCATCACATTGATCGTCGTGCCTGGTTCGACGGCGTGATGGGGAACCGCTCCGGCAGTTACTTGTTCGAGTACGGTGCGCTCAGTCGACTGGTCGCTCGCGATCACGGCGTAGCCGTCGAGCAGCACCTTGTCGAACGGCGGTGAGTCGATCGGACTGACAATCGATTCACGCAGTCGCAGGCGCAACACTTCGCTGAGCGACAGCCTTCGGCTGTGCAGCGGCAACGCGCCATTTTTGACGTACTCTAGCGCTTGGTCGACTGAGATCATCGAACTTCGCCTCGCTTACGCCACTGCCCCGACGTTCAGAAAGTTCTGTAAAATGTCGGTGCCAGCGTGCGTCAGAAAGCTCTCGGGATGAAACTGCAGCCCAAACAGCGGATACTCGCGATGCGCGACCGCCATAATTTCTTGCGTTCCATCCGGCTTTTCGCACCAGGCGGTCATCTCCAATTCGTCGGGTAACGACTCGGGCTGAATCAGTAGACTGTGGTATCGGGTCGCCTGAAACGGATTGTTGAGTCCCTCGAACATTGGCCCACCAATATGATGGATCCTATCCGTTTTGCCGTGCATCAGTCGATCAGCGCGGACAATCTTGCCGCCGAATGCCTGGCCGATCGATTGATGTCCCAGGCAAACCCCTAGCAGCGGGAACTTTCCAGCCAGTCGTTCGACGCATTCGACCGAGATACCGGCTTCGTTGGGCGTGCAGGGGCCAGGTGAGATGATCGCGCGATCGGGCTGACGGTCGATTATCTCATCGACCGTGATTTCGTCGTTGCGATCAACACGAATATCGAGCTGCGGATCGATCTCGCCCAGACGTTGGACGAGGTTGTAGGTAAACGAATCGTAATTGTCGATGATTTGGATCATGTGGAGTGGTGCGCATTGACCTATAAGCTGGGAGCCGATCGCTGTGGTTTCAACCGCTAGTCTACCTGCTGAGCCGGCTTGTTGGATAGCTCACGCTTGTTTCGCTCCATTAATTCCAGTCCAATAACGTCATGAATCAGATTTTTGCAGTCGCGGTCGGTGGTGCTTTGGGGGCGGTTTGCAGACACTTGGTGAACCAAGTTTGTTCACGCTATCAGTTTCCCTTCGGCACTCTGACGGTCAACATCGTCGGGTGCTTTTTCATTGGTCTGCTGATCACGATGCGTGCCAGCGACGACCAACGTTGGGACGAACTTACGCATTCGGCACTGACGATCGGTTTTTTGGGCGCGTTGACCACATTTTCGACCTTCGGATTCGAGACGCACAGTTTCTTAAGCAGCCAGCAGCACGGACTCGGCCTGCTCAACATCGCCTCCAACATGCTGCTCGGCCTCGTGGCCGTCTACGGCGGCATCGAATGCGGACGCTGGTTGAGTTAGATTTTTGTGAATAGCGAATCCGATATCTGTCCCTCTCGCCACTGCGGGAGAGGTTAGACGAGGGGAAACCCACGAGAAGCTTTACCAGATCATGAGCAAATCAAAAAACCCACCAACCGGCCTTCTCCCAGACAATCAGGCAACCGATTTACTCATGCAGCTAATGGCGCTGTCGGGCCAGAGCGGCGAAGAAAAACCGGTGGCCGAGCTAATCACCAAGCGACTGAAACAGGCAGGTGCACCGGCTAAGGCAATCACCCACGACCGCGCGCACAAGTTGTCGGCACACGGGGGTGAGATTGGCAACCTGATGCTCAAATTGCCCGGCACAACGAAGGCACCTCGTCGGTTGCTGTCGGCACACATGGACACCGTGCCTGTTTGCGCCGGGGCGCGACCGATGCTGAAGGGCAAGAAGATCGTCTCGAAAGATGCACACACCGGGCTCGGTGCCGACAATCGCGCGGGCTGCGCAGTGTTGTTGTCGACGGCGCTATCGATTCTCAAGAACAAGCTACCGCATCCGCCGTTGACGTTTCTTTGGACAGTGCAAGAAGAAATTGGCCTGTACGGCGCGCGGCACGTTGGAAGGAGTAAACTTGGCAAACCAGAGCTGGCCTTCAACTGGGATGGACGACGAGCCGACCAACTGATCGTCGGCGCGACGGGTGGTTATCGGATGGAGATTGAGATCGGCGGTGTGGCCAGCCACGCCGGCAACCATCCCGAGCACGGCGTCAGCGCGATCGCGGTCGCCTCGTTGGCGATTGCTGACCTGGTCGAAAACGGTTGGCATGGCCTTATTAAAAAGGGCAAGCAGCAAGGCACCAGCAATGTGGGCATCATTCGCGGCGGCGCGGCCACCAACGTCGTGACCGATCACTTGTATCTCAAGGCCGAGGCACGCAGCCACAATTCGAAGTTTCGCGAACGCATCGTCCGCGAGATCGAAAAAGCATTTCGCAAGGCGGCCAAGAAAGTTCGCAATACCGACGGCACGTGCGGCGAAGTCAAATTCGAGGGTCAGCTCGACTACGATTCGTTCAAGCTCAGCCCCAAGAGCCCCTCCGTGGTCGCCGCAGGCAAAGCCATCGAAGCCGACAGCGCAACACCCGAACTTGCGATCGCCAACGGCGGCCTCGACGCCAATTGGCTCAACGCTCACGGCTTGCCGTCCGTGACGATGGGCTGCGGCCAAAACGATATCCACACCGTTGATGAATGGCAAGATTTGCCGGAATTCCATCGAGCGCGAAGAATTGCGTTGCGGTTGGCGAGTGATGTGGACGAATAGTCGAGATAGAACTGCAACGAAAGTCTCTAGGTGTGGGAGTGCTTGATGCGGGAGGTATCAACAGCAGAACTGCGAGTATGTGAAATGCTAGCGCCGCTTCTGCGATCACACACACTACATGAAGCAATTATTCCCACTGAGGGGAATTATGTATTTTCATCACTAGAGTTTTTCTTAACGGAAGTGCTCCGTGAAATCCACGCCGAATGGCGCAACGAAAGCCTTGATGGTATCTATCCAGATCGATTCCGAAAGATCGGAGAACGCGAAGTTGTATTAGTTGGAAATGTGATTTTCATTTCCGATCAGACTCTTGCTCCGTTTTGCGTGCAGCTACAAGTATCTTCTAGTTACGATGAGGTTTCATGGATAGATCTCAAGTTCGGCGAGCGTATTGGTGATCGATGCAATCGAGTTCCGTATTCTAGTTCGAAATCGTATGGAACTCTGAAGCGTATCAGCAAGATCGATTGGTTCTATCACGTTGGCTATGGCGAACGCGAGTCATAAATCACAATGTGTCCTGGATTTGACTTCCATTCAATTTTTCGTCATTGGGTATTTCATCATTTGTCATTAAACTCTGGCCATGCAACCCAACGACGAACTCTGTCTCTGTTTTCATGTGACCAAGCGTAAGGTTGCTAACTTTATTCGTCTGGAAAAACCACGGCGGGCGGCGCAGCTTTCGGAGTGTTTTGGCGCAGGCACAGGTTGCGGATGGTGTCGGCCGTTTTTGGAGCGCATGTTTGACGCCGCGCAGGTAGACGAGGGCGATGCTATCAAGGCTGAATTGCCTGACGCACAGGAGTACGCCCGCGAACGTGGTGCGTACGTTCGAGCAGGCGGAGGGACGCCGCCGCCGGGGGCCACGCCGGCAAGTCCAGAAGACCCAGCTTCGGAAGAATCAAACTGAGTGCGCCGAGAAATTGGCCCGTCGGTGCGGAAACTACTGGTTTCTCTTGCTGGTCGCTCGACCGCGTGTTATAAGCGCATAGTGGGCAATGGTAGTTTCAGGGCATTCTCGGCACAGTACGTGCCTGCTCAAAACTGGGACGGCGGTGGGCAATGACCCGAGTGACTTTGCGAGTTTTGGATGGCGCCGACCGTGGCCAAGTGTTCGAGAACCTGGAGGTGCCGATTACGATCGGTCGCGAAGAAGGCAATTCGATCCAGCTCAACGATGAGCGCATCAGCCGCTTTCATATCAAGATCCAGGAGGACCAGGACAAGCTGGTGCTCACCGACCTGGAAAGCACCAACGGCACCCGAGTTAACGGCGAAGACACGCAACTGCGAATTCTGCGCTATGGCGATGTCGTGTCTGTCGGACGATCGGTGCTGCTATTTGGCACGCGCGATCAGATTGCCGGTCGACTCGAAGGTCTCCGCGCCGACGGCGTGGGCGATACCGACACGCTGAATCCTAATGGCACCGACTCCGAATCGCTGAGCTTGGAGCTGCGGCTCGCGGCGTCCGAAGATTTGCAAAGTACGTTGCACATTCCTTTGCCGCCCGAATTGCCTAATCAGCTGAGCGCTGGTCAGGCGGCTCAACTTTCTGAATTGCTCGAGTATTTGCATCTACGCACCCGCCAACTCGTGCAGTCAGGCATCGTCGACGACGATCAAGGCGAAGTCAAGATTTCGCTCGCCCAATGGCAAGACCTGCTCGACATGCAATCGCAACTGGCCGAATATCTCCGCACCATCGGCGATCCTGGGGCTGAGGGGTAGTGGCGGCTATTCCCGCCAGCAATCGCACCCTTTCTTCGGCATACTCCTGCCCGCTACAATGATGCCTTCACGCAATTGTTTGCCACAGGGAGGTCGTCTTGTCTGCGCCGTTTGTTCATCTGCATTGCCATAGCCACTACAGCCTGCTTGACGGCGCGAGCCCGATCAAAAAGCTCGTCAATCGGGCCAAAGATCTCGGCATGAATGGCCTGGCGCTGACCGACCATGGCAATCTGTACGGTGCGTTGCAATTCTACGAAGCATGCAAAGCGGCCGACATCAATCCGGTGGTCGGATACGAAGCCTACGTTGCGCCTGACAGTCGCTTCGATAAAGGCGGCGCGCACAGCAGCAAAGAGGCCAGCTACCATCTGACCCTGCTCGCACAAAACAAGACCGGCTTTCGAAACCTCGTGCGGATGGCCAGCCGTGCGTACCTCGAAGGTTTTTATCACAAGCCGCGCATCGATCGCGAGCTGCTGGCCGATCATTCCGAGGGAATCATCTGCCTGAGTGGTTGCGTGTCGGGGGAGCTGAGCCGGTCGCTCCTCAATGGTGGCAATCCGCCGATGGACGATCAGATCGAGAAGGCGAAGGAAATCGCTGGCTGGTTCCACAAGGTGTTCGACGATCGTTACTTCCTCGAGATTCAAGACAACGGCGTCGACATTCAGCGGCAGGCGTTGGAGGCGACGCTTATTGTGGCCCAGCAAATGGGTCTGCCGCTCGTAGCCACGTCCGACGCCCACTATGTGAATCAGGAAGACGCCGAAGCGCAGGACGTGCTGCTTTGTATCAACACCGGCAAGTTCCGCACCGATCAGAATCGCATGAAGATGGAGGGCGATCAGTTCTTTCTCCGTAGCCCCGGCGAGATGTATGCAGCCATGCCGGGGCACGAAGACGCTGTTGCCCGTTCGCAAGAAATCGCCGATAGGGTCGACATCGACCTGGAGCTGGGCAAACGCTACTTCCCAACGTTTACGGCGCCGCAAAAGATGTCGTCGGAAGATTATCTGCGCCAACTTTGTGTCGGTGGTTTGAAAGAGCGTTACGCCGATCTGCCTGAACGCTGGAACGACGACGACCTGTCGCAAGAGGTGTACGACCGGCTGAATCGCGAGCTGGGTGTCATCAACAAACTGGGGTTCTGCGACTACTTTCTGATTGTGTGGGACTTCGTCCGTTTTGCCATCGAGCAAAATATTCCGAACACAGCTCGCGGTTCGGGCGTTGGCTCGCTGGTATGCTACGCGCTGAAGATGAGCCACGTTTGTCCGCTCAAATACGATTTGCTGTTCGAACGATTCCTCGACGAGTCGCGCCTCGAGGCACCTGATATCGACATCGACTTCTGCAAAGAGAGTCGCGGTCGCGTGATCCAGTATGTCAAAGACAAGTACGGAGAAGCCAATGTCGCGCAGATTGGCACCTTTGGCACCCTCGCCGCCCGCGCTGCAATTCGCGACGTCGGTCGAACGCTTGGCCTGCCAATCTTCCGTGTCGATCAAGTCGTCGGCATGGTACCTGACCAGTTGGGCATTTCACTCGAATCGGCAATCGAACAAAGCGACGAGCTAAGAAAAACTTACGACGCCGATCCCGAGATTCGTGAGCTCTTGGACCTGGCGATGAAGATCGAAGGCCTCGCTCGCAATGTCGGTACACACGCGGCGGCGGTCGTGATCGCCGAAAAGCCGGTCGACGAGTACGTCCCACTACAGCATGTCAAAGGCAAGAAGGAAGTCATCACGCAGTGGGCCATGAACGACGTCGAGCGTGCTGGCCTCCTCAAGATGGACTTCCTCGGTTTGCGTAACCTAACGATTTTGGCTCGCAGCATCGAGCTGGTCGAAGAGTCGCAAGGCAAGCAGATCGACCCGTACAAGTTCCCGCTCGACGACCAGGAAACTTTCGCACTGCTTTGCCGAGGTGAGACGAAGGGCATCTTCCAGCTCGAAAGTGGCGGCATTCGCGATTTGCTGCAACGCATGAAGCCGGACTGCTTCCACGACATCATCGCCACCGCCGCGCTCTACCGTCCTGGACCGCTCGAAGGCGGCATGGTCGACGATTACATCGAGGTGAAGCATGGTCGTAAGGCAGCCGAGTATCCACATCCGGTGATGGAAGATGTGCTCGAAGAGACCCACGGTGTGATGGTCTATCAAGAGCAGGTGATGCGGATTCTCAATCGCCTGGGCGGCATTCAGCTCTCGAGTGCGTATTCGTGTATTAAAGCGATCAGCAAGAAAAAGCTGCCGATGATCGCTAAATTCCACGAAGAATTCCTCACAGGTGCCCAAGCTCAAGGCCTCGACAAAAAGAAAGCCGAAGAGCTGTTCGGCATGATCGAAAAATTTGCCGGCTACGGCTTCAACAAAAGCCACTCCACTGCCTACGCGCTGATCGCATACATGACGGCTTATCTCAAGGCGCACTATCCCGTCGAGTTCATGGCGGCGCTGCTCTCATGTGACATTCCCGGGCGCAACTTCAAGAGCAAAGACGCGCTGGTCGAACACCTCGAAGATTGCCAACGCATGGAAATCGAGGTGGTAGCACCCAACGTGAATCAGTCGTACGTTGATTTCGCCGTCGACGACAAAAAAATTCCGTTTGGACTTAGCGCTATCAAATCGTGTGGCACGAGTGCTGCTGAGGCGATCGTCGCGGCACGTCAAAAAGACGGGCCGTTCAAAAGCCTGTTCGACTTCTGCGAACGGGTTGATCCCCAGTCGTGCAACCGCTCGACGATCGAAACGCTGATCAAAGCCGGTGCGTTCGACAGCTTGGGCGGTCATCGCGCCCAATTTATGGCTGTGCTCGATCGCGCATTGCAGTCTGGTGCCGCCGCGGCTAACGATCGCAAGAGCGGCCAAAAGGGCTTGTTCGCAGCGTTCGACGACGAGGAAGACGATCGGGAGGCAGAGCAAGATCTGCCGAACATCCCGCCATTCGACGAAAAAGATCAGCTAAACATGGAAAAAGAGGTGCTCGGTTACTACTTGAGCAGCCATCCGTTGGCCGAGTTTGAGTCTGTCATCCGCACCTACTGCACGCACAACAGTCAATCAATGGCCAAGTTGCAGCATCGCGACGAAGTGCAACTTGGCGGCATGCTCGCCGCGATCAAATTCTCGCATACCAAGAACCCGCGTCCCGGTCAGGTGCATACCAAGTACGCGATGTGGGATCTGGAAGACCTCGACGGCATCATGCGTTGCATTCTCTGGCCCGAGCAGTTCGCGGAATACGGACACCTCGTCGAGCCCGAGGCGATACTTTGTGTGATTGGCAAAGTCGATCGTCGTCCAGGCGCTGAAGAAGTGAATCTGATCGTCGACAAGCTGTTGCCGCTCGCCGACATGCCCAAGCAATTCAGTCGAGGGATGATCATCCGCGTTGACGAAGCCAAGCACGGCGAGCAAGGTCTCAAGCAGCTACGTGAGATCGTGCGCGGCTACCCTGGCAGCAAGCGGTTGCGATTGCGACTGGATCTGAGAGATGGCGGTCAAGCTTGGATCGACAGCTCGGGCAAAGGCATTGAGCTCAATCAGGAACTGAATAATCGCATCGATCAGCTCTTGGGCCCGGGAAATCGCATGCTGGAGAAAGCCGCACCAAAACCGCCTGATCGACCGTCAGGCGGCAACGGACGTGGTCGCCCTCGGCGCTAAGACAACCTCAGGCCTCTGCCATGACCGGATCAGCGGCTTGTATGGCAATTGGTGGCAGCTCGGCGGGCTGCTTGGCGTACTTGTCTGAGACAGTGAGGAACTCTTCTTCGCACGCCAAGAATGCGCGGACGAGTAGTGGATCGAAGTGGCTTCCGTCGCCTTCCATGATGATCTGCTTGGCTTTTTCGTGTGGCATCGGGTCTTTGTACGGACGACGCGATCGCAATGCGTCGTAAACGTCAGCAAGCGCGACGATGCGCGCCGCAAACGGTATGCGGTCGCCGGAGACCTGGAACGGATATCCGGAGCCGTCCCATTTCTCGTGATGCGCGAAGGCGATTTCACGTGAGAGTTCTAAGAAATCGTTCTCGCCTAGTCGTTCGCTGATTGCTTGCAGACACTTGCCGCCCCGTTCGGCATGTGTTTCCATGATTGCGCGCTCGTCGGGCTCAAAGCGTCCGGGCTTCAGTAGAATCTGATCGGGGATCGCCACCTTGCCGATGTCGTGAAGCGAGGAGGCGAGTCCGAGGTTTTCGATGTAGCGATTATCGATCCAAGCGCAATGTCGACTGAGATGCTTCGCGAGGATGGTAACGTAGATGCGAATACGTTCTAGATGCTCGCCTGTATCGGTATCACGTGATTCGGCCAGCTTCGCCAAACCAAATATCACCGCGTCGCGAGTGTCTTTGAGCGCCTTGGTGCGTTCATCCACCAAGTGTTCAAGGTTCTCATTAATGCGAGCTAGTCGGTTTTCGTAACGACGGAGGATTTCGCATATCAGGAGCGTGGTTCCAATCACCAAACTCAACGAAACGACGAGTCCGATCGGCACGATCGGTTGCAGGATGCCAGCGATCTTTCGCTCGACTCCGACGGCGCGCTGATGCACGTTGACGTTCGCGTCTAGTTCGGGAACGTAACCGGCAGCGACGATCTCCAGGTGATCGCCTTCGCCGGTCAAGAAGCCTCGGACGTTCGTTTTACCCGGTGTCGGCTGCTGCTTTGCCATCATGGGTTTCGTCGGGTTCTTGTTTGCCATGACAGGTTTCGCCATTTCGGCCTTGACCATGCTTGGCTTGATTATGGCAGGCTTAGCCATTTCGACAACAGGCTTGACCATCTCGCGCTTCGCTATCTGGGGCTTGTCCATCTCTGGCTTCACGATCTGAGGTTTGGCCATCACTTGAGGCTTTGCCATGGCAGGCTTGTCCATGGCTGGTTTGGAATCGACGTTGAGCTTGCTGCCCTCGGCTAGATTTCCAAGCAGCGATTTAGGTGCCTTCCGAAGTAAGGGATGGCAAAGCAATTCGCCGTCGCCCGCATCAGTGACGCAGACAAAGCCCTCGTTAGGTAAGCGAATCTCGCGCACTGTGCTCTGCAGCTTCAGCCACGAATCCTTATTCTCACGCAAATCTCCGACTTCCATATGTCGAATGAGGTTGATCATTTGCTCGGCCGTTTGGACGTTGTCAGCCAACACTTGATCGTGGACAACCTGACGCACTGAAGTTCGGAGCCAGCTATTGAAGATAAACACGCCCCAGCACAGACAGATGGCCTGCGCGCTCGCGATCGCCAGAATAAGGATATGCCGCTTGCGAATCTGATATTTCATGCTGGCTGCCTGTTTAAATCCTCGATCCTTAGATAACCACCCCACAGGCAACCGTAGCTCTTGTGGGCGGGCGAATTTCGCCTTTCGCCGCTCGTGAAGGCGATCCCTGACTCGCTCAATTCTCCCAAGTCTTACAATTGGACCAACGCTCCTTGCGACAACGGTACGCAGCGGTCTGCATGACGTTTTCCGCCGCAGGGGTCGCATCGCGCGAGATGTCAACTAAGATTGAAGGGTCGCTGACTTCCCGGTCGCTATGGGTCCACGGCGAATGCATTTTCGTCGGCTTTTTGACAGACTAACGAGCAATTTGCATGTCGAGCATCAAACGAATTCTAGTCACTGGCGGCGCCGGTTTTTTGGGCTCTCACCTTTGCGAACGTTTGGTTGCCGATAAGCATGATGTGATTTGTCTCGACAACTTTTTCACAAGCCAGAAGACCAACGTCGAGCATCTGCTGTCAGAGCCAAACTTTGAACTCATTCGGCATGACATTACTCAGCCGATATTTTTGGAAGTCGACGAGATCTACAATCTGGCCTGCCCTGCCGCGCCAGGTCACTATCAATACAATCCCATCAAGACGATGAAGACCTCGGTACTCGGCGCGATCCACACCTTGGGTCTGGCCAAACGTTGCCGAGCGAAGGTCATGCAGGCTTCGACGAGCGAAGTTTATGGCGACCCAGAGGTTCATCCGCAACCGGAGAGTTACCGCGGCGCTGTTAACCCCGTCGGTCCGCGCGCTTGCTACGACGAGGGCAAACGCGCGGCCGAAACGTTGTTTGTCGACTACCATCGCCACAATGGAGTCGACGTGCGCATTGTCCGCATTTTTAACACTTACGGACCGCGCATGCATCCGTTTGATGGCCGCGTCGTTTCGAACTTCATCCGTCAGGCATTAGCGGACGAAGACATTACGCTGTTCGGAGATGGCTCGCAAACGCGTTCGTTCTGCTATCGCGACGATCTGATCGAAGGCTTCATCCGCATGATGGACGGCCCGCCGGATTTCATCGGACCGATGAACTTGGGCAACCCTGGCGAGTTTACCATTCGCGAGTTGGCCGAGTTGGTGATCGAACTAACGGGCGCAAAGTCGCAACTTGTCGAGCGGCCGTTGCCCGCTGACGATCCTACGCGCCGGCGGCCAGACATCTCACTGGCGAAAGAGAAATTCGGTTGGGAGCCGACGGTTCCTCTACGAGAAGGCTTGGAAAAAACGATCGCCTGGTTCCAGACGATTGATCTCGACGAGTTTCGTGCGCCGACTCCAAACTATTGAGCCGTTGACCCAGGCGTGTGATTGCATGCACGCTCTCAAGCCCAAATCCGTGAGCTGACCCACAGTCGCTTTCGTCGGTTTGCGTTACAATGGGCTCGTTCGAGTGCATCACTTCGCCCACGGAACTCCGCGTCCATGCCCACTGCCAACGGTTTGCTTCCCGTTCTTGCCGACGATGCTTTCCATCTGCGGTTCGCCGATGAAGAGCTGCGCGCTGCCGAACAGATTACGACGTTGCAAATCAATCTCGGACTGGTCTGCAATTTGGCCTGCAAGCACTGCCATGTGGAATCATCGCCGGCGCGGACTTCGGCTGGCGAGAACATGAGCCCCGCGACAGCCGAACGTGTCGTCGATTGGTTGAAATGCAGTCCCGCCATCGAAACGATTGACCTGACAGGCGGCAGCCCAGAGATGAACCCCAATTTTCGATCGCTGGTGGCAGAATTTCGCAGACTGGGCCTGCGAGTGATCGATCGCTGCAACCCGACGATCATCGTGCATCGCGAGCAAGCAAGCGGAGTCGACTACCTCTGGGTGCCAGAGTTTCTGGCCGAGCATCAAGTCGAAGTCGTCGCCTCGTTGCCTTGCTATCTCGAAGACAACGTACGTGCTCAGCGCGGACTCGACGCCTACGACGCTTCGATTGACGGTTTGCTACGGCTCAATCAAGTGGGCTATGGACTTGATCCGAATCTCAAACTCAATTTGGTTTACAATCCCGTTGGTCCCCACTTGCCACCGCCACAAGAAACGCTGGCAGCTGATTACCATCGCGAGCTCAAAGCCCGCTTCGATCTGGTATTCGACGAATTGTGGACGATTACCAATATGCCGATCAAGCGTTGGCGCGATGGGCTCGAGCGATCCGATAAGCTTGTCGACTACATGCAGCTGCTGATCGATGCTTATAATCCAAGCACGGTTGATGGTTTGATGTGTCGTCATCAAGTGCACATCGATAGCCAAGG
>JBCDBK010000117.1:0-13842 GCA_039184115.1 Planctomycetota bacterium | reverse complement strand
GGTCGACCAGCGTAAAGCGCAGCCAGCGGCAGCATGGTCATCTGTCCGCAACATGTCGGCACGCCGCCCCAGATGCGATCGGGCGGCGCAGCTTGTTCGAGGTGGCGGTTGCCTAGCACCCAGTGCGCCGCCTTGGCGAACTCGCGAAACGATTCTTCACACAGATCGCCATACTGCGACCGGCTAACGATGGCCGGTGTGTCGGCGAACTGTAGGTACGCGCGGGCGAGGTCTTGTTGCGTCAGCGGAAGTCGGGCATTTGCCTGCGCGTCGCGCAGTGCGTTGATCAGCACCATCTTGTGACGTGTGTCATCGGTAACGGTGCCAGCTGGGGCGTTGGTCTGCCACTGGCCGTAAGCTTCGGTCTCTGGTCGAAATCGCTCGTAGGGCATCAGCTTGAGCGACTGTCCAAACTCGCGTAAGTCGTTCTCTGTCACTGCGCGGGTGTCTGGCCAGGCGCGGCAGTTGAGGACGTGATCGGTGACGCTGGCCGACGCTTGAAACTCGATGGGGCCGCCCAGGGCATCACCGATCATCGAGCCCAGCAACAGGCCCCTGATGCGATCTGCGTCGGCTATCCTGCGGACCTGCCCTGTTTCGGCGGCGCGCAGAGGAGCGAGTGCCGGTGCAGCGATCGCGGCCGACAGGGCGAGGAAATCGCGGCGGTGGAAGCAGACGGCCATCGCGATATTCTACCCGACCAAGGCCTGCTCGACATAGGCAATCAGCGAGTGACTTGCATCGACATGCCACCGTCGACGGTGATCGACTCGCCGGTCATAAAGTCGTTGGTGACGAGCAGACGGACGGCTTCGGCCACTTGCTCGCTTGTCCCTTCGCGGTGCAGAGGGATGCGATTAGCCAGATTGTGAGCCTGCGCTTCAGAAGTCATCTTCTCGTGAAAACGCGTGCGGATTATGCCGGGGTTTACACAATTGACGCGAATGTTGTCGTCGGCCAGGTCGCGCGCGAGCATTCGCGTAAAGTGCAAGATGGTCCCTTTCACGGTTCCGTAAACCAGAGCGCCGGGACAGCCGCGAATGCCAGCCACCGACGACATGAAGATGATCGAACCTTCCGAATTCTTACGGAGCTCGGGCAACGCCTCCTGACAAAGATGAAATGCCGCATGGACGTGGACATCAAACGCATTGTGCCATTGCTCGGCAGTCAGATCTTCGATCTTACCCGATGCGGGTCCGCCGGCGTTGTGTACTAAAATGTCGAGTCCGCCGAGTTCTGCGACGGTCTCGGTCACGCATCGTCTGGCATCTTCGCCGACGGCCATATTGGCTGCAACAAAACAAACGCGATGACCATACTGCTGCAGCGCCTTGATCGTCTCGTCCGCCGCATCATCCTGCGTGCGGCTGTTGATGGCCACGTCGACGCCCTGGCTAGCCAAGTCGAGCGCGATTGCCGCGCCGATGCCGCGTGTTCCGCCGGTGATGAGGGCGCGTTTTCCTGAAAGTTTCATGAGTGGTTCCTAGGTGGCGAGGTTGATTGCGATTAGCTTAGCCAGCCACGAAGAACTTTCAAGTCGCGACGCAAGGCGTCGATATTCGCTTGCGTGCCTTCTTTGCCGAGATACTCAACATGCAACGAGATTGGTCCGTCGAAGCCGTCGTGTTTTACCATTTCGAAGAACTTCGGATTCACTCGGCCAGTGCCCAGCGGAACGTGCTTCGCCTTGCGGCCATCCCACTGAAAGTCCTTGACGAACAGAGCACCGATGTGCGGCTTTACTACGTCGTAAATCACTGGCCATGACAGACCAGCTTCGATCGTCGCGTGACGAATGTCGAACGCCAGGCCAACTTCCTCCTTGGGAATGCCGTCCAGCGCCAAGTGCATGTCCCAGAGTGTCGCGCCGACGTACTTGGCATCGGAGTGGTTCTGGTAGAAGGCGGTGACGCCAAGTTCGCGGTTAAATGCGGCCAACTCCTTAACCTGCGGCTTCACTTCCTCCAGCTGCGGCAGGATGGGCTTCGTTAGGTCGTACTTGTAAAAACCCATGCGATAGCTGTTGATCCCGAGGCCCTTGGCGGTACGCAGCACTGTTTCCGACAACGGCTGCGAAGGATTCAGCACGTCGGAGGCCATCGTTGTGACTTCGAGGTCGCGCTTCTTTAGCGCTTCGACCAACTTGGGCAGATCCTCTTCGACACGTTCGGGTAGCACGTGGCCTTTGTTACGGACGGTCGCCTCGATGCCGACGAAACCGAGTTCGGCGATCACGTCCGCTAGCTCGTCATAGGAAAGATCTTGAAGGAACTTTTCAAACGCGCAGATCTTGTACGGCGAAGTCGACGACTCGGCAGCGTAGGCCAGTCGACCTGAGAGGGCCGCCGCCGAGGTGGCCAACACCGAGTGGGAGATGAATTTTCGACGGTTGATTCCGAGATCGCGAGCGTTCAAGACCAGACTCCTGCCTGAAGGATGAGTAGAAGGATCAGCAAGCCCGACGCACACGTGTCATGCCGCCACGGCTGGGGTAACCGTAGATTAACATGTTTGACTTTCCGGATTGAGTCAAAAAAGCAGCAGTCGATTCCGGAAACTGAGCAGCAGTACGCTAGCCGGGTGGCCACGACAAAGATCGTCCGCCGAGCAGATGGAAATGGAGGTGGTCGACGGTTTGACCTCCGTCGGCACCACAATTGACAACCACGCGATATCCGTCCGCTAGCTGTAGCGCGCTGGCCAAGTTGCGAATGACTAACCAGAGATGGCCCAGCAGCGGTGCGTCTTCGTCAGCCAATTGATCGAGGGACTCGACCGGTTTCTTGGGGATTATTAGGACGTGCGTTGGGGCTTGTGGTGCGACGTCGCGAAAGGCAAGGCATTGGTCGTCTTCATAGACGATGTCGGCGGGGATCTCGCGATCGATGATCTTTTGAAAAATGGTTTCAGCCATGATGCCTTGCGCCTAGTCGAGTTGCGATAGTTCGATGGCCTCGTCAGGCAACATCACGGGGATCTCGTCGACGACCGGGTACATCAGATCGCCAGCGTCACGAATCAAGCCGCCGTCCAGCTGCTTCTTTACCTGCTGTCCAGCGACATTCATAAGCTTGCCAGCGCCAATCGCGCGATTGACTCGCTGGACCAAATCGGCTTCCGCGTTGGATAGAGCCGAACGATCCTGCGGGCAGCGTAGCATTTGAATAAGTTGGTCGTTGATCAAAGTGCGAATCTCTCGGCGACACGTGTGATGAATCTTTGATTGCACATTGTACGCGGACGCGGTTTCTACTGCTAGCAGCCCCCCGCCAGGACTCGAATAGCGTTCGTAGAATGCCCAGATTGTGCTGTGATAGCAGCTTAGAGTTTTGGTTGCGGCTGATGAGTAGAAATCTCAACTGCCGATACTAACTTTGATGTAGTTGTTGGCCGCAAGGAAGCGCGCTAGAGCTTATCGTATCGCGCTGGCGGTCTTTTCTTCGGAACAAAGAAAAGCATAGTCGCCGAGGTTAAGTCAATGAGGAATCGAACTCGACGCGGGACGGTCGTTGCGCTGGCGCTAGTCTGTGGGCTGTCTGCTGGAACGACGTTTGGTCAGCAGGTTCGCGAGGTCGTAGAGAACGGCGTTCGCTATCAAGAGACCACTCAGGTCACGCAGCGACAAGTGCCAGTCACGGTCATGCAGGATCGGCAGCAGACGGTTTATGCACAGCAGCTCACGAGCAACACACTCAATCAGCAACAACTCTATTGTGTGCCGAATACAACCTATCAGTGGGACTCACAATTGCGAGGTCGTTGGAATCCATTCGTCACACCGTACTGGACGTATAATCTGCGTCCTGTGACGACCTGGAGTACCCAGGTGGCCAACGTGCAGATTCCCGTCAGTCAAGTTGCCTGGGTGCCACAAACCAGAACGGTGCAAGTGCCCGTTACCACTTATCGCACAGCGAACGTCGAAACGAAAACGCGCGTCGCGATGAACGCTAGTCCAGCGACTACGGGCTTGGCCAACGCCCGCCCACTGAGCAGTCCCTCGGCGACTATTGCAGCCAGACCAAGCACCACGCTCGGTGGAGTGGCACTGGAGAACGATCCGCCTCGTCAAGCAACTGGTGGCGGCTGGCAAACTCCCGCGACCTCGGGTTCGCGGTACTGAGATTCGACGAGAATGGGAACGACGAAAACGAAAGCAGGGGCTCGGAACACTCAGTTCCGAGCCCCTGCTTTATGCGCGCAAGAAAGGGTGTGTGGGCTAACGAGCCGTGCGTCTGCGTGATTTACGCGTTGGCGTAGCGCCCCATTCTTTGGTCAGGCTTTCGAAGACTTCCGGAGCCTCGTAACGAACGACGCCTTTCGCTTCAGGCATCGGACCGATGAGGCCGCGAAAGACGGGCATGCCGCGCAAGCTGAGGTCGGTGCTGCAGTCATCGATGCCGATCTGGGTGTGCATTTTCATAACGGCGTCTTCGTGTTTGTAGTCGTGCGTGCGTAGCTCGCCGTTCTTGCCACGGGTCACGATGCGAATGGTCTTGGGGTTTGCCATGCGATTCCTCGCTGCATTTTTGGGGAGGGGGAGTGCTGCAGGATAGATGGTAGTATCGGCGCGGCTGCTAGCACTGGCCGACACTTTTCTCATACCACGGCATACCAGGAATAGCGTGACGAACCCGTAAATCCGTATCTGCTAGGCACTTCCGTACAAACGCCGGTCGACCCAAGCAGATGCTCCGGTTGTGCGGACCAATCCTCCGCGGAGGCCGTAGAGGGCCGAGCCGGCTCTGCTTTCCAGTTCTAGCTAGGCAAAGATTACTGAAAGTGACGGAAGACGCGGTCAGTGGCTGCGGGCCGATAGCGGCGAAAACACATGATCCATCCGGCACGAAATTGATGTTTCCGTTAGCCCTGCTTTCTAAAGTCTCGGCCCTTGACCAGCCGATACATTACATGTAAACTATATTGCATAAGGCGAAAGGAAAGCATGTCACCAACACTTCAATCGGAACTGAAAAAGCGAACTCCCTTTGCTTCAGTGGAGCAAGAGGCGGCGTTGGCCATCATGCGGACTAGCGATCTGATTGAGAACCGACTAGCACGCTTGTTTCGTGAGTACGGTCTAACATCTTCGCAGTACAACGTGTTGCGGATTTTGCGCGGCGAAGGCAAGCCGATGCCATGCCTCGACGTTGCCGAGCGAATGATTCAGGTAGCCCCGGCGATCACGCGTGTGGTCGACCAGCTACTAAAACTAGAATTGATTAACAAGACGCAATCGACGGAGGATCGGCGCGTGTACATGGTCGAACTGAGGCCTGCCGCCAAGCAACTGCTGAGAAAGATGGACCAGCCCGTCCTCCACTTGCATGCCACACTCATGGACGGGGTCAGTGCGAAGAATCAGAAGGATCTCGTTCGGGTACTAGAAAAAGTTAGAGCCGCGATTAAGAGCTAAAAATTTTTCGGCAACCAATTTACATGTAAAGCAAAATACGAGGAGTACGAAAAATGGACATGACGCGAAGAGGTGCTTTGTCGATGACGGGGGCCGGTTTAATCCACATTGCCGCCAACCAGAAGTCACTGCTGGGCCAGGCTTTGCAGGGACAGGCGTTGCCTTCGACCGAGCTATTGGTACGGCAGGCGGCCGAGCGTGGACACACCGATCTCGGCTGGTTGAAGAGTTATCAATCGTTTTCGTTCGGTAGCTACTACGATCAGCGGCACATGGGTTTTCGGTCGCTGCGAGTGATCAACGACGATCGCATTTCGCCTGGGCGTGGCTTTCCGACCCATCCGCACCGCGACATGGAGATCATCTCCTACGTGCTCACTGGTGCCCTGCAACACAAGGACAGCACCGGCCAGGGAGCGATTATCACACCCGATGACATCCAGATGATGTCCGCCGGAACAGGTATCACGCACAGCGAATACAACCCTTCGACGACCGCAGAAAATCACTTTCTACAGATATGGATCCAGCCTGCGATGCGACGTGCTCGTCCACGCTATAGCGACCAGCGAGTGACCCTCGACCAAAAACGAGGGCAGTGGCACAGGATTGCTGGATCAGAAGGGACAAAAGCTGCAGTAGCCGTTCGTCAGGACGCGTCAATTTTTGCCACGAATCTGCTGGCCGGCGAAACGATTGATTTCACCGTCGAAAAGGGTCGCCATGCTTGGCTGCAAGTGGCCCGCGGGTCACTGATCGTCAACGGTACGCGATTGCTTAGTGGCGATGCCGTGGCCACAAGTCGACCCGTCGGCCTGCATATCGAGGCCAAGGAAACCACGGACGCTCTGTTGTTCGAGCTTGGCTAGGAACGAACTACCCAATGAGGCAAGAAGGTTTCGATTAGTTTGAAGGAGAAAAATGATGATTACCTTACGACGATCAGAAGAGCGAGGCTACGCAGATCACGGGTGGTTGAAATCGTATCATACGTTTTCGTTCGCGGGCTACTACGATTCAGATCACATGGGCTTTCGCTCTCTGCGAGTCATGAACGAAGACCGAGTCGCCGCTGGTAAGGGTTTCGGCACGCATGCTCACGACAACATGGAGATCGTGTCGTATGTGCTCGAAGGCGAACTTGAGCACAAGGATTCGATGGGCAATGGCGAAGTCCTGCGTCCCGGCGAGTTTCAGCGGATCACGGCAGGCACGGGAATCACTCACAGCGAGTACAATCCTTCGGCTGAGCAAGGTACGCACTTCTACCAAATTTGGCTGCTGCCAGAACGCGATGGGATTAAGCCGAGCTACGAGCAGCAGTCGTTTGATGCGGCAGATCGACAGAATCGTTTGCAACTGGTCGCCTCGCCGGATGCTGCGGAGGGTTCGCTATTGATTCACCAGGATGCGCGGATCTATCTGGCGGACCTCAGTCCCGGCGGTGAGATTGGCTACGAAAATCCACCAGATCGGCACGTGTGGCTGCAAGTATTGCGCGGCGAGGTTTCGGTCGATGGTCAACCGTTAAGAACCAGCGACGCGGCCGCAATCAGCGAGGAGTCGCAACTACAGCTGCGTTCTGAGGAAGGTGCAGAGTTGATGCTGTTCGATCTGGCTTAGCATCCTCCGTTCCGTAGAAACACTCCCGCTCTCGAGACTTCAAACAGCTCAACACGAGGAACAGAACGATGCAATCTGCAGCTTCACTATTTGGCCGACTGATGATTGTCGGCATCTTTCTCATGAGTGCCGTAGGCAACAAAATCCCCAACTTTACCGGCGTCACGAAGGCGATGGCGGCCGAAGGTGTGCCGGCGCCGACGCTGATGTTGGTCGGGGCAATCGCGTTTCTGGTCGTGGGTAGTCTGTCGATTGTGACCGGCTACTACGCTCGCATCGGTGCCGGCTTGCTGCTGGTCTTTCTCATGCTGGCGACCTACTTTTTCCACGATTTCTGGACCTTCGAGGGCGCAGCGCAGCAACAACAGATGATCCAGTTCCTGAAAAACGTCTCGCTAATGGGCACCATGGTCTTCCTAATGGCCAACGGTCCTGGGGCGTTGAGTCTCGACGCAAGTGAGTCGGCGCCGGTGACTGAGTCAACCTAGGCGGGCGCGCAGGGATAGCGATTTCGATTCTCTCGATTTCAATCGCCAGAAGAACGTTGTCCAATCACTATACTGCACTCGGATGACAGATCGCTGACAGTTGGCAACTTGCCTTGACGTCGCTCGATCGAGGACGGTATTTCGTAGAGCAATCGTCACGCCGCGACGTCGAAACGGTCTGCGTTCGGTCATTGCCGTGACAAGTCGAATAGGGAGGACATCGCCATCGACCAGGCCTCTCGTTCGACTTCGCGCGAATCGCGTTGATCTTGCGCTGTGGTGTCCGTGTCCGGTTGAGCGTCGTCCGTTTGCGGAGCCAGAATTGCGGCCAGTGGTGTCGGCAACGTAAGGCCCTCGGACGGCAATGGCTGTGAGGTGATTGTCTCACGCGTTCCACTGCTGCTTTCGTCATTCGGCACGAGTTGCGAAATGGCAGCATCCACCACCGCCAGTCGTGCGGATGGACTGAGACTCGACGGCGCGCTCACTATATTGCTGGCCGCGCCTTGCGCAGCCACCGTCGCACTGACGCCGCGCTGCCAAACCAGGAAGTCATTGCCGTTGACGCTGCCATTGACGTCGCCATCGGCGTTCAGGTCGGTTGTCGATTCGTAGTGCTCGGTCCAAATTGCCAGATCGTTGCCGTCGACAGCATTGTCTTGGTTGTAATCGCCGGTGAGATTGGGCGTTGCGACCAACCAGTTGAACAGGTTTAACGCGTACTGCTGGTTGTCGAATCTCGTGATGTTGGTGCCAGCCCCATTGAGGTTGAAGAAAGTATTGCGATCGTAATGTCCAACAATTCTTCCAGCACCGTAGGTCGCGGCAATGACCGACGCGTCGCCGCTGTCGGTAGCTCGCGATGGGCCTTGATTCTGATTGCCAAATGGTGGCTGGTTCAGCCGCGTCTGCCCTTCGGCACCCGCAAGTAAAGTGACTGCCACGCCTGGAATGACGGTATCGATGTGGAACGGCGACACGCCTTCACCGTCGAATTGCGTGACGACTTCCGCTGGTCCTTGGCCTGCGAAAATCGGATGGTTCGGCTCGAGAATCTCTCCCGAGCTGTTACCAACGACGTAGGTACCCTGATCCTGATGCACCTGTACTCCGATCAGGTCGAGAAACTGCTGGTCGGAGTCCGAGGCGTCGGCCCAATCAGAGCCAAAGTTCGCATCGGAAATGAACAGCGCACTGCCGCCACCGAGAATGTACTGTTCGAAGGCGTCGACATCGGCTTGGGTATAGATGGCATTGTTCGAGCCAAACACAATCGCGTCGTAGGCGGTCAGGTCCATCGTCGCCAGTGGCACTGGCGCGCCACTTTGGTCAGGTGTCGTGCCTTCGATAACCTGAGTCAGCGTGAAGCCGTCGCTTGTCAGCGTGGTCGCAAGCGTTCCCCAGCCGTGGTTGCCATCAAAGGCCTGGAAGTTGGTGATATCGGCCAGTTGTTCGTCGGCCCCTCCTTCGAGGAATCCACCGGAACCCGCCGAACCGCGAATGAAGAGCAGGTTCTTGGAATCAGACGTCTGCCTGCGCACAACGGCTGCCCAATCTTCGTTCGTCGAGTTCGGCGCACTGCCGAGTGCGACTACACCGCCGCCAGTGACGACTTGTACGGTTCCGTCTTGCAGGCCACCGCCATTGCGAGGATCGAACCATTTGACTTCGTATGTGCCAGTCTCGCCGCTCAAGTCAAGCGTCAAACCTGCGCCATTGCGGTCGTTGTACATAGCATAGACTTCGCCTGGCTTGGCCAGCACATACGTGTTTTCGCCCGCCGCAGAATCGCCCAAGCTATGATCGGGTGCCATTTCCATCAGCGGCAACTCCAGCAGAAAATCACGCGCGTATTGCGACCAGTTGAGCGCCACGTCCAGGGCACGGAAGTCGTCGATCTGCTGGTCGAAGCTGTGACCGCCGCCATCCTGCTGCACATACCACTCGAAGCCGGCGCCGCCGGACATATAGACGGGCCACATCTTGTCGCGTCGGCCGTGAGGATAGCCATCGTTCAGGTCGGTCTTATCGTTCTCAATCTTTTGCGGCTCGTCGAAGCTGATCGCCCACGGCGTCCCTGTCGCTGCCGAACGAGTTCTCCAGTCGGCAATCAGGTCGGCCATCGACATCCGGCTGTTGTTGCCTTGGAAACTGGTGATATCAAAATTTTCATTTCCCAGTAGCGGGTTATAGAATTGTTCGTACTGGTTGTTGTTCGTGTGCGTGGTGACCGGGTGGTCGTAAGGGTCGATCAGTTTGAGCTGCGCCGCAAACTGCTCGCGTCTGGATGTTCCGTAGTCGTTTTCTTCACCGATGTTGTATTCCAGACCCGGATGGTGACCAAAGCGGGCCACCAGTTCGCGATAGTAGAGTTTTCGCTCAGTCCCCAACGTGCCATTGTCGTGATAATTCTCGTTGGCGGATTCGGTCTCGGCCAAGACAAAGTGCAGCAGAATGCCCTGGCTGGTGGCATGCTCCATGGCAATTTCCCACTGCGCTAGCTTGCTGACGTCGTATTGCGTTTTGTTCTGCTCGGCGATGGTAGGAAACGTATCTTGAGCGTCTCCGCCGATGTTCATCGGCAGAAAATAAATCGAGTTGCCACCTTCGTCTGCGATGTAATTGAGGGCGCCGATAATGCCTCGGCCGTCGTCGGCAATGTTGTCCGCGTCGTCGTCGTCCCAATCTGGGTCGCCAGGGTTCCAATCCTGGATGTGCTGATCAAAATCGTGTCCTGCGGAGGGCGTGTTGTCGAAGCCATCGAAGCCAAAGAAGTTCTCGGGGATGTCTGGTCCGCCTTTCAGGTACACATCGCCGCTGGCGTAGGTTAGGTAGTGATCGCCGCGATTCTTGATCAAGCCGTTTTCCGGCGCACGAAAATCTCGTCCGGTCTTGTCGCTAGCCGCCACAACAAACGACCCGGCCGCGCCGTCGAAAAAACCTGCACTGATCCCCGCGCTAGGCGAGTCGTCCACTGCAACGTCGCTGCCAGCCCGGAACGACGCGGAGTACGCCCACGTGCCGGTCGCGTCGGGAGCAAAATGAACGCGCCAAGTGCTGCCGGCGGTAGCGCCAGTATTGGCGGCATCGCCATCGGCGGCGTAGAAACCGGGCACAACGTAGCTTTGACCGTTGCCTTGATGCGTGAAGGTGACATCCAACCGATAATCGGTAAACGGATTGGTGGTCGCGGTCTCGCTGCTGGTGGGGCCCGTGAAATCCACAACCACTTTGTGCCATTGCATCAGGTCACCCGACACGACGCCTTGGCCGCCAACGGGAACGACGTTCACCAGGACGCGATCCGAATCGGTGTTCAGTTCGTTGTCGGTGACCAAGAGTTGAAATTCGTAGACGCCCTCGACCAAGTCGCTCGCAGTGAGGTCTTCGGTATTCGCATCGGAGAGCGTGGCGGTGTTGGGCCCGCTGACCTGAGTCCAGGAAAAGTCGCTGATCACGCCGTCATCGCTTGCCGAACCCTCGAGCACAACACTGTTGGTCGGCAAGACGACCACCCGGTCAGGACCGGCATTGGCGATTGGATCGCCGATATTTGGGTCCGTCGTCGACAGCGATGCTTGGGGAATGATTACTTCGCCTTGTGACGGTCCCGAGAACAGCAGCCGCGCGTCGGTCGTGCCGTCTTGCTGAAAATATTCCATCCGGATCGGATGCCAGCCAGCGTCTAGCGTAATCGAACCATCGTCGCGCGTGCTGGGGTGTTGGTTCCAATTGTTGATCAGTTGGACATCGTCAACCCATAGCCTCACGCCATCGTTACTAAACGTGGTGAACTGCCACTGCCCCGACTGGGCGACGTTGACCCATCCGCTCCAGCGAATCGAGTAGTTGTCGTCGGCTTGAACAAGTCCCTGTGCTCCCTGTCCCAACGCGTCTGCCGGGAAGTTCACCACCGCGTCGGTGCGGGTGTTGGCCAATTGCGTGAGATTCAGATCGTTGAAGTACTCACCAACCAGCCCATCACCGGCTAGCAACTGACGTGGTTCCAGGGTCTCGAAGCGCAGCGTTGTCGAGCGCCGCGCACGTTGAAGTGGGCGATGTCGTCTCATCGTCGAACCAATGCCTCTCTGCTTTCTCCAGCCGAGGTTTACTCAGTTGAGAGTAATCCAGTTGAGATTTACCCAGCGGATATTAACCCAGCGAAGATTAACCCAGCGAAGATTTACCCAGTGGAAGAGCCCGTCCCGAATGCTGAGGCTGCCGCGACTGCCAAGCCAGCACCTTTACGCTAACGCCGCGTCGATGGGAGGTCAAATCAACGCGTGATGATTCGGTATCCGACGGCTGCGAGAGTGGCTCGAAGCCCGACAGAAACGCGACGGAGCTTCGGGATAAGAGCAGAAAGTTGCACGTGCTGGCAAAATCGCTGACGGGAAGGGGCATGGTCATTGCCGCCGCGAGCCGCGAGCACTAAATTAGAGGGCTTCGGAGGATACGCGAATTGGCTAGCAGCCTGACTCGAAATCAGGTGCCCCGCAAGGGGTTGAGGGTTCGAGTCCCTTGTCCTCCGCCTCACCCACAGCGCGGCGTCATCTCGCATGACGTCGCGTTTTTCTACTGCTAGTGGGAGATAACTTTGGACTTCTACCCGCCGTCTTTAGCACCGCACAGACCATCAACCTCACCTTCGGCGAGCTTTCGATCAATGACTCGGTCGAAATCTTTGGACCCGGCGCGGGTCTGCTAACGTTCAATCTGTAAGAAGCGGTTGTTGTACTTGCCAGCTAGGACGTCGAAGAAGAAAGGGAGAGCCTAATACCAAGAGGAGTAGCGTCGATGGCTCCGGAACAACAATGGAGACATCGTCGATCGAGAGTTCCACACCTGCAATTGCGAAAGAAGTAATCGGTCCAGTGAACGTGATCGTACCTCGTTCGCTAGTAACTCCGAAACCCGGCCGTACGCTTTGCTCAGACACGTCGGTTGATATTTTCACACCTGCAACGGTCAGCCCATCCCAGATGCTTAGGCCGTTCTCAGGTGATATCGGTAGCTCCTCACCGTTCAATACCGCCAGTCTTCCTCCTCCATTCGAATAAAAGAAGGAGATTTCTTGCGTGCCTTCCGGTAGGATAAATTCTACACCTGGGCCAGCGATTAGAAATGAGGCATCAAAGTCCGGAAAAATCAATATCCTCGCATTAGTTTCTGGTGGAAACAGACTTATTGCGCGAAACTCTACACCTCGTGATGAAAACACTTCATCGGTCGAAAACGTTTGACTTGCAGTGAAGTCACTGAAGTCGGTAAAGTCCGCTGACGCCGATGAAACAAAACTGTAAATCAGGCCAAGGAAGAGAGAGACGCGAATTCGCAAAGTCAAAATACACCTCTTGCTTAAAGCGTAGGAACACTAATTTTGCTACAGATAATTTTGTGTTCAAGCCGGTGTTCGTTATTCGCAATTGATACGATCTATGTTAACTAAAATACCCCGAATGTAGGAGGTTGCAATTGGGCATCAAGAAGGCTTTAGGGGACGCTTCAGAAACACGCAATCACGCTGGCTGGCAAATACGGAGTCCAGCGAACCGGGTTCGAGTCCCTTGTCAGAAGTTACGGAGCGTAAGCTGCCTAACGCTTAGCGACTGTAGACGCGTCGCGTCCACTTTGCGCACTGGCCGAGTTTCGTGCGAGAACTGGCCGCGCTCGACAGGTATAATGCGAGGTGACGAGCGGTGCGCCGGCATGATGTAGCGCGGTCACGATCCGACTTTTGAAACTTTGTTCGGTGGTTCAACTTCAGTAGTTCCAAACATGGAGCTTCTGTAACTTGAGCCGTCGGCGCTAGTCGGGGGTGAACCACGCGAAAACTGAGCTAGCAGGCCACCCGCGGCTAGCGCCGCCGGCTCCATTTTGGAACTACTGAATTTTCAATATTCAGCCCGGTCGCCGGGAAGCGTATTTCCCAAGTCGCTACCAATGCACAACTTGCGCAGCGCTGCCTGACGGAAACGAGCGGAGTTCTGTAATTTTGAAACGCGGGTAGCGAAAACGTGACGGCTACAGAATTCGAGACCCCTGGATTTCTAGCGTTTTCCGGCAGGTGACGAGAGGTTTTGAAACAGTGGGCGTTTCAAAACTAGCCGTCGCGAGCCTAGCGGCATCGCTGGTGATCGATTGGCGGACACCAACACACGTCGGGGCACGGCTTGGGACAGTAGTCGTCGCAGGTTTGCTTGCGGCAGGGGACGCAGCCGGGCGGTTGGCACTTGCGGCAGTAGTTGTCGCAGGCTTGGCATCGCTGCGGCGTGCAAACGTCGGGCGTGCATTTCGTGCAGTAGTCGTCGC
>JBCDBK010000116.1:0-13918 GCA_039184115.1 Planctomycetota bacterium | reverse complement strand
GAGGTGACCGCACCGGCTTTGACAGGTTTTGTGTTCACGAGATACACGCGAGCCGGCATCGGCACGCTAGCAATCGGACTTGGCTCGCTCCAATCGGTCCAACGGTAGTTCTTGTTGCCAGACTCCTCGCGACGGGTGGTCACCGACTTGTCCAGGTGCTGCACCGCAACACCGTGATTTACGTCAACCATCGCCAAACGCACACGGTAGCGGTAACTGTGTCCGGGTTTGGCCGTGTTGTCAAAATAGCGAAACAGCACATGCTCGGTCTCTTGATCCCAAACGAATTCAGGGATTTGCACATCGCTACCACGACCGAGACTACCTCGCATTCCACCGAATCCGCCACGACCGCCGAATTCACCACCACCATAGCCGCCTTCTCCGCCGTAGCCACCACGCCCGCCGAATTCACCACCACCATAGCCACCTTCTCCGCCGTAGCCACCACGCCCGCCGAATTCACCACCACCATAGCCACCTTCTCCGCCGTAGCCACCAAACTCTCCGCCGCCACCACGACCATAGCCACCTTCTCCACCGTAGCCGCGCCGTGTGCCTGCACCGCCGGTTGACCGTGCTCGCTCGCGTGCCGTCATCGTATCCGCGAAGAGATCATCCTCGCCGGCTACGTCCTCTTTGGACTCCGCGTCGTCTTCAGCGTCTTCGGCCTCCTCCATCTCCATCATCTTCTGCCTGGCTACTTCTTCCGCCAGTGGCATCGAGGAATGGCTTACGCGTTCACCCCACTCATGCAGAATCAGCGGCGGCAACGGATGTGTCAGCAGTGGGTGATTCACTTTCTTGTCAATCACATCCGGAACGTTGACCGGGTAGGTCGAGATTTCCTCTTCGAGGCTCGATTTTTTGACGAACTTGATTCTTTCCCAATCCCCCTGCCCCGCAGAGGTTACTTCGGCGCGTTCTACCTGATAGCCCAAGTACTGCGGGAAGTCGACACGCTTGTTGTAGCCTCGCGACTTTTCAAGCGCTTCGTTGTAGATATCCGTCTGCTGCTTGATCGGCAGCTTAGCTAGTACGGTCACCCAAGACTTCTCGCGAATGTCTTCAAAGCCCTGCAGCTGGGCACCGCCGCGTGGGCGCTGAACGATCGGAGCATCGCGCGAAACCTTGCCATCTCTGCCAGTCGGACCAAAGCCGCCACGTCCGCCACCATAGCCCTCACCGCCGTAGCCACCGGGTCCACCACGTCGACCTTCGCCTTCGCGCTCGGCACGCTTGCGCGCTGCCTCCCGCTCGCGTTCCTGCTCCAGCCTTTCCTTTTCGGCGTCTAACATTTTCTGGCGAATCGTGTCCGGATCGGCAGATGCCCAGAGCCCTGAGTCCGAGTTCACCTCTAAGTCGGCAATCGCCAGCAGAACGGGGTCGGTACGAAATGTCACCGGATCAGCGACAGGCGGATTAAAGTTGCCGGAGAAATTAGGAAAGTTGTCAGCCGAAATCTTCACCATCGCCGTGGGAGGAAGCGCCCGTGCCATCACGATCGCACTATCCTCGCCCGGTTCCACGCCTTCGTCAGCTAGCTGCTTCCAGGTTGCGCGAACCATGTTGGAGCGAGCGTCTTTGGCAACATTCTTCAACTGGCTTGGCTCTCGACCCAGCCGCTCGCGCCCCATGGCTGACCAGACGATTAGGCCGGTGCAAACGAGAATTGCAAGAATCCCAATCTTTTCGCCATGCGCTAGTAGTAAGCGAACAATCGCATTGCCACTTTTCAGTTTCGTTTTCATGGTTCCGAGATCTCCAATTCCATGTCCTTGAGATACTTGCAGTATTCAGACCGCTCAAGCGAGGCGGTCGAATGCGGCTAAATGCTGTCGTCCGCTAATTCTTCGCCGGGAATCGTCAGCTTCTCGACGTCAGGTTCGTTGTAGATGTAGACCACGCCATGAATCACCACGTCGGTGAGCCCTGGATCCAAGCCCGGTACCTGCGAGCGACCACGTCCACCACCGTTTGCGCCGGCGAGCGCACCCGACTTATCGGGGTTGATGCGCAGTTGCTTGACCTCGATCGGCAGGGTCGCATTGGCACACTCGATAAGGATGCGCGGAATGAACTGTTCGTCCATCATTAGTCGCATCTTTATTGGTAGCTGCCGAAACTCGGTAGATAGGACGCTATCAACCGAGCCGCCTTCGTCAGGCTCGCCCTCCTCGTTGAGATAGCGATTCGCGAGCAGCGCGCTGTCGTCGGCACTGCCTTCCATACCTTCCATGCCATAGCCACCTCGACCGTATCCGCCTTCGCCCCCAAATTCTCCGCCATATCCGCCTTCACCACCGTAGCCGCCAAATTCACCACCCCGACCGTAACCGCCCTCGCCAAATTCCCCCCCTCGTCCGAATCCGCCTGAGCTAGCTTGAGGAATGATGACCTGGCCGGTCGACTTCGCCATCGCCGCCTCCATACCGACTTGCAGTTCGACAATGGCGCGAACTGCGGTATTGTCAGGCCTTGTGGCACCTTTTTCCTCGTTGGTTCGTTTGATGACTTTCAAGAGGGTTTCGTAAACCCACAGATCCTCTTGAGTCACCCAGACCTGCATCGCCGTCGGCCGCTCCGGAAACGAGAGCTTCTTCTGCAACTTCCCCTGATCTAGCCATTCGACAAGGTGATCGTCGTCTTCCTCTTCTACCCCGCCCATGGCTCCACCAAACTCGCCACCGCCAAACTCGCCTCGAAAGCCTCCTCGGCCACCGGCGGCACCATCGGCCAACTTCTTCGCTTGCACGATTTCCAACAGAGCGTCAAATCGCGACAGAATGTAGTTGTAGTAGAAGCCCCGCATCTCTACGGAGATTTTGTCGCCAAACTTGCGGCCTTGCATGTAGTCCACGAACTGTTCGCCGATACTCTTCGGCCAGAACAACACCGCCGTTCGCTGGGCGTCGTAAAGCTCCTGCCAGACCTGCTTCACGAGGTCGCGTTGCTGCTGTGCTTGCTTCATGTCGCCGGCATTGGTGTCATCGTTGGGATGAACCGACTCATTCTTGATCTGATTGACGCTGTTGTAAGCGCTATCGATGGCACCTTTTCGCTTCTTGAATTCTGCGTCCAGATCGCCAGCTGCCATATTCCAGCACAACACACCAACAATCGTGCAGACCACAGTGAGCACCCAAAATCGCTGGGTCCACATCACTCCGATAAAGGCTCGTATCTGATCCATAGCGTATGCTTTCGGTTATCGAATCCGCTTGAAAACTTGTGTCTTGTGCTCGCGCTCAGCGAACTTCCGTACCATCTTGCTCGTCGATTGCCGCCGTGTCGGCTCGGGCAGCTTCTTCTTCCAGGCGACGCTGCTCGGCGATTTCTTGTCGGGCGCTTTTGGGCGTCTCTTTCCAGACAAACTGAACGACAAAATCGTAACGGTCGAGTTCGACGATGCTCGACGGCTGTTCTTCGCCATCATCGCCTGTCGTCGTCGGGCGTCGCATGCCATAGCCGCCTTCGCCTCCGTAGCCACCTCCGAACTCACCACCATACCCTCCGCCACCGCGACCCGATGCAAGATCACCGCCAAGTGGGTTGTCGAGATCGATCATCTCTTTCTTGATCTTGCTATCTTTGACGATCCAGGCATGGCTAATCCCGAGATCGGCAAATGGCACTTGCACGTCGCCACCGTCGGGACCGTCTGGCAACACGACGAAACCCTCTTCCAGATTCTTGATTAGCGTGTTCTTTACGAAGCGGCTGGTCTGGTTGGTGCGATCTTTGTTGTGGTAGTGGTAACCAGTCAATTGGACGACCCAGCCTGGTCCGCTGAGATCGCCTCCCCCTTCACCACCTCCTAAGTCGCCTTCGCCAAAGTCCTCGTCGATATCTTCCTCGGCAAGCTCGTCGTCGCCAGCTTCGGCATCGCCTTTCTTATCGAGATACACTGCCTCGACGCTGGAAAACCAGTCGCCGCCGAGGTCTTCAAAATGCTGCTGATCGATCGATTCGATGTGCAACTCCACTCGATTGCTGATATCTTCGACGGTCCCTTCACGCTGTTCAAACGGACGCTCGTCGCTTGGGATTGCCACTTCGATCGCCTTCATCAGTTCGAGCCACAGCAGTCGGCCTTCGACGTTGCTGACTAGCTTTTCACCCGTGTCCCTGATCTGATTGAATGCGTTATGAATATCTGAGCTCGTGCTCTTGTAGCCCGAGGACATCGTCTGAACGTTCTTCAAATCCGACTCGGCACGCGTCATGTCGTCCGTCGCTGTGTCCTGCCACGCTGAGACATGCATCGCGTAGTTGAATGTCATGCCCATCAACAGTGCGGCCACACCGGCAACTGCCCACGGTTTCTTTGCCCGCACCAAACGCGACCTTACGATTTCTTCGGGCAGCAGATTGGTTTGTATCTCCGACTTACCCAAGCTCTGCAAACACAGACCGTACGAGACGGCAAAGCTCAAGATATTCTGTTTGAACTGAGATTGGCTCGTCGTGCTGCCCGCCGACAGATGCTCGTAGTCCTCGATCAGCGTCACTTCTTGCTCGAGATTCTGCGCCAAGTATCTCTGCAGACCTGGCAACTTCATCGCATTGCCAAGCGCAACCATGCCGCCAATCTTGGCTGCCTTATCGATGCTACTGAAGTACCCCAGCGAACGCTGGATTTCTGCCAGTAGATCGCTGAACACCGGTCGCATCGCCTGAAACACGGCTTTTGGGTCGTCGGCCTGTGTCGCGTTTCGCTTGAGGTGTTCCGCCTTGACGAACGTCAGCTTCAGCTCTTTGCTCAACGCGCGGGTGAAGTGATTGCCACCAATGGGGATGTTGCGTTGCCAGACTCGGTAGCCGTTCGTCACGACCAAGTCGGTCGTATCGGTGCCCAACGAAATGACCACCGTCGATTCTGGAGGATCGTTAGGATCGTAGGGTTGCGATTGCAGGTCTTCGAGCCGATCGAAGCACACGTAATTGTAGATTGCCAGCGGCATCAGCTGGATGAAATCGACTTCGATCCCTGCGTCTTCCAAAGGCTTGAGTGCGCGGGCCACCTGATCGCGCTTCATCGCGAACAGGCCAACCTCGGGCTCAAGTGCAAAACCGTCCTCTTCGCTGCCTCCGCTCAGTTGCTGATAGTCCCAGACAACATCTTCCAGCGCAAAGGGAATCTGCTGACGAGCTTCGTACTTGACGATGTCTGGTATTTTTTTCGACTCGACAGGCGGCAGTTTGATAAACCTAGCCAGACCACTCTGCCCCGCTACCGAGATTGCAACACTGTCACCGGTGAGGTCATTCCGTTCCAGGAATTGTTCGAGCGCTTCGCGGACCAGCTCCTCTGGATCAGCCTCGGGCTGCGAGAGAATCTTGGGGTACTCAATGTAGTCGAATGATTCGACGACGATCTGGTTTGAGTCTTTCTCGTGAGGTCGACACTGCAGCGCTTTGAGCGCGCACTGGCCAATGTCGATTCCCCAAACGGCGTTACTCTTTGCCATTCCAGAATCCTCTGTTCCAACAATAAAGGCAATGCATCGACCGACGATCCATCCGATCGCTCTGGTCGTTGTCTGATAAGCGATAACTAAGTGGGGCCCGCGCGCTTGCCTCTTCACAACAAAGCGCAATAGACCTTAAGCAGTTGCCTCTACTTTTAATCTATCGCCGCCTTCGCAAAAAAGTCAATCTCGGCGAAAAATGGCAGCAAAACGCAGCTTCGAAGTCCCTCGCCAACGGTGGCCGAACAGTCAGCTCAACCGACGAAAACGGAGACTCCCCACGATGTCCCATTCTAGTCGGAATTCGCCGTTTGCATAGAATCTGCCTCGACTTAGGACACCTCTCTGACTAGCAATCTGCACCCAGATCAGCGCGTCGTGACCCGCAGAATCGAAGAAATCCGGATTTTCCGCCGATCCCCAGATTTTTTTCCGCCCAAGGCCTGCCTTTTCACGCTTGGAGAGTTAGGGCGGTTCGCCTTCCGGCGCCGGCGGATCGATGCATCTAAGCGGCGCGACTGATCAAAGATTGGGAGTATCGTCCATGCTTAACTTGGAACATGTTCTGTCCTGGCTACGTGACGCTCTGTGGCGGACGCCGAAGGCGAATCGAGTCGGGCAGCAGCCGATCCGGCGTCAGGCGATGTCACGCTGTCACGCAGGCGCGAAGGTCTATCGCGACCGCGCCGGCAAGATCCGCAGAGTACGGATCGGCAGATGGCGCGTCGTTTCAGCAAAGCCCCAACGCAAGATTGTCGCCGTTCGCGAGATTGACGATGGTCGCCGCATCGCCTTGCAAATTGAATTGGCCGATCCCTTTTCGATGTCTGCCGTGGCAACTGTTTGGGAATTCTACGACTCGTCCGGGCGCTTAGACTCCATGCTGCAATCGACCGACGACTCCTGTCTGTGGCTGCAAACCCGATGTTCAGTCGATCCTGACCCTTCGCCTGCTGAGCCAGCGGGCGGCGAGAGTTCTTTCCAAGTCCCTGCCTGGAGCTAACTAGCAGGATGCCAGAGTATGAAATCGCACAATGCGCGCCGATTTGAGCGCGTAAAGCTGCAAATCGCCTGACACGAAGTGATCGCTCGTTGCAAAGCCGTGATATAATCGCAATCTCGAACTGATCGAGCACGCAACCTATCGAAGCACCGAGGTTCACTTCCCAAAGCCCCTCAGTGTTGAAACTTATCGAAGCGATTGGTTCCGCTGTCTTCGATAGCCTATTGTTGAACGCGATTAATACTCTTCCGGAGCCGGGATGAAATCTACCATTCTCGCTAACTGTTTACTGGTGACGCTGTCCGCGATGCATTCGCCGTGCTGCGGAACCACGCTGCTGCGTGACGATTTTTCTGGAAACTCGCTGAACCAGGCGGTCTGGCGGCTCCCGACAGGGCCCGGGACTTTTTTTGGTCGCACCCAAATACGTCCACCCAGCCAGCCGCCAGTGGTCGACAACGGCGTCGTCACGTTGCTGCTCGACACACATAATCCGACGGCGCTTACGCCGGGAGATTCGTTCTGGGGTCACGAGATTCAAACTTTTCAATCGTATAGCGTCGAGACCGGCCTCTCGATTAAGTCTCGATTGCGATTCGTTGACACGCCACCGGGTGGCCTCGTCGGCGGCTTTTTCACGTTTGGACTCGACTTTCCGATTCGTGATGAGATCGATTTCGAATTGCTCTCCAACGCCATTGGCACGCAAACCATCCTGACCAACGTGTTTGAAGACGATGACTTCAATCAAGGCGGCGATGCGGCCAACGTCTTTGCACCCGGCCTCGACATTACGGAGTTCGCCGAATACGAAATTCGCTGGTTACCGGATCGAATCGAGTGGTTCGTCAACGGAACGATTGTGCGGCGCGAGTTCGACACGGTGACCGACGACCCGCAGGAAGTGCGGATCAACCTCTGGGCACCGAACCAATTCTTCGGGATCGCCTACAATCCCGCCCTTCAGCCCGTGGCTAATGCCGCGCAGAACGAGCAGTTTTCGCTGGAAGTCGATTTTGTTGAGATTTCTCGCCTACCCGCCGGCGATCTCGACGCCAGTGGGTCGGTCGACGGTAGCGATTTTCTGGATTGGCAGCGCGATACGGTAGGTAACCCGCTGGCGGCGGACGATCTCGCCACTTGGCTGTCCGCCTACGGCGCTCCGCTCGCCGCAGCCTCAGTGCCCGAACCAACGACGACCGCCACGATTCTGCTCTACGGCTTGCTGGCAGTTCTGCCCCGTCGCCGCAGCCACTGCCGATAATCCCACCGGGCGTCCGGCGCGACAGATTCGGCACTGCCCGAATCCGTCACGAACGATTACAGTAGGTGCTGGCACGTCGGTTTCTTCGCATTTCTCAGCACAAATGATCATTACCATCGATGGCCCCGCCGGGGCAGGCAAAAGTCTTGCGGCCCGTCGATTGGCCAAACTGTTGGGATTCCGATTTCTCGACACCGGTGCCATGTACCGCGCAGTCACACTCGCCGGGCTGCGCAGACAGATCGACTGGCAGGATACGGGCGCCCTGGCAAAGATCGCCGCGGGGCTCAACATCGAACTGACCGACGACCGAGTGTTCGTTGACGGCCAGGACGTCACGGCGGCTATTCGCACGTTTGAGGTCACCACACTCACACGTCATGCGGCCGACAACTTATCGGTACGCAAACGATTGACCGAGTTACAGCGTCGCTTCGCCGAGAATCACGACGTTGTGACCGAGGGGCGCGACCAGGCGACCGAGGTCTTTCCCGCGGCCGAGCTCAAAATCTACCTCACTGCTAGCGACGAAGTCCGCGCGCAACGACGCTACGAAGACCTGCGGTCACGCGGTGAGGACGTAACGCTGGCGGAAGTCCTAGAAAAGCAGCTGCAGCGTGATGCTCGCGACCTCGAGCGCGAAGTTGGCGGCCTGAGAACTGCCGACGATTCGATCGAGGTCTGTACCGACGGACTGACCGCTGACGAGGTCGTCGAAAAGCTGGCCCAGCTCGTCCAGCGGCAGCGTCGGTCGGACCAACAGCAGGTACCGTAACTACTGCTGAGCAGTCTACTTACCGATTGTAACGCGATCGCGATTCTGATACGATGAGCAGCTTCGACTTCCAGCTACGTCCCCAGGCTATGCCGCCGTCGGCAGCCAGCTGGATGACATTCCTTTAACGCGGGTCTCGGTCGCAGCATTCGTTGAAGTTGGTGGTGCTGCCGCTCACCCAAGATGGTCTTACTTTTTCATGGTCAACCGTAACTTAATTCGTGAATTCGATGTTTCTGATGATGAGTGGGAAGCAGAAGTAGGCCTGATGGCCGCAGACGACACTTCTTGGCTCGAGGCCGAGTATGTCGACGTCAATCAAATTGTTGAAGGCACCATCATTCGCGTCGATGACGAATTCGTACTCGTCGATGTTGGGTATAAGAGCGAAGGCACGATCGCTCGCAACGAGTGGGAAGAGGAAGAGGAACAGCCAGAAGCCGGACAAAAAATCCGCGTGCTTGTCGAGGACGTCGAAGACGCACAAGGTCACAATGACGACCGCGGCATGATCGTGCTGAGCAAGCGCAAAGCCGAGAAGATCGAAAAGTGGATGAAGGTCATGGAGACCGTCCACGAAGGCGATGTGGTCAGCGGCGAAGTGACTCGAAAAATCAAGGGTGGACTGCTGGTCGACATTGGCGTCAACGTGTTTCTGCCTGCCAGCCAAGTCGATATCCGCCGACCGCACGACATCGGCGAGTACATCGGCAAGACCATCGAGTGCATGGTTCTCAAGATCGACGACGCACGACGCAACATTGTGGTTAGCCGTCGCAGCTTGATCGAAGCCCAGCGTAGCGAGAAGAAATCCGAACTACTCAAAGAGCTGGAAATCGGCCAGCTGCGCAAAGGTGTGGTCAAGAACATCGCCGACTTCGGTGCTTTCGTCGACCTGGGCGGTATCGACGGGCTGCTGCACATCACCGACATGAGTTGGGGCCGCATCAACCATCCCTCCGAGATGGTCAAAATCGACGACGAGCTAGAAGTGCAAATCCTGCACATCGACTACGAAAAAGAGAAGATCGCCCTCGGTCTGAAGCAGAAGACAGCCAGCCCGTGGGAAAACGTAGCCGGCAAGTACCCAGTGAACGAAACCGTCAAGGGTACGGTCGTCAACGTGATGAGCTACGGTGCCTTCGTGAAGCTGGAAGACGGTATCGAAGGCCTCGTCCACATCAGCGAAATGTCTTGGACCAAGCGGATTAGCCATCCCAGCGAACTCGTCAACATCGACGACGAAATCGAGGTGGTGGTCCTGCGGATTGACGAGCAGAAGCAAGAGATCTCGCTCGGCATGAAGCAGACTCAGTCCAATCCGTGGGAGAAGGTCGCCGACAAGTACCCGACAGGCCAACTGGTCAAGGGACGCGTTCGCAACCTCACGAATTACGGTGCTTTCATCGAAATCGAAGAAGGCATCGATGGTCTGCTGCACGTCAGCGATATGTCGTGGACGCGTAAGATCAGCCATCCGAGCGAGTTGGTTGAGAAGGGCCAAGAAATCGAGTGCAAGGTGCTGTCGGTTGATCAAGAACGCCGCCGCATCGCGTTGGGGCTCAAGCAGATGGACGAAGATCCTTGGGCCACCGACATTCCGAATCGTTATCAGCAGGGTCAACTCGTCAAAGGTGCGGTTACGAAGATTACCAACTTCGGCGTCTTCGTCGGACTGGAAGATGGACTGGAAGGACTGCTGCACATTTCGGAACTCGCCGACCATAAGGTCGAAAACCCGCAAGACGTCGTCAACGTGGGCGACGAGTTGGAAGTCAAAATCTTGCGTGTTGACTCCGAAGAGCGAAAAATCGGTCTCTCACGCAAACGCGTTGAGTGGGCGGAAGAAGACGAAGCGGCGGCAGAAGCAGCCGAAGTCGCCAGCCGTGAGGCACCAGCCGACCTGAAGGGTGGCATCGGCACCGAGAGCGGTCCGCTATTCAAATCGGCAGCAGCGACCGATACCGCAGTTGCCGAAGAGCCAGCAGAAAGTGCTGAAGCGTCGGAAACAACCGACACGGACCCAGCGGACGCCGCTGACGAAGACTAGCTGAGATCGCCCGCGTAGCGAATTAATCGCTGCAAGTGGTGCAATCTTCTCAGAACCGATTGGTCCACAACTTACGGGACACCGCTGACCTAGGCGTCGGCGGTGTCCTTTTTTTCTGACGTAACACTTAGGTTGGCCATTTTATTGGCGACGTCCTTCTTATCGGTACGGCCATCACCTCGCGCAAATTCGTCGCACCGCGTTACGTCTTACGCATTCTTCAGAGTGCGTTCCTGCTCCGTCGATACGTCTAAAGCAACAGCAGCGGCTCGCGTTGTGGAATGACCACCAATCACCGACGCTGAGCGCCTCTCGCATTCGCCAGGGATTGGCCAACCCAAGCGAGAGATTGATGTTGTTCCCCACCTATCCCCACCAGACAACGACGGTACTCCCACGATGGCCACCAAGACGAAACGCAAATCCGGCTCCGCTGTTCAAACTCCGCTGGAAACCTACCTTCGCGAAATCAACGAAACGGCGCTGCTGAGCGCGAAGGAAGAGAAAGAGCTGGCGACGAGCATCGGCGAGGGCGACTTGGCCGCCCGCGACCGCATGGTGCGTGCCAACTTGCGGTTAGTGGTCAACATTGCCCGCGGCTACTCCGGCAAAGGCCTCAGCCTGCAAGACCTCATCGAAGAGGGCAATCTCGGCCTGCTTCGCGCCGTCGAAGGTTTCGATCCTAGCATGGGCACGCGATTCAGCACCTACGCTAGCTACTGGATTAAGCAATCGATCAAGCGCGCGTTGATCAACACCGGCAAGACGATCCGCATTCCCGCCTATATGGTCGAGTTGCTGTCGAAGTGGCGACGCGCCACTGCTCGCTTGACTGAGGAGCTAGACCGGTCACCTACCCCCGAGGAAGTGGCGCGTATCTTGGGTCTACCCAAGAAGAAGCTGCCGATCATCAAGAAGGCGATCAAAATCTACAATGCCACGCCGCAGACCGATCAGACCGAGGCGGGTTGGACTCTCGGCGATATGGTCATGGACGAACGGCAACTTAGCCCCGACGAGACGCTCGTCGAGACCGACAGCTTGCGGCACGTCATGGGAATGCTCCACACGATGGACGAGCGCGAAGCAACCGTGCTGCGAATGCGTTTTGGCCTGGAGAACCACGAGCCGCGCACGCTTAAAGAAATCGGCGAGTCGCTGGGCCTTACCCGCGAACGGGTTCGTCAGATCGAGACCGAAGCGCTCAACAAAATGGCGGAAAGCATGACCGATCCGCGCGATCGCGTCTAAGCAATACGCCACTCGTACCTACTGGAAGCGGTCGCAGAGTCTCTTGCCGCTCAAGTCGCGCGATTTCTCATCCTGCGTGATTGCCAAACCGGCCGAATCTGGCTTTTTCCTTGACCACGTTAGAAGTGCCTGCCTAGCATGGAGCTATGCATCGGTCCTTGCGAATAGCTGCGATTGTTTTGGCTTTGGTCCCGATATGCGCTCTCGATCTGGCCTCAGCCCAGACTCGTCCGGCCGCCGTCTACGCTCGGCAGCGACCCGCGTTTCGACCGACGCCGCGACCACCATTCTCGGGTAGCGGGCTACAGAATCCCGCCGCAGTCCACGCGGGCTGGGGCTACGGTGGCTTCGGATATCAGCCATTCGTCGCTGGCAGCTGGTACGCCCGCCCTTATCCGTACCATCTCGACTACTTCGGCGTTCGGTCTCGAGCCGAACCAGCCGCTCAACCTTGCCCGTGCGAGCAAGCGGCAAGCGCCGTGGAATAGTGACAATTCAGGCTACCGACGCGGTTCTAGTTTCTGCCGAAGCCCATGCTAAAGGTGAAGACTTCAGTATCGTCGAAGTCGGCCTCGTTAAGCGCCCAGCCAAAGTCGAGCGCGATTGGCGCTGGCCCCAGGGCCGGGACGGTGATTCGCAGACCCACGCCGGGCACGACGCGAAAGTCGTTGATTTCGGCTTCGGGCTCAACAGTACCGAAGTCGCAGAAGACGACGCCGTGTAACATTTCGTCGGCCGTAACCGGAAACAGATACTGCAAGGAGTTCAGCCATTGGAAGTGGCCGCCGACCTCGACATTGCGAACTTGGTCCACGGGCGAAGCACCACGAAAGTCAAATCCACGCATGGTCGAGAAGCCGCCTGCGAAGAAATGTTCGTAAATCGGAGCATCGTCGCCGAGCCAACCGACGTTGGTCGAGAAACTCAGCACATGCCGTCCCGAATGATCGGGGCGTTCTCGCAACAGGAAAAAACGGCGGAATTCCGCCTCGATACGAGGGTAGTCGAAGCTGCCTGTCACGTACTCGCCGGACAGCTGCACGTAGCGACCCTGTGTCGGCAGAAACGCGTTGTCCCGCGTATCGTTAATGAGCGTAGCTTTGAATCCATGCAGAGCGTTGGTTCCCAGCGCTTCGACCAAATCGGCGTTACCCGGAATAGCCGGCGTAACCACCGAACCTGGTGGAATTCCCGGAGTAAGCGCAGGGTCAGCAGGATCGAGAACCTCTGGTATCTCCAAAGCCGCTGGCGCGTCCGTGACTCTAACGTTCTCACCACGGTATGCGATGTTCGCACTTAGGTCTTTCTCGACCCACTGATAACCCAGACCGACACGACCGCCGAGCCTTTCTTCGTCCCAATCGCGGAAGCGACGATCGAAGAACGAACCCGCGAGCGACAAACTAATCGGACTGTCGAACAGATAGGGCTCTTGAAAACTCACCAGATAGCGGTTCACTTCGCTACCGGGCGACGCATCGATGCGGAAACGTTGTCCGGCACCACGCCAGGCGGTTCCATTGCGAAAGTCTTCAAAGCTGCGCGGTGGTCGACGCCAATCGAAATTCCGCTCATCGAGCACAATGTTTCCGACGAGGCCCGCATCGGAGTTCACGCCGACGCCGAACATGAGTCGCCCAGTTTGCGTCTCTTGCCCATTGAAAATGATGTCGACCGTCTGTCCTGGGTAGGGCAATCCGGGTGCTCCAAATCGACCATCAGGGAAGATCTGATATCCGGGTAGTGCTCCAGGGATCGGCCCTGCGTAGCCAGCCGGCGGAGGAATGTTTTCGGTGAATTGCACCTGCTGAACGTTATTCTGATTCTGTGCGACAGCATGATTCGCTGCCGGACCGGTCGCTCCCACGATCTGTCCGCCATACGGACTCTGAGCAACTCCACCAGCAGGCAGCGAGGAGTAAGCCTGTTGCGCCGTTGCATTCGGACTCTGTCCACGAATGTTTTGGTAAGGATTGGCCGGTTTTCGAACAACGCGAGGTGTGCGTGACTGGCGCAGCCGACGAAGCCACGAGGGTGGCGGTGTTGTCTGCTCAGGGCTTTGGCCGCGATAGACGGATTGCTGAGCCGGTTGACGCGACGGCGT
>JBCDBK010000115.1:0-14225 GCA_039184115.1 Planctomycetota bacterium | reverse complement strand
CCTGCCCAGCAATTCGTCAACAGCGACGTCGGCAAGCAGCATCACCTGCGGGGAGTACTAGGCATGATTGTCGGTGACGGGACGATTCGCGTTGGCGATGCGGTACGGAAGAAGTGAACTGGTATGTTCCTCTTCCGATCGCGGGAAGGGACATCGAAAAATGGATACCTATGACGAAACAGGTGCTGATTATCGGCGGCGGCTTTGCGGGCATCAACGCGGCCAGGGCGTTGGGTGATGCGCCCAACGTAACGGTGACGATTGTTGATCGACAGAATCATCACTTGTTTCAGCCGTTGCTGTATCAAGTCGCGATGGCTGGGTTGAGTCCAGCAGACATTGCCGCACCGATCCGTAGTATGCTGGCTGGATTCGAGAACGTGCGTGTGCTGCAGGGCGAAGCGACGCGAATCGACGGCGAGCAGCGGTTCGTGGAATTTGACTTCGGTACGCTTGACTACGACTATTTGATCGTTGCTTGCGGTGCGTCGCACAGCTACTTCGGCAACGATGATTGGGAGCCGTTTGCGCCCGGGCTGAAGACGGTCGCGCAGGCGACGGAGATTCGGCGACGTGTGCTCGCTGCTTTTGAAGCGGCTGAACGCACTGACGACGTCGACGAGCAGAAGCGTCAACTGACCTTTGCGGTAGTCGGCGGTGGACCAACGGGTGTCGAATTGGCCGGAGCGATCGGCGAAATGAGTCGGTTCACGCTCGCCAAGGACTTCAAACGCATCAACCCACGGCTGACGCGGGTGATCTTGGTCGAGGCCGGCCCACGAATTCTTCCCATGTTCAGTGAGCAATCTGCCAGCCGCGCGATGCGAGACCTCGAAAAGCTAGGAGTGCAGATTTGGACGTCGACCAAGGTAAGCCACGTCGACGACGAGGGCGTCGTCATGGGCGACGAAAAACTGCTAGCCGCCACCGTGCTGTGGGCGGCAGGCAACGAAGCAACGCAGTTGGAGTGGACAACGCCCGTCGAAACCGACAGTCGCGGTCGGTTAATAGTGGCACCTGACCTGAGTCTGCCGAATCTAACCAGCGTATTTGCCGCTGGCGACCAATCGAGCTTTACACATCAGACCGATCGACCGCTTCCCGGCACTGCGCCAGTGGCGATGCAGCAAGGTCGCTTTATCGGGCAGACGATCTTGCATGACATTGCCGGCAAGCCGCGCGAGAAATTTCACTTCGTCGACAAAGGGCAGATGGCAACGATCGGTCGCAGCCGAGCGGTGGTCGAGGTGGGCAAGTTTCGTTTCGCTGGCTGGTTCGCGTGGATCACGTGGTTGGTGGTCCACATTTTTTATCTGACGGGCTTCAAGAACCGCTTCTTCGTCGTGCTGAGCTGGGCGTGGTCGTATCTGAACTTCCGCCGAGGCGCACGCTTGATTGTCGAGAAGCAGTGGCAGCGTGAGTGACGTTACTCGGGCAGCTTATATTTGCGCAGGCCGGTCAGCTGCATCGCCGCTCTCATGAGAAAGAGAGGATTGTTTTTGCAGTAACGCTTCCACAGTCGGCGTGGTTCTTTCATCAGTCGGAATAGCCATTCCAGACCAGAGCGTTGCATCCACGAGGGCGCTTGCGGGATGAGACCCGCGTGAAAGTCGAATGCCGCTCCGACGCCGAACATCACCAGTGGCGACGGCAAACGCACCGCGGTATCTGTCGCATCGGAACCGAATCGCGACAGCAGGTCGGCCATGATGCGTTCTTGCTTGGGAGTACTGAGTCCGACCCAGAAGCAATTCGGATTGAGTTCGTTCAGTTCGGCGAGCAGCTGTTGCTCTTCGTCGTCGTTGAGCGGGCGAAAAGGTGGCGTGTAGGTGCCGACGATTTCGGCGTCGGGGAAACGTTCGAGTAGCTTGTCACGCAGCAGCTCAGCGACGCCGTCGCGACCACCAAAGAAGTAGTGACGCAAGTTCTCGGTTTGACCCCGCTCGAGTATCCGCAGCATGAGATCCGGCCCGTAAACGCGACTCATTTGGTCGGCGCTGACGCCTTGCATGCGTCCCATCCACGTGAGCGGCACCCCGTCGGGCGTCGAGAGGAGCGATTCGTTGTGAATCTGGCGCAGTTGGTCGTCTGATTGGCACTCGGAGACACCGTGCACACCTGTCACCGTGACGTAGCCTTGTTGGCCGGACTGAACGGCAGAGACGACCGCGTCCACGGCCGAGTCTAGCGTCAGTCGGCTGATGCCAACGCCGAGCACATTGATTCGGGGTGGTAGATTCACGGTGAGGGCGTCGCGGCAGGCAGTTTCAGGCGGGAGACGGTCGTGCAGACTTCCATCTTAGTTCAACTTCGAAGGGAGGCTAGAGTTCAGCAGCGAAGTTCGGAAAAACACCATCGAGCCGGCTCAGGCTTCGGGTTCGGCTACGGCTGCGTCGGTCGCGTCCAACTTGACTAGTGCGCCCCAATTTGCCGTGAAGTCATGGCTGCACTTCGGGCATCGAATGCTTTGGCCCAGGAACTTATGAGGAACGTCCTTGCCGTGGTCACACTGCGGACAGTCAAGATGAAACCTTAGCGAAGAGTCGTCGGCTAGTTGTTCGAAAACCTCAGCGGGCACTTTCTTGAATTCGATATCTTCTGCCTCGATCGTGGTAAGTTGTTCGACTGAAAGTTCGGGAATCTCAGCGATCCGATTGGCCATCCGCCGAATCGCGTGCTCGAACGTGTTGCGTGAAGTGCGCCCATTGCCGAAGTGCCGACCACGCCGCTGGTACAGGTAGTCGAGTCCAACGATCACCTTCGCGCGTGCCAACGCGGTGAGCTGGTAGTGGTTTTTGTCGCACATTAGCCCGAATATCTGCGAGAGCTGCAGCGGCGTGTAGTCGATGAATTCTAGATGCCGGCTAAATCGTGATGAGAGCCCTGGGTTCGACTTGAGTAGCGCGTCCATTTCACGCGGATATCCGGCGAGAATGACGACCAGGCGTTTGCGATCGTCTTCCATGCGTTTCAAGAGCGTCTGCACGGCCTCGTGTCCGAAAGGGTCTTCGCCTTCGGCAGAGATCAGCGTGTAGGCTTCGTCAATGAACAGCACGCCGTCGAGCGCTTCGTCGATCTTCTTATTGGTCTTCGGGCCGGTCTGCCCGGCGTACTCGGCGACGAGGCCGGAGCGATCGGTTTCGATGAGGTGACCCTTCGTGAGGACACCCATCGCGCCAAACACCTTGCCGACGATTCGCGCGACCGTCGTTTTACCCGTGCCGGGATTGCCGTTGAAGACCATATGCAGGCTGAGTTTGGTGCTGGGTAAGCCTGCGTCCTCGCGCTGCTTTTGCACTTTGAGGAAGTTGGCGAGTGTGCGTACCTCATGCTTAATGTTGTCTAAGCCAATCAGCCGATCAAGCTCGGCGAGGGCCTCTTCGAGCGAGGGTTTCGGCTCCGCGTCTGGCGGTGGGCTCTGGTCGGACTCGGCGTCGACTTTCACTTTTCCCGGGTCGGCTTGCGTGGCCGTTGATGGGCTACCAGTTGCTGTCGACTTCGTCGAACGCGTGTTGGGAAGCTGGTTCGCGTCGCGCAGTATTTTCTTGATCGTCTCGATGCGTGCTTCATGCGCGCTCTCGCGCTGATCGGGTTCGTCGATCGGAATCTGGCGGAGATGTAGAAAGAGTTCGTCTTGGATGAGCTTGATGTGCGCCGATTCTCCGGACCGAATTGGCCCGTCGGCACGCGCGACGATGTTGGCCAACCGCGTGACGATCGTTTCGAGCTCGCCGACGCGGTCTCGGAGCGGTGCGATCTGGTCGAATGGGCGTACCAGCGAATACCATTTGAGCTTCGTCGCCTTTTCCGACATCTGCGAGATTGCGGCCTTCAGCGGTTCGTCGCTGAGCCACTGACTCCACAGGTGAAAGAGCAAAATCTCTGCCAGAAACTTCTCGTTCTTGCTCCACTTCCGATCTGCCTCGCAAATCGTGACGAAAATCTTGACGACTAATGCCCGGTGCAGGTCGTCCATCAGTCGCATGAAGTGATCAGGCGTCTCCGGTAGCATGTCCGGGTGTTCGTGGACAATTCGTTGAGCGCTGGTGACGTACAGCTCCCGGCACTCACCCAGAAGTTGGCGGAAATGGGAAGGCAGGTCAGGAAACTCGAACTGAGACATGACGCTCATTATCGAGTTCTTCAACACCTTGGCAAGCGAGCGACTAGACGAGGCCCTTGCGCACTGCCCATACCGCCGCTTGCGTGCGATCAGACACACCCACCTTACGGAGGATATGTTGGACATGTTCTTTGACAGTTTCGTAGCTAATCGAAAGCGCCAGAGCAATCTCCTTGTTGCTGAGCCCAAGAGCCAGTTGCTTGAGTACCTCGCTTTCACGCTTGGTCAACGGTACTTCGAGATCAACCGCAACACGTGGTGTCGAAAGCGCACCTGTCACGCGACGCAGTTCTTCACGTGTCCATATCGACTCACCAGCGGCAACACGCCCAATAGCTGTCAGAAGCGTCTGCTGATCAACGGTCTTGATAAGGTAGCCCACCGCGCCAAGTGCAACCGCCCGCGCAATGTAAGTTGGGTTGTCGTAGGCACTGAACATTAGTACTGGTAGATTTGGCAACTCGGTGCGAAGTCTACCTAAACAAGCAATGCCGTCCGCTTCCGGCATTCGCACGTCAAGAAGCACCACATCGGGCGAGTGGACTGACGCAAATTCCAATGCTTGATTCCCGTTGCTCGCTTCAGCGACGATGCAGATGTCGCTCTCGGCGATCATTGCACGTAGTCCGGCACGAACAACGGCATGATCGTCGGCAATCAATAGCCGGATGGACATGAAATAGTCTCCGCTTCACCAAGCGAAGCCCTCTGGTGTGGTCGGACAATAACAACGCAAGACGCCGTTGCTACGCCCGGTTGGGGACCGTTGAGTGGTATTTCGAACTAAATCACCCTAGAAACACAACCAGTGGTCGCACAGCAGCAACTGCATCGAATCACTAGTGCCCGCCGCTAGATAAACACGTAGCGGCAGTGATCCATCCCCATCGTGAAGGTGGCTAGTGCACCCCCAGACGATGTGTCCCGATCGCCTAGGGTAAAGCCCGCAGGTTCGCACGCGAGGCAGCCATCTCAGCCGCCAGGAACCGCATTGCGGTAACCCACCTTCTTGTGTTTACCTTAACACGAATTGGGGGCTGGACAATAGCGCGTACTAAAAAAACGCATATTTGCACTCAACGAATTGCGCAACGGAGGCTGTTCGGCCTCGATTGCCGGAAGAGTGGCGCGCACGCGGAAAGGCAAGCTTACCTGGCTAAAGTCCAGCTTTACATGTGCTACGCAATTCCCCATACTCATCGTCGCATTTGCGCGATTCGTAGAGCGGATCGGAATTTCGCCCGAAGGTAACTTCACGTATCCTCTCGCACAGGTCTGAATGCAATAACATGCTGCTACCTCGCTTGTCCATGAATGAGGTGACCACGTATCGCTGGTCACTAGAAGAAGATATTCACGGCTACTTGAATGCGGGATACGAAGCCATTGGCGTCTGGCGGCAAAAGCTCAGCGACTACGGAGAAGAAGCCGGTGTAGACCTAATCGCCGAAAGCGGATTACAGGTGACAAGTCTTCTGTGGGCGGGCGGATTCACTGGGAGCGATGGCCGCAGTCTCGAAGAATCGGTCGACGACGCAGCTCATGCCGTAAGACTTGCCGGCGCACTGAACGCGGGATGTTTGGTGGTTTACTCCGGTGGGCGCAACAACCATACATTCCGACATGCCGAGCGCCTATTGCGTACGGCGATTGATCGACTGTTGGGGCTAGCTGAAGCCGCGGACGTAACACTCGCAATCGAGCCTATGCACCCGGCGTGTGCCAGCGAATGGACATTCCTCACTGACCTAGAATCGACCATCGACTTGGTTGACAGCTTTCAGACTGAGCATCTGAAGCTGGTGTTTGACGCCTACCACTTCGGGCACGAACCGACCGTTCTGGCGAATCTAGCCGAGATAGTGACGCACATTGCCTTGGTACAACTGGGAGATCGACAGGCGGCACACAATATTGACCATGATCGATGTCCGCTAGGACGGGGTGTTGTGCCACTTGCCGAGATTATCTGCAGTCTAATCGAAGCAGGCTATCAGGGTGACTTCGACATCGAACTCGTGGGCCAGGAAATCGAACTAAGCAGCTACGACAAGTTGCTGTCGACGTCGCGTCGCGCGTTTGAAACGCTGTTGGCTCCCGTCCAGAGACGCTAACTGTGCAATGGCGCGACCGCTGGTGGTAAATTCTCGACTGCAGATCCCGGCTAGCGAGCTAACTTTGTCCTATGCGCGTAGCTCTGGTCCTGGTGGCCAGAACGTCAACAAGGTCAACAGCAAAGCCGTCTTGCGTTGGAGCGTAGCGAAGACTCAGAGCATTGACGCGGAGGCGAAGAGCCGGTTTCTGGAGCGTTATTCGAATCGGATCAACAGCGTCGGGGAAATTGTGCTGGCCAGCGAACGCCATCGCGATCAGCCAAAGAATGTGAGCGATTGCTATGAAAAGCTACGTGCCTTGATTCTTTCGGTGTTGGTTGCGCCGAGACCTCGAAAGCCGACAAGGCCATCGCGAGGTGCTGTTGAACGCCGACTCGCTTCAAAGCGTCACGGCTCCGATCGCAAGCGACGTCGGCAGTTCCGACCAGGTCGAGACGATTAAACGTTGCTGGCCAGATATCGCCGATCCATTTGCTGCTTGCTATTAGTTATTACTTCTGCCGGACGAAGCTCAGTGGCCGAAATTGGGTCAGGCCTTGAAATCGCTTGATCGTGTCTCAGAAAGTGATTTACGAGGTGCTCGTGGAGTCCGGGAGCGACTCCTCTATTGGGGGGTAAGATGGACAGGTAGCATCTTCTCGGGTTAAGATCATTAACCTCGTCGAGTGACTATATTCCATATTGACGTCGCGCGATCCTGTAGATTCGTTTGCGGTCGTGTCGGAAGTCAGTCTGGTCGTTGCCAATTGAAGCGGATCGAGCCGTCCGACAGTTCGGGGGCTGTCTGGGTAGTCACGCAAGTCGGAGCGGACTTGGGGCTTTTCGGGGCAAGCAGCGAGCTCTTGCCGCCTACCCAGTTGGGCAGGAGTTGGTGCGTAGGTCAGGGCTGCGCGGAGAGGTGTGTAGTTCAGAACTTCCCAGACAGGCACGGCCTTGCCTGTCGTCAGATCTAAGGAGGGCAAGTGATGCAAGGAATAGACAGTCGTTCGCAAGCTAATGTCGCTTGGATGGAACATCAGATTCTTGACCATGTCAAAGATGCATTGCGAGTCACGCTCGACTGGCAGGTGCCTGCAGTTGGGCTCTCTCGAAAACTCTCCAGTGTGAGGTTTACTCTAAAGTCCTTTCAGCGTCACTTAGAAAGGTTGATGGAGATCGAGGAGCAAGACGGCTATATGGTTGTCGTGGCTGAAACGAAGCCGCACTTGTCTCTAAGAGTCGAGCGACTTGCACGGGACCACGAGTCGTTTCGCAGCGAGATCGACCATCTGCTTCCCGAAATCGAGTCCCTGACGGATTACGAATCCGAGGAATTCGATCGCATCTGCGCGGAAATCGCCTATCTGCTGGAAGAAGTCGACCGACACGATGTCGAAGAGACTGAGCTGTTACAAGAGACGCTGCTGTTCGATGAAGGTGGCGAAGGCTAGCTGCAGTTTCTCGCGTAAGCCTTGTACGTTTCAGCTGATATCCAGATCATGGTTTGATAAGGACATCGTCGCAGCTGGGCCAAAGTTCTGCCATTTTTCTGCGGTCAATGGTTAAGGTATAATTGGGTACAGAGATCACCTGCCCAATTTCGCCTTGCACGGTAAGACCAAGTTGACCGCCTATGACTGACCGACCGCATAATATTGACGATTTGCTTGCTGATTGGCCTTTTTCTGCCGGTCAGATTCTTGTGCGACAAATTCAAGGAGCGGACGGTCGGGAACTGCTCCAGATGCGGATCGACATGGGTATTATCCAGATGGAGATTAGCGGTCGACCAGACGGCGCCAAATTTGAAGGTGCCGACACCTATTACGACTATCTCGCGTCGCTGTCGTTCTCCGAAGGCGAATCGTTCCAGCTTGACGAAGAACGCTGTATCGAAATCGACCGTGAGTTCTATCAGTTCTATCACCGCCGAATCTGCTGGTTGACGCTGAAGCGATATCATGAGGCAGCCAAGGACGCGCAGCACACACTGTCGTTAATGGACTTTAGCTCTGCCTACTCTCCCGACGCCGAATGGGCTCTGCTGCACGAACAGTACCGACCGTTTGTGATGTTTCACAGGATCCAGGCCCAAGCACTGATCAAGCTCGAAGAAACTGATCCTGAGGCAGCTATCTTGCTGATTGATCAGGGCCTAATCGACCTAGAAACAGTATTTGAGAAGCACGACGCCGCAGAGCACTACGACGAAGATGCCTTCGTCACCAAGCTGCGCGAAATGCGCGAGTCAGTAAAAGAACACTACGAGCTTGGGCCAACGCTGGCTGAACAGCTAGCCGAGGCAATTGCTGCCGAACAGTACGAGTTGGCGGCCGAGTTGCGAGATCGTATCGATCACCGTGGCGGGAAATAGGGCGATTGTGTTCTGGGCCTTAATCTCTTCCTGGTTTGCCCAAATGCTCGCTGTTTGCCTGTGTCAGAAAGTGCTAATTTACAATCTCGTTGGTAAATGTTCACCACCCGGTGTACATGCTGGCAATGCTGGTGTAAACGTAACTCGTTAGCCAGTTGGCGAATACGAAGACATCGTGGTTTGAACCGCACCATTGGCACGAGCTGTGCGTACACCGAATGCGTGTCAACGCGGAGACGAACCTCTTCGTCTTCCAAAGGTTCTTTTCTTTCGGAACAGAAAAGACGCTTATCTTACCAACCAAGGGAGTGTGTCATGTTGGTTTTAACACGGAAGCAAAGTGAGAAGATTCAGATTGGCAACAACATCACGATCACCGTCATTCGCCTAAAGGGCAAGTCGGTGCGACTGGGAATCGAAGCGCCCAACAGCGTAAGTGTATTGCGTGGTGAGTTGGCGTTCGACGCTGTCAACGACAGTGCTGACATTCATAGTCCCGAGACGGGCAGCGTTTCAGATTCGGACCAGGCGGCATCCGAGACGATTATCGAAGGGCGGATCCCGCGGTCGCAGCGCCCGTCGCTGACGCAACTGATGGACTAGCTGACGAGGATACGTTCGCTTTGTCAAGCGGAGTCGCTGGAGACAACGTTGACGGCATGGTAGGTACCGAGGCATGCTGCACTCCGCCGCCGTACGGAAAGGACCGTAACTCCGCTAGATGCTGCATCAGGATTCGGCGAACTTCGAGGATACTCTCAGGATGCCGATGCACCTTGCTGTGATCGGCTTCGACAATAATCTGGGAAGTCGCATCGTCTAATTGGGCACTTGCTAAAGTCACGATGCCGTCACCTTGTTCGTCCGAGAACCATTCGCCGACCACGCCTTTGTGCGCGTCACCAATCACATTGTGGTAGCGCACCCATGACCCCGTTTGGGCAGTTAGTAGCAACGGCAACAATGGTGACTCCGGCACTAGCGAATCGATACTAGTCGTAACATTGAGCGGCGCATCAGGTCGAAAATATCCAGGGTTGCGTGCGACGAGCTGATGCTGCCCCTTCATGATCTTGCTTGGAATGTCGATTAGTTTACGCCCTAGCCAACGTGTGGCGTCGTTGGCAAAGTCGCTTCCGCGGTGTGGAGTGCCTAGCGTCACGACCCGACGAACGGAAGGGTTCGGATCGAAAAAGAACGTACGGGCAAGGTCATCTCGAAGCTCATCATCGGCGTCAACCTCTGCAAACGGTCTTTCGCTCAGCGTACTCCAAAACTCATTGCCGCTGTCGACAGTCTGCAGCCTCGAAACCAGCCCGCCCATGCTGTGGCCGACAAGTACCATCTGATCCAATGCCGGCGCTTGTGCCTGCGGATCTACGACCTGACGCAAGTGGGCTAAGTCTTCGCGCATCTCGGCAGCGCTAAACCAGAACGGCTGGCCCGTTGGATAGAGGTAGAACCAGAACTGATAGTGCGCGTGAATCTGAGGATCGCTGCGCAGATCGTTAAACATCTCCATCCACGTCACGGGGCTCGACCACAGACCATGGACCATCACGACAGGGATCTTCTCTGGCTGATACGGCTCGAGCATGTAGAGGCCGCGCAACTGTTCAGCTTTTTCCGGCTTCAGCAGCCCCACAGTCGAGAGATGATTGTCGTCTAGAGCAGGTTGACTTAACGTATGGGCCAGAGGTGTGCTTAGGTCTGTCTCTAGGGGTACTTGTGCTCCAGCAACCTGGATCCGTGGTTGATTGAGCGGATCGTATAGCTCTAGCACGGCGTGGCCAGTTGATCGATTCGTTGCTGGATCGATTCTTACACGTAAGAACGCCGTCACCGGAAACGACAAGTCAGCTGGATAAAACTCTTCGTGCGATTCTTCGCCCTCGTGACGCTTGTGAACCGCGATCAACGGCACGCCAAGCCCGAAATTGTGGTAATGATTCCGCAGCCCGTGGACTTCGTAGTCCGTGACGAACTCAAAGTGATCGAAGTCGCCTTCATGCCAGTTCTCACTCTTCAGCAAGATGTCAAGCTGACAGTTGTGATTGGCCGTCTGAATAACTTGTGATGTCCCCGGACGCAGGTTTCCTTTCGATTGTACGATGCGTAGCGTTCCTTCAAGTGCCGCATTGTACAGGTCGCAAGCGCGACGGAACTTTGGGTCGTACTTGTTGGAAGGTTCGCCATACTTGCCATCGAAGAGGTAACGGTAGGCATGAACGACCGCCGAGCCATACAGTTCTAACGCTTTGTTGACATGCTTGGCCTGTTCTTCTTGTTTGGCACCAACGTAGGCCAATTCAGCGAGCGCATAGGCATGGACGCGATGGGGCTCTTGCAGATCGATGTCATTGAGCTTCGCCAGCAACTCAGGTCGTTCTGCATCGAGCTCTTCTTCGAGGTTGTAACGACGTAGCAGCTGGATTGTGCGCTCGGTCGGTTTCGGTCCCGATCGAGTTACCAAACCAAGCGTTTCAGTGAGAGGATTACGCGGCGTGGTGCGAAGGGATACCCATTTGTTATGCGACGACAGGCAGCCCGGCAGCAAGGAGGATGCAATTAGCGCGAGCGCAATAAGCCGCAAGCGATAAATGCGGTCTTGCAAGTTATAGCCCGTCTTGAAGGCCATTCGCCTTGCCCAGAGAGAGGACGATTTCGACGGATGCTACAAGCATGGTTCCGTGCAAAAATAGGCCGGAACAGTAGGAAATCATCCGACCTCTCGTCAATACGGGCGAAATGCTAGCGGTGCATCCAACCTAAGTCACTGGCTCTTAGCTTGACTGGCCGCACCCTGCCCCAAAGCAGACTCGATCTCTTCAGTCGCCGTACCTAGCCTGTGATGCCCTCGTATCGGTGCGTCGGCTGGGGTCTGCCAGGGCGGAAGTACTGTATATCAACGATCTCGTGGTGGAATTGGCGTGGCGTTGCGAATTCACTAATGGACGTCCGCACGAGAGCAGCGAGCTGGTCTGGATCGCCATGGACGCGGACGTTGACCAGCGCGTCGGCAGAGGTAACTTCAACCTTGGCGGCGACGCTAAGCTCCACCGGCGCGTCGGACGCGACCCAGTTGGCGACGGCGGTGGCCGTTTCGGCGGACGCAAGTACTTTGACGTGTCCCGGTTCAATGCTTGCGGCGAGCAACGCATCGCTAAGGCAGACCACCATGTCCTGGACGGACGCATCGAGTGACCAATGGCGATCGGCGGTTAGTTTTACGCCACAGTTGAGCCACCCCAACGCTGCCTCACCCTCCGCGTAGATGTCGTAGTCGATGTCTAGTGCAGGCTTTGTTGGGGTATACTCGTCGTCGAGTAGGTCGGTTAACTTCTCAAAACCCTCACCGGTAACGCCGCTGGTTGCGATCACTTGTTGCTCGGGGAACTGCTCACATAACAGCTGTATTGTGTCTTCGCGTTGGTCGTCTGAGAGTTTGTCGATCTTATTTAGAACGATCACTTGGGCCTCTTCGAGCTGCTTCATAAATATGTAGGCGGCCTGAGGCGAAAATCCGCCGGAATCACCTCCGAGTATCTTACGACCATGCTCTGGCTTACACAGCACTACGAGAGGCGCGACCTCATAGCGATCACCAAACAGGTGCCGCAGCGGACGTAAAACAGTCGCCACCAAGTCGGTGCAACTACCTACCGGCTCGGTTAGGATAACGTCAGGCTGATTGTCAGCTCCGAGCGCCGCAGCGGTGTCGACCAGATCGTCGAACTTGCAACAGAAGCATGCTCCCGGCACCTCGCCCACGTCGAAGCCCTGTGCTCGCAGCGTTTCAGTATCGACCAGGCCGTACGCTTGATCATTCGTGACCAAGCCAACACGCATTCCACGATCGGTGTAGTGGCGAGCGAGGCGAGAGATAGTCGTCGTCTTGCCTGCCCCGAGAAAACCGCCGATCATAAGGAAGCGAGTTTTCGACATGGTAGAGTACCCAATCTTTCTCGGAGAGTTGATTTGATTAGTGCGGCTAATTTCACGATTATAGACTGTTGTATCGAGCTTCACGAGGTGCAACGATGCGTATGACTGAAGGTCCGTTTCCATGGCCACTCCCTGACGCGGACGTACAAAGTGCCCTGCAAGCGGCTTACGAAGATGGGAGTTGGGGTCGGTACGACGGTCCTCATGGTTCTTGTTTGTCTGACGAACTGCGTGCACACTTCGCCAGCGAGCACTGTCTGCTCTGTTCTTCGGGCACGATCGGAGTGGAACTCGCCCTTCGTGGCTGCGGCGTTGAGGCCGGGGACGAAGTTATCCTCGCGGGATACGACTTTTCGGGAAACTTTCGCGCGATCGAAGCGATTGGTGCACATCCCGTGCTGGTCGACATAGATAGCGACAGCTGGTGTCTTGACGCAGACCAACTTGCCGCGGTCGAGCGCAAACGCGTCTCTGCCGTCATCGTTTCGCACCTGCATGGCGGACTGGCGGAAATGTCGAAGATTATGAGCATCGCCGCCGAGCGAGGCTGGCACGTCGTTGAAGACGCGTGTCAGCAGCCGGGGGCACGCATCGGCAATTTCCCCGTCGGTAGTCTTGGGCATGTTGGCGTATTGAGTTTTGGGGGTAGTAAACTCTTGACCGCAGGTCGAGGAGGTGCAGTGCTCTCAAACGACGCGCACGTCCACCAACGCATGAAAGTCTATTCAGAGCGTGGAAACTGGGCGTTTCCGATGAGCGAGTTGCAGGCCGCCGTTTTGAGACCACAGCTTGCCAAGCTCGAAGTTCGCAACCGGCAGCGCGAGCTTAGTGTCAAGAAGTTGATGAACTTGACGACCCAGTTGAGAGACTGGCTGCGGCCTGTCGTGCAGCCAGAGGGCTCGCAGCCGGCGTACTACAAATTAGCCTGGTCACTCCGCTTGGCCGAGTCAGATTCCAGCATTAGAGATCGCCTGATCGAGATTCTTCGCGCGGCGGGAGTGCCGATCGATGTCGGGTTCAGAGGTTTCACGCGTCGCAGTAAGAGGAGATGCGCGCGGGTTGGATCTCTTGAGAATAGTACGCGGCTGAGTAAGTCCACGTTACTGTTGCATCATCCAGTGTTATTAGCGCATGAAGAAGCCGTCCTGCAGGTCGCCAATACCTTGAACCACAAAGTTCGTCAGTTGGCGTCCTGAATCACTGTTTTGGCGTGCTGGGGTGAGTGACAATCCTTGGCCAAATCAGCGGGACGGCTAATTCAATTGAGTTGATGTGTTGAAACGTCGAGCGCTATCAGCGCTAGCGTGTTCGTTCATACGTGACGACCTACGTTCAGTTTGCTGGTTGAGTGGCTTCCGCGACTGCGCTTTCCTCATTAAGGTTTGATGGCAGTGCTGCCTCTCGCTTCATGACGATCGTGTCGATGCCTGCTTCTGATGTTTCGGTTGCGGTTTCTTCTTCCAGGACCTCAAAGGCAAGCGCTGCTTCCATCAGTTCACCTCGAAGAATGCGGACACTCTTGGGGGCGTTGATTGCTAGCGTGACGCGATTGCCAGCGACGCGCCTGACTTCTACGAAGACATCGTTGCCGATATGAATCCGTTCGCCAACCTTGCGACTTAAGACGAGCATTGTGAGACTCCTTCCGAAATAGTTCGATCAAAAATGTTGATGGGACACGACCCAGACT
>JBCDBK010000114.1:0-14922 GCA_039184115.1 Planctomycetota bacterium | reverse complement strand
GAGCAGCTTCCGGGGTTAGTGGCCGATGGAAAACTTACTGTGGTCGAAGAGAAGGACATTTATAATGTAATTAGCTACACAGCAATCTCCGATGAGAAACTGTCCGCTGAGATCGCGAAACTGCCTGCTGGCGATCAAGAAGAAGTTCAAGAGAAGATCGCGTCCATCACCGAGAAAAGCAGTCAGGGGGCTCTAGCCGATATGTGCGTTTTCCCGGCGGTCATGTTGGTGGCCTACGTGCTGCTGGGGCTATTCTTCAAAAGTCGCGGCGGTTACCAGGCCGAGTCCCTTGAAGAGCAGCATTAGTGCGTGTGACGTGCCAGCTAGTGGTTGGCTCGCAGGAAGAATGCTGACAAAAAAACGCCCTCTGGTTTTCGTAAACCAGAGGGCGTTTATCTTTGCGAAAAAGAGGCGCCGGGCGGATTCGAACCGCCGATGTCGGATTTGCAAGACCGGCTGGCATCGCCGATAGATTGCTGTTAGCGTCAAGCCAGCGGTTTCAGACAGGATTTGAGGTTACATTCGTGGCAGAATCTGCCGGTTAGGTGACATCCGAGGTGGCGCTATCGTGGCTGATGACTTGGAAGAAGCGGCTCGCGGGGTACTCAATGGCCTGGCGGATTTGCGCAAGACGAGTCAGCAGCTGATCTTTGAAGATCTTCCCTGGTCGATGCGAAGCTTGTCGGATCCAGTGACACGTGATCGGGCCCGTGATGCTTGGTCAGCGACGTCATGGATCATCCATTTCGTGGAAAGAGTGGCAGCAGGCTCGATTGCTGAGGACGAGCTGCCGAAGCTCAGCCACGAGTACTCTACGGCGATCGATACCTTGTGTTCACTTGGCGCATTACCTCCTGCATTTCGGAACGGCGATCCAAACGAACTGCAAAAGCTGCAAGACCTGGAATCGCTGCAGGAAGTCAAGAATTCTTGCTTGCTGGTGCGGCTCCAGCTTGAGCGGCAGCCGACCGTGACGATTGGGTGGGAACCGGACGATGACGAGTCCGACGCCACAGATTTTCCAGCGTGCGGCAGATCAACGAGATTAAGGTCACCGCCCTGTCCAAAGTGTAACGAAAAAATCTCGTGTAACTTCTCCTCCTTCCGAAGTGCACTTCATGCGCACATACTTGGCCGCTTGGCTAGAGTACACGAAATCACATGTAACTAGGTTCATGTGTCCGTCTAAAACAGCTGCTTATTATCGCGATGACTCTGTAGGATCCTCGTCGTCAGCCGATGGTCCGCCAATTCGGGCGAAACGAACGACGAGGATCACATGACAGAAGTTACTAAACGACCACTTCAAATCGCACCCGAACGGATCTATCCACGACGGGCATTCCAAGAGGCGAGTAGCATCGCAATAACTCGCATTCGCGAGGCCAGGCTCCAGGGCGTCGACCTTCCAACCATCGACGTCGGAAAGAGAACGTTCGCCCTCGGCTCGGTTGTAATTCAATTTATCTCGCGACTTTCGCAGCTTGGAAATGATCGATGAAACTCGGCACCTTGCATCTGCCAGAAATGCGCCACTTCGAGCGAAAGCTCAAGAAGCCGCCTTATGCGGCGATCGGGGTACCCAACGGAGTGAGGCATCTGGCCGCCGAAGCCGCCGATGAAGGCAATATTAGAAAGTTTACGAATGAAGAAATCGCAGACTATATCGGCTGGTATTCTGAGCCAGATGAATTGATTAGAGACCTGCTTGAAACACGTTGGCTCGATGTATCAAAGGTGCACCGGCTCGTCATTCACGATTGGGTGGAGCACTGCCCTCAGTACATCAAAGATCGCATCAAGAAGCGAAGGCAGCGCGCGGCAAATGCAAAAAACAAAGGACTTACGGGGATTCCAGGAGGGACACGAACGGGACACACGTACTACCGCCCGAGACCGTGAAGGGACAAGTTGAGGATGAGCCGAAATATGCCGCCTGTATTCCATGTCCATCCAACTCCATTCCAGTCAATTCAATTCCATCCACCTGGGTGGAGGTGGAGGAAAATTTCTCAAAGTTAGGAGTGGCTAACACCGGGCCAATGAAGAAGTGGCTGGCGATTGAGGGTTGACCATCGAAGACGTCAATGTCCTGATTTTGGAATTTGAGCAGGGCCGAGGTGCGTACGGCGCTGGCGCACTTCACGCTCGCCTCACAGGCTCGCTTTCAACGAGGCCCAAGCCGGACCCGGTCGTCGAGCGTCAACGATCTTCTGCTAAATCGGCGAGGCGCTTCGAACGCCAGCAAGCTAAAGGTCAGGTGGCACGTGAGACAGCTGACAGGGAGCGTGAGCTACGCAGCCTACTTTTTGCAACATACGGCCCCATCTTTGACGAGATGCCGCCTCCGACGCGACAGCGCTCTTCGAGTCGATTGAGCCAGATACCTACGTGCGCCGCGTGATGCCCACTTCCATAAAAAAGAGAGCTTCTCTGCGAGGCCCTTTCGAAGATGAATGAAGCGCCAGTTTCGTCGGCGATTTAACGGTGCCAGCAACAACCTCAAAATACGACAGCGGCCGTGGCATCCGCGGAAGATTTGCAGCTGGAAAAAAGTTCGACCGCGGCCGCACTCGGCGCGAGGTTGAGGAGGAGTTCTTGTGGGACGTATGGAACGGCTGCCCGCCTGATAAGCTTCAAGCGATCCTGTCACGGATGTCCGTCAAGGCTCTGACAGGCGATGTGGCCGCAGCTCGGTTAGTCCTCGCACACGTAAGGCCACCCAATGACTTTTGCATCGAGCTTGCAAGCAGCGGCGACGAGTATCGAGTGGCCGACCGGTCACCTGCGGCAGGCATGAGCGCGATGATGGAGCTGATTAGCACGAATATTATTCGCAATGCGTGAGCGCGAGCAGCAGGTCTGGGACCAAGGCTACACAGAAGGCCGCAACACAGATGGAGAGAAAAACGAATGGTCGCCGCTGTACTTGTATCCCTGCCACGTGCAGCAATGGTTACGACTCGCGGAGCCACAGCGACGGCGGCGCAGCTACATAAACCGTTGGGCTTAGCGGAGTCGCGTGCTGGCGCTATGGTTGGCACAGATAAATTCAAAAGTGAACTGGAGGAAGGTCGACTTTATTACAACGAGAGCGTCGCGTGGATTCCTATCTCGTTCGTAGGTCGTGCGCTCGACGGTAGTCTCGTCGCCGCTGAGCAGAGGTCGCAGATCTAAGCCGCTGTTGAGACATGCGATCACGCAACGCCTCCAACTGCATGAACCGGTGACGCTCGCCGAATTGATCTCAGCTGCGGGGTGGATCGACATTCAGGATGGCTTTTCTTAGACCCTGGCGGAACTCCAGCTGGTGTCAGGGCTTATCAGTGATACGCGTGATAAATCTTGCGAGGAAAAGCACTTGCGTCTTGGAAGGGGCTGGGATCTCAGTCGTAGATCTACGTTCAATGTAAACGCGTAGATGGTTCTTTTTGCGGCAAATTGCAGCTAAGATAACGCCTGCATCTTTGCGCTCATGACGAGCGCCATGAAGTGGGCACGGGGCTGATGGTTAGCCGGCCATTATCCAGTCAATCGAAGTCGGGGACTTCGATTGTATTAGCCGCCGCCTATTTCGTTCTGAAGTCTCGCCGCTGCGTCTCCAATACGCCTAAGCAACGACCCTAGGAAAATTCATGCCTCGCAAGAGAAAAAAATCTCGCTCGCGCCGACGAACAAAAGCTCAATCAGCGGGCCGTCGTAACAGACTGCAGTTTGCTCAGTTGGAACAGTTGGAAGAGCGTCTCCTATTGGCGATCACCACGACCTACGATGAATCGAATCATGTCGTGTCGATCGATGCGAACGATGGCGAGACGATTCATTTCCGCACCGCTGGCGGATTTGTCGAGATGAGCACCGACGGCACGAACTTTTCGACGGACCTTGACCTCGAGGCCGCTGGAGTCCAATCACAAAGTATTTTTGATGCGGACCTCACTTCGTTTGAAATCGACGCGGTCGATACCAACGATGACAACGCGCAACTGCTAACGACAGACCTGTCGCAAGTTCGACTAGGCGATATGTGGTTGCCGGGCGCCGACCTGATCGTCAACGGTCGCGATATCCGCCTCGAAGATGGGGTGACTGTTTCCACCGCTAACAACACGCCACAGATCGAGGACGGCGGGTTGCTGCTGTTTAACGGCGATATGCTGTCTGCGGGAAATGAGGTTCGCTACGCACACAACGGTGATGCGCTCGTTGGTCTGGATAGCAACTCGACCTACTTTGTAATTAAGGACCCATCGAATCCGAATCGCATCGAGCTAGAAGAGTCGCCTGGCAGTGGAGCCATTGATCTCTCAACCACGGCGACCACTGGAGACACGCATCAATTCGTGCGGGTCGGTTTCACAGAGCCGCTCACAATTGCCGGTGACTTGATCATCAATCAAAAAGATGGGAGCGGCAATCTTTCCTACGACGCCGAGTCTGTTAACACAGGCGTTGGCTCAAAAGTACTGGCCGACAGCGAAGGGGTTAGCGAAACTCCGGGTGACGTGCTGCTGACGGTGTTCGACTCAGACTTCGACGGACTGGTCAACAGCGGCAGCCCCAAGGCGGAGCTGACACTGACCGATGCGACCGTTCGCGGCGCACAGGTCGAGATCACATCGTTCGCCGAAGATATCGGCAGCTTTGGCACGGGCGATATTCCGATCTTGGGGCCGTTTCTAGAGCAGTTTATCGGCTCGATTTCGGTACTGGGTGGCGGCACAGAGGCTTTTGCGGACGCCATTATCACGATTTCCGGCGGTTCGATTGACGCGGCAGACAATGTCGTCCTGGACGCTGGCGCGAGAACGACGGCGAATGTCAACGTCATCACGGCCTTTATCGGTGTCGCGGGCGCACAGACTCGGGTCAATGCTGACGTGAACATCACTGATCAAGCGACCATTCAAGCGGGCGGTAACGTCGACATTGCGACCTTCTCGGACAGTGAAGCGTCGATTTCAGCAGCACGACAAACATCGATCACGGGCGGTGTTGTCAGCTTGTACAAAGAACCGGTGAACATCGCCGTGGCGGTGTTCGTCTCGGACATCGATTCGACGGCGACGCTTGATGCAGGCACAAGTGTCGTCGCAGGCGGCGCAGTCACGGTAGATGCGGGAGCAATCAAACAGCATTCCGTGAGTACTAGTACAGCCGCTGGACAGAAAGGTTCGGTCGGTACGTCCATTTCGGTCACCGTCGGTGACACCAATGTAGACGCTCTGGTGGACGGCGATGTACAGGCGGTTGGCAATATAACCGTGACCGCAGATATCGATGTGCCGATCAACGAGACTCTTTCTAGCGCCGTAGTTGGCGAGAGTGCGATCGTCGCGGCTTACAAGGATTTCAAAAAAGGTGCAAAGCAATCGATCGTCAATGGCCTTAAAGGACTAATCAAGGATAAGAACTTTCAGGGCTTTAAGAACTTTGGAGAAGGCCGCGAAGAATTTGAAGGTAAGTTTGGCTTTTCGCTCGCGACATCTTGGGCGGTGCATGACAACTTTGCCGAAGCACGAATCGGTGCCGGCGCTGAAGTAACAAGCACCACTGGTGACATCACGGTACGCTCGACAATTGTAGACAAGCCACAGTTGTATGCCTTTTCTGATGTCGAGTCCGATGCAACGGCGAAAAATACGCGAGACAATGCCGTGGCAGCTGGCCTCACGGTCGGACTCTTCTCCAACGATGCCGACGCACTGATTGGCTCGGGCGCACAGGTGAATGTACCGCAGGGTGACCTCTCGGTATCGACCGACACGAGCATCCCTTGGGAACAGCAATGGTGGAAGTGGGACGGAATCACCTCGATCACCGACAAAATCAGTCTGAACTTTGGAATCCAGGCCGGCTTGTTCACTTCGTGGGCGGAGACCTATGTCTCGGGGAAGAAACGAGCTTTCGGTGGTGCTGTCAACTATATGTCGTTCGACAACCACAGCGATGCGATCATTGCGCCGTCGGCGGACATCAACGTAGGTGGCGACGTCTCGGTCATCGCACTCAATGAAAACGATACGCTGAACTTCGGTGGCCAGTTCCTCTTCTCGTTGCCAGTTCCCGGATTGGGCCTGGCGGGTAGCACATCGGGCGGATCTGGCGTGGGCGGATCGGTGGTCGTCGTGGACTACGAGAATCATGTCAACGCGAAGATCAAGGCCGATGTCGAACTTGATGCGGGCAGCTTGCTGGTGATGGCAACGACCGACGAACGCAACATCTCGCTGACAACTCAAGGCGGGACGGCCGACGAGTTTGCGTTTAACGGTGCTGCTTCGGCCTTGCTCGTCGACAACACGACAACCGCCCAGATTGATGATGAAGCAAAGATCACAGTCGGTACAGGCTTTGTCGACGTACCGCGTGACTTCGACACGGTGCCGATCGACTCGAATACGCTCTTCAGCGATCTGCCTCAGTTCAATCCATCTGAGGCATTCGCGGCAGACGACCAGGGTGGTGACATCCTGAGGGTGAACGTAGAAAACGACGTGATCAGCTTGCCCTACGACCACGGCCTCGAAACGGGCCAAGGCGTCCGTTACACCAACGGGGGTGGCACCGACATCGGTGGGTTGTCCAACGAGGGTTTCTACTTCGTAATCAAAGTAGACGACTCGAAGATTCAGTTGGCGTCGACCCTTGCCAATGCATTGGCTGGCACTGAGTTGCCGCTCAATTTGAACACGACAGCTGGATTCGCTCACACACTTTATCCATCATTCAATCCCTCGGAAGCTGTGGACGGCGGCGACAACACGCTACTGGATCTTGGCTATGATCACGGTTTGCAGAGTGGTCAGCAGGTGACCTATTACAATGGCTCGGCAGCAAATCAGGACATTGGAGGTTTGGCTGACGACGCGACCTACTCCATCTTGGTAGTAGATGAGACCAAGGTTAGGCTGTTCGACGTCAATGTGTCTGTTCTTCCCATTGAACTAAACGAGACCACCAGCTCAGGAGCGGACCACTACCTTATTCCGCAGCCAGGCGAGATCACCGTCGAAAACCCGCTCAATAGCCTAGATAGCGATGGTGATGGTGACGTCGACACCAACGACGACCACATCGCGTTGGTCAGCGACGATGTGTATGTCACGGATCTGAGCTTGCTGGTGCTGGCAGACGACAACGCGGGTTTGTACAGCGGCACGGGCGGTTTCACGTTGGGGCGAAACATCGGCGCGGGCGTATCCGTATCCGTCAGCGATATCCGACGTGACACCGAAGCCTTTATTGGCAACGTTTCCGAGAGTCTTGGCCTGCCCGGCACGACGATCTCGCCGGGAGTGGGCGTGGACTCTCTCGGTGAATTCTATTTGGGCTACAACCACGGATTGAGCGAAGGTGATCGAGTCACTTACTCTTCCGGCGGCGACTATGTTATCGAGGGCTTGTACGACGCGGGCGTCTACTTCGTCAGCCTGACGACAGACTCGGATAGCTCTGGCGATCCAAAACTTCGCCTTGGGCGCACGCTGGTCGAAGCCCAACTTGATGCGTCGACACTGTTCGACCCGAGCGACGTGACCGATAGCCTGGGTGATGACTTTATCGATCTGGGTTACGCGCACGGCTTCCAGCTCGGTGATGCTGTGTTTTACGATCCCGGTACAGGCGGGACGGCAATCGGTGGACTAACGGCCGGCGATGACATTTACTACGTCGTCCCGATCGACAGCACGACCATCGCGCTGACGCTCACGCTGTCCGACGCCCTCAGGCGATATGATCTCGTGTTCGAGCCTTCCGACACATTGGTCGACGGGCTGTTTACGTTTGGGTTCGAACACGGATTCGAGGACGGTCAGCCGGTGCTATACACTGCCGGCGGCGGCACCGCGATCAGCGGGCTCACCGACGGGGAAGTCTACCTTGTTGATCTCGACGGTGGCGACAGCTTCTCTTTTGGTCTCATAAATACTGACGGCAGCGATCTGACGATAGACCCGTCCAACACGTCTGATCTGCGTCACACGTTCCAGCGTGGCTTCGCCCCGAGTAGTGCCAATGTCGATAGCACCGAAGACGTGATCGACGCGGGATTCTTCCATGCCTTCAACCATGCCCAGGCAGTGCAGTATTTCGCTCCGGGCGGCAATGCCATCAACGGTCTGACGGATGGCGACGTTTACTATGTGGTGTTGGACGGCGAGAATTCGTTCGCATTGGCCGACACCGCGGCGACCGCTGAGGCGGCCGTTTGGCGATTCTTTGAGCCAGACACCCATTTCATCGATTCGCAAACGATTGACTTTGGTACGACGCACGAGTTCCAAAGCGGTGACGAGCTGATTTACACGAGTAGCGAGTTCTTCGCCGATCCCTCGGCTGCGAATACGACTCCGCTCAAGTACCTGGCCGCTGACGGGGTGACCGAAATAGCGCTGACTGAAGGACAGTCTTTGTTCGCGATTCGAATCGATGGTGACTTCCTGGTTTTCGAAGAGGACAACTCTTCCAACACCGGTAGCACGGAACTTCAACTTTCGCTAACACCAGGCGGCGATCCACTCACGTTCGTCGCAACCGGCACCGACGAAAGCGTCCATGGCTTCCGCTCGACGACCGGGCGGATCGCAATCAGCGCTAATGCCACGGAAGATCCAGGGCACTTCTTTGTGCCTTATGTCCGCGCCGACCTGGATGCTTCGGTGGCAACCGGGACGAATCACTCGCTACGCACTGCGATCGATTCTTCCACCGGTCTGAAAAATACGCACGGATTGGGTCGGCTGATCGATCCCTCCAGCGCAGTCTCCGACGATACGATTTCGTTGACTGCCCACGGTTTTGAAACCGGCGATGCGGTCGTCTATAGCAACGGGCGCGGAACGAGCATCGGCGGTATTGGCCACGGCAATGTCTACTACGTGATTAAGTCTGATGCCGATAGCTTCCAGCTGGCAGAGAGTGCGGAAGAAGCATTGTCGGCCAGCCCAGAAATCATTGGGTTGGATGGTGACGAAGCGACGGGCTCAAGTCACGGCTTTGGTCGTGCCATTCGCCCGAGCGCCTTGGTCGACAGCGAATTGAACACGATCAACTTCGGCTTTGCCCATTCGTTCGACAGCGATGACATTGTCGTTTACGACTCGGGTGACGGCACCGACATCGGCGGGCTCGAAACTGGGACAAGCTACCGCGTGGTGGTCGTGAATAGTACGACGATCAAGCTGGAGAATGTCAGCACGGGGCAGGAAGTTCCGCTCGACGGCACGCTTGGCACGGGCGCGGACCATACGTTCAGCGAGCCCACGGGCACGGGCTTCGTCTCGTCGGCAGGCGACGCGGTGATTATCGCCAATAACGATGGCGAGATCATCTCGATCTCGCTCGCCGCAGCCGTTGCCACGCCGTCAAAGTCGGGAGCCGTCGCTTCAGGCCAGACGGAGGCTTCTGACAGCACCGACAATGCGACCAGCGCGAAGCCCAAGCACGGCATCTCGATCGCCGGTGATGTGACGGTTGGAATCATCAGCGACACCACGTTGGCGTTCATTGACGATGCGGATTTCACCGCTACGAGCTTGGTAGTGCGAGCGATCAACGACAGTGTGATCGGCAGTGGGTCTGGCGCGATCGCGGTGTCGACATCGACGGACGATTCCAAGGGAATTGCCGGTTCGTTCACGACGAACGTGATCGACAACGAGACCAAAGCTTACATCGAGGACTCGCAAGTCACGATCATCGATGGAGAGTTGGATATCGACGCGGACTCGTCGGCGGAAGTGACTTCGGTCGGCATGGGCGGGGCTGGCGTCTCCGGATCTCTCGCGATTGCTGGCTCGGTCGTGGTCAACGTGATCACGAATACGACTCAGGCGAAAATTGTCGACTCCGAAGTCGACGTCACTAGCTCTTCCGGCACGCAAGGCGACGTGTCTGTTAACGCCACGGACACGAGTCAAATTATCGCAATCGCGGGTGCCGGCGCCGTAGCAAGCGGGTTCTCTACGAAGACGCAACGTGGTATCGGTGCGGCAATTGTTGTGAATGTCATTGCCAACAGCGATGGCAACGTGGCAGAGATTGTGGACTCCGATGTGGTGGCTGATGGAACTATCGTTGTTGACGCGATGTCCGACGTGCAGGTCGATAGTGTTGCCGCAGCCGTCGCGCTGGCAGGCGGACTGTTTAGCATCGGCAAGGCGCAGGCAGCCGCGATCAGCATTGGCGTCAACGTTGTCAGCGCGAATACCAAAGCATCGATTTCTCGTAAGAAGAACAACGGTATCGCAGGCAGTCAGGGCGTTGACGTTTCGGCGGACGACAATACGGACATCGTTTCGGTAGCGGGTACTGCAGCGATCGCACTCGGCGCTTCTGGATCGGACGCCGCTGGTGCCGCGATCGCCGTGAATGTCGTCAACAACGCGGTGAAGTCTTTCATCACTGAAACGACTGTCAGTTCTAACTCGGGAGATGTCATCGTCGAGGCGGAGTCGACTCCGACGATTTCGTCAGTTGCTGCCGGCGCAGCAGTTTCGGGAGCGACTGCTCTTCAAGGTTCGTTCTCCATCAATGTGGTCGACAACGAGACCCAAGCCTACATCGATGGCACGACCACCAACATTTCTGCTGCTGGCAGCGTGCTTGTCGCGGCCGACGATCGGCTCGACCTCGTGACCGTTGGCGGTTCGTTCGCGCTGGGTGGGTTTACAGGTGGCAATTCGGTCGGTGTCGCTAACTCCACAGTTGTGACCGACAACCTGGTCGAAGCGTACATCGGTGACGGGGTAAGCGTACAAGCCAACGCAGATACTAACATTCCTGCCCTCAATGTGCGTACCGGTGAAATTAATGACGATCTAGACAAACAGACCGAGTCGTCCCGCGGCGTGATGGTGACCGCGGTTTCGCTCGATGAAGTAATTTCCGTCGCGATTGGTGGTTCCGTAGGCGGAGCAAGTGGTAGCGCCATTGCCGGTTCCGCAACGGTGACTAGTCTTAGCGAAGACACGCGAGCGTATGTCGGCGCTTCCGCACAGATAAATCAGGCCGACTCAACCAACGAGAGCACTTCGCAAAGCGTGCTTGTGAGAGCCGGTGAACGAACCGAGCTGACCGGCATTGCCGGAGCAGCTGCTGGTTCGTTCAGCGAATCGGGCATCGGCGCCGGCATCGACGTCGCAGTAATCAACAAGAACGTTGAAGCATGGATCGATAGCGGTGCCGATGTCGACGCGCGCAAGGATGTCTTCGTGGAAGCAACGTCGCTCGAGGACGTGCTGTCTGTCGCCGCATCGGCCGCCGCTGGGCAGTCAAGCGGGATCGCAGGTGCGGTCGGCGTGTCGATCTATGACATTACTACGCGTGCGGAAATTGAGGGAGCGGATGTCGGTGCTGGACTGAGCGGCGCGTCGGTGTTGGCCGAGGGAAATGTACTAGTCGCGGCGGAGGAACGCACTGAGTTGGAAATTGGCGGCGGCTCGCTAGCCTTCGGGGCTTCCAACGGTGTGGGCGGCGCGATCGAGGTGCCGATCTTCACAAAGTCAACTACTGCCACCATCGGTAATGGGGCTATCGTCGATGCGTGGGGAACTCGTGACGCGATGACCGTCAACAGCGGCGACTTTGTCGCCTTTGGGGGCGACAGCCAGAGCGGTGCAATCCAAGACGTGCCGCTCGATGCCACAGATCTACCCACCGACGAAGACCGTGGCTACTTCGAAGATCGCAATGCGACGCCTGACACGATCATTGGGTTCAAGGGCGTTGCGGTCACGGCCGTCAACTCTGACCAAGTCGAGCTTTATAGTCTTGGTGCGGCGGGTTCGACCGGCAGCTTTGCCGTGCAGGTCTCGATCGGTTTGAACGTGATCGACGAAGATACCTTCGCCAAGGTCGGCGATAATGCGCAGATCAACCAGAACGCGGACAACGTCAATGCGGGAACGGATCAGTCGGTGCTGGTGACGGCAGGCAATGACTTCTTCACCCGCTCGATCGTCGGTGGTATCTCGGGGTCCGCGAACATTGCAGCCACGCCCGGCGCTGAGGTTGCTATCGTCACGATGAACACCCAAGCGTCGATTGGCGCCGACGCGGACGTCGACGCTACGCAGGACGTGATCGTGTCGGCCTACAACGAGGAAGACGTTGAGACCGTGGCGATCAGCCTGTCGGGGGCAGTCGGTGCATTTGCCGGCGCCGGTGCTGCGTCGGTCGTTGACATCAACAATACCACCAAGGCCTTTATCGCCGACGAACTCACGACCGACGCGGGTGCCGAGATTGACGCAGGTGGCAATGTTAGGGTCCACGCTGAGGATCGGACCGACGCAGATGTGATCGCCGGCGGCGTAGGTGGCTCGGGGTCTGGCGGCGGTGTGGGCGTCTCAATTGGTGTCGCGCTGATCAGCAAGGACACCGAGGCTTATATCGGTCAAGGGGCGACCGTCACTGCCGACGGCGCGGGGACCAGTTCCTTCGCCGTGCTCAATGGCGACGACAACTCTGGCACAGCAGACACGACCGACATTCTGGGCGTCGGCGTGACGGCGGTTTCGACTGAGGACATTTTCAATCTCGGAGTCGCCGGCGCAGGCGGCTTGGTCGCCGGCGTCGCCGGGTCTGTGACCTGGCAGCAGATTGATTCTGACACGACTGCCTACATTGCCGCTGATTCGACAATCACCACCAACCAAGAAGTCTACGTCACGGCTGTTAACACGGTCCGCTCATTCGGCATCGCCGGCGCGCTGGCGGGCGGCGTTGCAGCCGGTATCGGCGCGGGGCTCGACGTTGGTACGGTCGCCAACTCGACACAAGCGTTTATCGCGGGAAATGTGATCGCCGTCGAAGATGTACGAGTTGCGGCAACTTCTGAACGCGATATTTCCTCGATCGCGGTTGCCGGCAGCCTCGGCTTTGCGTCGCTAAGCGGCGGCATCTCGTTCTGGTCGATCGGGGGCAATGTCGACGGGAGCTACGACGTCGGCGGAGCCAATGCCGACGCCCTACGCGGAAGCGAAGGCGACAGCGCGACGACGGAGACGCAAGACACGCTCGACGACTCCACCGACGAAGACCTTAGCTACTCCGACTCGGGCAATTCGAACCGAGGCGATAACTCGTCGATGGTCTCGACCGAGACCGTCACGGCACTGGACGACCTGGACAGCTTCAGTGACTTTATCGTCTCTGGTCTGGTAAGCGAAACCCGAGCGTACATTGCCGAAGACGCCGAGGTTACGACTGACGGCGACCTTGAAGTCGTCGCGCGCGAAGACACCAACGCGTCGCTCGTTGGCGGCGCACTGTCGGTCGGCGTCGTGGGCATCGGCGCTGGCGTAACCATCCTGAACATCGCCTCCACGACAGAAGCCTTCATCAACGACGGCGCTCGTGCCACCGTCGCGGGCGGCGTGCGCGTTCGCTCATCCGCGAAGGAGAAGGCGGCCGTCAACGCGATCACCGGCGCCGTTGGCGCGTTCGGGTTTGCCGGCGCCGCAGCCTACGCCGAGATCGACTCGACCGGTCGAAGGGCGGCCTATATCGGCTTCGACGCCGACCAGCAAAACGAGCCGGGGGCAGAAATAATCGGCGCAACGGAGATCATCGTCTCCGCAAGCCACGACCGGGAACTCGACGCCACATCGGGAGGCGGGTCGGTGGGCGGCATCGCGGCCGGCGCGTCCGGCGCGCAGGTCGACGCGGGCGGCTCGACCGAGGCGTTCATTGGTAGCGACGCCCTGCTGGGCGAGTTTGACGACGATGGCGAGGTCGTCGGCACGGTCGGCTCACTCACCGTGACGGCCAACGGAGTCGACAACATCTCGGCCAACGCGGTCGCGGTTTCGGGCGGGACGGTGGCGCTCGTGGGTGTCTCGGGTCAGGCGATCGTCGATCCGACTGTCCAGGTGGCAGTTGGCCGCGAGGCGCGGATCTACGCGGAGGACGCAATCGATTTAATAGCCCAGACTGATCAGATTTCCGAAGCCGACGCATTCGGGCTGCAGGTCGGCGGTCTGGCGGTGGGATCCTCGCGGTCGGTTGCGACGATCGGCTCTGACGTCTCGGCGACCGTCGGCGACGACGTCGAACTCAGCGCGTCGTCGATCTCGATCGATGCGATCCATAACCTAACCAACACGGGCGCCAACTACACCGGCGCCGCGCGACAGGCCGACGCCGAGGCGACCGCCTCAGGCGGCGCCGCGGTCGCGATCCTCGGTGCAGAGGCCACGGCAAACGCCGCAGGGTCGGTGGAGATCATTGTCGGCGACGACGCGCAACTGACCGCGACTTCCGACGACATCTCCATCCGCTCTCTGTCGTACAACGACGCGGATTCGGACGGGTCGGGTGTGGCGGTTGGCTTCGTCGGCGTCGGCCGGGATGTTGGCGATGCCAACCTCATCACGCGCAATTCGGTGATCATCGGGGACCACACCCAAATCATCTCGAATGATGGCGACGTGACGCTGCTGGCCAACTCGAGCGACAAGGCGGACGCCGACGCGACCGCGGGTGACGCTGGTCTGGCGACCAACTCGGAGGCCCGCACGAACGTCAACGCCGACCAGATTACGTCTGTCGCGGTCGACGACGGCGCGCGGATCGAAGCCGACGGCACGTTGTCCATCCAGGCGACGATGGCGTCGGAGACCGACTCGAACGCGACGGCCGACAACAGCATTGACGTCGCGCTGATTTCGACGGTCGTTTCCGAAGCCACCACGACCTACGATAACTCGCAAGCGGTCACGGACATCGGGGCGGCGAACTTGGTCGCCGATCGCGTCGAAGTCGGGGCTGAGGTCTCGTCGATCGACGCGTCGTCGGTCGCGCGGTCGGACCAGGCGTTCTCGCTCGGATTGGACACCCTGTTCGGCGACGATTTGGGCGCGGATTCGACGGCGAACACCGACGTCACCACGGTGGCGGAGGTCAAGGTCGCGTCGG